>JBCAWZ010000028.1:0-41879 GCA_038534315.1 Pseudomonadota bacterium | reverse complement strand
TGAGTGAAGCCCCGGATGACGAGAAGTTGGTCAATTCACTCAATGCAAAACGCGAATGGTATGCCGGGTATAAAAAATGGGGTCGCGATACTCTTGGTTTTGGATTCTACATTTTTCAGAAGGCGTAGCGGGGCGTCTTAAACGCGCCCCAAATGGGACACTCACTTGGCATCGGCGTCGCCCTGGATCGACTGCAAATAGGTGATGACGGCGTCTGTGCCGAGCGGTCCAAAGTCGAAATCCGGCATGTCCGGATGGCCGACATGAATGCCTTCGCGAAACTCATCGGCCAAAGCATCGGCGCTGTAGCGTGCCAGGACCAAGCGCAGGGGCGGGGCATCCCCGCGTGGGCTGGTGCCGGTCAATCCAACCGCATGACAGGCGGCGCACTGGGCGTCGACAATGTCTCGCCCGGAGGCCACAAGTTCGCTTTCAAATGTGTCTGGTGCGACGGTGTCAGATGCCGGATCGGCCGAACAGGCGGCAAGGCTGAGCGCGGGCACGAGCAGGGCGATCCAATCGGGACGCAATCGGGGCATTCTGGTCTCCTGAGCCAGTCATGATCAGGGCGCGGCCTCGGCGCCGACCTCCATAGCCGTCATGGTGACGTGACGCGGTTCGCGACGCAAGAGTGATGGCAGCTAACAAGTGCTTTGCGCTAGCAGACTTTCTGACGGCTCGCTGAACGGCGCAGCCGGCGCACGCGAGGTCGTCAACTGGAGTCGCCGATGAGTCTGCTGAGGTTTTCGACGGCGGCGTTACGACGGTCTCTCATCGCGATTTGAAGCTCACGGAGTTTCGCTTTGGCCGTATCATCTGCGGGTCGGCCGAAGCCCGTGAGACGACTGTCTCTAGCCCACCGGCGAAGGCTCTCTTCCTTTGACCAACGTTCTTGCGTGATCATGTCGGTCAGGTACCGCTTTGGCAGCGTGACCAAGTCCTCCTCATAAGGGATAGGCAAGGTGAGAGCGTTCTTCTCATCTTCGTTTTGATAGTTGGCCTCTACGTAAGCGATCGCAGCCGCGCTGAATGAAACCAGTCCATCTCTGATGACTTTGGGGGTGATGCGTCGCCCTTCGAACACGGGCTGTGGCGGTCTGAAATTGAAGGCCCTCGCAGTACAGTCCACGAACAAAGTGTCTTCCGGCAATACTCTTTCTTCATCGCTCAGAGCCATTGATCCCCGCTGGATTGACGTCACACGCTGCCCTCTGACCACATCCTCCACTTGCTTCAAAACGGCGAGCTCGCCCCTTGAGATCGTGGCTCCATGAAACATTTCAGGGAACACAGATTGATCGATACGGAAGAGTTCATCACGACGTTCCATTTGGAGGTACAGGTCACGCACACTCGTGGCGGCAGCACTGGCATCGATGCGGTTGGCTTGGCTCTCCACCATCCGCAACAGCCCGGCATCACCCGGCTGTGCTGTTTCTCGATTGGTCAGCCATGAGTCCCGCG
Organism: Pseudomonadota bacterium; assembly: GCA_038534315.1. Lineage (GTDB taxonomy): Bacteria > Pseudomonadota > Alphaproteobacteria > Caulobacterales > Hyphomonadaceae > Henriciella. The sequence goes on along the minus strand of JBCAWZ010000028.1, from coordinate 40,415 downwards.
GCCTGACCCAGCATACTTGATCCGCAGGCAAACCGTGTCCGATTAGCCAGATGACAACATCCATGGAGGTCTTACCGCCACCCAAAACCGTCACATGGCGATGACCAGATATCTCACTCGGGAGCCTTTTCGGTGTCGTGAACGGCGTACCCGGCGCCACGGAAAACCCGGGCCGATGAGTTTCAGGCGTTTCGACACCGAACCATGTGGTGTCCACAATCGCACGACTTACCTCGATTTCGGTCCGTCGATTGGTGACGAGGGACCGGACCGCATGTTCTTCGTTCCAGTCACCGTCATACTCATGGACCCCGAGAAACTGGACCCGACCCGAGGTGAGCAGGGACTCTCGAAACGCCGTTCCAAAATGCTCCAACACGTCGGACCCCGTCGCTTGCTCGTAGAGTCCGGCATTCAAACCGCCCGCCTCGATGCGTCCACTTCCTAAAGGATGGGAGCCAACCCCATAATAAACGGAAGGTTGGTGGAGACGGACAAAGGAGTAAGCATCGTTCCAGTGCCCGCCGACCTGGTCTCGCCGATCGACCATGAGAATATGCGCATCTGTATGGGTCAGCAGCTCATCCGCAATGATTAGCCCCTGAGCGCCAGCACCCACAATCAAGTAATCTGTATACATTGTAATTTCCTCATGGCGGACCGTCGAGCGGATCGACTACGGCGCTAACAAGTCGCATAAACACTTGCTCTTTCGGCCTTTAGAAAGGGTACCGAATACACTCAAATTGTCACCGGCATGTGTCCCTTCTTAAGGCGCTGTTTGCCGCTTCCTTATGCTTCAATCCGCCAAAAGCTGACTACAAAAAGAGCGTCCTAAACGCGCCCCAACTCGGACGCTCACTCGGCATCGGCGTCGACCGGGTTCGCCTCGCAAGCTTTTGTCGGACGCTTACGGTGTGTTCATGCTGAAAGGCCATCCCGCACCAATGCTGTTCCTGGTCGTCAAAGGGTGGTAATCGCGCAGAAAGTTTCTGTCTTGGGAGCGGCTGTTGAGCGGCATCCTTGTGTTTCCGAGACGCTGAGCGAGGATGGCCCCGTATGGCGCAACCTTACACCCCGCCTTGCCAAGACAGCCAGATAAATGCGCAGCCTTGTCCCGAAGAGGCGGGACGTCTCCCGACGCCGAGTGTGCAAACGCGCGGGCTCGCGGCCTGTATCTTGGCATCTTCCATGGCGTTTATCGACGGCTCTGCCTTAACCGTCGCCCTGCCAGCTTTGAAATCGGAGTTCGCCGGGAATGTTATGGCGGTGCAGTGGGTGCTGAATGGGTATGTTTTGGCGCTCGCGTCACTGACCATGGTCGGTGGCTCTTTGGTCGACACGCTGGGTCGGGCCCGTATGCTGACCATTGGGTGTATCGCCTTCGCGCTCGCCTCGATGGCTTGCGCGCTGGCACCGGGCGCGATTTCACTGATTGTGGCGCGGATTGCGCAAGGCGCGGCGGCGGCCTTGGTGACACCGGCCAGCTTGGCTCTGATTGGAGAATTGTTTGCCAAGTCACAGCGCAGCCGCGCGATCGGGATATGGGCATCGGCGTCGGCTTTGACGACGGCTGGCGGCCCGCTTCTGGGCGGCTGGTTGGTTGAAGCATCGGGCTGGCGGGCCGTGTTCTGGATCAATCTGCCGATCGCCGCCATCGCCATTGCGTTGCTGGCCTCATTGCCCGCATCAGGTGTGCGAACGCAGCGTCCGTTTGACGTGCTGGGCTCAATCCTCTTGGCATTGGCCTTGTTCGTGTTTGCGATGGCGATGTCTGCGGTCGCCCCAATGGAGGGCGGCGGCACCGAGCACGGTGCGCGTTTGAGCGGACCCGTCATCGCGGCGCTGTTTGTTTGTGCGCTTGTCTTATTGATCGGGTTTTGGGCGTGGCAGAAACGGGCGGCCCACCCACTTTTGCCGGCCTATGTTTTCCAGAAGCGGTCTTTTGCTGGCCTCAATCTCGCAACCCTTGCCGTTTATGCGGGGCTGTCGATCATGTTTTTCCTGCTGCCCTTCGAGCTGATCGAGCGGCGCGGCCTGACACCGGTTCAGTCGGGTCTCGTCTTTCTGCCCTTTACGCTCTCAGTGGGCTTTCTGTCGCGCAGTTTTGGAGGATTGGCGGACCGCATCGGATTGCGGCCGATGCTGATCGGGGGATCGCTCTTGTCAGCGATTGGGTTCGGCCTGTTTGCCGTCTTTTATAGCGCGCCGATCTGGATGAGTTTCTTGCTGCCGATGTCGATATCCGGACTGGGGTTTGCGGTTATCGTTGCGCCGCTCACCGCAGGCGTCATGGCCAGCGTCGATGAGGCGGACGAAGGCCTGGCATCGGGCATCAACAATACGGCTAGCCGCATCGCCCAAATGGTCGGGGTTGCTTTGGCCGCATTGTTCGCCGCCTCGGCGGCGGGCTATGTGATCGGTATGGGCTTGGCGGCGGCGATTTGCGCATTTGGAGCTTTGATCATTGTGGCGACGTTCGATCCGCCTGCAAGATTGCAAGAGGTGTAGGCTTAAGTCCTAGCAGCGTTAGGCTTGCGCGAGTTCGGTGACCAAGAAATCGACCGACGCTTTGATCTTATTCAGCCGGTATTTCGGCTGATTGTAGAGCAGATAAACCCCTGCCGCGTCGCTACGGGACAGTGACAATCTTGCGTCCTGGAGCGCGATCTCGACCAGCTCGCCCCGAGCGAGTTCCGGACCAATCCCCCAGGCGGGAAACAGCCCAAGACCGGTACCGGCAACCGCTTCGTCGACCAAAGCGCGGCCGATATTGCAGATGAACACAGGTGCCGTTTTGAGCTCGACCCAACCCTCCTCGGTTTCCGCTTGCCAGTGAATCAGATGGCTTGGGCCGCGATACAGCATGGTCTTGTGATCTTTGAGGTCTGTCAGCAGGGTCGGTGTTCCGTGCGCTGCTAGATAGGCGGGCGCGGCAACCAGACGGTGATCGCTGTCGCCGAGCTTGCGCGCAATCGCACGCTCCGGCAGCTCGGCTGTCGAGCGGACGGCAATGTCGACTTCATGATTGGCGAGATTGTAGACTTTGTCCGTCAGCTCGACATCTAGGATGAGGTCAGGATAAGCCCGTTTCAGTTTCCGCAGGGCAGGCAAGAGCTTCAAATTGCCATAGCCGGGATCCGAGGTGATGCGCAAAAGGCCGCTTGGCGCGGTCGGCCGGTCCATCACCATCTCGTCTGCATAGTCGATCGCTTTCACTGCCGGTTGAACCTGTTCCAGATAAAGCGTGCCCAGCTCGGTCAGGCTGACCGACCGTGTGGTGCGATGGAGAAGTGTTGTGCCGAGCTCCGCCTCCAAATCCTGTATCCGTCGTGACAGGGATGAAGCGGGGACACCGAAGGTTTGAGCCGCAGCTGTGAAGCTACCGAGCTCGGCGACTTTGAGAAAGAATTCAATGGCGCGAAGACGATCCATGTTTGACGCCCTCCAATAGGCCGCTCTGTCCAATCTGCTGCGATTATTGCTGAGAGTGCAATAGTCTTCACCGATTTCGATCCGTACTCAACAGCCCCTGCTGCCGCCAAATTGTTGGGCATCAACCCGATTGATTTGGAGATCAAAATGAAAGTCATCGAATTCAACGAACTTGGAAATCCAGCCGATGTGCTCAAGCTGAAAACAGTCGAAGCGCAAAACCCAGGCGCGGGTGACGTCAAAGTCAAAGTACTGGCGACCCCCATCCATCCGGCAAACTTGCTACAGATTGCCGGTCAGTATGCAGCAGCGCCCGATCTGCCCTCGATCCCTGGCGGTGAAGGGGTCGGTGAGGTCATTGCTTTGGGCGAAGGTGTTTCGCATCTGCAGGTCGGACAGACTGTTCTTCTCGCCGGCGTGGGCGGGACGTGGCGGGACGAATTGGTCGCGCCCGCTGCCGGCTTTATTCCGGCGCCTCCTGGCGATGTTGAGCAGCTCTCTATGCTGGCGGTTAATCCGCTCACCGCGCATTTGATGCTCGAGGATTTTGCCAAGCTCGAACAGGGCGATTGGATCATTCAAAGCGCAGCGAATTCTGCCGTCGGCGAGATGGTGATCCAATTGGCCGCCTTACGTGGCATCAACACCGTCAACGTCGTGCGCCGCGAAAGTTTGCTTCACAACATCAAGGCGCTGGGCGGCACCGTGGCTTTGCTCGACGGTCCGGATCTGGCTGCCCAAGTTGCTGAGGCAACCGGCGGCGCGGAGATCAAACTCGCTTTTGATGCCGTTGCTGGCGCGACGTTCGAGCGGCTGGTCCAGACCCTCAGCTTTGGCGGCACGATCGTGTCTTATGGGTCGCTGTCAGGCGCGTTACCGACATTGGATATGCGTGCGCTGATCGCCAATGATGTTCGCCCGCGCGGCTTTTGGTTGGCGAAATGGTACGAAACCGCCAGTCCCGAACAAAAACAGGCCGCGCTCGGCACGTTGGTGCCGTTGATCGCCAGTGGGCAGATCAAGACAAAGGTTGATTCGCGCTACCCATTAGAGGAAATAGCCCAGGCGGTGACACGCGCTGCGGCCAGTGGGCGCGACGGAAAAGTCTTGCTGACGCCAAGCGCTGCTTAAGCCAGGTAAAGTGAACAAGGAGATTTGGATCATGTTTACGCCCCCTATAAATGCCGCGCTGCTTGGAGGTGCTTTGATCATCCTACAGGCCCTGCTGATGCTCAGCGCTGGCGGTTATCGCGGTCGCAACCGAAAGGCGATCGGCGTTGAAGGCGACGCGAAATTGGAGCGGTTGGTACGTCGTCATGGCAATCTGGCTGAAAACGCGGCTATATTTGTGGCCGTCCTCGCGCTTTATGAACTGATTGCGGGATCGACCGCCTTCGCGTTCTGGATTGCAATCATCTTTCTGATCGCACGACTTGCGCATGTTATTGGCTTCTCAAATGCTGCCGGCTCACATTTGGAGGGTGCTGATGGTGCCGGCCGGATCTATGTTTTGTGCCGGATGATTGGCGCCGGATTCACCGCACTCTCATCGATTGCGCTCGGCATCGCGACGCTGATTTCCGCCAGCGCTGCGTTCGGCGCCTAGCGCAATCCAATCCATCAGACAGTCTTGTTCACTCAAGGCGAAATTTGGGCCGCGATATAGTCGGCCAGCAAGCGACCTGACGCCGTTAGTGCGATCTTGTTTTGCGCGACCTGGACAAGACCAGCTTCCGTTAAGGGGACCAGCTGCGATTGTTCAGGGCGTTCAAAGCCGAGCCTCTCCAACCTATTGAGGTCCAATCCGTCACGATAACGGAGCGACATCGCAACCAATTCTCTGGCAATGTCGAGGGGGGGGAGATCGGTCTCGATTGTCTCGGTAGAGTCTGCATAATCTTTCGGGCGCCGAACCGCTTCTGTCGCAACCCGTCGACCGTGTTCGCTTAAACGTCCATGCGCGCCTGGGCCTACGCCGATCCAGTCTCCGGAACGCCAATAGATCCGATTGTGCACCGACTCGAAATCTGATGCTTGAGCATGATTTGAAACTTCATAAGCGGGCAGGCCAGCCGTCTCGCACAGCGATTGCGTCAGCTCATATAGGTCCGCTTGGCGATCATCGGGCAGGGGTGTCCATTGTCCGCGCTCGACTTGTTTTCCGAACGGCGTCGGCGGTTCGATGGTCAGCTCATAAAGTGACAAATGCGGCGCACCCAGTCCGAGCGCGGCGGTCAGCTGACCGTCCCAATTCTCCAAGCTTTGGCCCGGTAACGCATAGATCAAATCAATCGAGATGTTGTTGAAGTGTTGGGCGGCGCGCTCGAACGCCATTCGACCCGCTTCAGAGTCGTGATCGCGCCCGAGAAAGTTTAGCGCCTGATCATCTAGCGATTGGACACCGAGAGACACACGGTTGACGCCGGCGCGCCGCCAATCGCTGGGCGCCGCGCGCAACACATCATTCGGGTTCGCTTCCAGGCTGATTTCAACGCCCGACGCCAAGCCGAACGTGGTGTCGGCTGCTTCAATCAGTCTTTGTAATGCGCTTGGAGACAACAAAGACGGCGTCCCGCCGCCGAAAAAAATGCTGTCGAGCGCAGGATGACCTGGCAGCCTCTCTCTATGCGCTTTGATGTCGTTGATCATCGCGACGAGCAAAGGTTCTGGGTCTCTGTCCTTTGCAGCGTAGACGTTGAAGTCGCAATAGGGACAAATCTTGGCGCAGTAAGGCCAGTGAATATAGAGGCCAAAACCGTAATTCGAGCCGGTCGCTTGCGTCAGCGATTGGATCAAAGCAACGCGGCCTTGAGCTTTTGAAATGCATCGGCGCGGTGGCTCATCGCATGCTTCTTTGTGGGGTCCATTTCGCCAAATGTGTCCGTCTCGCCGTCAGCGATGAACATCGGATCATAGCCAAATCCATGTTCACCACGAGGTGGCCAGACCAGATCCCCATGCACTTCGCCCTCAAAAACGCTCGAGTCTCCATCCGGCCAAACCACGGCCAGAGCGCAGACAAACTTTGCGCGCCGATTAGAAGCGCCGCACGCCTGAAGCTCGGCTTCTATACGTTCCATTGCGCGCCCAAAATTACGTGGTTCACCGGCCCATCGTGCCGAATAGATTCCAGGGGCGCCCTGCAACGCATCTACGGCAAGCCCGCTATCGTCCGACAATGCTGGTTTGCCGGTAGCGAGACACGCTGCGCGCGCTTTTAGCAGCGCATTCCCGATGAAGTCGGGTTCCGTTTCTTCGGGTTCCTCTAAGCCTAGTTCGAGAGCCGAAACCACAGTAAATCCAAGGGGTTGAAACAGATCAATCAACTCTTTGACTTTACCAGTATTATGGGTGGCGGCGACAAGGGGGCCAGGTTCAAGGCGAGTGGGCATAAAGTGGCTCCGTTCTTGCTTTCCTTGCAAATACACTTATCGTTAAACGGTAAGCAAGATGTTTGAGTCTTGTTGACATGACTGAGACATGCGGAGGCGTAGCAGGTCAAATGGCAATAGCGCAAACCAACACCGTTGCAGCGGTCTTGTCGCAGGTCGTCTTAGCATTTTACTGGCTGGCGATCATCACGCTCGTGCTCGGAACGTTTGTGTTTGGCGTTGGCATTGCCGGCAGCATGAATGGTGGGGCTTTCAAGCTGCCTTTGCTGACCGCGTGGAGCGAAGGTGTGCCGACCGCCCAGCTGGTTATGGCCTTGCTCGAGACGATTATCTTTGCGGCGGCCTTAGCCTATGTCTGTTCAGAGCTCCGGAAAGTTTTATCGACTTTGGCGGATGGCGATCCGTTCGTTCCCGACAATGCTTCGCGATTGATGCGAATCGCTGTCGCGCTTGCGATTGTCGAAGTCGCCGGGATTATCGGCGTGTTCTTGATGAAAATGGTGTTTGGATTGTCGGGCACTGAATCACTGCGCCTCAGCGTCGATCTCGCCATGATCGGCGCCATCATCGTGCTGTGGATACTGGCGCAAGTCTTCAAGGAAGGCACTCGCCTCCGCGAAGAAGAGCGAATGACCATTTAGGAGGGTTTCATGTCCATACGCGTGACCCTGGATCGGGTTCTTTTGGAAAAGCGGATGTCTCTGACAGAATTGTCTGAGCGGGTTGGCGTGACGCTTGCGAACTTGTCCATTTTGAAGACGGGCAAGGCCAAGGCGGTTCGCTTCTCGACCTTGGAAGCGTTGTGCCGAGAGCTGGATTGTCAGCCCGGTGATATTCTCGTGTTTGACGATTTAGACGGCTCAAAGAAGAAGAGCGAAGCGGCCTAGATGAGCAGGCCCGTCGACCTGCCCCGATTGCCGGAGGCACCTGTAGGCGTCCCATGGCCGAAACCTGATTGGCAAGTGGCTGAACCCGGCGCGCATGTCGATCGCAACACCTTAGACCGACTCGTCGAGGACGCTTTCGGACCAAAACCTGATGCGCGGCTCGGCGACACGTTTGCGGCATTGGTCATCCAGCAAGGTCGCCTTGTGTTTGAGCGCTATGGCGCGGAAAAATCGGGTTCCAGCACCTTCCATTCTTGGTCGATGGCGAAAAGCATCACGCACGCGCTGACAGGCCTGATGGTCAAGGACGGCTTACTCGACATTTATGCTCCTGCAAATGTGCCCGAGTGGCAGACAGCAAATGATCCGCGAGCGGCCATTACCTTGGACCAACTGCTCCGCATGTCGAGCGGTCTGGAGTTCAACGAAGACTATGTTGACGGTGCCACGTCTGACACAATTGAAATGCTCTGGGGCGCGGGCAAAGCCGATACGGCGCGCTTTGCCGCCGAAAAACCGCTCGAGCACGCTCCCGACACTGTGTGCAGCTATAGCAGCGGAACGACGAACATTATTTGTCGGCATTTGGCGCAAACACTCGGCAAAAATGGGCTGGAATTTGAAGCCTGGATGCGCGCGCGCCTTTTTTACCCGATTGGGATGGCGACGCCGGTTCCGAAATTTGATGATGCAGGAACATTTATCGGGTCGTCATTTTGTTTTTGTTCAGCGCAGGATTTTGCCCGGTTCGGGTTGCTGTACCTGCGTGATGGCGTTTGCGATGATGTTCCATTGTTACCAGAAGGCTGGGTCGATTATGCGCGCACGCCGACGCCAGACCAGCCAGATGAGCTGCTCGGCTACGGTGCGCATTGGTGGCTCGGCTTGGCCGGGGAGGGCAGCTTTTCCGCCAATGGCTATGATGGTCAGCGGCTGCTCATCGTCCCGAAGGATGATTTGGTGATCGTTCGGCTTGGTCAGTCGCCACTCGAAGAAGCAGAACGACTTAATGACTGGGTCGCTGAGCTTGCGGACGCCTTTCAACTCGACGGCTAAAGCAGCAATGCTGGTTTAACCGCCCAGCGCTTTGCTTTGCAGCGCAAACAAGTCCGAACAGCCTTTTTCGGCCAGACCGATCATGTCCATGGTTTCTTGCCGAGTCATCGGGCGCTCTTCGCCGGTCCCTTGGATTTCGATAAATCCGCCATCAGAGCTCATCACGACATTCATATCGGCTTCGCCTTGCGAATCTTCAGTATAGTCGAGGTCCAGCACAGGGACGCCTTGGTAGACACCGACAGAGATCGCCGCCGCCTGTTTTTGGATGGGATCTTGGCTGATGACACCTTCCTCACGGAGATATTTACACGCCATGGCCAGTGCGACGAATCCGCCAGTGATCGACGCTGTTCGCGTGCCACCATCTGCCTGGATGACATCACAATCGATCGTGATCTGGTTTTCGCCGAGCGCGGTGGGATCGACGACAGATCGGAGCGACCGCCCAATCAGTCTCTGGATTTCCTGCGTACGGCCAGACTGCTTTCCAGCGGCAGCTTCCCGACGTCCTCGCGTGTGCGTGGCGCGGGGCAACATGCCGTACTCGCCAGTGACCCAGCCCGAACCGGTGTTGCGCATCCAGCCGGGCACCTTGTCGGTCCAGCTTGCTGTACACAAAACATGAGTGTGGCCGAACTTTGCCAGGCAGGAGCCTTCAGCATAGCGGGTTACGCCCGTTTCCAAGACCACGTCTCGCAGCGCATCCGTGGCGCGACCAGAGGGACGCAATTGGCTTGTCATAGGCTTTCTCCTTCGCCGAATGTCGCGGCAGCCCTAATCGTCATGACCTTAACTGTCGAGAGGCGATGAAGCGAGATTGAAAGCCGACGCAGACATCCCTATTCATGAGATTATGGGTGAAACAAATTCTCTGCTGCGCAGCCTCGATGAACGCTCCCGCATGATCTTCAAGAATGTGGTGGAGGCGTATCTGGAAACGGGCGACCCCGTCGGCTCGCGCACGCTGTCGAAAGGCATGATCCAGCTCTCAGCAGCATCGATCCGCAATGTGATGGCGGATTTGACCGAACTCGGTTTGCTCGACGCACCGCACATCTCAGCGGGCCGGATGCCAACGCATGCCGGCTTACGTTTGTTTGTTGATGGTTTCCTCGAATTCGGTGAACCGAGCGAGGATGATCGCAGCATGATCGATTCGCGACTGAATACGATGGGGCGCGATTTTGATGGCGTGCTTCAAGAGGCATCCTCTTTGCTGTCTGGTTTGGCAGGCGGTGCGGGATTGGTGTCTTCGCCCAATCAGCAGGACACACCGGTCCGCCATGTTGAGTTTGTTCCTTTGACGACTGGCGAGGCTCTTTGCGTGCTGGTCACCGAACAGGGCGATGTCGAAAACCGGCTCGTTAAACTGCCCGACGGCTTACCCAAGACAGCCTTGATCGAAGCGGGCAATTATCTGGCAACGCGTCTCAAGGGGCGGACGCTGCACGAGGCGGCAATCGATATCCGCTCAGAAATCGCCGAACGCCGCGCACAGCTCGACACAGCCGCTGCAGATCTCGTCGAACGCGGCTTGGCGCAATGGTCTGGCGTCTTGCCCGGACGAGATCGCAGTTTGATTGTTCAGGGGCGTGCGAACCTATTGGAGGATTCTCAAGCGGCGGATGATATGGAACGCGTGCGACAATTGTTCGAAGTGCTTGAGCGCCAGCAAGGGTTGCTCGACATATTGGATTCAACGCGGGAGGCCGACGGCGTCCGCCTGTTCATTGGCTCGGAAAACAGTCTTTTTCCGCTATCGGGTTCAAGCGTGATCGTTGCTCCCTATATGAACGCGTCCAAACAAGTTATCGGAGCGCTTGGCGTGATTGGACCGACACGGCTGAATTACGCTCGCGTTATTCCGATGGTTGATTATACAGCGCGGATGGTGAGCCGAGTGCTCGATCATCGCGATTAGAATGAGGTACGCATGAGCGACGAAAATGGGAAGCCGGAGCCGGAATCAATTGACCGGACAACCAGCGCTGCCGATTTGAAAGCAGCTGCGGATGAGCTGCTCAAAGCCGACCGCGCCGCGACGAAAGCGGCTGCGGCCGCGATGGCTGAAGCTGGAAGTGAACAACCGGGCGATATTGAATCTGTGGACGAGAATGGTGAAGAAGCCGAAGCGGCGATTGATCCGATCGAGATGGTGCGGGTTCTGACGGAAGAGAATAGTGAGCTGCGTGAAAAACTGCTGCGCTCACTCGCTGATGCGGACAATATCCGCAAAAGAACCGAGCGTGAGAAAACCGACGCGAAAACCTATGCGATCGAAAAATTCGCAGCCGATTTGCTCAGCGTGTCTGACAATTTGTCTCGTGCCTTGGAGGCATTGCCCGAAGCCGAGCGCGAGCAGCTCACCGAATCAGGACGCAATTTGTTGAACGGCATCGAGATGACGGAAAAGGAATTGCACACCGTCTTGTCGCGACATGGAGTCTCAACCATTCCGGCCGAACCGGGCTCGGCTTTCGACCCAAATATGCACCAAGCTGTCGCTCAGATCCCGTCCGAACATCCTTCTGGCACGATCGCATCGGCGTTTCAGGGCGGTTGGCGTATCGGTGCACGAACACTGCGCGCGGCTATGGTCGCTGTCAGCACAGGAGATTCCGCATCATGATGGGGGGTCTGCCTCTTGAACACAGGGGATCGCTCCCCACATCCTTGAACAAAGCACGGTTTTCGCGCAGAAGCCGTCTTTCAAAACTCAATCAAGAGCCACTCTTTACGGGTGCTGCAGAGCAGGCCGGTCAGAAAAAAGTGGCGGCTTAAGGAGAGCAAAAAATGGGCAAAATCATTGGTATTGACCTCGGTACCACCAATAGCTGCGTCGCGGTTATGGATGGCGGGGATGCAAAAGTAATCGAAAACGCTGAAGGCGCGCGGACGACACCGTCTGTTGTCGCGTTTACAGAAGGCAATGAACGCTTGATTGGTATGCCAGCGCGGCGCCAAGCGGTGACCAATCCGGACTTTACATTCTACGCGATCAAACGGCTAATCGGGCGAACGTTTGACGATCCGACTGCGCAGAAAGACAAAAAGCTGTCTCCCTTTGATATTGTCAAAGGTCCGAATGGAGACGCCTGGGTCAAGGGTCGCGACAAAGACTATGCGCCGCAAGAGATTTCAGCCTTTGTTCTGCAGAAAATGAAGGAAACCGCCGAGGCCTATCTCGGCGATACGGTGACGCAAGCTGTCATCACGGTTCCGGCTTACTTTAACGATGCTCAACGTCAGGCGACGAAAGATGCCGGTAAGATCGCTGGCCTTGAAGTGCTTCGGATCATCAATGAGCCAACCGCAGCGGCGCTCGCTTACGGTCTCGACAAAGGCGAAAACAAAGTCATTGCGGTTTATGACCTTGGCGGCGGTACATTTGACGTGTCTCTGCTCGAAATCGGGGATGGTGTTTTCGAAGTTCTGTCGACCAATGGCGACACCTTTTTGGGAGGCGAAGACTTTGACTTACGCATTGTCGACTTCCTCGCGGACGAATTCAAGAAAGAGCAGGGCATTGATCTGAAAGCCGACAAGCTCGCTCTTCAGCGTCTTAAGGAAGAAGCGGAGAAGGCTAAAAAGGAGCTATCTTCCGCATCAAACTATGAAGTCAATCTACCCTTCATCACCGCTGATGCGTCGGGTCCGAAGCACCTCAATATCAAACTGACACGGGCGAAATTCGAAAGCTTGGTAGAAGATTTGATCAAGCGCACGATTGCGCCATGTGACAAGGCGTTGAAAGACGCCGGTAAAACACCGAAGGAAATCGATGAGATTGTCCTGGTGGGCGGTATGACGCGTATGCCTGCGGTTCAGGCCGCTGTCGAAGGCTTCTTTGGAAAGTCGCCGCACAAAGGAGTGAACCCAGACGAAGTGGTTGCGCTTGGCGCCGCGATTCAAGGCGGTGTATTACAGGGTGACGTGAAAGACGTCGTCTTGCTTGATGTGACACCTTTGTCGCTCGGCATTGAGACCAAGGGCGATATTTTTGACCGCTTGATCGATCGCAACACAACGATCCCGACACGCAAATCGAAGATCTATTCGACAGCTGAAAACAATCAGCCAGCCGTGACCATTCGCGTATTCCAAGGCGAACGTGAAATAGCCAGCGCAAACAAGGCGCTCGGTCAGTTCAATTTGGAAGGCATTCCTCCGGCGCCAATGGGAGTTCCTCAAATCGAGGTCACATTTGACATTGATGCGAATGGAATTGTCTCAGTTTCCGCACAGGATAAGGCAACCGGCAAGCAAATGCAGATCACAATCCAGGCTGACGGTGGTCTGTCCGATTCTGACATTCAGGCGATGATGAAAGACGCCGAAGCGAATGCGGAAGAAGACAAAAAGCTGCGTGAACTGGTTGAAGCGAAGAACAATGCTGAAGCCCTCGCGCACCAGACTGAGCAGCAACTCGGTGAGCATGGTGACAAGGTCGAAAAAGACGTGCGTGAAGAAATCGACGCTGCTTTGGCGGATCTCAAAACCGCAGCAGAAGGCGAAGATGCGTCCGTCATCCAGGAGAAGCATCAAGCGCTTATGAGCGCAGCGATGAAGCTTGGTGAAGCGATCTACTCAGCGCAACAAACAGAAACTGCCGAAAGCGATGCTGCAGCAGATGCAGCGGCAGATGGCGACGATGTTGTTGATGCTGACTTCGAAGAAGTCGATGATGATCGCAAGAGTGCTTAAACGCTTCTAAGCCTGATCAGATCCCCAAAAAAAGCCCGTAGCATGTGCTGCGGGCTTTTAATTTGATCAATCTGCTTTGGAAATTGGATACGATTAGCGCGCTATCGATGGCATGCGTGTGGGGCAATTTGGGAGATGCCTCCATGCGACAAACTTCATTGCGAGCAAACCTGAGTGCCGATCAGAACGGTGCAACGGCGGTTGAGTATGCGCTGATTATCACATGTATCGCGATCGCTGTGACGATGACCGTGAAAACAATCGGACAGCATACTGAACAGATTTTTCAGGCCGTAAGTGAAGGATTTGATCGGTGAACCGAAGCCGCGTTAAGCGGCCACGGCTTCTTTTTTCGGTTTCGGATCCCGAAGAACGTAACCCCGTCCCCATACCGTCTCAATGTGATGATCTCCACCGGTGGCCTGAGCAAGTTTCTTGCGCAGTTTGCAGATGAAAACATCAATGATCTTGAGTTCTGGTTCGTCCATTCCGCCATAGAGATGGTTGAGGAACATTTCCTTCGTCAGCGTTGTGCCTTTGCGAAGGGAAAGGAGCTCAAACATCTGATACTCTTTACCGGTAAGATGGACACGCTCATCGTCAACTTCGACCGTCTTGGCGTCCAGATTGACCAGAATTTCGCCGGTGCGGATGACGCTCTCGGCGTGGCCTTTTGAGCGGCGAACAATTGCCGTGATACGGGCAATTAACTCATCCTTGTTGAATGGTTTGGTCAGATAGTCATCTGCACCATAGCCAAGTGTTTTGACCTTGGCTTCAATGTCTGGGTTGCCCGACAGGATCAGCACCGGCGTATTGATACGCGCCATACGCAGCTGTTTCAAAACATCGAAACCAGAGATGTCTGGCAATGACAGATCCAGGATGATGATGTCGTACTCGTACACTTTGCCGAGGTCGACGCCCTCTTCACCGAGATCTGTTGTGTAGATGTTGAAGCCCGCTGCTTTCAGCATCAATTCTATGCTTCGAGCGACTGCGGTGTCGTCCTCAATCAGCAAGACTCTCATGTTCAACTCCCCGAATCAGTCTTCGTTCATAGCGTGGCAGCTAAATTAACCATCGCAAATCTATGCCCGGAACCTTGCCAAGTGTTTAATATAGATAAGCGATTCGCATTCAGTGTTCATATTTATTAATGCCGCAATTCTTGGCCGGTCCGACCGAGCAAGCTGTGGGCAATCGCAATCGCATCAATAACAGGTTGCGCGGTTGGATCGGTTGAAATCAGCGTTCGTTGGGAGCGAATGGCTTCGCGAACGGCTTCATCGCGCATGACCACACCTGCCAATGGCGGGCGGAATCCCAAGAATGTCTGGCAAGCCCGTGCGATGGCTTCATAGGTTCGTTGCCCAGCGGCGCGACTATCGGCTTGATTGATCGTGATCATTTGTTCGACACTCGGCGCGTAACCTCTCAACACTTTGATAAAGGCATAAGCGTCCGTCATCGAGGTCGGTTCATCAGTCACAACCATTAGAACTTTGTCAGCTGCACGCGCGAGGCGCATGCAATTGGCCTCAATTCCGGCACCGAGATCCAGTACGACTTGATCATATTGAAGGGCGAGTGCCGAGAGGCCAGCCGCGAGGCGTGCGACTTCTTCCGACGACAATTCCGCGAGTGCGCCAGAGCCGGACCGTCCTGGTAGCACATCAAAGCCACCTTGAGATGACCCACCATCGACGGGTGTGACCGCGTCTTCAAGCTCGACCCAGCCTGCGATCACTGCAGCGAGGTCAGTTTCTGGTGCGATACCCAATTGGACATCGACATTTGCGAGCCCCAAATCGCCATCAACGAGCAGCGTACGTTTTCCAGCCTGCGCAAAAGCGCTGGCGAGGGTGATCGACATAAAGGTTTTGCCAACGCCCCCTTTACCGGAACCGACGGCAATGACGGATGCAGGTTCCACCCTTCTGGTAGGACTCTGCTGAGGTCTGTTTTGAGATTTTGGAAGTAGGAAGCTCATTATGCAGCTCCTCTCAAGGCTACGTGCGCGGGTGCGTCTTCAGTCAGCAACTGCGCAAGGCGGTTGGGCGTTGCTGGAACCAGCCCGCCGCCGATAAATGGCGTTACCGCCAAGTGTGCCAGGCCAATCCTGGCGGCGGATAAAGCAGCGACGATGCCACCTCTCCGCTTGGTCACATCAAGTTTCGTCACAATCGCTCGCGAAACACCGACCCGTGCAAACGCTCGTGCGGCTTCAGCTTGATCCTCTGGGTGTCCTTCCGCGCTCATAACAAGGACGGGTTCGGCATTTATAACGGCCACCAAATCTTGAAGGCTCGCCATATCCTCATGATCAAACGGAACAATTGCTGGAAGGTCTATGATACAGCGGCGACCTGAGCTTCGAAGTTCCTTTAGCGTTGCGAACAGCGCATCGGGTGTGGCGACAGATCTGATTCGGTCTTGTTCTTGTTCGAGATAGGCTGCGAGCTGAGCGCCGCCTGCTGTAGCATCAAGATCTGCTGCGACGGGGTAAAGGTTTAGGCCGGCAACAGATGCACGGCGCGCCAGCTTGGCCGCCGTTGCGGTCCTTCCGTGTCCAGGAGGACCAACAAGAACGATGTCACGATGCGGAAGCGCTGGGATTGGATCACAGTGGAGGATCGCATCAAGCCCGGCGCCAATTGCAAGTGTCGGGTCGCCACGTTCGATGTTTGCTTTGGTTCCCGCGTCCGCAACGCGCTCTGCGAAACGCTGCGGTGCGCCATGCCAAAGCAGCGAATCGCGAACGCGATTGCGAATAGGGTTGTCAGAGGGGCGAATGTCCTGCCGACCTGCAAGTCGGCTTAAGATACGAGACTCGCTCGGCACCATGCCGCCACCAAGCTTGTCCGTTGCCGCACGAACCTCCACGCCCCCGGGAACTTCCCGCTCTGACAGGATGATCGCGTCATCGCCCATTTCCGCAAAGATCATTGCCTTCGCAGCTTCGAGCGATTCAGCGGCAAACATCTTCATTCGCATTCGGCACACTCCACTTCGTGAGTCGCACTTTGCGAGCTAATGGTTAACAGAGTCTGTCGATCTGTTAGCTTTTGGGGAGTTAGCGAGCGCCACTTTCGAACCGTGAATCAACGATTTCGCTAAGTGTGACGCCAAGTTCACCGTCAGCGACGACAAGTTTGCCGCGCGCCATGAGGCGATCTGAAACGTAAATATCCACAAGTTCGTTTGTTTCTTTTTCGAGCGCGAGGATGTCTCCGCTAGACATAGCCAGCAATTCCTCAACGGGCATGCGTGCTTCGCCAAGCACAACATCAACTTGAACCGGAACTTCCATCAGTGAGCGCTCAAGCGCTTCATTTGTTTTCATTTGCGTCACCCTGTTAGTCGAAAGATCCAAACTCGGACAGATTGGTTTCCGAGAGATGAAGCGCTGTGATTTGTTCGAATAAATCGTGTTGACCATCGACCAGTGTGCTAGCGATTTGTTTGAGCGCAGCGCGTGCTTCATCCCGGTCTGCGCGACTCAACTCATTCTGGTTCAATTGCTCCACAAGCGCGAGGACCGCTTTGAGCGCACCTTTCTGTTGCGTGATAACCCGCTCCAAATCATGCCTAGCCTGCTGTGCGACATCGTTGCGCGCCAATTGGGCGGTCGCTTCCCGCGTGTCCGCAATGAGGGCGAGGAGGTCTTGCTGTTGCATCGTGACAGACTGGCCGCGATTCGCGTCGGGCGTGAAATCCGGACTGAAATCGAACGGGCGGTAATTTTCGATTTTGCGTCTCATGCGACAAGCGCTCTCTGCGCGCTGCGGTCGATGAGTATTTCACCGCGCTTTGTCAGCGCGCGGACCAGGCTAATGATGGAGCGCCGCGCCGTTTCAACGTCCTTCGGCGTTGGGGATGTTCCCTCGATTTCTGACTTTAGGAGCTCTGCCGCGCGCCGGGTCATGTTTTTCAGTATCGCCTTCTCAACGTCCATCGGCGCGTGTTTGAGCGCGACAATCAATACGTTTCGGTCAATTTGGCTGATCAGCGTTTGAGTGCCGGCTGCATCAAGTTCAGAGAGGTCTTCGAATCGGAACATGTGGTGGGAGATGCGATCACGCAAACCTGACTCTTTGTGATCCAGCGCCGCGAGCAGACGCCGCTCTCGGTCGCCTCCTACGCCGTCGAGAATTTCAGCAATATGCTCTTCAGGCGCGTTCGGCGATCGCCGATCGGATTCTTCAAGCCGCGTTTTGAGTGTGCGCTCGATTGCAGAAAGGGCTGTTTCAAGAACCGCCCCCAAATGCGCAAGCCGGTAGAGGGCAGCTGCCGCGCGTCGCTCTGGAAGCGACTGCACCAGGAGTGCAGCGCGATCTGCCGGTAGTTTAGACAGGACGATTGCGGATATCTGTGGGCTTTCGCGTTCTAAGAGACTCGCCAAAGTGCGGATCTTTGGCGCGGTAAATGTGTCCCAAAAACTCTGTGCCGTTGCTTGATCTTCAATATGTTTCGGCGTTGATGAGACGGAGTCTGTCTTCAGCGCAGTCCGAAGTTGCTTTGCCTCTTCAGAAGAAAGTAGCGGCCAAATCGCGTCGGCTTGATCCCCTAGAGCGGTCATCAGTGCAACACTTCGGTCGAGTCCGCTTTGGTCCGTGCTCGAGGGATGCGGTGTCATGATGGTTCCCCCTCGCGGATCCATCCCTTTATCAACGCGGCGGCGCGTTCCGGAGAGGGCGCATCCGCATAATCATGCTGCTTTTTGTGTCCCATGTGCGGAGCATTTGTGGAGGACGATGCATTAGCAGGGCCGACCAAGCGGGTCAGCGCCCAAAGAAGAATGAGACTGGCAAGACCGATTGCAAAACAGATCCCGAGTTCGAGCGCAGACCCGAAATTGTTCGGTGCGCCGCTCGACTGAAAGGGCAAGTGCTGGATCTTCATCTCAAGCTGGTCCGGTGCAATCGACACCGCTTTCGCAACCAAATCGCTCAAGGCAGCGGGCTCGATTGGAAGCGTGCCGTCCGGATATGTGTTTGAGTCGACGAGGAGTGACAATTGTCCCAGATCACCCTTGGCAAGCGCCAGCCTAAAGGCGTCATCGCCAAAGATCGGTTCCAATATGATCGACAACCGCGCTTCTGATGCCGAGGCATATGAGGGCAGGTGCGTCGAAGACGCATCCTCGCTGGAGACTTTTAGCATGATTAACGCGGCGGACAGTCCGCACACGATCAGCGCCAATAGTCTCACAAAAGCAAACGACAAATCGGACCCCTTTGGTTTTTGCGCACGCGCGTCCAAGGGTCCGATTTACACGTGTTAGCGTAAATGCGGATTTAAGATTCCACCGACCAACCGCTAACGATACTGTTGTATGCGTGTCGTGCGGAGGCCTTTGCGACCATATTTCGAGTAAAGCTTTCTCCAGCCCTCGAACTCTTCTTCGCTCAGGTCGTAGCGATCTCGGGCTTGCTCCTCTGTGAGGAGTCCGCCTGAAACCGCTGCAACAACCTCTGCTTTGCGGCGGGTCACCCAGCGCGAGATTCCTGGCTTCGGAAGGTCATCCAGGGTTAGCGGTCTGCCGTCTGGGCCCTTAACACTCATCAAGTGGGCATTCTGCACCATCTTAGTTCACCATCATTTCCGATTCCGACGATGATCGCGAATTCTGCGATCTGAGGTGAACATACAGCACGCGGCTTAAAACCCCTTTCAGCCGCGCCTGTGAATTTTCGTGAAAATTCGATGGGAACGCGTTCACTTTGTTAGGAGAGTTGAGCCCGCACCACCTCCGGATGAGGCATCGTCAATGAATATATTTTTGTATCGCTAAATCAACGTGTTAGGACAGAAGTCTGCTGTCCGCTGAAATCGTTCCAGCGATAAACCCGCCACCGAGAATTCGGCTTGGAGTGTCAGCATGGTAAAGAACACAAGCCTGGCCCCGCGCAACACCTTCTTCGGGGGCGTCGAACTTAACGTATGGTACACCATTATTGAGACCCAAATGAGCGGGGATCGCGGGGCGTGTTGACCGGACCTGGGCACGCACAGGAATACCCGCTTCGCTCGCTTCTGAAAAAGACGAGTCTTCAAGCCAGTTTATTTCCTCTAATGTCAAAGCTGCAGTGAGTAGGGCCTCTCTTGGGCCAACAATCACTTTGCGATCGACCGCATCAATTTTCACAACGTAAAGTGGATCGCCTGCGGCAATGCCGAGTCCGCGCCTTTGGCCAATTGTGTAATGAATTACACCCTCATGTTGGCCAAGCACCCGGCCATCAATGTGTACAATTTCACCGCCGCGTCCGCTTCCGGGCCGCAGCTTCTCGATCACTTTTGTGTATGACCCTTCCGGAACAAAGCAAATGTCTTGACTGTCGGGTTTGGTCGCGACCGGCAAACTAAAGTGTTCCGCCAGTCTGCGTACATCCGATTTCGGAAGGTCGCCGAGCGGAAACCGAACAAAGTCGAGTTGCGTCTTCGTCGTCGCAAACAAAAAATACGATTGATCACGACTGGCATCGACCGCCCGATGCAGTTCTGCACCGTGATCACCTCCGACGCGACGGATATAGTGACCAGTCGCCATACAAGCGGCGCCGAGCTCTTTCGCAGTTTGCAGCAGGTCAGAGAATTTGACCGTTTGATTGCAGCGAATGCACGGGATCGGTGTCGATCCCGACAAATAGGTATCGGCGAAGTCTTCCATGACTTGCTCACGAAATCGGCTTTCATAATCGAGCACATAGTGGGGGATGCCGATTTGATCGGCGACATTGCGCGCATCATGGATGTCTTGACCGGCGCAACAGGCGCCCTTTTTCTCGATCGCGGCGCCATGATCATAAAGTTGCAGTGTAATGCCAACCACGTCATAGCCGCGCGCTTTCAACAAAGCAGCAACCACAGAACTATCGACGCCACCAGACATCGCAGCAACGACACGCGTTTCGCTCGGGGGTTTCGCGAATCCCAGACTGTTAAGTTCGCCTGGCATAGGATTTGGTTCACGCGCAACGAGCGCGGCAATATCTGTCATTTAATCGCTCCAACGGGGTCAAGGTCCGTGCAGACTTGGTGCATATAGGGTGGACGGGCGCGCTTGTCAGCGGTATATCCGCCAACCCTCACAATGCAGTGAAAGCTGGTCCAATGTTTGGCCTGTTTGAGCGATTGCTCGACCCGTTCCCAGCGACGCGTCTCGGCGCGCCGCCAAAGGGCCTTTGGCCCTTTATTCGTCACTACGTGGCTGACGCATGGACGTGGTTGATCGTTATGACAGTGCTGTCGGCGTTGATCGCAATCGGCGAGGTTATGCTGTTCGGGTTCATGGGGTGGATTGTCGACTGGCTCGCAAGCTCGGATCCTGAAACGTTCTGGGCCGATCACGGCCGCGACATCATATTGATGGGCATTTTTGTCTTTTTTGCGCTCCCGGTTTGCCAAATGTTTTGGGATTTGGTCGCCAATCAAGGCCTAATGGGCAATCTCCCAATGAGTGCGCGCTGGCGGATGCACACCTATTTGCTCGGCCAGTCCATGGATTTCTATGCCAATGAATATGCCGGGCGCGTTGCGACCAAAGTGATGCAATCGGCGTTGGCTGTGCGCGAAGTGATGATGAAGGTGCTCGACGTCTTTGTGTACGTCGCTGTCTTCTTTGGAACCATGCTGGTTCTGGTCGCGAGTATGGATCTTCGACTCGCTGCGCCGCTTGCCGTTTGGATGATCGCCTATGGCGCGATGACTTGGTATTTCGTCCCGCGGCTCACGCGTGTCTCCGAGGCTCAAGCGGACGCACGTTCGGCAATGACCGGGCGGATCGTGGACAGCTATACCAATATTGCCACGGTGAAGCTGTTTTCCCATGCGGGTCGAGAAGAAGCCTATGCGCGCAACAGCATGCGTGGCTTTCTCGGTACGGTTCATCACCAGATGCGTTTGGCAACAGGCTTTCACGTTCTGGTCGCCCTCAACAATGCGGTCGCGATCGTCTCGGTGAGCGCGATTGGAATCTGGTATTGGCATCAAGGCGAGGTGACGCCCGGAGCGTTTGCGATCGCGCTTGGATTGGTCTTGCGTATCATCGGAATGTCTCAATGGGTGATGTGGGAAGTCTCGCAGCTTTTTGAGAATATTGGGGTTGTCTTTGACGGCATGAACATGCTGTCGAAGCACCGGGAGGTCGAAGACCGGCCTGACGCAAAAGCGCTCGATGTCGAACGCGGTGAAGTCGTGTTCGATACGGTTGGCTTCCATTATGGATTAAAGCGATCCGTGATCGAAGACTTCAATTTGACCGTCGCGCCTGGCGAAAAAGTTGGCTTGGTCGGGCGGTCTGGTGCCGGCAAATCCACTTTAGTCAATTTGCTGCTGCGGTTTTATGATGTCGAAAGCGGAGCGATCCGTATCGACGGGCAGGACATTCGCGGTGTTGATCAAGACTCTCTGCGCAAGAATATTGGCATGGTCACACAAGACACATCGCTTCTTCATCGCAGCTTGCGGGACAATGTTGCCTATGGTCGGCCCGGTGCTACGGAAGAAGAGATCTGGCATGCCTTGAGGCGCGCCAATGCTGATAGCTTCATCGATGATCTGAGCGATCAAGATGGTCGTCAGGGTTTGGATGCCCATGTAGGGGAGCGTGGGGTAAAGCTCTCGGGCGGCCAGCGTCAGCGGATAGCGATTGCCCGCATGTTCCTCAAGAATGCGCCCATCCTCGTATTGGATGAAGCGACGTCAGCACTCGACTCAGAAGTCGAGGCCGCCATTCAGCAACACCTATTGGCGCTGATGGAAGGCAAGACTGTCATCGCGATTGCGCATCGTCTGTCCACGATTTCTGAAATGGATCGGCTGATCGTGATCGATGAAGGCAAGATCATCGAGCAAGGAACGCATGAGAGCCTTATCGCCCAAGGCGGGCTCTATTCAGAGCTTTGGGCGCGGCAATCAGGTGGGTTCTTGGATGCTGATGAGGTGACACCCGCTGCGGAATAGGACAGCGGGTGCTCTCTACATTATGCCTTAAAGTAGGGTCGGTCGCCAGCAATTGTGACGCGTTCCATGATCCGGATATTCGGAAAGTAATCGCTTGCGGCATAGTGCTGGCATGCGCGATTGTCCCAGAATGCGAGGGATCCCGGAGCCCAACGGAATCGGCACTGATATTCTGGCAACCATGCTTGGCGATATAGATAGTGCAGGAGTTCATCGCTTTCCTTCCGATCCATATCCTTGATGTAGTCGGTGAAGGCGATGTTCACATAAAGACTGCGTTGTCCCGTTTCCGGATGTGTTCGGATTATGGGATGCTCTTGCGGCGGGAAGCGGTCATGCAGCTTTGTGGCGTCCGTATTCAAACGTTTTGAGAACACGCGGGCGATGTCATGCACAGCGACCATATCGCAAAGCCGCGCCTTTAGGTCATCATCTAGGTTCTCATAAGCCAGAACCATATTGGAAAACAGAGTATCGCCGCCGATGGCTGGTAGCTCTATGGCGCGCAAGATAGATCCCAAAGACGGTTCTGCCCGCCACGTCACATCCGAATGCCAATTGTTTTCCTGGCCTTTCGAATTTGGTCCGTGCGCGATGCGCAGCACCTCTGGATCCTGCTGGTCTTTTGGCGTGGCCGGGTGGATTTCCAGTTCGCCAAACGCACTCGCAAAGTCCAGATGCTGCTGACGTGTGAGGTCATTCTGGTCGCGGAAGAACACCACCTGATATTTGAGAAGCGCAGCGCGGACTTCCTTCACGAGTGTGTCGTCCGGCCTCGTCAGATCGGCACCAATCAATTCTGCACCAATTGCAGGTGACAGTAGGTGCGGCTCGAACTTGGTGAACTCGGTCACGCTATCATCATACGCCATGGGGTCCCTCCGGATTATATCTTTTCGGAGTGATACCACGCGATCACGGTTTACGACAGACTCGTCGGGGGCTTAAGCGAATTGTGGCGCAATCTTTAGGTTCCTCACCCAACCGAGCTTCTCATAGAAGAGCAGCATCGTGCCATTGTAATCGACAATGCGGTTCCAAATGCCTTTGCGCGGACGGTGCAAAGCACTTTGTGGCTCATCATGATGGTGATCATGGAATGCTTCACCGCCGGTCAGCAGGCCGATCAGGTGATCCAGCCATTTAGGTGTTGGCAAATGACCGAGGACATTGATGCCGTACGTTGTTGCGTGGAACTGAATGGCCCGACCAATCACAAAGCAAGCATGGCAAATCGCCGTGAGCATCAAGGACCCGTCCAGAAGCCAGACTGTGAGATAAATGATTACTGGAACGGCGAGATGTAAGACCAAAGACAGCGAGTTGTAGAAACCATCCATCCAGATCACAATTGGCTGATTCTTGAGCCAAAGCGGCCAGGGGCGCATTGTGTCCTTGGCGTCGCGCCAAATGATCCATCCTACCCACGCCCAGCGTTTGGATTCGAACGGATTGTGCGGGTCACCCGGCTGATCGGAAAACCGATGATGCTGGCTGTGGTAATTTACCCAATCACGGACGTTGCCTTGCATGGCGATCATCAAATTGATCATTGTGATGATCTGAGCGGGCGCGCGCAATTCGCCCGCATTGTGCTGCAAGATTCGGTGAAGCGGACCGATACCAGCATTGCAGATGAAAATTGAAAAGGCGACGACGCCGAGACCGATTGGCAAATACCACCAGTGCAAATTGATCGCTTCCAAAGCCAGGCCGAGAATGATTGCGGTGATCAGTGTCGCCAGGCCGAGCACCGGATACAGCACAGCGGAGAAAAAGCTCGCAAAGTTGAATGTCTGCCAGGTTTTCGGGATAGCGATCGAGCGCGGGGTCATTCATTTGGCTCCAAAAAGCGTCGGTTTGTCAGGATGCATCATCCTGTTTCACCAATTGATTAATCGAGCCTGGGCAATTCGGAAAGCGCAATTATGCGGCAGCCACAACAGGTTGTGCGGGTGTGTCGCAGTTGGGCACACAGTCTGATTCCCGATTAGGCTCGAACCACGCGACCGGGATTCAACAAACCTTCTGGATCGAGCGCGCGCTTGATGGCGATCATGGCCTGCGTGGCGGCTTGTGGCCGCGTTTCAGCAAGTTCGTCGCGTTTTAAGCGGCCGACCCCGTGTTCGGCGCTGATCGATCCCCCGAAGGATCGTGTCAGATCATGAACGGTCTCAGTGATTTCATCCGCGGCGCTGTGCAAGCGGTCGCCCGGCATATCTGGAGACTCACACACAGAGTAGTGAAGATTTCCATCTCCAACATGACCAAAAGCGATCAAGGTTGCACCGGGAAACGCTTGGCTAAGGCGCTTCTCTGCGGCTGCGAGGAACTCGGGAATCTTGGAAATTGGAACCGAGATGTCGTGATTAATCGCGGTACCATAAGCCCGCTTGCTTAGCGGAATGGTTTCTCGAATGGTCCAGAAGTCTTTGGCTTGTCGCATATTCTCTGCGACGAGGGCATCACTTGCCAATTCTGCTTCAAAGGCTGCAGCCAAAGCGTCTTCAAGCAACACTCGGGCTTGTTCTTCTTTTGGCATCGAAACTTCGCACAGCACCCGCCAAGGCTGGTTGGACGGGTTTGGATCGCGAATGGTTGCCTCTCCCGCCACAACCAGATCGACCGCCTCGGCCGGAATGATCTCGAAACTGGTGACGGTGTCACCGGCATGATCTCGAACCAGTGCCAATAATTCGACAACGGCGCGTGCGGACGGACAGGTGATCCAAGCCGTTGCTCGTCCTGTTTTCGGATATAATTTCAAGGTCGCTGCGGTGATGATGCCAAGCGTGCCTTCGGCGCCGGCAAAAACATGTTTGAGATCATAGCCCGTATTATTCTTCCTGAGTCCGGAGAGGCCCGACCATATCTCGCCATTTGCCAGAACAACTTCCAGACCGAGTAGCAAGTCGCGCATCATCCCGTAGCGAAGCACGGCTACACCGCCCGCATTTGTCGAGATTAGGCCGCCGATTGTGGCCGTGCCCTCTGAGCCAAGCGAGAGGGGAAACAAGCGATTTGTGTCTTCAGCGGCTTGTTGCGCCTTAATCAGCGGCGCGCCGGCTTCAATGGTGAGTGAATTGTTGAAGGGGTCGACGTCACGAATGGTTTGCATGCGTCGCAATGACAGCGTGATCTCGCCATGGGGGGTGCCAGCATCGACAAGACCGGTATTGCCGCCTTGGGGCGTCACACAGACTTTGTGTTGTTGGCAAAGTTTCATCAATGCGGACACTTGTTCGGTCGAGTTTGGCATAGCAAGGAACGGCGTGCTGCCGCTGTACGTGCCGCGCCATGGTGTCGCTGCCGCATTGAGGTGCTCAGGGTCGCGGCTGTAGCCATTGTCGCCCAGAAGACCTGTTGCTGCTTCTATAAACTCAGCTGGTAACGTCATAGGTTTGAGGTTAGCGCTTTTCTGCGGCACGCGTAAGGCGGTCATTGATCGCAGCGCCAATGCCATGTTCCGGAATCGGCGCAACGGCAATGCGTGTTGTCCGCGTGTCGAGTGAGCGGATGTGATCGAACAGGTTTGCTGCGGCTTCGCTCAAATCGCCGGTTGCCGACAGTGTCATGTCTCCGACTACCTGACCAAATCCTAGCAGTAATTCCCCCGCCTCAGGGGTGATGACGTTCAGGCGTAGCGCTGCGTTCGGAGCGTAGTGGCGCAAAAGTTGGCCGGGTGCGCGCGGTGCATCCGGCGCACCAAGATTGGTCTTGAGGCCCGGCCATACCGCTTCGATATCAGATTGTGATATCGGGCCCTCGCGAAGCAGAACGGGTTCGGACTCACGGGCATCGACAATCGTGGACTCTAAACCTGCCGCGCTTGGGCCGCCTTGCAGGATCATCTCGATCTGATCACCAAAGTCGGCGGCGACGTGTTCTGCACGCGTCGGACTGATCCGACCGGAGGGGTTGGCCGAAGGCGCGACGATCGGGCGACCAAAAATTTGGAGAAGTTCGGACAGTACCGGGTGCGCAGGTACGCGCACGGCGATGGTGTCCAGGCCTGCACGTGCCAGACGGCAGACTGCACAATGTTCCGTCGCTTCAAGCACCAGGGTCAATGGGCCCGGCCAAAACGCATTTGCGAGTTTGCGAGCGCCTGGTGTGACTTGACCGTGCGCAAAAGCAGCATCAACGGACTTGCAGTGAGCGATCAGTGGGTTGAAGGACGGTCGGTCCTTCAAGGCATAGATTGAAGCGACGGCGTTCGCGTTGCTTGCGTCGGCTCCCAGGCCGTACACTGTCTCTGTTGGAATAGCTACCAGTTGGCCTTGCTCAAGCAAGGAAACGGCGCGCTCCAAAACCGCCGGGCTTGGTGTATGTATGGGGCCTGTCATGTCGCCGCCCTAGCACAGTCTCAAGGAAGGCGTGAGGCCGTAACAGTAACATCAACTGTCACCTCGTCATCGACCCAATCAGCACCTGGGTCAGACGTCATACCGAGGTCCAGCGCTTCGCGCGAAAAATTGGCTTGGCCCGTCATCGTTGCGAGATCTCCGTCTATGGTGAGCTCGAACGTGAACGGAACTGAAAAAGAGCCCCCTTTTAGGGCGAGAGTCACGGTCGAAGTGTAAGCGCCACTTTCCACAGAGATATTGCTAATCCGAGCCTCCGCACTGGGAAACTCTGAAATATTGAACCATTCCGCGCTCTTCAATGAATCTGTGTAGAGCTTCTGGCTGGCTTGGGCTGATCCCATCGCAACAAAGACAATGGCCGCCCCTGATTCAGGATTGGCAGGATCGAACTCTATGTCTGCTGCCCAGTTACCAAACTCACCCTCATATTGGGATCCATCATGCATACCCGAAAACCGAATTGACGACGCAGTTTGATCGACCACCCAATTGGCGTTCAGACTGTCGCCGTTGCCAGCTGAAACGATGTCTGTTCCGCTGCCATTTGAGCCCAGCAAGGGGATGCCCGCAATAAGCGCGAAAGCTGCGAACGCGATCCCGAAAGCGGGGAGTGCGCCGCGCGCCTTTGTTTCTGGAGGCGACGCTTCGCTCAGTAGACCCGGCACCATTCGCTTCAGGACACCCTCTTCGTCGCCAAACTCGTGTTTGATGGCGCCGGCAATGTGAAGACTGATTAACCCGATTGCGCCCCAGGCCAAGGCGCCATGAACGTTTTCGATCGCCGTGTTACTGATCTCATTTGTGAGAAAGCCGACAAATGGAATGTCCGGCCAGCTAACGATACCGAACAACACTGTCGGCACGTCAAAATCGTACGCAGTTGATACGTAAAGCCAGCCGCTGAGCGGCATAAGCAGCATCAGTGAATAGAAGCCCCAATGTGTCGCGTGGCTTAAAGCTCTTTCCCAGCTGGCCATACCCGCAGGAAGCGGAGGCGCGGGGTTCATAATACGCCAAATGATCCGGGCAATTGTGAGCAGCAAGACCGTGATACCAAAGGATTTGTGCAGCTGATACAGTTCCTCGTTTTCATGCATATTCCAGCCGACGAATATGAGGCCAACAATGCTGATCGCGATCACCCAATGGAGGATGACCGCAACCAGAGTGTACCGAGCTGAGGATCTGGTGCTCACGCTTCGTCCTGAAGAAATTCGCCGCTGAAAGATACGGTCACGTCATCCGTGATACCAGGAATGAGCGCGGACATGCCAAAATCAGAGCGCAACAACGTTGTGGTTGCATTGAAACCGATGACATCACGTCCGGCAAACCAAGGCGGATTAGCGACTCCGCCAAAACTGACGTCTAATGTGATGTTTTGCGTGGTGCCGAGAAACGTCAAGTCTCCCTTCACCTCGCCGGTGTCCTCTCCGGTTCGGACGATATCCGTCGATGTGAAGCTAATCTCTGGAAACGCGTCAGAATTTAACCAGCGCTCATTGCGCGAAATGTCTTCGTCCCAGGTTTCATAGGGGCTGTCGGCGTGACCAGCTTTATAGTCGCCAGGATAGTTGGTCTGCACGAGCGCCGGATTGATTGTGACAGACAATTGCGACTCAGCAGGCGCAGCCGCGTCAAACGCCAAATCTGCATCGAAGTCTAGAAAGTCGACGCGATAATTTGAAATCCCGCCGCCATGACCAACCTCAATGTACAAAAAGGCGTGAGTTCGTTCGAGGGAATAGGTTGCTGTTTCGACATCCGCTACAGCGCCAAAGCCAACGTTTTCTTCGACTTCCGTTGCCGGAGCATCGGATGCGCTTGGCGCAGGTTCGCTGGTCTCAGCTGTACCGCATGCTGCGAGCGCAAGTGCCAGTGTCGCAGCACTTGAATGGGCGAGGAGTTTCATCATCAGATCTTTCCAATTATTGGCTTATTCGGCTTGCAAAAACTCGCCGGAAAATGTGATCGTCACTTCGTCTGACGTCGAGCCCATGACGGCGTCGAGTCCAAACGCACTGCGGTTTAACGTGCCGGACGCCGTGAAGCCGATGACATCGCGCTGACCGAACCATGGCGGGTTCGCAACGCCGCCATATTCGACGTCCAAAGTCACCGGCTGGGTCACGCCTAGAAAGGTGACGTCGCCCGTCACAGTTCCGGTGAAATCGCCTGTTACAGTCACGTCGGTTGAGGCGAAGGTGATGCTTGGGAAAACATTCGCATTGAAGAATTTCTCGTCGAATGCCAGCTCATTTTCCCACTCAACCTTCTTTTCAGCAAACGGGTATTTCGTTTCCAGCGCGGTCGGATTGATGGTGACTTCGAGTGCAGCGTTTTCCGGTGCGGCCGGATCGAAATCCAAAGTCGCGTCGAAATCGGTGAAGTTTACGATATAGTCGGAAATGCCATTGTGGCGGACGGACCAAGTCAAAAACGCGTGTGTTTTCTCGAGCTCGTATATGTCGGCGGCCACGCCTTCAAGTGATTGTCCAGTGGCCGGCAGCACGAGCGCCAAAGCGCTCAATCCAATAGCTAGCTTTCGCATGTGACGTTCCTTTTCAAGGTTATGTTCGCCTAACAAGTTAACGTGCAATGCGTTCAGAACCAGAGCTTGCAGTCGATTTTCGTCGATAAGTGATATGCCGAGTGCGAATAAACTTAAGTTGACTTGCCAAGCTCAGGCACGCCACAGGGAAATGCGGGTGTCATCAGCGGTCGCCCTCATGCGCTCCTGCGGATCGGCGGTGGGCGAGCCGAGATAGATCATCCCGGCCAAACGTTCGTCTGGACCCAAAGACAATAAGTCAGCTACTCCAGCGCTGTAGCAGACCCACTCCGTCAACCAAGCCCCGGCCCAGCCGCTGGCATTGGCGGCAAGTAGAAGATTGTGGCACACCGCGCCGGTTGAGAGCACTTGTTCCCAAACGGGCGTTTTGTGACCTTTGTTTGGACTGAATACGACGCCGACAATAACTGGCGCTCGCGACAAAGCCGACGCGGTTTCAGCCAACATGGTCTCCGTGGCATCAGGCATTTCCTGCTTTTGAATCGCGACGGCGGATTGACTGAACGTTTCACGGTCGTCGCCGCAAAAGACGATAAACCGCCAAGGTGCGATACGCCGATGGTCAGGCACACGCATCGCAACCGTTAATATCTCCTGTAACGCATCAAGATCTGGACCTGGTTCAGACAGAGCACGTTTGCTGCTTGAGCGCCGCAACGCAAGAAAGTCACGAATCTCAGGTCCGGGGCGAACCGCTGGCAGACTTGATCCGTATGAAGGGGGAGTTGGAAACAATTTCACCATAGCTTTTGTCTAGTTTCTCCTGCGCAAACAGGGTAGTCAGAAAATTCACGGTGAACGGCGTTTACTTTTTGAACGACGGTCCTATCTCTCACCAAGAATAAGAAAGGCTAGCATCGATGGAGTTGACGGAAACACCTGCGGAACGGCGACGGCATCGCGTTCGTGCGCGTATCCTAAAGGCCGCAGAGCGTGTTTTTGCCGAAGAAGGCAATGAGGGCCTTTCGATCCGCAGGCTGGCCGATGAAATCGATTACTCGCCTGCGGCGATCTACAAATATTTTGAATCGAAAGAGACCCTCGTGGACGAGTTGAAAGAGAGCTTTTTTGAGCGACTCTTACAGAATGTTCACACGAGTGTTGACGCATCGACTCCGTTTGAAGAGCGCGCCAGAAAATGTGTCGCGGCATATATCCGGACGGCAGTCGAAAAACCCCACCATTACGCCGCTGCATTTTCAGGACCGTTCAGGAGCGAGGGTCCAACAGAAGGTGATCCGGGGTTTGAAACGACTCAAAAAGGGCAGGCTTTTGTCGTGCTAAGCGGCATGGTTAATGAAGGCATTCAGTCTGGCGCGTTCCGCCACGAGCTCGACGCCTCGCTCACAGCGAAGTCGCTCTGGGCCTCCATGCATGGTCTCGCAATGATGATCCTGCATATGCCGTCTTATCCGTCATTTCGTGTCGACCAATACGGCATGAGCAGAGACGTTTTTATTAATTTTCACGCTGATAATTTGGTTCGAGGCCTGGAGGCAAACCAATGACCGATATTCAACACGCTCAAGAACGATTGCCAAAGCCGACGGCTTGGAAGGGGCTGATCTTCTTTTTAACCCTGATCGTGGTAGGATTTATTCTAGCGGTCTTCGTTTTTACGCAAAGGTCTTCGGAAGGTCCTAAGGTCGTCTCGTCCACACCTGAAGCGATTTCAGTTGAGGTCGCGCCTGTGAATGCGCAGACCTCTTTCGAAATTGATGAACGGTTTAGCGGTCTCGTGACGCCGGCCCGTTCGAGCGCGCTCGGTTTCACGTCGGGTGGGCGGATAGACGAACTTTATGTTGATGTTGGCGACCGTGTTGCTGCGGGTGCGATCCTCGCAAAACTCGACACGCGTGGTCTCTCGGCACAATTGGCCTCAGCGCAAGCAAGTGTCGCGGAAGCCGTGGCGACTCACTCGCTTGCCGTGACAACCGTTGATCGCCAAAGACGGCTCGCCGCGAACGGCCATGTTTCCTTGCAAGCGGTTGATGAGGCCGCTGCGCAGGCTGATACAGCCCGGGCGCGGATCGAAGCAGCCCGAGCTAATGCTTCGGCATTGCGCGTCCAAATCAGCTTGGCCACGATCACGGCACCGTTCGCCGGAGTCGTTACGCAGCGCTTCGCAGACGAGGGTGTGATCGCGAATCCGAGCCAATCTATCTTTGAACTTGTTGAGCGAGATCAATTAGAAGCGCGCATCGGCCTAACCCAGGAGCTCGCGCGGACAATGGTTCCAGGTGCTGCTTATGAGCTTACGGGCGCGAAGGGCGAGGTATCGACAACGCTGCGCTCGGTCACAGGTGTCATTGATCGCAATTTGAGAACCGTCACAGCTGTGTTTGACATCTTAGACCCGGCGTCCACCACGCCTGGCGAAGTCGTCCGGCTCGGTGTTGAACAAACCATTGAAGAGCGAGGAAGCTGGGTCCCAGTGTCTGCGCTGGCCGAAACCGAACGCGGGCTTTGGTCAGTGTACGTCGTCCGGCAGTCCAATGGGGTCGCAACGGCCGTGCCAGACAATGTGGAAGTCATCCATTCGGATGGGGAGCGCGCTTATGTGCGTGGCGGCCTTCGAGACGGCGACCTGATTGTGATTGACGGATTGCACCGGATTACGCCCGGCCAACGTGTCCGCCCGAATGCGGTTGCTGACGTCGCTTTGACCAGAAACGAAGGCTAGATTCCAATGTGGACGCTGTTTTATCGACTTCCGCGCCTTTCTGCTTTGGCGACACTGGTCATTATTGTGTCCGGCCTGTTTGCGATCCTAACCCTTGGACGCCAGGAAGATCCGACCTTGGTGGAGCGTTATGGCTTCGTCCTGACAACCCTACCGGGTGCGGATGCGGAACGGATTGAAGCCACCGTCACAGATCCGATCGAGCGTCGTTTGCTTGAGCTGCCGGAAGTCAATGAGGTGAAATCGTCATCTCGCGCCAATGTCTCGCAGATCAGTATTGATTTGCGCGAGGACCTTTCAATAACGCAAGTCGACAATGCCTGGAATCTGGTCCGTCAGCAGGTGCGACTGGCGGAGCCTGATCTCCCAAGCGGCACCTCGACGCCGTTCGTGCGGCGTGCTTTCGTCGGCGCGGCCACGGTCATTATTGCTTTGCGTTGGGAAGGTGAGGGTGAACCCCCGGTTGCCGTCATGGCGCGCTTGTCAAGCACACTTGAAGATCGCCTCGGCAACCTCAATGGAACGGAAGAAACCGAGATTATGGGGCTGCCGAACGAAGAAGTTCGCGTCATTGCAGACCCAGATAAATTGGCAGCCGCCGGTCTTACGCTTGAACAGGCTGCTCGCCTAATTGCCGCTTCTGACGCGAAGGTCCCAGCAGGTGATGTTCGTGGCGCTTCAAGCGACCTCGGATTGGAAATTGGGGGCGAGTTTGACGGCATCGCACGGATTCGAGCGGTTCCGCTGTTGCAACGCGATGATGGAACAGCGGTTCGCGTCAGCGATGTGGCGCGCGTGCAAAAAGGGGTTGAGGATCCGCTGACCCGACTATCGATGAGCAATGGCAAACGCGCGGTATTCGTTGCGGCATACTTGTCGACCAATCAACGCGTTGACCGATGGGCAGTTACAGCGCGGGAGGTTATTGATGAATTTTCTGAAACCACGCCTACCGACATCGCCGTTGAACTCATCTTTGATCAGAGTGGGTATACTGAAACCCGCCTAAACGGCTTGGCAAGAAACCTAATGATGTCAGCGCTGATTGTGTTTTGCGTGCTGTTCTTCGTTATGGGCTGGCGATCGGCCATCGTGGTCGGTCTCGCGTTACCGCTGACAATCGCACTGGTTTTGACCTTATTCAGCCTGTTCTCATTTCCATTGCATCAGATGTCAGTCACCGGATTGGTCATCTCTCTCGGCTTGCTGATCGACAATGCGATTGTTGTTGTCGACGAATATGATCAAGAGCGCGATGACGGACTCAACATTCCGCAAGCGATAGAAGCCGCGCTGAGCAAGCTATTTGGGCCGCTGTTCGCCTCCACGCTCACAACTGCGCTAGCCTTCGCGCCAATTGCTATGTTGCCAGGTGGTGCTGGAGAATTTGTCGGCATGATTGGCCTCTCGGTTATTTTTGCTGTGGTTGGATCATTCGTCATTGCGATGACGATTATTCCAGCGTTTGCGGGTTGGCTCGATGGGGCACGAGACACGTCTCTGAAACAGCGTTTCTGGCGCAATGGCGTAAAATTCGCTTGGCTCACGGATGGGTATCGATGGAGCGTCGAGAGGGTTTTGCGGTTCCCGGTGATCGGCATTGTGCTGGGGGTAGTGCCCGTCATTGCAGGCTTCATACTCGCCGGTAGCTTGCCAACGCAATTCTTCCCACAAACCGAGCGGGATCAGTTCCAAGTTGAAGCGACCTTGTCACCTCAAGCCACGGTGGGCGAAGCGATTGATGTCGCTGAACGGGCGACCCAAATGTTGATGGAGTGGCCAGGCGTTACCGACGTCAATTTGACCATCGGTGAACCGGGACCACGGGTTTACTACAACGCCCTAAACAATACCGAGGGATATGTTGGCTTTGTGACCGGGTTTGTTCAGCTCGAGAACAGCGAGCAGTCTCGCAATATTGTTTCAGATGTTCAGGCGCAGCTGCGCCGTGAGTTTCCTGAAGCGCAATTCCTCGCCACACCTTTTGAACAAGGCCCGCCCGCACCCGCGCCCATCGCATTCTTTATACGTGGGGACAGCCTCTCAACGCTGCACGCACTGGGCCAGGATGCGCGCCGCATTTTAGCAGAGACACCTGGTGTCACATTCACACGGTCGAACTTGGAGCTCGGTGCACCCGTCGTGACCATTCGCGCAGATGAGATCTCAACCGGGATGTCTGGTGAACGATTGACCGAACTCGCCAATGATATTCGAGCCGAGCTCGAAGGCGTGCCTGCGGGATCCATTCTGGAAGGTGTTGAAGAGGTGCCGGTACGGGTCATTGCAACCGATATTCGTCGGGGCAGCTTGTCCGATTTGCGGTCAAAGACGATCGGCAATTTGCCAGGTCAAACCGGTGCGTCTCTCTCGTCACTCGGCGAAATCACTTTGGATCCGCAAACGGCTGTGATCACTCGCCTCGATGGCGAGCGCGTCAACGAGATATTCGGTTTCGTAGAGCCTTATGCCCTGCCGGATCCGATTTTCGCCACCTATCAGGCGCGTCTTCAAGATGAGGGGTTTGCTTTGCCGACGGGGTATGACCTCATTATCGGTGGTCAGGCGAGCAATTCTTCTGAGGCAGTCGGAAACCTGCTGAGCTTAGCGGTGCCATTGGTTCTGGTGATGGCAGGTGCCGTCGCGCTTGTGTTTAACTCTTTCCGCATGGCGTTTCTAATCTTGTCGGTTGGCGGGATGTCTATGGGGCTCGCTTTTGGTGGGGTCTGGATGTTCAATCTACCGCTTGGTTTCAATGCGATTATTGGCGCCTTGGGATTGCTCGGTATTGCGATCAATGGGTCGATTGTTGTGCTCTCTTTGCTGCAGACCAACAAAGCCTGCATGGCCGACGATGTGATTGCACAGCGCGAAACCGTCGTTGCTGCAACCCGTCACATAGTTGCAACCACGCTAACGACAATGGGTGGCTTTGTACCGATTATTCTAACCGGTGATGTGTTCTGGATGCCATTGGCGACCGCAATCGCTGGGGGCGTCGCCGGCTCTGCAATTCTGGCGCTTTACTTCACGCCGGCCGTATTCCGGATCATGACGATGAAGCCGATCAAGCGGACGTTCAGGATGCTGTCGGGTCGGGGGTGGGCGCATCCGCAAACGCAGCTGGCAGAATAACCCCGACCCTTTTAGCTCAATGTTACGGACCTAAAAGTCCCGGCGGATCTCTACGCCCCAAATGGTTGGTTCGTTGATGAAACCCGTGAACGAGGTGAAGTCGAGGGCGCCCGTCAGAGCATCTTCGCCCGTAATGTTACGGCCAAAAACGGCAACATCGTAGCCCTCGTCCCAAAGATATCCGACCCGCAAACCGCCTTCCCAGTAGCCGTCTTGGCGGAACTCTTCGCTCTCATACAAGAAGAAGTTGGTATCGCCTTTATAGGCCCAATCTGTGAAAGCATAGAATTCGCCATTGTCGAGGGGGATTGAGTACCGTGCGGTGACGTTGCCAATCCATTCTGGCGCATTTGGAAAACTGTTGCCCGAAATATTGTAACCGAGGAGTGTGCCGCCAGCCGGTGCCATTCCGCCGGGCGAGACTTGGACGGTTTCTCCGGCAACGTCGAAAACCGCTGGATCGAGCAGGGTGCAAGGCACACCACACCCTGGTGACAGCAGGAGGTCATCTTTGATCTCCGTCTTATTGTAAGACAGGCCGGCTGTGACGAGTAAGTTTTCGATTGGCGCGGCTTCGAGATCTATCTCCAAGCCATACGCTTCGCCTTTATCGGCGTTGATCAGCTGAACCGTGTTGTCGATCCCGCCAACCACCGTCAATTGTTGATCAGAAACTTCGTAGAAGAACACATTGGTGTTGAGACGAACGCGATTGTCGAGCAGTTCTGATTTTACACCTGCCTCATAAGAAATAACGGTTTCGCTGTCCGCCTCTGAAACGACATCACCAAATACAAGCCGTCCTTGAACCGACGGCCCCCGATACCCCTGTGCGACACGGCCATAGATGTTCACATCATCGTTCAGGGCATAGGTTGCTGAAACATCGAAGGAAACCTGCTCATCGCTTACAGTGTCTGCGATCGGTCCAAGCGGCGGTGCGCCGAAAGGTCCGAGCGTCCGCTCAACGACGAAATCTTTTTCGTCATCGGTGAAGCGCAAACCGCCTGAAACCGTCAGCTGCTCGGTTAGGTCATAAGAAAGAGATGCGAAAATGCCGATAGACTCAGACGTTTGGCTTCGCGTTGCGCGACCATTGACCGGTTGGCCCGGTGCAAGTGTGTCATAGCTGAGCGACGTGATATCAACTTCTTCGTCGAAAAGGAAAACACCCGTTTGGCCGCGAAGAGCGCCACCATTGTCATACGCAAAGCGCAGTTCGTGCGTTTCCTGCGTCAGATCGTCGACGCCGCCTGAACTTTCCGAAGGGAAGAAGATAATGTCGCCAGGGCCAAAATTGCCTTCTCCGAGGAAGCCTGCACCGAATCCGCCGTCAATATCACCGCGCGAGAATGTGGAAGTCGTCTCATTGCCGTAGATGTAAGTCGCGTCCCAGCCATTGCCGAACCCTTTTTCCAAACGAAGGTTCACCCCGAAACTATCCTGCGTCAGCGGGTTTCCAGCGCCACCATCGTAGAAAACTTTGTTGCGGTCGAAATCGTCGCTGAACCCGCCGCCAATGTCGATGATATTCGCGCGGAAAAGACGTGCGCTGCCTTCGTTTTCCAGGCCGTGAACATTGAGGAGGGCGCTGAAATCATCACCTTGCTCCCACAAAAGCTGTCCGCGGAATGCTGTGGTTTCGAAGCCCTCATAGGCGTCTTCCTCGCCGGTAAACGCATTGTCTACAAAGTCAGAACGGGACTGGCGAATAAAGGAAAGGCGGCCGGACAAATTCTCGGTGAGCCCTCCGCCAATCGCGCCTTCGAACTCAGCGGTATCATAAGTGCCATAAGAGGCTTTGACATAAGCATCGAAGTCTTGACTTGGCTTAACCGAGTCGAATTTGATGATGCCGCCTGGCGTGTTGCGGCCGAACAGAGTTCCCTGAGGCCCTCTTAAGACTTCGACGGATTGTAGATCAAATGCCGGGTAGCCTTTTAGGATGGGATTCTCATAGGGAATATCGTCATAAACCAGACTGACGGGTTGCGTTGCGTTGAGGTCAAAGTCTGTATTGCCGAAGCCTCGAATATAGAAACGTGGAAAGGCTCGTCCAAAAGAGCTTTCAGCAATGACGCTTGGAACACGCGCCGACAGGAAACGGACATCCGCACCAGCAGCCTTCAAAACATTTAGTTTTTCATCTGACACTGTCGTGATCGAAATCGGCACATCCTGCGCATCTTCTTCGACGCGCTGCGCGGTCGTTGTCACGGTAGCGAGGCGTGCTTCGTCGTCTACTTGTTGGGCGAAAGATACGAGGGAATTCGAAGCGGCGATCGTTGCGGCTGCCGCAACGGTTGCTTTTAGCAGTGTCTTTGTGTGCATGATGTAGGGGATCCAGGCTCGGTGTATGGGAGGACGCGCGCGACGCGTGGTTGGAA
This sequence comes from Pseudomonadota bacterium, assembly GCA_038534315.1. GTDB lineage: Bacteria > Pseudomonadota > Alphaproteobacteria > Caulobacterales > Hyphomonadaceae > Henriciella. The sequence continues at coordinate 2,824 of JBCAWZ010000028.1, read as the reverse complement.
ACGGTTAACGCCGTTCGCGAGCCGACCGCAAGCGTTCGACCTGTCGGACGCTGTCATACTTGTGTCTTTTCTGTGTCATGTTGCTGTAACGCAACGAATCCGAGGCCAACTAGCTCCAGGGATTAAAACGCGGACGCTCTGGTTCGGCGTCTTCTTCAGCGTCGGCATCGCTTCCAGCTTCGGAGGCGCCTTCGTCAACATCTTCTGCCACGGCGCTTTGTTCGACGGTCTTCAGTTCGGCTGTGTCTTCGGAAAGCTCGCTCGGATCAAAGTCGACAACGTCATCGGTCGCATCAATCACGAGTTTGCTATCTTCCACAACCGGCGTTGTTTCGACGGCTTCCAATTGCGCGTCCGTTTCTTCGGGTTCGAAATCTGAGATGACCGTGCGAAGCAAACCCGTTCCGGCGCCAATTCCGGCAAATTCGGTGGGACGTTCGGCGGTGGTTACGTTCGTATCATCTGAAGATTCGGCGGAGGACTGCTCCATCGCCGAGGCTGTTAAGCCGGCAAGATCGATCGCTTCCGTTGGTTGTTCTTGTGGTTCATCATCGTTCGCGATTGGCGAAATGACCGTGGGTTGAAAGCCTTTTGGTTCTGCAGGTGCCTCATCTTCAGTCGGCGAGTCATCCGAAACAGTTTCTGCTGTCAAATCTTCCTCGGGGAGTGAGGCGTCTGGCGCATCGGGTAGTTCGGACTCAGAGGTCAATCCAAATGGGATGTAGCTGAATGGCGGAACGGGTGCCGTTTCGACGTCGTCATGGGTAGACGGTTCTTGCGCCGACAGATTTGTGTCGTCATCTGACACCTCGATCAATGGCGGTTCAACTTCAGCAACAGGTTCAGACTCTTCTGCCGATGCGGGTTCGTCAGTTTCCAGCGCTGTTTCATCAACGCTCGACTCGGCGCGTTCATTCACTTCGTCGGCGAGCCGTGCAACAGCCGCTGTCATCGTGTCAGTATCCGCGGCAACTTCTGCGCTCTGCCCGTCAATGTCCTCGATTTCAACTTCCGCTTCGAATTCACTCAGCGGTTCGGTTTGAAGCAGCCCAGTTGGGTCAACTTCGTCTTCGAGTAGCTGTGAGTCTTCTGTCTCCACCGGCTCGTCGTAGGCTTCGATTTCTGGATCCGGTGCGTCCGCTTCGGGAGAGGGGCTCAACTGGTCTAACAGTGTTGAGATGGCCGTTTCCGTGCCGCGCGCGTAACGTATTGCTTCACTTTGCATCGCAGCGACAATGTCGGAATAAGTGCCACCTTCCTCTGCCGGCGTGGCGAGCAACTGGTCGACAGTCGCGCGTTCGAGTTCCTTTTCCGAACTGCTGAAAATAATCAGCTCTACTGGCGCGCCGGTCAGCACCACGCTGTAGCCCTCGGTCGAATAGCTGACACCTTCGTCTTTGTGTTCAGCCCATTCAATCTTCTTCGTCGACGTCATTTCGGCGAGGCGATCTATGAGCTTTTGGGTGGACGGGTGCAACATTCTTAAGCCTTTCGGTCTGTGCGTTCTCTATCCTTATCGCTGGACGCGTCCCATTTCAAAGGCTCGATTGTGTCTTTTCTGTAGAATCTTTGCCAAAGATTCTTTTTTTGCGCGAAGAGTGGCCGCTTTACGAACAGTGCCGCCGGTAAAGAACAGCCCCATCCCAAACCTGAACTTATCTGTTAAAGCGTTCTCTTCATGGCCTTTGAACGATTATTGCTCTTTTTGGCGCCGATTGCCGTTTTGCTCGTCGCCGAAGCGATATGGCCGCGCCGGGAAAGAAGGTTGCGTCGGGTCGACAGATGGCCCGGATCCATCGCACTACTTGCGATTGGGACCGGCCTCTCGCGGCTTGCTGCGCCTGCGGGTCTAATCGGGGTCGCAATTTGGGCAGAGCGAAATGGTGTAGGCGTTCTCAACTTGACGACCGTTCCAACGCTTTTGGCGATTGTTGTGGTTGTTATAGCCATGGATTTCGGCGTTTGGCTGCAGCATGTGGTGTTTCACAAAGTGCCCTTGTTCTGGCGCTTTCACCGCGTGCACCATGCCGATGTCGACTTTGACGTGATGACAGCCTTGCGATTTCACCCGGGCGAAATCCTGATTTCGTTGATTTGGAAAGCCTGTCTGGTGTTGGCGATCGGCGCGTCACCACTCGCTGTGCTGATTTTTGAAGTCGTGCTGAATGTTTGCGCGATGTTTAGCCACTCTAATCTGGACCTGCCGATAAAACTCGATCGTCGACTTCGATTGGCGCTTGTGACGCCAGACATGCACAGAGTGCATCATTCGACGGACCTCAAAGAAAGTCAGCGCAATTATGGATTTTGTTTGCCCTGGTGGGATCGCTTGTTCGGCCTGTACCAGGATCAACCAAAGGCAAATCATCTCGAAATGGATATCGGTCAATTGCAATGGCGTAGAGCGAGGGATCACGCGCTTTGGCCTTTGCTAACGCAGCCAATCGAAGCAGAACCACTATCGCCAGGCATCCCGCGAGACGATCGCATCTGACTCGCAGAACGGGACTTTATCCGGGGCGAAACTGGCGGGACCGGCCCCCATTTTCCCTTTTTGACCTGAGCGATCGTCTGGAATCGTAACAGTTGCCGCGACGTCGTCCTGCGATGCGTGCGGGATTTTACTGGCGTAATGACAGCCGTCTCGATAGGGTGCGCCCAGCAAAACAGGGAGTTACTCATGCGGGAAGCCGTCATTGTTTCCACCGCCCGGACCGGGCTAGCCAAAGCAGGTCGCGGGTCTTTAAACGACACTCACGGGATCACGATGGCAGGTCATGTCATCAAGGGCGCATTGGATCGCGCTGGAGTCGAGGCTGAGGCC
>JBCAWZ010000027.1:0-42176 GCA_038534315.1 Pseudomonadota bacterium | reverse complement strand
TTTTGTCTTCAACGCTCGTCATCGCAGCCTGTGCGGGCGGCGAAGGCGAAGACGACCCGACCCCGTTAACCTCGCCTTCGGCGACCAGTTTCTCGATGACAAATGACTTGCCGAATGGCGGGAGTTCTATTGTTCCATTGCCGATCAATGCGGCTGGGGCGATGCAGGTGCCCGACGGTTATGGCCGAAATTTGAGCCAAATCATCGACATTGGCGATCTCAATCTCGACGGATATGGCGATCTATTGATCGGTTATGACACGGGCGATCCGGCAAATGGCGAACGCACCGATGCGGGCATCGTTTGGCTCGTGTCCGGTAAGGCCGTTCTTGACGCGCGGGACCGCGGTGAAACGTTCGATCCGAGGCGCCTGCTTTCGAACTAAAGCCGCTTACTTCTTCGCCAAAGCGTCGAGCTGTTCCTGCATCGCCCGCATTTGCTGTTGCAAGATCGACATCGGATCTGTTGGCGGCGCCTCCCGCTTCGACGAGTTTGCTCCGGCGTCATCGGGTTTGGCTGACGTCATGCCTGGCGTCCACATTTTCATCGCTTGCTCAAACATTTGCATATTCGCGCGCGCCTGCTTTTCGAACAGGCTGAAGGGGCTGACATTGCCGGTGACCGCCTTGCTCCAGCGCTCTTGGCTCTCTGCAAAACTGTTCATACTCATCTCCAACCAGGCCGGCAGCAGCGCCTGCGGCCCGCCGCCATAGAAGCCGATCAGCTTGCGAAGAAAGCCGAGAGGCAAAGCGCCTTCTCCCTTATTCTCTTTCTCGAATATGATTTGGGTGAGAACAGACCGCGTCAAATCCTCGCCCGATTTGGCGTCGCGCACTTCGAAATCAACGCCGCGCCGAACCAGATCAGACAGGTGTTCGAGCGTCACATAAGACGAGGTCGAAGTATCATACAGCCGACGATTGGCGTACTTCTTGATGATCACTGGGCCATCAGTGTCATTTTTCTTTGCCATACCCTACCCCTTTGCGGTTGTGTGGCTCGCGCGCCTATCTGGATTTCACTTGCAAACAATAGGCCGAAAAACCCAAATAAAACATGAGTCTTGGCAGACCTACTATAGGCGTGCTTAAAACCCGTTTCCAAAGCGCCGCGAATTATATGCTGCGCAGCATAATCGGAGGAAAGAGCATGTCCAGAACAGCACTGGTAACAGGTGGAACGCGTGGCATTGGTGAAGCCATCAGCCAGACACTCAAAGCGCAGGGTTTTAAAGTCGCAGCAAATTATGGTGGCAATGACGAGGCCGCCGCCAAATTCAAAGCCGCAACCGGCATTGATGTCTTTAAATTTGATGTCGCCGATTTTGACGCGGTCGGCAAAGGTCTTGCGGATATTGAAAGCACACTCGGCCCGGTCGATGTTGTCGTCAACAATGCGGGTGTGACCCGCGACGCCCCCTTCCATCGAATGACACTCGAACAGTGGCAGGAAGTGATCAATATCGATCTCACCTCAGCCTTCAATGTCACCCGGCAAGTTTGGGACGGCATGCGCGAGCGTGGCTTCGGACGCGTGATCAACATCTCGTCGATCAATGGCCAAAAGGGACAGTTTGGTCAGGCCAATTACTCCGCCGCCAAAGCTGGCCTCATCGGCATGACGAAGGCACTCGCCCAAGAAGGCGCGAAAAAAGGCATCACGGTCAATGTGGTCGCGCCTGGCTATATTGACACAGAGATGGTCCGCGCGGTGCCAGAAAATGTTCTCGAAGGCATTATCTCGACCATACCCGTTGGCCGCCTCGGCAAAGCTGAAGAGATTGCGTCCATGTGCGCTTATCTGGCGAGCGAAGATGCCGCCTTCATCACCGGCGCGACAATGACCGTAAACGGCGCACAATACATCGCCGGCTAGGCCTATTCAGTCTCCGGATCCGGCATTGGGGTGGTGAGCACGCGGACATGTTTGTCATGCGTCACCGTCAATTCGGGTCCGGGCGTAAGCGTCCGCAGCTCCACTTTTGTGCCGTCAGTGAGATCACAAACGCGCTGGGCGACACGGCGCACTTGAAGGATCAGACCGGTGTCTTCAAGCGCGCGAAAACACGCCAGCGGCGCACCTGAATTTATCTGTTGCGCCGGCATCGCCGGGCCAAGGTTCGCCCAAAGGAGCCGAAACCGCACATCGTCGTCCGGCGTGATCGCTGCCACTTCGATCGGTTGATAAGTTGATTCAGCCCATAGGCCTTGCTCATCGGCACGCACTCTGTCCTCAGCCTCAAGCAATAACTCTGCCTGCAGCGCCGTGTCCGGATAGAGCCGCACCCAAGCCGCGCCGCGGTCGATCAAAGCGAGATTGATCCATACATTTGGGCCCGCCTGGTCGCGCGTCACGACATGGGCCAAAGCGCGATCAAACCGATCCCGTGTCGGACCCGGATAATAAAGCTGAACCACACGCCCCAAAACCAAGCTTTCAAGATGTCGCGCTGACTCGGAAGCATAGGGTTGATCGGGATCGCCTCGACGGCCCAGCCGCGGTGCTTCCAAGCCAACCAGTCGCACCGTCTGGCCGCCCTCCATAACCAGACTATCACCGTCGATAATGCGAACGATTCGACCCGTTTCGCCTTCCAGCATATCCGGAAAGTCGGTCTGTGCGTCGCATGCTGAGAAAAACATACCCAGGATCGCCATACCAAAACCGGATCTCAAACCCATTTCATACCCGGCCCATGCCGAATATGTCGGCATTGGAACCCCTCTTCATACGGGGATAGAAAGAGGATAGGTTGGGGATAACGGTCCCGTAGCTCAGTAGGATAGAGCAACAGATTCCTAATCTGTAGGTCACAGGTTCAAATCCTGTCGGGATCGCCATTTGCTTCTCCAGTTTAAGCGCTCAGTCTGCGCCAGAAACTGGAGAGAGTTCAATCAATTCAAGTCTTTAATCTGACTCGAAATGCAGCGTCCCGTCCGGCGTCGCAATCCGATAAAAACAGGCCTTACGGCCCGTATGGCAGGCGCCACCGCTCTGACGCACTTTGAGCAAAACGGCGTCCTGATCGCAATCAATGCGGAGCTCGACGACACTTTGCGTGTGGCCAGATGTATCCCCCTTGCGCCAAAGCTCTTGGCGCGAACGGGACCAATAGACCGCGCGCCCGGTCTCTAACGTCGCCGAAAGCGCCGCGTCATTCATCCAAGCAAGCATCAGGACTTCACCCGTTTCGACGTCCTGCGCAATCGCCGCAATCAGACCGTCACTGTTGAAGTTTGGGCGCAGTTCAACCGCTTCGTCCTGCGCCGATCCGCACAATGGGGGCTGAAATGACATTGTCTGTCCTCCGCAACACGACAGACCCTTCCTTAGGTCTGTCATTTGCTAGCGATCCTGATTAAACAGACCTCATGACAAGGCGCATTGATATTGTCGAGGTCGGACCGCGAGACGGACTGCAAAACGATCCCGCTAATCTAACCGTAGACCAGAAGCTTGAATTCATCGCCCGGCTTGAAGCTGCCGGCGTTCGAAGAATGGAATCTGGGTCTTTTGTCTCGCCCAAAGCCGTCCCTAAAATGGCTGACAGCGCGGCGATATTTCATGGCCTCGACCGTACAAGCGAAACCCGACATATCGCCATAGCGCTCAACGAGAAGGGGGTTCGCCGCGCGATCGACGCAGCGGTTGACGAGATCAACTTCGTCCTCGTGGCAGGCGAAGGTTTCGGACGTCGAAATCAAGGCATGTCGCCGCAAGAAAGCGCCGACATGTTGGCCCAATGCGCGCCGCTGATCCTCGAAGCAGATATTCCCCTAACGGCGACCATTTCGGTGGCATTTGGGGATCCATATGATGGCGATGTCGACCCTGCTATTGTCGGCAATCTCGCTGCTCAGGCGCAACGCGCCGGCGTAAATGAGCTCGCTTTGGGAGACACGATCGGTGTTGCCACGCCTTGGGACGTGCGCGACCGCATCGAACGGGTGCGTTTGGAGGCCCCGGACGTCTACCTGCGCATGCACTTTCACGATACGCGAGGCGCTGGCTTGGCGAATGTGTTCGCCGCGGTGGAGGCCGGGGTCGATGTCATCGATGCGAGTTGCGGCGGCATTGGCGGTTGCCCCTTTGCGCCTGCGGCGACTGGAAATGTCGCGACAGAAGATGTTGTTTACATGCTTGAAAGGGCTGGCTATTCTACCGGCATCGATCTTGAAAAGATGATCCAGACTTCGGTTTGGCTTGAGACTGTTCTGGGTCACCCAATCGCATCTAGCGTCAGCAAAGCGGGCGCATTTCCGTAAGACGGAATGCGCCAAATCCGTATACTGACGGGTATGCCGAAGGTAAACGAATTCTTAACAAGGCGAACCGGTTTTCACGGGTTCGCTAAACGTTTGGTTTCCATTCCGATGGCGCAAGCTCAAAACCCGAAAACTCAAAGCCGGGCGCTACAATACAGCTCACCAGCGTCCACGCGCCCAACGTTTCGGCCGTTTGCCAATAGCCGGTTGGAACCGTGATTTGGGGCTTTTGGCCCGCACGAAGATCAGGCCCCAAAATACCAGCGGTCGCCCCCTGACCATCCGCCGGGGAGAGGGTGAGGCTGAGCGGCCCACCCGCATGCCAAAGCCAGTGTTCGTCCGCATCGACACGGTGCCAGGCGGAGACCTCGTCGGCCTGCAACAGATAATAGATCGCCGTAGATTGGGGACGCTCAGACCCCTTGGCTCGAAACGTCTCTACAAAATGTCCGCCTTCCGGATGTGGCGCCATTCCAAGCAGTCGTATGAGTTCTCTGGCGCCAAGATCGCCAGCGCGAGCAGGCTGCATCTCAGAACCGATCTTTGCGACCGCGCACTTCCGCAAAGGTCGCCACCGCATCGCCAGGATGTCCCATACGTTCTTGCAGCTCCGGGTCGTCCGCGCGCAAAAATGGGTTTGTTAAAAGCTCTCGAGAGAGAACCGTCGGAACGGTGCGTTCTTTCCTGGAGCGCTTGTCATCGATTTCCTGGATGTACGCGGTGAGAGTTTGATTGTCCGGATCGACGGTTTCTGCAAAGCGCGCATTCGCCTGCGTATATTCATGCGCGCAGTATAAAACCGTTTCTTCGGGAAGCGCCTTGATGCGGCTCAGACTCGTCCACATCATGTTTGCATCTCCTTCAAACACCCGTCCACATCCCAGCGCAAAGACAGAATCGCCGACAAAAGCCATGCTTTGATCCGCGAGATGAAATGCGATGTGACCGAGTGTGTGGCCGGGGACATCAATCACATGTGCCGTCACGTTTCCGAGCTGCACACTGTCACCACCTTTGACGGCACGATCGATCGCTGGAATTTTGTCGGCCTCATTTGCGGGCCCGATAATCCGGCAGCCGGTGGCCGCCTTGATCGCTTGATTGCCACCGGCATGATCAGGATGCCAATGTGTGTTCCAAATGGCGGTAATGGTCCAGTTCAGCTGGTTCGCCTCGGAAAGATACTTTTCCGCATCAGGCGTATCGATGGCAGCTGTTTCGCCACTTTCAGAATCGTGGACGAGATAGCCGTAATTGTCGTTTAGACAGGGAAATTGATGTACGTGTAGCATGGTGGGGTTTAGTCTCACGGAACCGGCAAAAAGACACAAGAGAAAATGCGTCAAACCGCAAGCACATTAGAAGACTTCTATGGACGCGCAATTGGCAAAGCGGCGGCGGATCGTATCGGCGATCGGCTACGAGATCTCTGGGGACCCTGCGCCGGCGACGATATGTTGGGTATCGGCTACACACTTCCCTTGATCCCTATTTGGCAGGACACGGCACGATCTTTCGCCGCTGTTCTGCCCGGAGAAATCGGCGCGTCCTCTTATTCTGGCACGAGAGGCGGGATTGTGACACGGGCCCCTGAGGACCGCTTGCCGTTTGGTGACGCCAGTTTTGACAGAATTGTTCTGCTACACGCATTGGAAGAAGCGGAAAATCCACGCCACTTGATGCGAGAAGCCTGGCGGTTGCTTGCGCCCGAAGGTCGGATCGTTGTGGCGACGACAAACCGTCGCAGTTTCTGGTCAGCCACCGAAGCGCAAGCGTTCGGGTATGGCCGTCCTTGGACCCGCAATCAGCTGATCAAATATCTGTCTGACTCACTGTTTACGGTGACGGCAAGCACAACCGCAGTGCACATGCCGCCATTGGACTGGCCAATTATTACGGCTGCTTCGCGCAGCTGGGAGCGGGCCGGTGAATGGGTCTTGCCGGGTCTTGGCGGCGTGGTGTTGGTGGAAGCTGCAAAGCGACTTTACGCGAAACCAGGTGGGAGCGCGCCAGCGCCGATCGCCCAACCGGTCAAAGGAAGAATTGGCCGACAGACCTTGCCTCGACGCGATGCAGCGCGCATTGGTGATTCAGAGCGGCAAGATAAGTGATTGACCAAGCGGATCTCATCCGCTCCGCTAGCAATTGAGAAATAAGGAGTCGGGGCATGAAACTCGTAACAGCAATTTTTAAACCCAGCCGGCTGGATGCTGTCATCGACGCACTTGGGGGCTTGGCCGTATCCGGCCTAACCGTCACCGAGGTGCGTGGATATGGGCGTCAGCAAGGAAAGACCGAAGTTTATCGTGGTGCCGAATATGAAGTGCGTCTGCTGCCTAAAGTGAAGGTGGAAGTGGCGTGCACGGCAGATGAAGCTGAGCGGGTTGCTGAAGCGATCTCTAAATCTGCGAACACTGGCACAATTGGCGATGGCAAGATTTTTATCGTGCCGCTGGATACCGTGATTCGAATTCGTACAGGCGAACGCGACGATCAGGCCGTTTCCAGCTAAGGTCACGCCTGCGCCGACCACACGAAGACTTGATTTTGAGACGGCTTCGCGTCAGGACGCAGAGCTCGAAAGGAGCCGTCTATGTCTGGTCCGAAACCGCGCGCCAATATTTTGGAGATCACGCCCTATGTCGGCGGGCAAAAGCCCAAGTCTGGCTGGAAGCTATCTTCGAATGAAAACCCACTCGGATGCAGCGCTGCGGCTCAGAAAGCGCTGCTTGATGCGAGTCAGAACCTTGCTGAATATCCCGATGGCAGCGCCACTGAGTTGCGCCTCGCTCTTGCGGACAAGTACGGGATTGATGCGGAACGGATCATCTGCGGCGCCGGTTCTGACGAAATTTTTCAACTCCTCGCCCGCGCCTATTTGGAGCCTGGTGACGAGATTCTGCAGAGTGCGCACGGCTTCCTGATCTATCAACTGGCGGCGCAACAGGCCGGTGCGTCCACCGTGATGGCACCAGAACGTGATTTTACAACTGATGTCGATGCCCTATTGCAACGGGTAACCGAGCGCACAAAGATCGTCTTTATTGCCAACCCCAACAACCCAACAGGCACTTATCTGCCGTTTGATGAAGTGCGTCGCCTTCATGCTGGCCTTCCCGAGCATGTTATCCTCGTCTTAGATGGTGCCTATGCAGAGTACGTTCGCCGAAACGATTATTCTGCGGGAATGGAACTGGCCGGCGAGGCACCTAATGTTCTCATGACACGTACCTTCTCGAAGATTCATGGTCTTGCAGCACTTCGCTTGGGTTGGGCTTATGGCGCTGCGTCGATCATCGATGCGCTTCACAGGACGCGCGGCCCTTTCAACGTGAGTGCAGTCGCACAAGCGGCTGGAATTGCAGCGCTGGCAGACGATTCATTTCAGGCGAAATCGGCTGAATTGAACGCGGTTGAACTGCGACGCGTGGTCAACGCCCTTGAAGCTATCGGCTTGGAAGCTGTACCGAGCGTTGCAAACTTCATATTGATCAAATTCCCAGATCAGAATGGGTTGAGCGCGACAGACGCCGATCAATTCTTGCGGGAGCATGGAATTATTGCGCGTGACGTCGATGTGTATGGCCTGCCAAACTGTTTGAGACTGTCTATCGGCATCCCAAAAGCAAATGATGACGTAATCGCTACTTTCCAATCGTTCCTGCAACGAGAACTATGACGACGACCGGCTTTGATCGCATCGCCATTATCGGCGTCGGCCTATTGGGCGCGTCGATTGCGCACGCTGTGAAGGCCTATGGCGGAGCGGAATCTGTTAGCCTGTATGACGCTGACCAAGACGTCCGCTTGCGTGCCGAAGGGCTTGTTCCGGGCGTTATGTACGACTCTGTTGCGGATTGCGTGTCCGGTGCAGATTGCGTCTGCCTGTGTGTACCAGTTGGCGGCTTTGGCGACGCCGTTGCAGCGATTGCGCCCAGCTTGAGCGACGGCTGCATACTGACAGATGTCGGGTCCGTCAAAGCCAAGGCCGCGCAAGATATGGCAAAGCACTGCCCCGACTCGGTTCACTTGATTCCCGGGCACCCGATTGCAGGGACTGAACGGTCTGGCCCTGAAGCCGGCTTCGCAGAACTGTTTCGCGGCGCTTGGCATATCCTGACACCAGACGACTCTACTGATCCAGCCTATCGAGAGGCTGTGTTGAAGCTGCAGCGCTTTTGGGAGCAGCTCGGCGCTCGCGTCGAGCTGATGACGGCGACGCGGCACGATCGGGTACTCGCAATTACGTCTCACCTGCCCCACTTGATCGCTTACAATATCGTATCGACAGCACATGATATGGAAACCGTTGAGGAAGGCGAAGTGGTGAAGTTTTCTGCCGGTGGCTTTCGGGATTTCACACGCATTGCAGCGTCCGACCCAACAATGTGGCGGGATGTGTTTTTGACCAACAGAGACGCCGTCCTAGAAACCCTCGGTCGTTTCAGCGAAGATTTGGCCGCATTGCAACGCGCCATTCGCCGAAATGATGGTGATACATTGTTTGAAGAATTTTCCCGCGCACGCGGTATTCGGCGCGAAATCATCGATGCCGGATTGGACACCGCAGAAGCGGATTTCGGACGTCGCGGAGGTCACGTTCCAACGAGGCAGGACACAGACGACTAGGCGGGAATCTCGTTCCCTTTCCAGTCGAATACTTTGCCGCTGTCGTCTGGCGTTAGCTGGGAAATCACGTCGAGCAAATACCCTGCAGATTGGTCGCTCGTAAACAGTTTGCCGTCCGGAACATTCGATTGAAACGGCTTTGACAGGGCTGTATCTACGGTTCCGGGATGCAGTCCAACGGCAATGAAACGCGGATTGCGTCGTCGCTGTTCGATCGCATAGTTGCGGATCAACATGTTGAGCGCCGCTTTCGACGCGCGATAGGCATGCCAACCACCAATTTGGTTGTCGCTTATCGAGCCAACCCGGGCCGAGATTGCTGCAAACACTGCGCGATCTTTCTTCGGCATTGCTGGGATAAAGTGTTTTGCCACAAGACCAGGACCAAATGTGTTGATCGCGAACACACGCGCAAAAGCATCCATTTCCTGATGGCGCAGGCTCTTTTCAGGCTGCAAACCATTGTCTGCAGAGAGAATGCCAGATGCGACGAGCACCAAGTCGGGTTGGCCATATTCGGCAACAGATTTGACCGCTGCAGAAATCGACGTCTCGTCAGTGATATCGATCCGACCAGGAACCGCATCCTGTGCTTCGGTGACACCAGACCGACTAAGAGCATGAACCGCGTAACCGGCCGCCAATAGTTTCTTCGTGAGCGCGTTGCCGACCCCACCGCTTGCACCGATGACCACTGCTCGCATCACACTCTCCTACACGCGGAGATCTAGGTCAGACCCGAAGTCCCGCCTTGCGACGGAAGAGCGCAAGCAAATCCAATTGCGCTGAGTCTGGGCTCCCCTCGGCTTCGGAGACGGAGACGAGCATACTGTCCAGATCGACGATTTCTTTCGGCCCCAAGCCTGGTGCGTGCTGAACGAAATCGGTCATACGCGAGACGGTTGCATGGGGTTTTCCGGCGTCCGCCGAAATCCAAAGCGCATGCTCAATCAATTCATCCGCTTCCGTTTCGGTGAATTTAAAATTGTCGACGATCTCGTTCTGGATCGATGCTTTCTGTTTTTCCGATAGGACACCATCCGTTTGAGCGACCTGCAGCATTAGGATCGTCGCCGCTTCCCTCGGATCATCAACAATTTGCAGGCCCTTTTTCCCAGACTTGCGTTTGAAAGCTAAACGCCGCGGAAGGTTGGCAACCGTCTTAGCGGCCTCGACGCTGCCACGGGCAACATCGCCGATCATTTTCAGCCGCCAATACCAAACGGCCAGAGCCGTCAGGAGCCCAAACAAAGCGATAAGGATGTGCATCTATATCATTCCCGCAGTTTCAGCGTTAAATTAGGTCACGTCACGATCATACACTAGGATGCCATGACCGAAGAGGAGTACAACCAATTTTGCGGTAATTTGCCAGGGACGCAGTTTGTGCGCCAGTGGGGAGACTCGGCTGTCTGGAAAGTAGGCGGCAAAGTCTTCGCGATCGCTGGCTGGCAGGTCGCGCCCAGCACGCTGGCAGTGACCTTTAAAGTATCGCCTCTATCGTTCGACATATTGAAAGAACAACCGGGCCTTCGGCCTGCGCCGTACCTCGCTTCGCGCGGTTTTCAATGGATTCAACACTATGCCGACCCTGGCTTAAGCGATGACGCTTTGAAGCAATACATAGAAGAAAGCCACCGGCTGGTTGCCAGTGGCCTCTCCAAAAAGAAACAAGCAGAGCTTGGTCTTTTATAAGTAGCGCTATTGTAGCCCACCTGCTGGCTCTGGTGGATTGTGAGCTTGTTGAACCACATAGGCACGGATTGCCTCAGCGTCTTCCTCACTTAGAACATCGGCGAAAGACACCATGCCGTTTGACTGAAGCAACCCATCGAGAACCGCCGCCTTCCAAGCTTCAGGAGTCGCTGTGTAGCTCGACCAACGCAAGTCCGGCAAAACCCCGGAACTGATCCCAAATGGACCGTGGCACACGGCGCAATTGCGAGCATAGTGTACCAATCCATCGGCAAGGACCAACTCCGTTCCAAACGGTTCCGCTTGTGGCGTTGTGTCGATCAAAGGAAGATCAGGCGCTTCAATCTCGCCATCACTCCCGAGCTTGAACGTCACGACTTTGCCGACCGCTGGACCCAGCTTGTCCTCAAAGGCAAAACCGGCGGCCAACGCATAAGCGGAACCCCAACCCGTTGTAATGGTGACATATTGCTGGCCATCTATTTCATAAGTGCCGGGGCCCGAAGCAGCGCCCGATTTCACATCATAGGTCCACAAAGCCTCACCGGTCGCGGCGTCATAGGCCACGAAGTCACCATTCAGTTTACCTTGGAAGACCAAACCACCCTCCGTGGAGAGGACGCCGCCATTCCATGGTCCTTCATGCTCGACCGTCCAGGCCGGTTCATTGCCGACCACATCCCAAGCAATCAAACGCCCCTTCAGTCCTGATCTGAGGAAGGCAATGACGTCGCCCGGAATCAGTTGAGGAACGTCAGCTGAAAAATCTGCACCCGTATTCCATTTGGTCGGATCTTCCGAGAACCGAGGATCGGTTTTGTAAGCCTGCGGGATCTCTTGCGCCGGGATATAAGCAAAGCCGGTGTTTGGATTGAACGCCATGGGATGCCAATTGTGCCCCCCAAGCGGCCCGGGTGTTTGCAAGAAGGCAACGTCTTGATAGCGCGCCTCTGGCGTTTCTATCGGACGGCCGTTTTCATCGAGACCAGTGGTCCAGTTTTGGGGCACATAATTATTGCCTTGGATAAACTCACCCGTCGTCGCATCCAGCACATAGAAATAACCATTTTTCGGTGCCTGCATCACAACCCGTCGGTCATCACCATTTTCACCTAGTGGCAAATTCGCGATGATCAGAGTTTGAGTTGCCGTATAATCCCAATTGTCGCCCGGCGTCGTTTGAAAGTGCCAGCGGTATTCGCCAGTATCGGCGTCGACGGAGACGATTGACGATAAGAACAAATTGTCGAGCCCAGACGGATCACGCAGCGTTTGGTTCCAGGGTGAACCATTTCCGACGCCAAAAATGATCGCATCATTAGCAGTATCATAAATGATCGAATCCCAGACGGTGCCGCCGCCGCCCGCCTCAACCCAAGCGCCCTCATCTCCCCAAGAGGCGTTTGCGACCGATTGGAAAACGGCATCCGACGCAGCGCCATCTGCTTCTTTGTTCGGGTTTGGCGCGGTGTAGAAGCGCCAAATCATATCACCGGTATCCGCCGAATAAGCCGATAGGTAGCCGCGAACACCAAGCTCGGCACCGCCATTTCCGATGAAGACTTTGCCATCTACGACGCGCGGTGCACCGGTGATCGTATAAGGACGGGATTGATCGACGGTGACGGTGCTCCAAACCAGCTCTCCGGTTTCGGCATCCAATGCTTCCAGGCGCCCATCAATGACTCCGACGTAGATTTTTCCGTCCCAAACCGCGACGCCGCGATTGACCACATCGCAGCACGCATTTGATCCCACCGCACGATCGACGCCGGGATCATAGACCCACAATTCCTCACCCGTGATGGCATCAAGAGCGTAGACAACCGACCAAGATGAGGTGACGTACATCACACCGTCGATGACGATCGGCGTTGATTCAACGCCCCGGGCTGTTGCCAGATCATACGTCCATGTGACGCCGAGCTCTGAGACATTCTCCAAATTGACCGAGTCGAGACCAGAATGGCGCTGCTCGTCATATGTACCGCCATAGCTCAACCAAACGTCTGGCGTCGCTGCAGCATTGAGCAGTTCTTCTGTGCCCACTGCCGCGAATGCCTGCGCCTCTTCTTGATCAACCGTGTTCTGAGTGGTGGCCGATTCCGTGGTGTTGCCACATCCAGCGAGAATCATAGCGACTGACATCGTCGCCGCGCCCAATAACAGTTTCATGCTTCCTCCAATGCCATTCGGCTGGGCCCTGATGAGCCTCTTATTTGCCAGATTACGTAATTTTGATGCGCTGTCGAGGCTTAGCTTAGGCCGCTCTTGAGGCAGCGCCGCTGAGTTCCGCTTGCGCGCCTCGGGCCGCGACGCGAACGGCAGCCTGCCAGTCGGCTTCTGTAGTCGCCGCTTCAGCTGCCTTAGGGAAGTTGATCGACCGGGATGCGCTCACACAGCCACCTTCGCCGCCGACGAATCCGGCAAGTGCCGATTCCACCCCAGCACCCTGAGCGCCGTATCCGGGGACCAGGAAAAGCAGTCTCGGCGCGCGCTTCCGAACCAAGGCCGCCTCTTCCGGCGCTGTGGCTCCAACGACCAACATCAAGCCCGACCAACCGGACTGACCGACCAATGGCCCACTCAACTTGTTCAAAGCATCAACCACCCGGAGATAAAACGGGACACCATCGACATCGAGATTCTGGAAATCTCTTGCACCCGGATTGGACGTTCTCGCCAATACGATAACGCCTTTGCCTGACGCTTGTGCGGCATCCACCAAAGGCTGCAGAGTGTCCAATCCCATATATGGATTGGCCGTCAAAGCATCGCATTTGAACGGCGACTCAGCCGTCAGGTACGCGCGCGCATAGCCTTCTGCGGTTGATCCAATGTCACCGCGCTTGGCATCTGCCAGCACAAGGAAACCCTTTGCGTGAGCTGCAAAGCACAGCTCGGAAAACGCTTTCAATCCTTGCCATCCATGGCGTTCAAACAGAGCGATTTGCGGTTTCACAATTCCGGCCGTGCCCTCAATAGCCTCCAGAAGGGCGTGCCCCCATCGCGTGATACCCTCAGGTGTGTCGCCTCCAAACTGTTTTGGAATCCGTCCCGGGTGAGGATCGATACCAACGCAAAGGGGCCCTAAATCGCGTGTCTTTTCGATGAACCGGTCAGCAAACGGTCTCATTCGGCTTCGCCAACTTCACAAGCCACTTTGACCACTTGCAGGTTCCGGCGCGCGAAATCCGCTTCTTCGCCATAGCTATTTGGTGAAAACGGGCGGGGGCGCTCCCCTATGAGGCTGATTTCGTTCTCGCGAATAAACTCGTTCAACGCTTCCGGGGACGAGGTGTAAATCCGCCCACGCCTTGGGCTCTCCGCAACGATCACGCCACGAACGCGCCCTTCTTCATCGAAAACTGGACCACCACTTAGGCCACCGAGCGAGCCCAGAAGGCCGCGTGTGCGACCGGTTTCAGCCCATGCGAGGACAGATTCCGTCCCAGATCGCTCGCCGCTGGACACCAAATTCGTTCGCGAAAGCAATCGCGATACCGCTTCACCTGGACGTCCTTGGGGGTAGCCAACATGGTAGCCATAGGTACCGACGCGGAGCTCACTATTGGTATCAACGACGGCAGGATAAGTGTCAGAGAGCGTTTCAATCAACGCAATGTCCGAAGCCTCAGAATAGGACACGCTTCTCGCACGGATATAACGTTCAGGTGCCACCAGAAGCGCAATGTCATCGCACCCTTCAACAACATGGCGTGCCGTCAGCCACTGCCCTTGATCATTGATCGCGAAGGCAGTGCCGATCCCTGTTTTTGGCTTTGTGACCCGGACCAGCACGCGCTCATCAAAGGCGGAGGGGGGTGGCAGAGTTGCGCCTTCCCCATGGATCGCTTCTGGCAAAGTATGTGGGGCATCTTGGTCCGGCGATGTCGAAAACACGGCCCATAGGATTGCACCCAATGCCGCGCAGTAAATGACCCAATCAGGAATGAACCGCATCGGCGAGACCCCCTAATACCTTTGCAATTGCGGATCCCAAAGGCCAGCGGCCAAGAGAATCGCTACGGACATTTTGGCAGCAATCAAAACAATCGCTGCGCCGGCTTCGTCATTCTGGATCCGTCGCGGAATATCACGCAGGATCATATCAATGATACGATAGCTGATGAGTTGCAAGAGAAGCGCCACGGCGCCCCAAAGTAAGAGATCGACAAGAGTCACACTCGACGCGAGACACGCCGCAATCGGAATCGCCATGCCAAGAATCGCTCCCGCCAAAGCCAATCCCGCAGATCCATTCCCATCCTTAACCAAGGCCAATTCACGCCACGGTGTCAGCAAAACATAGATCGTGCTCGCGACCAGCAGAAGCAGTCCAGCTGTCCCGGTCCACATCAGATAGATCGGAAAGCCTTGCTGGAATGATTGAAGGGTTGCCGTCATGTCGCGATCCACCTGTTTTGTGCAGCAAGCAAATGGTCTAACCAAGGCAAACAGCACACTCAAGACGAAAGGTACGACATGCTCCAAGGAAAAACGGCGCTGGTCACAGGTTCAACAAGTGGCATCGGTCTCGCAATCGCGGAGGCGTTCGCAAAACAAGGCGCCGATATTGTCCTGAGCGGGCTTGCCAGCGACGAGGAGGCTACCGCACTCCAAGAGCGTCTGAGATCTGAATTCGACGTGGCAGTGGGCTTCTCCGGAGCGAATCTAACCAAAGCCGACGCGATTGAAGAGATGATGAATTATGCAAAGGAAACGTTTGGGCCTGTCGACATTCTCGTCAACAATGCTGGTGTTCAACATGTGGCGCCGATTGAAGAATTCCCGATCGATCGTTGGGAGCTGATTATATCCCTCAACCTTTCCGCTGCCTTTCACACCACGCGGCTCGCCATCGCTGACATGAAAAGCCGAGGCTGGGGGCGCATTATAAATACTGCCAGCGCGCATGCACTTGTCGCTTCGCCGTTTAAATCTGCTTATGTGGCGGCCAAGCACGGTCTGGCCGGCTTAACCAAAGTGGTGGCCCTGGAGGGTGCTGAACAGGGTGTTCGCTGCAATGCAATTTGTCCGGGCTATGTCTACACGCCGCTGGTTGAAAATCAGGTCGCCGATACCGCCAAGGCACGCGGCATGACAGAGGAAGAGGTCAAACGCGACGTTCTTCTGGCCGCTCAGCCAACCAAAGAGTTCGTTACGGCTGAGCAAATCGGCGATATGGCGGTGTTTCTCTGTTCAGATGCTGGCAATGCAATTAACGGCGCGCTGTTGCAAATGGATGGCGGTTGGACAGCGCAATAGTTGCCTTTCCAACGCCTTAGCCGCGCTCAAACGGATCACGCATCAAGATCACATCTTCGCGTTCAGGCGACGTCGACACCAATGCACAGGGTTTTCCGACCAGCTCTTCCAAGCGACGAACATATTTAACCGCTTCGGCCGGCAAATCATTCCAGGATCTGGCACCACGGGTTGAGGCGCTCCATCCCGGCATGGTCTCATAGATCGGCTCAACCGCTTCCTGTGCCGCTGCGGTTGCTGGCAGATAGTCGAACAACTCATCGCCAATCCGATATCCCGTGCAAACTTTGATCTCTTCCATACCGTCAAGAACGTCTAGCTTCGTCAGAGCCAGACCATCGACGCCCGATACGGCGCACGCTTGACGCACCATGACCGCATCGAACCAGCCGCACCTACGGGCGCGGCCCGTCACCGTACCAAACTCATGACCGCGCTCACCAAGCCCTTGCCCAACCTCATCAAACAGCTCGGTTGGAAACGGCCCGGTTCCAACACGTGTTGTGTAAGCTTTTGCGAGGCCGAGCACATAGCTGATTGCGCGCGGTCCAAGCCCCGTCCCGGCCGCAGCCTGACCTGAAACAACATTGGATGAGGTCACAAATGGATAAGTGCCATGGTCGACATCGAGCATGACGCCTTGCGCGCCCTCAAACAGGATACGCCGCCCCAACTTCTCGCTCTCGCCGAGCACTTTCCAAGCGGGTCCGGCAAAGGCGAGCACTTTCGGTGCGATGGAAAGCAATTCCGCTTTCAAGGCCGACGCATCCGGTGCATCCAATCCAAGACCTGTTCGAAGTGGCGCGTGATGGGCAATCAAGCGCTCAAGCTTTTGGTCCAGAGCCGCCTCATCGGCGAGATCTGCGACCCGAATCGCGCGACGACCGACCTTATCTTCATAGGCCGGACCAATGCCGCGTTTGGTCGTGCCGATTTTCGCTTTGTCGCTTGCAGCGCCTTCGCGCGCGGCATCGAGATCGCGGTGCCATGGCAGAATGAGGCAGGCGGTCTCGGCGAGCAGCAAATCATCAGGTGTCAGCTGAATACCTGCGGTCGCCATATTTTCGAGTTCTGACAAGAGTTGCCAAGGATCGACCACCACACCGTTGCCGATAACCGATAGCTTGCCCCCTCGAACCACACCGGACGGCAACAAGTTCAGCTTGAAGGTCTCATTCCCAATAACCAAAGTGTGGCCGGCATTATGTCCGCCTTGAAATCGCGCTATTACATCCGCGCGATGCGACAACCAGTCGACAATCTTGCCTTTTCCCTCGTCACCCCATTGAGCGCCGACAACAACCACTCCTGCCATTTGGACAATCCTCCTAAATGCAGGGCGGCAAAGACCTTGTTTGGGTCAGTTTGGCAAGGTCTTCTCTGCCGCTCAGTTGAAGATGCGTGGCTTTGAAAGGTTGAAGCGCGCTTCCGCCTTCGCGATCGCCGATTGCTGATATTCCGGCGCCATGCCGTAAGTCTGCTGGCGGAGGAAGCTCATCAGATCATGCCGATTGCCGGCTTGGAGCAACATGTCGGGCGACAACGTTTCACCGATATGGACTGACATCGCTGTGCCTATCCGCCGGCGGACCTCTCGGAATATCAGGGCCAATCTCAACTCGATGCCGACATGGCTCGCCCATTGAAACAGCCGCGAATTTTGACCTTCAAAAAAGATCGGCGTTACCGCCGCACCGCTGCGCGTAATGAGCTTTGCGGTAAACGGTTTCCAAGTGTCATCAACCGCCGCCCGAGCAAACAGGGTCGGGGAGGTTGAGACACCCCCGGCCGGAAAGACAACAATGCATTCTCCGTCCGCCAGCCGGCGCAGCGCTTCGGCGCGCGTTGCGATATTCGTCGCCTGCGCTTCTTTCGTATTGGCGAAATCGATCGGTAGAATCCAGTCGCGGGCTTCTGGAGCGCCATCCAGGACCGCATTCGTCAAAACCTTGAAGTCCTTGCGTTTGAGTGAAATCAGCCACGAAATCAGCAATCCGTCCAACACACCAAAGGGGTGGTTTGCGACCACCACCAGCGGACCCTTTTCCGGAATTTGGGCAAGCCGGCTCGCAGAGAATTCGACGTCAAGCTGCAGCAGTTTTACGGCCGCAGAGAAGAAGGGTTCATGCGCTAAGTCTCGTCGATAGACATCATAAAGGCCTTGTAGCCGCGGTTGCCCGGACAGCCGTTCAATGGTTCGAACAAGCTTACGTTTGACCGGATGCTCGAAATAGTCCGCATAAGAAAGTTGGGGATTTGTCTGCATGGCCACTCACAGACGCGGTCAATCTTGACCTTCGTCCTTCATAAGGCCCGCGGCCTTTAGCGTCTTGCCGGCGCGAATGACGCGCGCCAATTTTTCTTCCGAAGACCGGTCTCCGCTATTCGAGTCGGGGTGAAACCGTCGGACATATTCGGCGTAGCGTGCGCGGATCTCCGCCGGTTTCGCCGTCGGTTTCAGGTCGAGTTCAGCCAACGCTTTCTTGGCAACGCCCGTGGCGCCGCGCTGAGCGCGACGCGCTTCCCGGGCCTGTGTCGCATCTTCGAAGAAAGACGCGCCTTTCCAGGTTCGCGGATCACTCGCTTTGCCGGATTTGCTGCCACCCATCGGCCCGGATCCCATCTTCCAGGTCGGACTGAATCCATAACGTGCTTGCTCGTTGAACGCCTTCAATTGCTCATCGGTCATCGTGTCAAAGAAATTGAACGCGCGATTGTATTCGGCTGCGTGTCTTTTGCAGAACCAATGCTTGCCGTCGCCAAACCGTTTTGGTGCGGGATGCTCGCCTGCGAGATCACAAGAGTCGTGTTCGCACACACGCACTTCTTGTGCTTTCGCACGCGAAGTTTCGTCCTCAGGCGGTTTAACCCGGATGTCCCTGAACTTGACGCGGTAGCTATAATCGTCACTCATCGATCGAGGAACATAGAGCGTTCGGGTTAATTAAGCTAGAAGCGATGTCACGATCTCAGCGTATCCGCGAAATCTTGTCTCAGGCGTTCGATCCAATCGAATTGGACGTGATTGACGAAAGCCATCTTCACGCCGGCCATGCCGGTGCACGACCAGAAGGCGAAACGCATTTTCGATTACACATTGTGGCGTCAACATTTGAGACCATGACCCGAGTGCAACGCCACAGAGCGGTGATGCGGGCATTACAAACCGAGTTCGATGCCGGCCTTCATGCGCTCGCCATCGCGGCGGAAATTCCGTCACCGGCGTAAGACTTCGTTTTCCTTCTAGGGTGTAATCTAGAGTTGGGAGATTTGTTCTATGCCGAAGTTATCCGAACTCTTGGATCACCACCCATTTGATGGAACGGACACCGTTCGAATCGCTGCAACGCCCGATCAAATTTGGGCACTCGATCCAGATCATCTTTACGATAAGCTGGAAAAACTGAAACCGGTTGGACGCCATTACGTCAATCGGATCCATATGCTTGAAGCCGCATGTGATGTCTTGTTGGTCGCAGCTGTGCTCAGCATTTTCTTTGTTCACTGGGCAGTTGCGCCAGTCTTGGTATTCATCGCGTGCGCGCAGCGCCTTTCAAACCGAAAGCTCACCGCGGAGCTTGCCGGAAAGGCGGCAACGCAGTCTGCGGAAGTGTTCTATTATCTTTATAATACGGGTGCGCTTTGGCTCGAACAGTCTAAGGCTCGAGACCTCGACGAGGCTCGGGAGCATCTGTGGCGCTAGCATAACGTGCCATCACTCGCCGCAAGGGTGTGATGTGTTGCGCCGCGAATAATCCCACGCTTCTGGCCGGTTTTGTAAGGGCTGAATCATTCGAAAACAGTCTATCGATCGCATCCAGCGCGAGGCCCGCAGCCGTTCCATCGAAGCGACGTTCGGCACTGTAACGCGACAAAACCAAATCACTCCCAATATCTTCTCCAACCCGCAAAGCATCGGTTAGAATATCGATCAGAGCCCGGACATCTCTGAATCCTTGATTGAGGCCTTGGCCTGCTAACGGATTTATGCGCCGCGCGGCATCTCCAACGAGAACAGCTCTTTGGCCAACAATCGATTGAGCCAGTTGAAGGATAAGTGGGTAGGCGCCAGCATTACCTGACAATTTCATGGGCCCAGCAAAATGCGCGAGCCGACTGTTGAGCTCCGCCTCAATCGCTTCAGCGGGCTCTCGCGCAAGACTCTCTGCAGCGCCTCGTTTCAGATACCACGCCAAATTGGCGCGCTGGCCTTGCAGCGGCAAAATCGCGAACGGGCCTTCTGGTAGGAAGAGCTGGCGAGCAATCCCATCGTGTGGATGGGCGAGCTCAACATCAGCGGTGAAAACAGATTTTCGATAGTCGCGGCCCAGTGTCTCGATGCCAAGCGTTTCACGCACTGTGGAATGAAGGCCGTCCGCGCCGACAACGAGGCGCGCCGAAACCGTATCGCGGTCCGTGAACGCTAAATCGGTATGTCCCGCGTGTTGAGTCATCCCCGAGAAATGGGCGGGCGCGCTTTGTTCAATCTGATCTTCAGCACTTAAAGCGGCATCAAGTACTGTCTGTAACGACTCTGCTCGGACCATTTGGCCGAGTGTTTCGCCGGATTTAGAAGATTGCAGATCCTCATCTGTAAACAAAACCGACCAGTCGCCGATAAGGTGTGTGCCACCGTCAATCGCCTGCAGACCGTGCAGTGCCGTGCCCGACTTCGCCAACTCCCCGGCAAGGCCGAGCGACTCAAAAAGCCGCCAGCTCCCTGTAACTAAAGCAAAATTTCGAGTGTCTTTGGGCCGTTCTTGCGTCGGATCGCGTGCGTCCAGCACAATCGTAGAGAGGTCTGAGCGCGCCAATGCAAGGCCCAAAGTGGCGCCAACAGGCCCACCGCCAACAATGGCGACATCATATATCTGTTTCGGCATTTGTGACTGGACTAGCACATATCCGCATAAGGTCTATCGCTGACAGACAAGCGGGCGGATGCGCCGCACATTGCCCAAATTTTAGTCATCCGGTTTTCGCATCAGCGCCCACGGAGTGAAGAACTGGCGAGGCACGCGCCGCGACGCTTTGTCTCGAGCCTGTGATTTTAACTAAGTCTGGGAGTCGGCATGCAATTGGTTATGAAACATATGAGGCGAGGAGCTCTCCTCTTGCCCTTAACGGCACTGGGAGCGCTGAGTGCAGCCGCCCAAGATGCAAGCGAAGTCAGCGCTTACGTTGATAATTCGTATCTCTTTTTGATTGGCGGCTTGATCGTCATGTTCATGGCAGCGGGTTTCCTCTGCCTCGAAACGGGTCTTGTGCGCTCAAAGAACGCTGCAATGCAGTCGCTGAAGAACGTGTCTTTGTTCTCTGTTGCAGGCCTGATGTTCTGGCTTATCGGTTACAATATTGGTTATCCGGGTTCGACCCTTGCGGGCGGCCTGATTGGTATCCCAGCTGAAATTCCATGGTCTGCATCAGAAGACCTAGCAACTGGCTATGCCGCACATTCTGATTGGTTCTTCCAAATGGTGTTTGTTGCGACCGCAGCGTCCATCGTTTCCGGTACAGTCGCTGAACGCGTGAACATCTGGTCTTTCCTGATCTTCACAGCGGTTCTTGCAGCCTTCATCTACCCAACAGTGATCAGCTGGGAATGGGGCGGCGGCTACCTCGACAGCGAATGGGCCTTCTCTGATTTTGCGGGATCTACCTTGGTCCACTCAACAGGTGGTTGGGCGGCGCTCGTCGGTGCTCTGGTCATTGGCGCGCGTTCCGGCAAGTACTCTGGCGGCACGGTTAACCCAATGCCAGGTTCGAACATCCCGCTTGCGGCGCTGGGTACATTCATTCTGTGGTTCGGCTGGTTCGGATTTAACGGTGCGTCTCAACTTGCTGCTGGCACATTCGACGACATCAACGCTGTCGCAAAAATCTTTGCGAACACGAACATGGCTGCTGTTGGCGGCGTGCTCTCGGCGATGATCCTCACCGCGATCCTTTATAAGGGTAAAGTCGACCCAACCATGGCCTTTAACGGCGCCATTGGTGGCTTGGTCTCGATCACAGCTGAACCTCTGATGCCAAGTATGGGACTTTCTGTCCTGATCGGCGCTATTGGTGGTGTGCTCGTTGTCCTGACAGTTCCACTGCTCGACAAGCTGAAAATCGATGACGTTGTCGGCGCGATCCCTGCCCACCTTGTCTGTGGCATCTGGGGAACATTGATCGTTCCGCTGTCGCACACTGGCGCGATCTCACCGAATGAAGCGGGTGATCCGAGCTATGTCGGTCAGATTGTTGGCATCGTACTGACCGGTGTGGTCGTCTCTGTCTTGTCAGCCATCGTCTGGATGGCGCTCAAATTCACGATCGGCGTACGGATCAGTGAAGAAGATGAGCAAATCGGTCTCGACCGTTCTGAAACGGGCGTCGAAGCCTACCCAGAATTCGCATCCTAAGGGTGCGTCCGAAAACGCCGGACGGCGTTTCCTCCTGAACTAAACACCCCGGCCCAATAGGCCGGGGTTTTTTTATGCAGCAAACCCTTTGGTGTTAGCGTCAATTTAAGGCCATGCTGCAAGCTTATACTCTGAGTATTCACCACGATACGCGGAGTAGAGTATGGCGGACATGGTCGCCCGGAACGCAGAACCTCGCACCGTCTCGGATCCGGTTTGGCGGATTGTGACAGGAACCACTGCTTTCGCCATAGGCGTGTTTATTTGCGGCTCTGTCGGCACATATGAACCGACGGATCCAAGCTGGAACAGCGCAACCAGCCGCGAGGTCACCAATCTGTTTGGCGCAAGCGGCGCTGTGTTTGCCGATGTTTCGCGGCAAATTCTAGGCTGGTCCGCATGGCTCATGGGACTTGCTCTGATGATTGGCGGGGCGATGCGAACCGTCTTGATCGGGGCACCGCAGATCCGCCGGTGGGCTATTGGGGCCGCCGCGGTCGCGCTGTCTGCCGGATGTCTTGCCGCTTGGCCCGTACCCGCATCATGGCCGCTTAGAGCTGGCTTAGGCGGCATGTTCGGCGATTTCGCTCACGATCTCGCAACGATTCCCTTCACAGCACTATTGCTTCCCGCGCCGGGCTTGCTCGCGGGACTTTTGCTTGGTGGCATCGCCGCTTGGGCGGGCGCTTCTGCGATGGGGCTTGGTCGCCGAGACGCCCGCGCAGTGCAATCGGCCGCGGCGAAATCCAGCGCTCGCGCGGCGAGTGGTGCCAAACGCCTCCCGAGCCTGTTCGGCGGGTGGATCAGCTCCTGGCGGTCCCAGCGCGAAGAAGAGTCGATTGTCCGCACCTACGCCGACAAGCCAGTGTCGAAACGGTCTGAACCCGCGATTTTCGACGAAGATGATTTTGACGTCTTTGACGATACGGAAGAAGAATTTGCAGACGTCGAAGCTCCGGCGGCAAAATCTGTACCCGTGCGCGTGCCAACGTCACCGTCTGTTCCAAGGGTCAAGCCAAGCAAACGGGCAGGCAAATCCAAAAAGAAAGTCCCGCCAATCGATTTGCTGCAAATGCCTCCGGAGCGCGAAAGCACAATCGACGAAGATGCCTTGCTTGCAAAAGCAAATCGGCTGGCAGAAGTCCTCAGAGAGTTTGGCGTCCGCGGTCGCATTAGAGAGGTCCGCCCTGGCCCGGTTGTAACCTTGTTCGAGTTAGAGCCCGCTGCTGGCGTAAAATCCGCCCGTGTGATCTCCCTTGCAGACGATGTTGCCCGGTCGATGAGTGCGGTTGCGGCCCGGATCGCGGTCGTCCCCGGCAAAAATGCGATCGGCATCGAGCTTCCAAACGATGATCGGGAAACGGTATATCTACGCAATCTGCTCGACAGCGATGCTTACACCAAATCGAAGGCCGCCCTTCCAATGGCGCTCGGCGAGGATATTGGCGGTAGCCCGACCGTCGTCGAATTGGCGAAAATGCCTCACTTGTTGATTGCTGGGACAACCGGCTCGGGTAAGTCTGTCGGCGTCAATGCGATGATCTTGTCGCTGATATATCGTCTGCCGCCGGAAGAATGCCGCTTCATCTTCATCGATCCAAAGATGCTGGAATTGTCGATCTATGAAGGCATTCCACATTTGCTTAGCCCGGTGGTCACAGATCCCAAAAAAGCCGTGCTTGCATTGCAGTGGGCGGTGCGGGAAATGGAAATGCGCTATGAGCTGATGTCAAAAGCGGGGGTTCGCAACCTGGCCGGCTTCAACAAGAAAGCCGCCGACTACCGCAAGCGCAACGAAGAGTTGACCCGTAAAGTTCAGACCGGTTTTGATGACCGCGGCAAGCCGCAATTCGAAACCGAGATCCTGCCGACAGATCACGTGCCAAACCTGGTCATCGTGATCGACGAAATGGCGGATCTGATGATGGTGGCGGGCAAAGAGATTGAAGGCTGCGTCCAGCGCTTGGCGCAAATGGCACGTGCAGCTGGAATCCATCTGATCACAGCCACGCAGAGACCCTCCGTTGATGTCATCACCGGGACGATCAAAGCCAACTTCCCGACTCGTATCTCATACATGGTGACAACCAAAATCGACTCGCGCACAATTCTTGGCGAACAAGGCGCAGAGCAGCTTCTCGGCATGGGCGATCTGCTCTATCAAGCGGCTGGCGTCCGATCAAAACGCTGTCACGGTCCGTTTGTGTCAGATGAAGAAGTCCAAGCCGTGGTCGATTGGTTGCGCGACAATGGGGGTGAACCCGACTACAATCCCGACGTGCTCGAAGAACCGGAAGACGGCACGGGCAGCGCCATTATGGATGCAATGCTCGGCACATCCACCGGCGACAAGGATGAAGATCTTTATGCCCAAGCCCTGCAAATCGTTGTGCGCGACAAGCGCGCGTCGACCTCTTATCTCCAGCGCCGCTTGAAAGTGGGTTACAACAAGGCCGCAACGCTGATTGAACGGCTCGAAGAGGAAGGCGTCATCTCAGCGCCCAATCATGCGGGCAAGCGGAGCATCCTGCAAAAAGGCGACACGACCAGCGACGCTTAAGCGCGGACCGCACTGAGCTTTGCAACCGTCGCGTCGAATTCGTCCATCGTCGTGTTCAAGATGTCGGAAACCGACTTCACGCCCTTGATCCGACCAGCGACTTGGCCGGTCAGCGCAATTCCCGCTTCGAGGTCGCCGCCGAAATAAACTTGTTGCGTACCGGCAAATTCGCCAAAAATATTCTCAACACCTTCGGCTTCGATCCGAGTGGTTCGATCGGTCCGAAGCGCACGCAGGGCCGGTCCCGGGCCTGACCGGTTGAGAAACACTGTGTCCGTCGCATCCGCATCGACAATCGCTTGCTTCCAAGCATCGTGAACGGGACTCTCGGCGCTCGACAGAATACGCGTACCCATCAAAACACCTTCTGCGCCAAGAGCGAACGCAGCGGCCATTGAACGGCCGTCCATGATGCCACCCGCAGCAATGACCGGGACATCCACAGCCTCGCAAACCTGCGGGATCAAGACCATGGACGCGACATCTTTCGGGTTTTTGAATCCGCCACCCTCACCGCCTTCGACAATCAAGCCGTCGACGCCCGCTTCGATCGCCCCCAGCGCGGCTTTAAGTGACGGCACAACATGAAACACTGTCAAACCTGCCTCTTTAAGCTGGCCGGTATACTTCTTTGGATTGCCCGCCGAAGTCGTGACAAAGCGAATGCCCTGATCAATCACAAACTGAACGATGTCCGGATCCCGCACAAAAGCCTGCGCGACGTTCACGCCAAACGGCTTATCTGTGAGATCGCGCATCTTCAAGATTTCGGCCCGCACGGCGTCCAATTCTCCAGATGAGGTTTCAATAATCCCCATTCCGCCTGCATTCGAAAACGCAGAAGACAGTTGCGACCGCGCAATCCACCCCATGGCAGCTTGCACAATCGGCTTTTCAATGCCGAGCATCTCCGTAATCCGCGTCTGTATGGCCACCGGCTAAGCCTCCCTGGTGTTTTTTCTGTTCACCGGGTGGCTTAGCAGCGGCGCTCTTATGCGTCGAGCAATCCCTTTGAGTCCATCCACGCAAGGATTTCGTCGGCGGCTTGTTCGGCACTTTGCTCAACCGTATTGATCTGGATTTCCGGATCTTCTGGTGCCTCATATGGACTATCGAGACCCGTGAAATTCTTGATTTCACCGGCACGCGCACGTTTGTACAGGCCTTTGACATCGCGTTCTTCCGCAACATTGAGCGGCGTATCGACAAAGATCTCGATAAACTCACCCTCTTCCATCATGTTGCGCGCCATGCGGCGTTCAGACCGGAAGGGCGAGATGAAGCTCACCAAAGTGATCAGGCCAGCATCTGCCATCAGCTTCGCCACATTCGAAACCCGGCGAATATTCTCAACACGATCTTCATCGGTAAAGCCGAGATCACGATTCAGGCCATGGCGAACATTGTCGCCATCCAAGACGAAGGTGTGCTTGCCACGGGCGAAAAGCTTTTTCTGAAGAGCATTCGCGATCGTCGATTTGCCCGAGCCAGACAAACCGGTGAACCACAGGACAGCTGGTTTCTGGTCTTTTTGTTCAGCCAAAGTCTGGCGATCGACATCGAGCGCTTGCCAATGAATGTTGCCGGCGCGGCGCAGCGCAAAGTCAATCAGGCCGAGACCGACCGTGTTGTTGGTCAATCGATCGATCAAGACAAATCCGCCGGTCGACCGGTTTTCATTGTACGGATCAAACGGAATGGCTTGATCTAAAGCGAGCGTGCAAACGCCGACTTCGTTGAGTTGCAGTGTTTTTGCCGGCCGCAACTCCATATCATTGACGTCGATTTGATGCTTCAAAGTAGAGACCAAGCCGGTAACCGTCCGCGCACCAGTTTTGACGAGATATCGGCGTCCTGGCAGCATCGCGTCGTCAGACATCCAGAGGATTTGGGCCTGGAACTGATCCGCCACTTCGGCAGGCGCATCAGCCGTCGAGATCATATCGCCACGGCTGGTATCGATCTCATCTTTAAAGGTCAGCGTGACTGACTGGCCCGCCACCGCTTCTTCGAGATCTCCAGTATATGTCACAATGCGTTCCACAGTGGTCTCGCGGCCGCTCGGCAGCGACCGAACACGATCGCCCGGCTTCACGCTCCCAGAGCCGATCAGTCCCGAAAACCCGCGGAAATCGAGATTGGGACGGTTGACCCATTGCACAGCCATTCGAAAAGGCTTGGACTGAAGCTCGTCATCAACGTCCACCGTTTCCAAGTGATTCATGAGTGTCGGCCCCGTGTACCAAGGCGTGCGCTCGGAAAGCGCCGTGATATTGTCGCCTTCAAGCGCCGACATCGGAATAGCGGTCGTGACAATGTCTGGGTTCAAGGATTCGGAGAAATCCTCAAAATCGCTGACGATGCGCTTGAACACCGCCTCATCATAATCCATCAAATCCATCTTATTCACGGCCAGAACGAGATGTTTGATTCCGAGAGAAGACGCGATGAAGCTGTGCCGACGCGTCTGTGTCAGAACGCCTCGTCGGGCATCAATCAGCAGAATTGCAAGATCCGCAGTTGAGGCGCCAGTTGCCATATTGCGTGTATATTGTTCGTGGCCCGGCGTGTCGGCGACAATGAATTTGCGCCGATCTGTCGAGAAGAACCGATATGCCACATCGATCGTGATGCCTTGCTCGCGCTCCGCCGCGAGACCATCCACCAAAAGCGCGAAATCGATGTTTTCACCCTGAGTACCGGACTTTTTCGAATCCCGCTCGAGCGCTTCGAGTTGATCTTCAAAGATCATCTTTGAATCGTAGAGCAGACGCCCGATCAGAGTGGATTTTCCGTCATCGACAGAGCCACAGGTGATGAAGCGCAAAAGTGACTTTTTCTCGTGGGCTTCCAAATAGGCCGCAATATCTTCTGCAATGAGGTCTGACTGGTGTGACATCAGAAATAGCCCTCTTGTTTCTTCTTCTCCATCGAGGCCGCTTGATCCTTGTCGATTACGCGCCCTTGCCGCTCCGACGATGTCGTCAGAAGCGTTTCCTGGATAATGTCTTCGAGTGTTTGTGCGGTGCTTTCGACTGCGCCCGTCAGCGGGTAGCAACCAAGCGTGCGGAAGCGAACCCACTTCTGCACCGCTGTTTTTGCAAGCTCTGCTGGGACACGGTCATCGTCGACCATGACAAGCGTTCCCTCCCACTCAACCACTGGCCGCTCTGCAGCAAAATAGAGCGGTACAATCTCGATTTTCTCGCGGCGGATATACTGCCAAATGTCGAGTTCGGTCCAATTCGAGAGCGGGAAAACACGAATGCTCTCGCCTTTTTGGATCCGCGCATTGTAGGTGTTCCAGAGTTCAGGGCGTTGATTCTTAGGGTCCCAGCGGTGCTCGGCTGTTCGGAACGAAAAAATCCGTTCTTTGGCTCTCGACTTTTCTTCGTCACGTCGGGCGCCGCCGAATGCCACGTCGAATTTGTAAAGATCAAGAGCCTGCTTGAGCGCTTGGGTCTTCATAATATCGGTGTGCACAGCAGAGCCGTGCGAGAACGGGCCAACGCCTTGTTCAACACCTTCCTGATTGGTGTGGGCAATCAGGTCCATACCCAGCTCTTCGGCCTTGCGATCCCGGAATTCGATCATTTCACGGAATTTCCAAGTCGTATCGACATGCATCAGCGGAAAGGGCGGGACGCTTGGATGGAAGGCCTTCACGGCAAGGTGCAGCATGACGGCACTATCCTTGCCGACGGAATACAGCATCACCGGATTTTCGGCCTCAGCGGCGACCTCTCGCATGATGTGAATGGCTTCGGCCTCTAGACGGTCGAGATGACTCAACATGATCGGCAATATTCCCCTGAACGCTACACTGGTGCTGCCCCTGCACAAAAGAGGCCAACTTATCTGCTTGGTGCACATAACAATTCATGCATCCAGAGCAAGGCGGCGGTTTGTGCTTTTAGGAAGTCTAATCTATCTGCTGAATAAACGCTCAGTTCCCAAGTCAATTCGCTAATTTTTGCAGAACGAGCGTCGCGTTTGAAAAGGAAACAAAATGCAGCAAGTCGTGCTAGATCGCTACTGTGAGGGTGCCCCCAAGCTTGCCGACTTCCGGGTCGTGGAAGCTGAGACGCCTCAACCCCGTGACGGGCAGTTTCTCGTGCGCCACATTTTCAATTCGGTCGATCCGGGTACGCGGTCACGCCTGTCCGGAGGTGATTCCTATGCTGCGGCGCTTCCTCTCGGAAAGCCGATAGATGGCTTTAGCGTGGGCGTGGTTGAAGCATCGAATGACGCGGCGTTTCCGATTGGAACACACGTTTTCTGCGCGGGAGGGTGGCGCAGCCACTCCATCCAGTCCAGCCGAGGCTTTATTGGTCCCGTACCAACCCAATTCGGACTCCCCTTATCATTGTGGATTGGCGTACTGGGCGTTCCCGGCTTGACGGCTTGGTTCGGACTCAAATCCGTTGCGAAATTCCGTGAAGGTGATCGCGTATTGGTCACGTCGGCGGCCGGGCCAGTCGGCGCGACGGCTGGGCAGCTTGCGAAAGCCGGCGGCGCTGAACAGGTTGTTGGCATTGCCGGAAGTGACGAGAAGTGCCGATGGCTTACGGACGTCGCGGGGTTTGATACCGCGATCAATTATAAGACCGTCGAGGATCTCGACGCCGCAATTTCCGAAGCGATGCCGAAGGGCGTAGATCTATTGTTCGACAATGTCGGCAATGAAATGATCAACCGTGTCCTGCCGAAAATGCGGCTACACAGCCGGATCTGCGTATCGGGTCAGGTCGCCGATTACAGTCTTAGCCCAGAAGAAACGCCCGGTATTGTCAACACCAAGCCATTCATCACGCACCGGGTTCTGATGCAGGGTTTGGTTGTGTTCGATTTTGCAAAAGAGTTCCAAATGGCACTCACCGAAATGGCGACGCTGATCGCCGCTGGGCAGCTCAAATATGAAGAAGAGCGGTTTTCCGGAATCGATGCGATGCCAGAAGCCTTTTGTGGATTGTTTCGTGGCGAGAATTTCGGCCGGCGCGTCGTTCAGGTCAGCGACGCGTAGAGGAGGTAATGATGACAACGCCCTTCAACATCGAAGACGTGGACTATACACGCTTCACATTCTCGCGCGACGACCGTGTTCTGACGGCATGGATTACATCTGACCATCCCGTGAACGGGGTCGACGCGGCAATGCATGAGGAATTGGGTCGGGTGTTCACCGATCTGCAACGTGACAGCGAAAGTGATATTATTATTCTGTCCGGAAAAGGCCGCGCCTTTTGTGCCGGTGGGGATTTTGACTGGTTCGACGAACAGATATCGGATCCGCGGAAATTTCGTGACATCGCTTGGGAAGCCAAGCGGATCGTTAACTCGCTTCTGGAGGTCGAAAAGCCGCTCATCTGTCGCCTCAATGGTGCCGCTGCGGGGCTCGGTGCTACGATTGCCTTGCTGTGCGACATTATTATCGCCGATGAAGGCGCGCGGATTGGCGACCCACATGTCAAAGTCGGTCTGGTGGCAGGCGATGGGGGAGCATTGATCTGGCCTCAACTGATCGGCTTCGCGAAAGCGAAAGAGCTTTTGATGACGGGTGATTTGCTGACCGCGCCCGAAGCGCAAGCCCTGGGTTTAATCAATTATGCGGTTCCAAGCGACACCCTCGACAGCAAGGTCAGCGAGCTTGTCGCCAAGCTCCAGGCCAATCCGAAATGGGCGGTGCGTTGGACCAAGACGGTAGCCAACATTCCGCTCAAAGCGCTCTCAGCCCAGCTCATGGACGCAAGCGTCGGTTGGGAAAGCGTCTCCAATTATATGGCCGATCGCAAGGAAGCCGTAGATGCCTTCCGCGAGAAACGGCCACCCAAGCTGACGGGCGATTGATGCAGATACGCCGTGCTCAACCGAGTGATGCCGCTTTTATCGCAGATACCTATCGTCCCTTCGTTATGGGCACATCGATCTCGTTTGAGACCACCGCGCCAGACGCAAGCGACATACAAACCCGCATGCACGCCGCTGGAGACAGCTATCCCTGGCTGATTGCAGAAAACGACGGCATGCAACTTGGGTACGCCTATGCGTCGCAGCACCGAACACGCGCGGCCTATGCGACCAGCGTTGATACGGCGATCTATTTGGCCGATATGGCGAGAGGACAAGGCGTGGCGCTGGCGCTCTATTCAGCGCTCTTCCGCGTTTTGAGCGCGCAACACTTCGTCATGGCGTTTGCGGGCGTCACCCTGCCCAATCCTGCAAGCGAAGCATTTCACCGCAAAGCGGGGTTCGAGCAAATCGCTCAATATCCCAATGTCGGCTTCAAATACGGCGCGTGGCGCGATGTGGTGTGGTTTGCCCGTGCCCTTGACGATGCTGCGAATCCGCCGTCGCCAATCCTTAGCCTGAATGAGATTGATGTCATGGCCGAGATCCGAACGGATGATCGCTCGAAGCAGCGTGCGCGGTGAGCATTGATCTCGTGGCTCTAATGTCCTAAATGCCCCTCACTGTGGTGATTTGGCCGGTCGGCTTGCAGCCACATTAAACAAGTCGCTAAAAGGCCGTGCGGACAGATGCTGGGACACACGCCCATTGCCGCCTCCCTTTCTTTGCGACACGACTGCATGGGAGCTCGCTGATGCCGATCAAGATTCCAGATACGTTACCGGCGCGAGAAACGCTTGTCCGCGAAGGTGTCGCGGTGATGTCGGATTCTGACGCCATTCGCCAAGATATTCGCCCGCTCCAGATTGGCTTACTCAATCTGATGCCGAACAAAATCCGCACGGAAACTCAGATCGCTCGCCTGATTGGCGCAACGCCATTGCAGGTGGAATTGACCCTGATCATGGTGGGCGGCCACACGCCGAAGAATACGAGCCAAGAGCATTTGATCAGCTTTTATCAGAATTGGGATGCGGTGAAGCATCGTAAATTTGACGGCTTCATCATCACCGGCGCCCCGATCGAAACCCTTCCCTTTGAGGACGTGACCTATTGGGATGAGCTTTCGCAGATCTTCGACTGGACGCGAACCCATGTGCATTCCTGCTTTTTCATCTGCTGGGGCGCGATGGCGGCCGCTTACCATTTCCACAGTGTGCCGAAGCACCAACTCAATGACAAAGCTTTCGGCGTCTTCCGGCACCGCAACCTAGAGCCCACATCGCCCTATTTGTCTGGGTTTAGCGACGACTTTCAGATCCCGGTCAGTCGCTGGACAGAAATGCGCGCATCAGACATCGCGGCCGCACCCGGGCTAAAAATCCTGATGGACAGTGATTTCACAGGCCCTTGCCTGCTCTCCGATCCCACTGCACGCGACCTCTATTGCTTCAACCATATCGAATATGATTCGACGTCACTGAAGGAAGAATATGAGCGCGATGTCGCTGCCGGAAAATCGATTCGACCGCCGCAAGGCTATTTTCCGAATGATGACGTGAACGCGCCGCCGCAGAACCGTTGGCGAAGCCACGCGCACCTCTTATTCTGTAACTGGATCAACCAAGTCTACCAAACGGTCCCTTATCAGCAGGACTCAATCGGTAGACTGTAAGACTGATGGCTATTCTACGCCCACCAGAAGGGGACGAACTCGCAGACCTCTCCGCGCTGTGCCTGCGCTCAAAAGCCTATTGGGGATATGATACCGCGTTTCTTGCCGCCTGTGTCGACGAACTGACCCTCACAAAGCAGGATCTGCAATCGGATCCAATCATCGTCTTGGAAGATCAGCTCGGCTTAGCCGGGGTCGCCCAGCTGAGCTTGGACACAGACGGGTGCTTTCTGGAGAAACTGTTTGTCGACACGGACCGGATAGGGCGCGGCTATGGCAAGCGCCTCTTTGATTGGGCGGTCGACACGGCCCGAGCACGCGGCGCCCACCAATTCATCATTGAAGCCGATCCCGGCGCCGCTCCCTTTTATCGGCATATGGGCTGCGTCCGGGCGGGCGAGGCATTGTCCGGATCTGTCGCAGGGAGAGCGCTTCCGCGTTTCGTCTATACGCTCTAAAGGATCGGCATGAGCTATTTCGCAGACGAACCCGATCACATCACCGAAATCCGCCGTCAGCTGCAGCGCTTCGTCGCCGAGCACGCACCGCGTGACAAACGCCGCGCCTGGGACAAGGCCTCGACCTGGCCACGCGACACCTTCCAAAAGATTGCAGAAATGGGCCTGATCGGCCTGACCATCCCCGAAGAATACGGTGGCATGGGCCAGGACATTATCGGCGCGACAGCGGTGATCGACGAGCTCTGCCAAGCCGGTGCCTTCCTCGCCGGGCCGTACATTCATGCGGCTTTCTATGGCGGCATGAATCTGTCGGAGAATGGCTCCGAGGAACAAAAAGCGGAATTCTTGCCCAAGCTGGCCCGCGGCGAGATGTTTCTCTGCTACGGCCTGTCCGAGCCGAATGTCGGGGGCGATCTTGCCAGCGTCGAAACCCGCAGCGCCATGGAGGGCGACGAGATTGTAATCAACGGCGCCAAAAGATGGTGCACCGGCGCCGACTGGTCCGACTACATTTACTGCCTGACCCGCTCCGGGCCGCCCGAAGACCGCTACAAGAATCTGACCTTCTTGCTGATCCCGACCGACGCACCCGGCGTATCGATGCAAGCGATCGAGCACTCAAATCTACGCTACACCAAATCCATGGACGTCTATTTCGACAATGTCCGCCTGCCTAAGTCGGCAATTGTCGGCGGTGAAGCGAACTGGAACAAGGGTTGGAAATTGCTGGCCGGCCGGGCGCTTGATGTCGAGAAGATCGAGATCACCGCCGTGGCCTATGGCATCGCCCGGGCGGCCGTCGAAGAAGCCTGGCAATACGCCCAGGAACGCGAGCAATTCGGCAAACCAATCTCACAGCATCAGTCTATTCGCCACAAGCTGGTCACCGCGCGCACCAAGCTGCAAGCGGCCAAACACATGCTCTATCATGGCGCCTATCTCGCTCAGACCGGACAGCCCTGCAGCGTCGAAACCTCGATGGCCAAACTCTTCGTTGCGGACACCGCGGTGGAGATCGCCACGACCTGCCAGCAAGTGATGGGCGCCTATGCGCTGTCCGACGCGTATGACATGGAGCGCCATGTCCGCGACTTGCTCGGCATGCCAATTGTTGGCGGGTCGTCCGACATGCAGAAGAACAATCTGGCGAGCCTGCTCCGGCTCTAGCGCCGCGCTCTAAGAAGGACAGTGGGAGGTCCGCTTTGGGCGCAAAAACTCGCCTGTTTTGGCTATTCGCTTACAGCTTCGCGGATATGGATGCCGCGCCTCAAAAGTTCCCGCGTGCTATCGTCCAAACGCGTTCGGAACAATGACCATGTATAAGTATCCCCGGTCAAAATTCCTTCTGAAATGAGCATCGAGTTTTCATCTCCTTCCCATTTGACCGTAAATGCCCAATCCCTCGGATCGATAATGTCGGCCCGAATGATTTCACCGGTGCTAGTGCTGACAGCTTTGCCGTCTGCATCGAAGAAAGTTGTGGTCATCATGCTGTCCGAAAACTCGACCGAAAATGCGGGCTCGTCATTCGGCGCAGGCGGAATCATTATGGAATAATCGCTGAGCTTGGTGACACTGTAGTCTTCTGTCTCGCGAAATTCCCAAGCCCCGTTTTCGTTCCGGCGAACGATGGACACTTCCTGCCATGTGCCGGTCGACCAACCATCCACCACGTCTTGGAACTTATCGAAATCATCGCTTTGGGCATTTCCTGCCAAAGCCGCCGCCGCAACAAAAACGGCCAAAGATTTGAACTGCATTCTCGTCTCCCACGTCTAATCTATCTTGAGTAGCAAAAGTGGATGTAAACTGCGTGACACTAGAAGGCGGAAGCGGATCGGCGGTAAGTCCGCTTCGCGAACATGACCGGCATTGTAAACTGCGTCCTTGACCCTCAAATCTGCTTAGGATGAATACCGGGTTCTCAACCTTCCTGTATCGCTTCCCTAAGCTACCGCCTGGCCATCCGCCCCCATCATTTTCAACTGTCGGCGCTACGGCATGACCGAGACGGTGTCATCGACCAGGAGCGCCAGAATTTTACCGCCCTAAATAAGACACTCACTGAATGTCCGTTTTTGGGGATTTAGCGGACATGCTGGTTTGTATTTTTCTAAACGGGCAGATCAGTTGGTGACCTGTTGGAGGACGGCAATGTGGTCCCCAGATGACGGTCTCGATATGAAGAACGTCCTGATCATTAATGGCCATCAGCCGCATCCATCTTCCCCAGGTGCTCTGAACGGAGCACTTGCTGATCTGGCACATCACACCCTCGAGCAGGAGGGCGCGACTGTGAGGTCGGTTCTGAGCGCAGAGGGCTGGCAGGCCGACCGGGAGATAGACAACCACCTCTGGGCTGACCTTATCTTTCTTCAGTTCCCGCTCAACTCGATGAGTGTGCCATGGTCACTCAAGCGCTACTTAGATGAAGTGTATACAGCTGGAATGAACGGTCGGCTGGCGCGCGGCGACGGGCGCACCCGGTCGGATCCATCAAAGCAGTACGGTAGCGGCGGCCGGATGCAGCCGCGCAAGTATGCGCTGTCTGTCACGCTAAATGCGCCGAGGTCAGCGTTCGGAAATCCAGACCACATTCTATTCGAGGGCAGGACAATAGACGACCTTCTGGCACCGGTTCACATCAATTTCGGCTTTTTCGGGCTGGCGCCGCTGCCGACGTTCGCAGCGTACGACGTGAAGAAGAACTCGGACCTCGATCGCGACTTCACCGAGTTTCGGAAACACGTGCAGTCATTGCTGGCGTCCTGACGACCCGTGGGAGGTTATGTCGAAGAAAAATGGAGAATCCGAAATGCCCGCTTTTGGGGATTTAGCCGACCTTACAGTCAGCGACCTATCCTCGCCCCAAACCAGCCGCGCCTCCACTGTACCTGCAAGCCCGGCCAACCCCGCCTAAACAATCCCTAAATGGTCTCCGGCTAGAACAGGCTTACCTCATTCGGCAAAGCAGTGGATATTCCACCCATGCGCACCGAGACAAAACTCATCATCGCCGCGGGCCTAACGGTCCTGCTCGGCATAACTTTGATGATCTGGCTGGGCGGCCCACGGCTCCCTCGCTCACTCTCAGCGATCCAGGAGACCGGCCGACTGGTCGTGCTCACCCTGGAAGGCCCGACCATTTATGAAGAAACCACGGACGGGGTAGAGGGTTATGAAGTCGATCTGGTAAACGCCTTCGCCGACAGTCTCGGCGTTGACGTTGAGTTTCGCATTGCCGAGGATCTCGACAGCTTACTCTCTCAATTGAACGCCGGACGCGCGCATTTTGCGGCGGGAAGCTTGGCCGCCACGGAAACACGGCAGGCCCAGCTGACTTTGGGGCCCGCCTACAAGAATGTCACCGAGCAGCTTGTTTGCCACCGCGAACGAAGACTGCCGAAAGACGTCGAAGCGTTGGCCGGCGAGCCGCTCATCCTGGTCGCCGGCTCGAGCTATGAGGAAACGCTGACCGCCCTGCAGGATGAGCATTTCTCCATCTCTTGGGACGCGAAACCGGCCGCCACCGCCATGCCGCTCCTGACCCAGATCGCGGACACCGGAACCGGGTGTACGGTCGCGGACTCGCATCTGGTTGCCTATGCGCGGCGGCGCCATCCGGAACTGAGCGTGGCCTTCGATCTTACCGAAGACCGGCCGTTGAGTTGGGCCGTAAATGCGCGCACCGAGGGGCTGTCGGCCGCCCTCGATGCCTGGTTTGCCGAGGCCCATGAAAGCGGCTTGCTGCGCCAGTTTGATGAGCATTGGTTCGGTCATTTGGACGATTTTGATTATGTCGATGTTGCCAGTTTTCGGAGACGGGTGAAGTCCCGCCTCGCCGACTATCGGCCCTTGTTTGAAACGGCGGCCGAGCGACACGGATTCGATTGGCGGCTCCTCGCAGCGCAATCCTATCAAGAGTCGCATTGGGATCCTGAAGCGCGCAGCGTGACGGGGGTTCGCGGTTTGATGATGCTGACGCTGCCGACTGCGAGAGAAGTCGGCATTGAGGATAGACTCGATCCCGCCCAAAGCATTGACGGCGGCGCCATCTATCTTCGGCGGATCTATGACCGGTTGCCTGACTCCATTGTCGGGCCGGACCGGCTTTGGTTTGCCTTGGCGGCTTACAATGTCGGCTTTGGTCATCTCGAAGATGCGCGCGTCTTGGCGGATCGCGACGGTCTGGATCCGAACATTTGGGCGGACGTGTCTGACATGTTGCCGCGCTTGACCCGCTCGCAGTATTATCGAACCGTACGGTTCGGCTATGCGCGCGGCTATGAGCCCGTCCATTATGTCCGGAAGATACGGGAATATGAAGCCATTCTCGATGGCGCCCTGGCGGAACAAGCGGTGCTTATAGAAGCAGAAGCTTCCGAGCCGCTGCTTCTAGATCCGCTCGATGGTCCGGATGTGCCAGGCTGATCATGGCGCTCGCGCGCTCTTGTCCAGATAGGCCGATCAAACGAACCGCGCCATATTCCGTGACCACTGTGTCGACATCGTTGCGCGGTGTGGTCACGGGACCGGTGAGCGTTGGGACGATGCGCGAAACGCCGCCATCTTTGGCCGTCGACGGACAGGCGATGATCGACCGTCCACCCTTGGACGCTCGGGCACCACGGACAAAGTCGAGCTGGCCGCCGGAGCCGCTATATTGGCGGCCTTTCAGCGTCTCTGAATTGCAGGCTCCGAACAGATCAATTTGAAGGGTTGCATTTATCGAGACAAAATCAGGGTTCTTTGCGATGTGGCGAGGATCATTCACAATGTTGACGGGGTGACTGTTGATCGAGGGATTGTCATCGAGCAGATCGTACATGGCCTGATTGCCGAGCGCGAAGGTGAAGACGCTTCGCCCGGGAAAAGTGGCCTTGCGCCGATTGGTCACCGCGCCGGCCTGGATGAGATCGACCATGCCGGGCGATAACAGCTCGGTGTGAATGCCAAGATCGGTTCGGGTTTCGAGATGTTTGCAAACCGCGTTCGGTAACGCGCCAATGCCCATTTGCAAACACGCGCCATCCTTGACCATTTCAGCGATGGTTTCGCCGATTTGGGTCTCTGCCGGCGTTGCCTCTCGGGCCGGAACCTCAAACAGGTCGCGCTTGTTTTCGATAACGGCGTCGACCTCGGAAATGTGAAGGGTCGAATCGCCGAACACGCGGGGCAGATTCGGGTTGACCTCAATGATGGTGCGGCGGGCGCTGCGCGCAGCAGTGGTCGCATAGTCATTATTGGCCGCGAAGGTGAAATAGCCGTGCCGATCCATCGGTGACACTGTGGTGATGAACGTATCGAGTTCGACATGTCGGCTCAGCAGGCGCGGAGCATCTGAGAACGCGACCGGGACAAAATTGACAACTTTTCGGCCCTCTCGCTCACCCTGGGCCTCCAGAGCGCGTTCGATCGGACCCATGAACATGCAGTGTGGATGGAGACGGTCCATCAGCTCATAACGCAGCACCGTCTCCGCCGCTGCTGGCATAGAGTGAAAATACCAAAGCCGGACCCCTCCCACATCTCCCGCTTCCAACCGCTCCGCCAAGGCGGCCAGGAGTGCGGGCGGCTCGCCCAGAGCCATACCCATTGAGATGTCGGCCCCGGACGGGATCACCGACATGGCATCTCCTGCCGACTTTGTTTTGGCCTGGTACTCGGACTGAAAGGGTGTCGACATGTTTTCGGTCTCGTCGCTCGGATGTTTGCAACAGCGCTGTTCGGGGTCAGTGTGTCAAAGTGTGGCGCTTATGACAAAGATTTGCCGCACCCGCATGACACTGCGGATTCTAGCCCCCTGCTTGGCCGAATTGGATCCGAGCTTGCGACCCTTACCATACCAGGTGGACTCAACTTTGATACCCTGTGCTGCCTGATCTCATTTGCACATTATCCAACACTATCTACATTAACCTCATGCCCGCAAAACCGCCCCTCGGCCTCTCTGATTTGGAGTCTGCTTTCAAGCTCGATGGTGCTGCCATCGATGCCGTTTCGGGGTTGCCGAGTTCGACCTGGACCCCGCACAGGCCGGACCGGCGCTGGGAAAAAGTCGATGACAGTCAAAGGTTCAGAGTGGTGTCGCCGTATGAACCTGCCGGGGATCAAAGGTCAGCTATCCCTGAATTGGTCGAAGGATTGGCTGACGGAGAACGCGACCAAGTGCTGCTCGGAGCGACCGGGACCGGCAAGACGTTCACCATGGCGAAAATCATTGAGGCGACCCAGAGACCGGCCCTGATTCTGGCGCCAAACAAAACGCTGGCAGCGCAGCTATATGGCGAGTTTCGAAGTTTTTTCCCTGATAATTCAGTGGAGTACTTCGTTTCTTACTATGACTATTATCAACCGGAAGCCTATGTCCCACGTCGTGATCTCTACATTGAGAAAGAGAGCTCTATCAACGAGGCGATCGATCGCATGCGGCACTCTGCGACGCGCTCAATCTTGGAGCGGGATGATGTGATCATCGTGGCGTCTGTATCCTGCATTTATGGAATCGGCTCGGTTGAGACCTACACGTCGATGACACAGAAATTGGAGACCGGTCAGCGCATCGATCCTCGCGAAGTGGCAAAGATGCTGGCGTCTCTGCAATATGAGCGAAATGATACGGCGTTTTCGCGCGGTCAGTTCCGGCTGAAGGGCGATGTCTTGGACATTTTCCCGGCGCATTATGAAGATCGGGCCTGGAAACTATCCTTCTTTGGCGACGAACTTGAGAAAATTGTTGAATTCGACCCCCTCACAGGGAAAACAAGTCAACTGCTTCCAGCAATAAAGCTCTACGCGAACTCACACTACGTCACACCGCGCCCGACGTTAAATCAAGCCGCCGAAAAAATCAAAAACGAACTGTCGGCAACCTTGACCCATTTCCGTCAAGAGGGAAAATTCTTGGAAGCTCAACGAATTGAACAACGCGTACAATACGACGTGGAGATGCTCGTGGCAACTGGGTCTTGCAATGGTATAGAGAACTATTCCCGTTACCTGACGGGGCGCAAACCCGGCGAACCTCCACCGACCCTCTTCGAGTACCTCCCTGAAAATGCGATTATTTTCACAGATGAAAGTCATCAGACCATCCCGCAAATTGGCGCCATGTTCCGAGGTGATTTTAATCGTAAACGGACACTCGCTGAATTTGGCTTCCGGCTGCCCTCGTGTATGGACAATCGGCCGCTAAAATTCGAAGAATGGGAGGCCATGCGCCCGCAGACCGTCCACGTCTCGGCCACGCCCGGACGCTGGGAGCTCGACCGCACCGGCGGCGTCTTCACAGAGCAAGTCATCCGCCCGACCGGCCTACTCGACCCCCCCGTCGAGATCCGCCCCGTGACCGGCAACACCACCGGCGACCCTGCCACCCACACGACCAACCAAGTCGACGATCTAACCGCCGAGATTCGCGCCACCACCAAGGCCGGCCACCGCACCCTGGTCACCACGCTGACCAAGAAAATGGCCGAGGACCTGACCGAATACCTCTCCGAACAGGGCATCAAAGTCCGTTACATGCATTCCGACATCGACACAGTGGAGCGGATCGAGATCATCCGCGACCTCCGCATTGGCCAGTTCGACGTGCTGGTCGGCATCAATCTGCTGCGCGAGGGCCTCGACATTCCCGAGTGCGGCTTGGTCGGCATTCTCGACGCCGACAAGGAGGGCTTCCTGCGCTCAGAGACCAGCCTGGTTCAAACCATCGGCCGCGCCGCCCGCAACGCCGATGCCCGCGTCATCCTATATGCCGATCAGGAAACCGGCTCGATC
Source organism: Pseudomonadota bacterium (assembly GCA_038534315.1). Classification (GTDB taxonomy): domain Bacteria; phylum Pseudomonadota; class Alphaproteobacteria; order Caulobacterales; family Hyphomonadaceae; genus Henriciella. The sequence goes on along the minus strand of JBCAWZ010000027.1, from coordinate 1,586 downwards.
CAGCGCGCCATGAGCGAGACCGAGCGGCGCCGTGCCAAACAGCACGCCTATAACCTGGAACACGGCATCACACCGACAACGATCAAGCGCGAGGTCGCGGACATTCTCGGCCAGCTTGGCGAGTCCCGCGGCGACAAACGCCAACAGCTCAAAGGCGGCAAGTCCCGCCGATTGAGCGGCGTCTCCGAAGACGCCAAAGCCTATGATGCCGGCGCCCCGGGCCACAATCTCAAAACCGCGATTGCCGATCTCGAGACGCGCATGCGTGAGGCTGCCGCCGATCTCGAATTCGAAGAGGCCGCCCGCCTCCGCGACGAGGTCAAAAAGCTCCGCGAGCGCGATTTGGACATTGGGATTGGGTGAGGCGGCGGAAACGACGCACAGACGCGCCAAGCTCGCCTTAGATTGTCGTCATAAGTATAAGATCCGCCAAACCCAGACCCACTCATAGACACGGGCTGATTGGCAAAATTTGGGTCGGTGTGATCGAAAGGTCTACTCTCGCCGAGGGCTGCTCCCATTCCCATCGACTTCAATCCAATCCGTCTGGATATATGACCAACTCTGATCTCGAGCAGTCGGAATCTCAATTGCGCCCTCGCAGCGCAACACTGGCAAGGTGATTTTTACAGCATCGGCGGCGAAATTGGATCGAAAGATTTTCGTCACAGAATGGGAGAATTCCGAAACCTCGACCAACGGAACTGAGTCATTTGGATAGCCCCAACGCCTTGCGAAAAGAAATGTTGGCCCATTATTTCTCCTCCCCAGCACAGAGCTTCCACCGTCAAAGATATCTGGCCAATCGTTCAAGCTTTTGGGAAGACAAAGCTGCTCGGATTCGGCGAAACTCAAACTAACATTGTAAACACGCGAGCCGTCGCGGAGCTTCACGAAACCGGCACTGACGTTTCGAAATTGGACAGGGATTCGATCGCCCACATTTACGAAGGGATAGTCTAGGAGTTCGGGGATGGAACCCGGTTCAGGCAATACATCGAGATTGGGATCTGCTCTCGCACCAAGGTTCGTACAGGCCGAACTTCCGACAATCGCAAAGAGCGCAATAAGAATTCTTGATCGCATTGCTTATGCCCTTCTAGCATCCAACGTTCGCCATTGCACAAGAATAAAGGTATAGTGCTTATGCAGTAGCCCCAAAATATTTACGTCCTTTAGATTGGCATCAGGAAACGCTCTTTTTAGACGAGTCACCGTGACCGTCTCATATCCAGAAGGTGGATCACCGTCGTTTTCAATGATGTTTTCGAGGTCATTCACTATGTCTTCAACGTAGGGGCGTACTTCATCCGCCGCTCTTTGCACTTCGTCGCAAACGTCTCCACGCCCTTCGCATCGGAACATCCCAGTTGGATCAAACCCATTCACCGGATCATTTGCGACATAGGCATAGAGGTTCAGTTGGTCTTGGTATCCGATGGGATCGGTGGATAGGAAGCGTCCGATAACGGGGTCGTAATAGCGTGCCTGCATATAAGTGAGACCCGATCGATAATCCTGGACATGCCCTGTATAGCCAACATCATCTCGGTTCCGCCAATGGTCGACCGTCTTCTCGCCGAACG
>JBCAWZ010000026.1:0-46276 GCA_038534315.1 Pseudomonadota bacterium | reverse complement strand
TGCGCGCTTAAAGCCTCCGCATTGGCCCAAATTTCCAGCGGCTGCCGTCTATGGAGATCTCCACTCACAGGATCCGCAAACGGGGCTCGATGCCGCGCGTCTTGGACATCGACTGATTGCGCAAGAACTGACATCCATCGGCATCCATGCGGACTTCTCGCCGGTGTGTGATGTGCGCATACAGGAGACGCATGACTCTATCGGCGACCGAGCGTTTGCCTATTCAGCGGATGCCGTGACCGAGCTCGCGCGCGCGGCGCTTCAAGGGCTGGCGGATGGCGGCGTGATCGGTTGTCTTAAACATATGCCAGGTCAAGGCCGAGCAGAGGCTGACAGCCATTATGGATTGCCGAACATAGCGGCGAGTGAGGCCGACTTGGCGGCAGATTTCGGCGTGTTTGCGGCTCTGGCATCGGAGGCCACAATGGGCCTGACGGCGCATGTTACCTATTCAAGCTTTGCGGACGAAGATGCTGTGACCGTATCAGCGAATATGATCGCAAACATTATTCGGGACCGGATCGGCTTTGATGGTTTGCTGATCACCGATGATTTGGGCATGGACGCGCTAGGCGGAACGCTCGGCGAGCGTAGTGTTCGCGCGCGGCAGGCGGGATGCGACTTACTTTTGCACTGTTCTGGTTTTCTGAGCGATCCTGCTGAAATCCTGGCCGAAATGCAGGAAGTCGCGACAGCGGCGGATGAATTGGTTGCCGAGTCAGCCGAACGCGCTGATCGTGCCCTTAACGCTTTGAAAGCCCCGGACGGGTTTGACCCGGATGAAGCATGGGCGACGTTCAACGCGCTTCTGGCGAAGCCGGCAGCGGGGAGTTTACATGTCTAAGACCAATGGAGTGCTGGCAGGTGATGCAATCCTCAGCGAACACGACGCTGAAGGCGAAAATATCTTTGCGATCGACATTGAGGGCTTTGAAGGACCGCTCCATCTTTTGTTGGAATTGGCGCGAAAGCAGAAAGTCGATTTGCTCCACGTTTCGATGACGGAGCTCGCAGAGCAGTATCTCGCTTTCATTCGGGCGGCGCAGACGCAACGGATGGATTTGGCGGCGGACTATTTATTGATGGCAGCCTGGCTCGCTTTCCTGAAGTCCAAATTGCTGCTTCCGAAAGCCGAAAGCGTCGCTCAGGACGAGGATGCACCGGAAGATATGGCGGCGCGCCTGGCCTTTCGTCTGAAGCGGCTCGATGCCATGCGGGAGGCTGGAGACACGCTGATGGATCGGGCTCAGCTCGGCCTAGACGTCTTTGTCCGCGGCGCACCCGAAAAAGCCCGCGTTCTCAAGACCGTCGAATATGACACGACGCTGTACCATCTCACTCAAGCCTTTGGCACCATTCGAGATCGCAAGACGCGGGAAGCGCCACACCGTTTTGAACAGCAATTTGTGTTGCCGCTCGAAACCGCGCGCGACAGTCTTCGTCAGATTGGATTGTCTTTGAAAGACTGGGCAAGTTTGGACTCTTTGCGCGATCAGTTTCGGACCACGGATGCTGACATCCCTGAAGAATCGGTCATAGCCAGTGTATTTTCGGCTGCCCTAGAGTTGACACGCGATGGCGACGTTGATGTCCGCCAGGATAGACATTTTGGACCGCTCTATCTGCGCAGCGCAGGTCCACAAAGAGAAGGAGCTATGTCATGAGCTCAAATCCCAAACCGCATTTTGCGCTCGAGGAAGCGCCTGAGGACATTCGTTTGGCGGTGAAACAACTCTCCTTCGCCTATCAAAGAGGGGCGCAGGTCCAAGCGCGACACATGGCAGACAGCAGCATTTCTCCAGAACCCATCGGCACCACGCCCGCGCCCAGCCTCGCTGACGCTGTACGGCGGGCCGAAGCGATTTTGTTCGCCGCTGGCGCCCCGGTTTCTGCTGCGGAACTGTCCGAGGCGTTGCCGCCTGGGATTGATGTCGCAGATGTACTGATGACGCTGAAGGCGGGCTATAGTGGTCGTGGGATCACCCTGGTGGAGGTCGATGGCCGCTGGCGTTTCCAGACCGCAGAAGATCTGTCCTACCTTTTTGTTGAAGAACGGCATGAGCAAAAGCGCTTGTCACAAGCGGCTTTGGAGACGCTCGCCATTATCGCTTACGGTCAACCCGTAACACGTGCTGAAATTGAAGCTGTTCGAGGCGTCGCTGTGTCTCGCACGACGATCGACACGCTGATGGAGGCTGGTTGGGTCAAATACAAAGGCCGCCGCAAGACACCGGGTCGCCCCCTGACTTTGGGCACGACCAACAAGTTCCTAGAGCACTTTGGCTTGGAAAGCCTGGAGGTGCTTCCCGGTCGACAAGAGCTCGAAGCGGAAGGTTTGCTGTCCGACGTCATCCCCGATGGGATGTTCACCGATGGGACAGAGATGCATCACCAAGGCGATCCGGCTGCGGAACCGGACGCAGCGACAGCTTCGGCGGTGCGGCCCGATGAGGCAGGAGATTTCGTCACTGACTTCATGTCTGGCGACGATGCGGATGAGACAAGCTGACCGCATTCAAGCATTGTCACTGATGTGTGAGACGCTTATGGGTTGGCCACTGACAAGGAGACGGTCATGGGTGCTATCGGACCATTACAGCTTGTTCTAATCGCGATTGTCGCGCTTCTGCTGTTTGGCGGTCGCGGGCGAATTTCGTCCATTATGGGGGACATGGCCAAAGGCATTCGGAGCTTTCGGACCGGATTGAAAGATGAATCCGACGATGAGCAAAAACCTGTCGAGGACGAAACAATGGTCAACATTACGCCCGACAAGGAGAAGTCGAAGTCGACTGACCCGTAGCTGCGGAGGCGCTTAGCAAATGCTGCCGCAATTTGGTTTCGCGGAACTGCTCTTTGTGGCAATAGTCGCATTGATTGTCGTGGGTCCAAAGGACCTACCAATGATGATGCGGAAATTGGGACAATTTGTTTCCAAAGGGCGCGCGATGGCGAACGAGTTTCGCGCGGCATTTGATGATATTGCGCGGCAAGCCGAGCTCGACGAGTTGCGCAAAGAAATCGAAAGTCTGAAGCGTGAAAATGCGGTGAGCGAAGCCGTCGACGATTTGCGCGACATTGAACAGGACATCAATAAGGAAGTCTTGAAGAATGAAGCGGCAGCAAAGGCCGCTGCATCCGATCGTGCGCAGCCAACTCAAAGTTCGGCGACAGCCACCCCAAAGCCAGAGGCGAATGCGCCGACACCTGACCCTGAGTCGACGGAAAAATCATGACCAAGGAGCTTCCTCAGGATCAGCGTCCTGACATTGTCGAGGATGAGGTTGAACAAAGCAGGGCGCCTTTGCTCGAGCATCTGATCGAACTTCGTAACCGCTTGATCTGGTCATGTTTGGCATTGGCGGCGGGCGGGCTGATTTGCTTTTTCTTTGCCGAGCCGCTGTACAATCTCTTATTGCGCCCCCTGGTCTATGAGGCACAGGTGGCTCGCGGCCAAACGGATTTTGAACTGATCTATACCGCACCGCTTGAAGTGTTCTTTGTTCGGTTGAAACTTGCCTTGTTTGCGGGCTTGTTTTTGGCGTTTCCGATTATCGCTTGGCAAGTTTACGCCTTTGTTGCGCCGGGTTTGTACAAGAATGAGAAAGGCGCATTTTTGCCCTTTCTGGTGGCAGCACCCGCGCTCTTCTCACTCGGTGCCGCCTTTGTTTATGCACTGATGCTGCCCCTCTTGTCGCGGTTTGCGCTGGGCTTTGAGCAATTAGGTGGCGACGGCATTGCGGCGATCGTGCCGCAGATCAAAGTGTCAGAATATCTTTCGCTCGTGATGGCGTTGATGATCGCGTTCGGCCTATCTTTCCAGCTTCCGGTTATTTTGAGCTTGTTGGCGCGTGCTGGCGTGATTGGCTCGGACACGCTGCGTGCCGGACGAAAATATGCGCTGGTGGGCATACTTGCGGTCGCGGCGGTTTTCACACCACCCGATATTATTTCACAAATTATGCTGACTGTGCCGGTTTACGGCTTGTATGAGGTGAGTATCTGGATCGCGAAGTCGATCGAGAAAAGCGACCAAGCCAACGCTCAAGGTTGAGATACCGAAACACATTCCGAGAGATACATGCCATATGGCATTAGCGTTAGCGCATCGCCACAAGCGCCATTAAAATCCGCGGAAGCCGCACCGATAGCTGTGCTGAGATCCGCTCCGGAGAGGCGTGCATCTCGAAAACTCGCCTGATCGATATTTGCACCTTTTAGGTCGGCTCCAATCATCACGGCATTGTCGAACACGGCCTGTGTCAGATCCGCTGACCGAAAATCTGTTCGGTTCAAATTGGCGGCGGAGAAATCGGCGCCGTGGGCCAGCGCGCCTGGGAGCTGCGCCGCTTCTAAATTGGCTCCAATCAGCGTCGCAGACGTCAACTGTGCGGCCGTCAAGTCGGCTTCAACAAAACCCGCCCCCAGGAGGATGGCCCCCGAGAGGCGCGCACCGGCCAGGCGGGCGCCTTCAAATCTGGCTTCGCTCAGATCACCGCCGCGAAAGTCCGCGCCTTCGGCATTGGCGCCGCTAAAATCCACGCGATGAGCTGTGAGTGACCGCAGCGTTGCCCCAGAAATGTCTGCGCCGGGATAGTTCGCGTCGGAAAGGTTCCAGCCAGAAAGGTCATGTCCTGCCAGCGCGCAATTGGTGCAGGACCCGCTATGCGATGGCGCCCAGGCCACACGGGTTGCAGGTTGCTCCTGGGCAAGGCCAGGCGCAATTGAAGCGGAGCCGAGCAGTGCCAAGGCGGCAATGGAGGAAGCGACACGGATCATGTCATATCCTGTATTCGAGCATGTCACTGGCCTGAACTTAAATCGCGGTCAGATGCCACATGCAGTTTTGAAGTGTTGCCAAAAGGACCCACCTGCATGGCGTATAGATCACACTTGGTCATCTGCGCTGCTCGCCTGGGCCATCTGTCCGCATGTATCGCAGACAATCGTATTGTCGACCTCATCTAGATAGACCGTGAAGCTGCCGCAATTTTTGCAAGCGTCGGCGAGATAAGTTGGATCACCGTCTTCTTGGGCGGCTTCCTCTGCTGCCGCTTTCTCTTCACGCTTCTTCTTCAAGATCACGATATTGTCTGGGATATGGCCACGCGAAAACCCGCGAGAAATCAATTGCGCCGCCTCACCCGTCAGCGGCGCGCCTTCGCTACGTTGGATGCCATCACGTGTGCCGCGACCGAGGCCATCATGCGAGGCGTCTCCAAGCTCAATCAGATCATCGCGGTCTAGATAAGACACAGCCAATTCACGGAAAATATAATCCAAGATCGACGTGGCACGCCCGATCCTGTCATTTCCGGTGACTTCACCCGCGGGCTCAAACCGTGTGAACACGAAGGCGTCGACAAACTCCTCGAGCGGGACACCATATTGCAGGCCGAGCGATACGGAGATCGCGAAATTGTTCATCAATGATCGAAAAGCGGCGCCTTCTTTGTGCATATCGATGAAGATTTCGCCGAGCGACCCATCGTCAAATTCGCCTGTGTGCAGATAGACTTTGTGGCCACCAACGGTTGCTTTCTGAATATAGCCTTTGCGCCGATCGGGAAGGCGGGTGCGCCGCGCCCGTGCTGACCCGTCGTGTCCCGCGACAAAGCCGAGATCGGACTCGTCTTCGACCAACTCCGTGGCGAGCCGTTCAATCTGTTGCATGCGCTCTGCGGTGAGGCTTTGGACTTCGAAACCGCGCGAGGCGAACCAAAACCCAACCGTTTGTTCCAAGACGGCATCTGGCAAAGTGCTTGGTGGCGCATAGCCGGAAACCAGTGGGATACCGGACAAGTCTGGCGCGAGATCAGAGGCGAGACGCAATTGTTGCTCTGTTGAAGTCGTTTGCGTCAGACTCGCCGCCGCCAAAGCGCCCTCAACCGCTCGGTCCGCGCGCCCGTCGAGCAAAGCTTCTGCATTGGCAATGTCTTTGCGCGAAAAGCCGAGCGCGCGCAGCAAGGCTGCGCCGTCTGTGTCGAACTCTTCGGGATTTAGACGCAGATCATTCGAAATAATTTCATCGCCCAACACCCATCGGGAAAAGGCGGCGCCTAGAGGCAAGCCTTCGCTCAGCGCGCTTTCGACCCGTTCCAAGGCTTCGTTTGTGAAACCACGCGATTGCAAGCGCTCTGAGGTCAATTCTGGAACGGTGTCGAGGTCGATTGCGTCATCTAGAGTGGACAAGAGTTCTGCAAGCGCTTCGGGCGCCCGCTTCGCGAGTCCGAGCCGAATTACCGGCAATAGGCGTGCCGCGCCATCTTCATCAGGATCCAAGAATGAGGCGACCGGGGCAAGGCCATCGCTGCTGGGCTGAAACTCAGCCGTCACAATCGCGGCCAAAGGCAATATCGCAAACTGAACCGAATGCTTGTTTTGGCGAGCCCGTATTTCATTCAGGCCGATCCGTTGCGCGTCCGCTTTCGAGAGGGCTTTGCCATTGAAGCATGCATGTAGCAGCTTCAGTAAAGCGGACAGTGTTTTGCCGCTGTCGTCATCGAGCGGGTGTCCGAGTGCCATCAGCGTTGCGCCAAACCCCGTTGGGATGACACACAAAGCTTCGCCATTCGCTTCGATCAGAATGGTGGCGACATCCCGCAATATATCGGAGTCTAAGCCATCCGGCGTGACAAAGCGCGCAAGATCCAGCGCGACCGCTGGCGTGTCTGGCACGAGATCCACTGGAGCGGACAGAGCGACTCCGACGCCGCTGTGTTGCAGTTGGGCGATCCGGCGCTCATCAAATGCTTCCGGAGATAGCCAGCAGGCTGGCGTGTTGGCGTCCTCTTGCGTCGCCAGCTTCCGCAAACGATCTGCAACTGCTGGAAACCCATCTGGATCATCGAGTGCAGCTTCGATCAAATCTGCAGGCATGCCCTGGCAAAGCGCATCTGCCAGCTCGGCATTCTTCGGCGCATCGCCAAGCACTTCGACCATTTCAGCAAGGGCGAGACGGCTCGTTCTTTCCAACGCGGTCTGACGCGAACGGGCTTCGGCGACCTCTGGCGTTTCAGTCAATGCCAGGGGCGCGGCGGACAGTGTGCTGAGCGGGAGGATCGGGCTGATGAGTCCGGTTGCCTGCGCGGTCGCAATCAAATCTTGCATTCTGCACCTTCCTGAAATGGCCTTGTAAGCGGGCTTGACGCCGTTCATTTGTTGATGTCTGCCATTGCTAACTGGATTCGGTCACAGAGTGACGTCATATTCGGGTCGTTAGCAGCTGCGAGGCGAAGACATGCTGAAACTGTTTACGTGGTGGAACGGCGCGACTTTGGGCGCCCGTTTCGATATTAATCGCCGTAGCGAAAAAATTGGCGAAGATGAGTATGGCAATCAGTACTTTGAAGATCGCAAAACATCTGTGAGTGGCCGAAAGCGCCGCTACGTTGTCTATAATGGCTTGGCCGAGCCTTCAAAAGTACCGGCCGAATGGCATGGCTGGTTGCATCACACGCTGGATGTGCCGCCAACAGAACAACCCTTGAAGCGGCAAAGCTGGGAAACGGATCATCAACCGAATATGACCGGCACGAAATTCGCCTACCGACCCCAGGGTAGCTTGAGAGAAGAGGGCGAGCGCCGCGAATCTGACTCTGACTATGAGGCTTGGAAACCCGATGCGTGAATCCGTTTTTGAGACATTGATTGGTCTCTGCGTTGTCATCGTTGCCGGCATTTTCCTCTGGTTCACGCTGGCCCGAGGCGGCGATGGCACGTCCACAAATGGGACCGTGGAATTGGGCGTTCGTTTCAACTCAGCCAGCGGAATTGACCGTGGGACTGATGTCCGTATGGCCGGCGTAAAAGTCGGTACGGTCCGCAATGTCGATCTCAATGTTGAGCGTGCAGAAGCGCTCATCACTCTGGCTGTCGACGATCGGCTTGTTCCGCTTGGTGACGGCACCACAGCGCGTGTTCAGTCCGAAAGCTTGCTTGGGGGGAGTTACATCAACCTTGAGCCGGCCTCTGGGTTTGGCGAAATCTATCCGTGCGAGGAAAATGAGCCGCTCTTTGGCGAGTCTGGCTGCGGTGAAATCTTGTATTCGCAGGGCTCGATCGATTTGTTGACACTGTTTGCCTCATTTGCGTCAGGAAGTGGTGGTGACACTGATTCCACTGATTCAAGCACGAGTGTCGGCACGGACGAATGAAACGAAAACTCTTAGCCCTGACAGGGCTCACACTGGTCACTGCGCTCCCATCATTGGCGCAGTTGGACGAGGATCTGACAGAACTCAGTCCGACGTACTATCAAGGTGCGGAAGTCGAATTGCGCGCCTTAGACAAAATCACAGGCCGGTTTACCGATTTTCTGCTCAATACCGAGCAGCCAATGGTTTATGGGTCGCTGCGCGTTGAACTCGACGTGTGTTTTCAGACACCACCGGAAGAAGTGCCGGAAAGCGCTGCGTTTCTGCGTATCTATGCGGCAGACTCAAAACGCGTGCAGACTATGGCAGCGCCGCGGGCTTTAACGGTTTCGGAACAAGAAAGCCTCGGCGATGAAGACGCGACAGAACAGCATTTTTCAGGTTGGATGTTTGCCTCATCGCCAGGCCTAAACGCGCTGGAGCACCCGGTTTACGATGTCTGGGTGATCAATTGTAATGCGGATATTCCGGACACGCCCGATTTCGACATCGAGTAAAAGTCAGCGCGCACGCGCAATGCATCCCACAATTGTCGGCGAAACCGACCGCGCGACACTTCGAACAAACCGAATTGCTCCAAATGCGGGTTGTGAAATTGCGCGTCGAGCAGCACATACCCACCCTGGATCAGCCGCGCCACCAAATGAACCAACGCCACTTTTGAAGCATCCGTTGCGCGCGAAAACATGCTTTCCCCAAAAAACGCCCCGCCCAGTGTCACGCCATAAAGGCCGCCAACGAGCTCGCCTTCCGCGGACCAGCATTCGATCGAATGGGCATGCCCGTCACGGTGTAAGGCACTGTATAGGTTGAGGATCGGCGTATTGATCCAGGTCGCTGTTCGGTTCGGTTGAGGCTCTGCGCAGGCTTCGATCACTCGGTTAAACGCGGTGTCGACCGCAATTCGAAACGGGTCTTTGCGGATTGTTTTGGCCAGCCGTTTGGGAACGTGAAATCCATTTAGCGGCAGCAGACCGCGTTGGTCTGGGTCCATCAGGAAAAGGCGCATATCCTCGCGCGAATCCGCCATCGGAAAGACGCCGCGTCTGTAGCAGTTTAGAAGATCGGTTGTATCAAACCGGGTCGACACTCCTGCCTCACTTCAAACCTAGAAACTTTTCCAACCAATGGATGTCATAATTACCATCAATCACATCTGTCGCTTCCACAAGCCGGCGATGCAAGGGCAAAGTGGTCTCAATGCCGCCGATCACCATTTCGTCGAGCGCGCGTCTTAGCCGCATTACGCATTCGTTTCGAGTGCGTCCATGTACGATCAACTTGCCGATCAAGCTGTCATAATAGGGCGGGATGCGATACCCCGCATAGGCCGCACTATCGAGCCGAACATCGGGACCGCCCGGAGCATGAAAATCTGTGATCGTTCCGGGTGATGGCACAAAGGTTTCTGGATGCTCGGCATTGATCCGACACTCAATGGCATGCCCAACCAAGAGGATATCTTCTTGCGAGAAGGATAGTCGTTTGCCTTCTGCCACCCGGATTTGCTCCCGGACAAGGTCGATCCCGGTGATCATTTCTGTCACCGGGTGTTCGACCTGCAAACGTGTATTCATCTCGATGAAGTAGAATTTGCCGTCCTCATAGAGGAACTCCATCGTGCCTGCGCCGCGATAGCCGAGCTTCTTGACGGCTCGCGCAACCACCATGCCGATCTCTTCTCGCTGAGCATGGTTCAGAGCAGGGGATGGCGCCTCTTCAAAGACTTTCTGATGCCGTCTTTGAAGCGAGCAGTCGCGTTCCCAAAGGTGGCAGACATTGCCATGCGTGTCGGCGATCACTTGAATCTCAATGTGGCGCGGCTGTCCGAGATATTTCTCGAGATACACCGCATCGTCGCCGAACGCGGCCTTCGCTTCTGTTTTTGCGGTCCGGATGGCGTTTTCCAACACCTTCTCATTTTCCGCGACCTTCATGCCGCGCCCGCCGCCGCCAGCGGCGGCTTTGACGAGGACGGGATAGCCAATCTTCTTAGCGACTTTCTTGGCGTCGCTGATCGATGTGATGCCACCGTCTGAGCCGGGCACCACCGGGACGCCGGTATCAATCATGGCTTGTTTTGCCGCGATCTTGTCACCCATGGTGCGTATGTGATCAGCGGTTGGCCCAATGAAGACGATGTCATGCGCCTCAACCATTTCGGCGAATTGAGCGTTCTCAGACAAGAAGCCATATCCAGGATGGATCGCATCTGCACCGGTTATCTCAGCCGCAGCAATGATTTGGGACTTTTTGAGGTAGCTTTCGGTACTTGGTGCCGGTCCGATGCAAACGCTTTCGTCGGCAAGCCGAACCGCCATCGCATCCCTGTCTGCTTCAGAGTGAACGGCAACGGTCGCAATGCCCATTTCTTTACAGGCCCGGTGGATCCGCAAAGCGATTTCACCGCGATTGGCGATGAGAACTTTCTCGATCATCCGCTTTCCCTACTCGACGACAATGAGAGGTTCGCCAAACTCAACGGGTTGCCCGTCCTCGGCAATGATTTGCTTCACCGTGCCGTCGCGCGGAGACTCAACTGGATTAAACGTTTTCATCGCCTCAATCAGCATGAGCGTGTCGCCTTTGCTGACCTTGTCGCCGACCGTGACGAACGCATCTGCGCCGGGCTCTGCCGCGTGATAGACGGTTCCAACCATCGGGCTTGTAATCGCACTTGGAATGGCCGGTTTGCTCGCGGCATCCGTTGCCGGTACGGTCGATGCGGCAGCAGGAATTGGTGCTGCGGCGGGCGCTGGCTGAGGCGGTGCAAAATACTGTGCTGCTTGTGGCGCTGGCGGAGGACCGGACTTGCTGACGCGAATGCGGTAGCCTTCATGCTCCACTTCAACTTCGCTGAGTTCCGCGTCATTCAATATGCCGGCCAATTCACGGACAAATTCCGCGTCGAGTTTAGATTTCGCTGAGGACATTTAGATGCTCCCTATTCGGAATTGCCCGCTAGGATGGCCTGAAGGGCCAGAAGGTACCCTTGTGCGCCGAAGCCGGCAATTGAGCCGTCGGCACATGGGGCGACATAATTGGTATGGCGGAAAGATTCCCGCGCATATGGATTTGACAAGTGCACTTCGACAATCTGCGTTTTGCATGCGCGCAAGGCGTCATGAACGGCGACGGAGGTGTGCGTGTAGGCGCCGGCATTCAGAATCAACGCGTCGGCCTGTGCGCTTGCTTCCTGAATCCAATCGACCAGCTCGCCTTCGCTATTGGTTTGCCGGAACTCGATCTTGAGTTCAGGTGCGGCTTGTCGCATGGACTGTTCAATGTCCGAAAGCGTAGCGTCACCGTAGACATCCGGTTCGCGTGTCCCGAGCAGATTTAGGTTGGGCCCGTTGAGAACAAAAATGTGTTGCGTCATGGACACTAGGTCTTGCGGTGGAATGTGAAGGAAGGCAAGGCCGTTTATCAAACAGGGACGAGTTGAATGCAGATCATTTTGAATGGAGAACCCCGGGACGTTGCCGAAGGCTTAACCGTCGCAGAACTCGTGCTTGAGCTTGGCGGTGATCCACGCGGTATCGCGATAGAGCGCAATCTTGAAATCGTTCCAAAAGCGGAACATGCCTCTACGGTCTTGCAGGCGGGCGACTCGCTTGAAGTGGTCCAGTTTGTTGGCGGTGGCTAAACGAAAGATTTGGTAAAATGAAATCGCAAGATACGGCTTTGGAAGTCGCCGGGCGCAGCTTTCAATCGCGTTTGATCGTCGGAACGGGGAAATATCAGTCCTACGAACAGAATGCGGATGCGGCCAGGGCGGCTGGAGCTGAGATGGTCACAGTGGCCCTGCGACGGGTCAATTGGTCAGATCCAAACGAGGAACGCTTGCAAGACCACGTCTCGCCGAACGAGTTTACCTATCTGCCAAACACTGCAGGTTGCTTCACGGCAGAGGACGCGGTGCGCACTTTACGGTTAGCGCGCGAAGCCGGTGGTTGGAATTTGGTAAAGCTGGAAGTGTTGGCCGATCAAAAGACACTCTATCCGGACATGGAAGAGACATTGCACGCGGCAAAGGATCTTATCCAGGACGGGTTTGACGTCATGGTCTATTGCTCAGATGATCCGGTCTATGCGCGGAAGCTGGAAGATGTCGGCTGCGCCGCGATTATGCCGCTCGGCAGTTTGATTGGCTCTGGCCTCGGCATACAGAACCCACTGAACATCAGGCTGATTGTGGAGCAATCTCGCGTTCCTGTCATTGTCGACGCAGGTGTTGGTACAGCGTCGGATGCCGCTGAGGCGATGGAGCTCGGCTGCGATGGAGTCTTGATGAATACAGCGATCGCTGAGGCACGCGACCCGATCTTGATGGCCAGTGCGATGAAGCATGCCGTGATCGCGGGTCGCGAAGCCTATTTGGCGGGCCGAATGGGGCGTAAACGATATGCCGACCCATCTTCGCCGCTGGCAGGCTTGATTTAGCGTTTCCTAGCTTTCCGCCAAAGCGTCTTCAATAAGGTCTTCAATCCGCGCGATGTCCGCGCCCGGCACGACAGTGTCGCCGATGATGAAGTTCGGTGTCCCGCTAATGCCAATCGTCTGGGCCAACGCTTTTGAGTCAGCGACGGCGGCTTGGACGTCTATCGATTGCATGTCCGCGCGCATTTTCGCTACGTCGATGCCGATCTCGTCTGCCAGCGTGTCGATTTGATCGTCTCCAAAACCCGATCCATTGTCGAGTTCCATAAGCGCCATATGCATTTCAACATATTTGCCCTGTTTGCCCGCAGCGATCGCCGCAAGCGCAGCTTTCTCGCTTTCCGGCGAAAGAATTGGGTATTCTTTGAAGATAATGCGGACCTGATTGTCGAATTGCTCGGGCAGGCCAACGGCCCAATCCGCCGACCGTTTGCAGAAGCCACAGCGGTAATCGAAGAACTCAACAATCGTCACCGGTGCGTCTGCGGGGCCAACGCTGAAATCGGCTGAATTGTTAAACAAGGCGTCTTGATTGGCCGCAACATTCTCTCTCGCGCGCTCAGCTTCGGCAACGCGTTCGCGATTGCTGAGCTCGATGAGGGCTTCTTCGATGATTTCAGGGTTCTCAAGAATGTAGGATCGAACGATTTCTTCGATCGCTTCCCGATTGGTGGTGTCGATCTGATCTTGTGCGCAAGCCGGTGTGAGCATGAGCGCTGCGACGGGAAGGGCGAGCGAAAGGGATCGTCTCATAAACTGCTCCAAAGCTGATTTGTGTGACACATGGGCCGATTGTAGGGGAGAGACAAGATCTGCGTGTTTAACAGCTTCGTGATTAAACCAGGCTTAGCGGCGACGCCAAAAAATCTCATTCTCTGGTAAGGCCGGATCTGTCGCATTGCGAATATCTGCAGCGCGCCTCGCATTTGCGGTGCCCGGTTCAAGATCACGTAGCGCCCGCGTCGCAAAAGAATAGGCTCTCGGATAATCGCCGACATTGTAGCGGGATTCTGCTGTTGCGAGCTGAGCGGCAGATCTGTCCCCTTGCGCCTCGAGAGCGGTGGCGAGTTGGGCCCAGGCAAAGGCATTGTTTGGCTCTGCGATCAATGCATCGCGTAGTGCCTGTTCGCCTAATTCGACATCGCCTTCTTCGTTGCGGGCAATCAGAGAGCGCGCATAGGCGATGAGGATGAGGGGTTGGTTGGGTAGAAGCTCGACCGCCGTTTCCAAGGGAGCGACCGATTGCGCGGCGCGGCCACTTTCAAACAAGATCTGCCCTTTGAGCTCGTGAAAGAATGGATTGCCCGGCGTTTCCTCGATCAAGGAGTCGATTTCGGAAATTGCCTTTGTCAGATCCGCAGATTGCATCGCCGATATGGCGCGAGCATAGCGGGCGGGTTGAGACAAATCCTCTGGTGGATACCGCTGAAACACCCGCACAGGAGGCTCCAGAAATCCAATCAGTTTGGCGTGCATGACTTCCATTTGTGCAATTTGAGCGGCGCTCGATTCCACGTCTAGCAGTCCAGTTTCCTCTGCTCGCTCTCGTAGGCTTCTGATCCGATCCGACGCCAGAGGGTGGCTTCGGAAATAGGGATACCGGCGCTGTTCCGAGAGCACCTCCTGATAGCGAAACTTCTCAAAGAATTCGATCAAGCCACGAGATGACTGATTGGTCTCGGTTAGATAATCGACGGCCAGTTGGTCGGCAGTCGCTTCCTGAGCGCGCGTATGCGTGAAGAAGTTGATCGCGGAAAATTGTGATGATGATGCGATGAGGGCCGCACCGGCATCCGGCGCCCCCGCCGCAATCGCAACAATACCAAGCCCGATTGATATAAGACCTGGTCGAGCCGCGACGCGGGCATCTCGGGCGCGAAGCACGCCATGGGCGCCCGCAATGTGACCAGTTTCGTGCGCGATCACGCCGATCAACTGTCCCGGGGTCTCGGCTGCAATGATCAATCCTGTGTGCAAGTGAATGCGCTGCCCGTTTGCGACAAATGCATTGAGACTGGAATCATTGATCAAGAACAGGCCGACGTCTTCAGGTCGCAGCCCTGCAGCTTCCAAGATCGGATCGGTATAATCTCGAAGGATTGCCTCGATTTCGGTGTCCCTAATCAGACCTTGTGCGTCGCTCTTGGGCGTTAGACTCACAAAGGTGGTGACCACCAAAACGAGGGCGATCATAGACTGCAGGTATGAGCGTAATCCAACCATATTATAGTCTGCTAAGGGGTTTAAGGTGTGTTGGCGAGAGCATGGTGAGAAAGCTAACTGAAAAGTCAGAAAGTGTCCGGGTCAAATGGCAGGATGTAGGCCGGATCAAGGCGAATGCCGATTTCGTCCCCGACAGCCGGTAATTCGGGAAGAATCGAGACGGCAATCACGCGGTCTTGGCCGAGCTTGAACTCGATCTCGCACAATGTTCCGCGCCGCCGCGCCGCCCGGACCGTCATTGGCACACCATCTGCGGCGATCTGAAGGGCTTCTGGGCGTAGATACACTGTCTGCGTGTTTGGCACCAACGCTAGAAGCGGTTCCGGGAGATTGACCCGGCGCAGAGATTGCACCCGCCCAAGCGCCTTCGCCACGCTGAGGCTGATTGGTGATCTGTAAAGCGCATCCGGTGAACCGGTCTGTAGGATTTCACCCGCTTGCATCACCGCGATTTGGTCCGCATTGGCAAGGGCTTCAACCGGTTCGTGGGTGACAAGCAAAGCAGGAATACCCGCATTTCGTACGATTGAGAGCGTCTCCAGGCGAGTGGACTCGCGGCGTTCGGGATCCAAGCCTGAAAATGGCTCATCCATTAAAAGCGCGCGGGGTTCCGGCGCCATCGCGCGGGCGATCGCAACTCTTTGCTGTTCGCCGCCCGAAAGATGGTGGGGAAAGGCCTTGATGCGATCTGTTAGGCCGAGGCGTCGGATCCAATCGAGTGCGATCTTGCCGCGCGTCTCTTTAGGCAAATGACCCAGTCCAAATTCTATATTGCCCTGCACAGTGAGGTGCGGAAACAGGGCAAAGTCCTGAAAGATCAGACCAATATGTCTTTGTTCCGTCGGCAGATGTGTACGGGCTGACGACATGAGCAGCTCGCCGGAATGGATGGTGCCCGTATCAACATGCTCCATACCCGCGATCAAACGCATGAAAGTGGTTTTGCCCGCACCCGAAGCCCCGACCAGAGCGGTGACGGTGCCGGGTTTGAGCGTCAGCGACACATTGTCGAGCACTCGCCGGCCATCATACGTTTTTGAGACGTTCGCAATGTGCAGTGGCGCTGTGAGCGGCTTCATGACAGCGCCTGTCCTGATCGAGTGAGTTGTCTGGACAGGTAGAATACAGGGACCAGTCCCGCCAAGACGATCAGCAGTGCCGGCGTGGTTGCTTGTGCCAGTCTTTCGTCACTTGCATAGGCGTGAGCGCGGACCGCGAGCGTATCCCAACCGAAGGGGCGCAACATCAATGTCGCAGGAAGTTCTTTGAGAATTTCTACGAATAGGATCAAAGCCGCGGCGAGCGCGCCTGGCGACAAGAGCGGAATATCGACCCGGATCAGACGAGACCAACCAGTGACATTTAAACTGCGCGCGGCCTGATCAATTGATGCCGGCGCGCGGGCAAGGGCCGCTTGCAACGGCTCGGTTCCGGCGGACGCGAAGCGGCTGGTGTAAATCCAGACCAAGAGCACAAGTGCAAACACGCCCGAAAGGGCTTGGCCAGTTGTCTGCATCATGAACAGTCCACCGAGTCCAAGCACAACGCCCGGTGCGGCATACCCAGCGGCTGCGGCAAACCGGATAAACCAGCCCCCTTGGCGGGCATAATGCGATGATAAAACCAGGGTCGCGGCACATAAAAAGGCGGCCAGCGTACCTGCCGCAGCGAGGATCAGGCTGCTGTAAAGCGGGTCCAAGAGACGGGTCACTGGGAGATTGTGCTCCAGATTCAACCAGATCAGTCGGAGCAGGGGCAGGCCGAAGCTGATGATAAGCACCAATAGACAGCTCGCAGTGGCCAACCTTGCAGCGCGGCCTTCGAGGCGTGTTCGTTTCGGCGATGTCCAACGATACGACGTATGTTGTGCGCCCGCGCCGCCTTGAGACAATCGGGCGAAAATCAAGCAGGCAAAAGCGATCGCGATCAGGACGACCGCCAGTCGCGCCGCCGTTCCCGGTTCTCCAAAGCTTGTCCAAGCGCGTACAATACCCACGCCCAGCGTTTGAATACCGAGATAGTCTGCGGCGCCGTAATCTGCTGCTGTCTCCATCAAAGCCAATGCCAGTCCGGCAAAGATGGCCGGCCGCGCGGCTGGAACCCCGACGGCGGAAAACAAGCGGAAACCAGATGCGCCGAGGCTACGCCCAGCTTCAAGCGTGGCTTGAGACTGGGTCGTGAAAGCGGCGCGAGCCGTGATGTAGACATAGGGAAACAGGGCGGACGCGAGAATGAAAGCGAGACCCGGCACAGAAACGATGTCCGGAAACCAATAGTCTCTCGCCCGTAAGTCGCTCAGATCTCTGATCAGGGACTGCACCGGGCCGGAGACCCCGGCCAAATCGACCCAAGCATAGGCCAAAACATATCCGGGCACCGCCAGAGGGAGAATGAGTGCCCACTCAAGCGTGTTGCGGAGTGGGAAATCATAAAGGCTGATTATCCACGCTAGAGGGACGGCGATGACGCAAATGATAATGCCGGTAATGGCGAGAAGCGTGAGCGTGGTTGCGGTGTAAGGAAACAGGCGGTTCTCAAGAATGTGCGTCCAGGTTTGTCCACCGCCGCCGACAAAGCCAAACCAAATGGCCGCGCCAACCGGAAGGCCGATGAGTAGCGCGACCAGTAGCTGCAATAGGACTGCTCGTTGCAAGGGCAGACGCAGGATTTGCAGCATGGTTTAACCCATCAATTCCAACCGGCGAGATCGTACAGCCTTTGGGCCTCAGCCTGGTTTTCGCCGAACTTGGTGAGCGGTGTGTTTGACGCTTCAAAAGCTGGGATCGCCTGAGCCCCTTCAGACGGTGTTTCGCCGTCAAAAAGCGGCAATTCCTTGGTTTCGCGCGTCAACAGAGCTTGACCGCCATCTGTCAATAAGAATTCAATAAAGGCGGTTGCGGTGTCGACATTGTCTGCCGTGGCGGTGATGGCCGCACCGGTGACGTTAACATGCGCGCCGCCACCATCGCCAAAGGAAGGCACAATCAGCGTGGTCTTCTCAGCAACGGCTGCGTCACTTTCGGACTCACTCGCGGCCAGTCTCGCCCAGTAATAATGATTGACGATTGCGACGCTGCATTCACCCGCAGCCACAGCACGAATTTGGTCTGTATCACCACCTTGTGGCTGACGGGCGAAGTTTGCAGAAACACCTTCTGCCCAGCTTTGTGCGGCGTCAGGCCCCAAGCGTTCAATGATCTCCGCCATCAGCGAAAGATTGTAGATATTGGAAGATGTCCGGACGCAGATCTCCCCCTCCAGAGCGGGGTCACTTAAGGCCTGCCAAGAGTTCACTGCGTCTGCGTCAACCTGTTCGGCATCATAGGCCACCAAACGCACACGTCTCGCGAGCGCAAACCAGTGTCCGGCTGGATCGCGATATGATTCGGGAATCGCCGCCTCCAAAGTCGGCGCGCTGACTGCTTGCGTCAGACCCGCATCCTTAAACCGCCAAAGCGCGCCAGCATCAGATGCAATCACCAAATCGGCCGGGCTTTGGTCGCCTTCCGCCCGCATGGTTTCCAAGAGTTGATCTGCAGATTGTTCGCGAACGTCGATACTGATCCCTGTGTCAGCTTCGAATTGGTCGTAAAGCAGCTGATCGGAATCATAGTGACGGGCACTGTAAATCGTCAGGGTTTCTGACACAGTCGTGTCCTCTGGCGCGTCTGCAGCTTGTTCAGGGGCGCCACAGCCGGCGAGTGCAAGCACGGGCAGAAGTAGGAAATGGAGCGGTTTCATGGACATCCCTTGTCATAAATGAGAAGCATTCGCAACTAGATCGCTGGGTGTAACCTGGTCGGTTGGGATGTCAAACCCCGTCTGACACGGTAGGAACAGGTCATGACTGTCGACTCAAAACTGACCCGAACGGAGGCGCCGCAATCCGTTGCCATTCTGGGCGCCGGAATTATCGGCCTGTGCTGTGCCTGGGAGCTCGCCGACCGCGGTGCAAAAGTCTCTTTATTGGATCCCCGGTCGCCGGGTCACGGCGCAAGTTGGGCGGCAGCAGGCATGCTGGCGCCGGCATTTGAGGCCGCTCATGAAAGCGGCGCACATCCGCAACTCGCCGAGCTTTGCCAAGCTGGCGCTGCCGTATGGGGAGAATTTGCTGAGCGCCTTCAAGCATCGGCGTCGCAATCAATCGGATATGCCTCTGGCCCGTCTCTTGCTGTCGCTCGATCCGATGTGCAAGGTCGCCATCTCATCGCTTTGAGCGATGTCCTGGCAAAAATGCGTGTTCCGTTCGAAGATCTCGGTGTCGACCGCGGATTGGCGTTTGAGCCCGCATTGTCGCCGGAATTAACACATGTTTTGCGCCTGCCAACCGATGGCCATGTCGACAATCGCCGCGTCATCAAAGCGCTGCTTACGGTCTGCGAGCGCCACGCTAACATAAACACACAGTTTCAGCGCAGACCGAGCAGCCTTGAGCAACTCTTATCAGAGCATGACCAGGTGCTGATCACAGCCGGTTGGGAGTCGAAATCGCTCATCGGGTTGGATGTTCCACTCGAACCGGTCAGTGGGCAGCTGCTCTCTGTTGGTGCCAAACCCGGCATGCCGACCCGCACGATCCGCGCCGGTCACATCTATATAGCGCCCAAAGCCGATCGGATTGTGATCGGTGCTACGGTTGAACCGGGCAAAGCGCGTGACGCAGTGGATGCGGAAACCGTACAGGCTTTGCTTTCAGACGCAGCAAAATTGTCGCCAGCCTTAAAGGATGCGCGCGTGCTCGAAACCTGGTTCGGCGTGCGGCCTGGGCTACCTGACTTCGCGCCAGTGATCGACCAAACCGACAACCCGTATGTCTTTGTTTCCTCGGGACATCACCGCAATGGCATCCTGCTCGCCCCGATAACCGCCCAACTGGTTGCAGAGATGATGTTGACGGGGGACGTGCCGTCGCTTGCGCGTCCGTTTCGTCTCGCTCGGTTTAAGGGTGCGGTGGTGTGACGCAAAGGCAGAGTAGACCTGCGCGCCGGCGAACTCTAAATGTGGCGCTCATAGGAGACCACCATGCACGCAATTGCCCCGATGACCGAAGACCAGCAAGCCATTCAAGCTGCGGTCGAACGGACCTGCCAACGATTTGACGCCGAATATTGGTCGAACACAGACACGACGGGCGACTGGCCGGAAGAATTTTGCGATGCGATGGCGGAAGGCGGCTGGCTCGGCGTCGCGTTCCCCGAGGAATATGGCGGCGTTGGTCTTGGGCTGACTGAAGCGGCCATCGTGATGCAGGCTGTGACCCGTTCCGGTGCGGGCTATTCCGGTGCGTCTGCGATCCATCTGAATATCTTTGGCCCGAAGCCGCTGGAGCGTTTTGGCAATGCAGAACAAAAACAGGAAAACCTCCCGAAGCTAATTTCTGGAGAAGAGAAAATGTGTTTCGCGGTGACTGAGCCAAATTCCGGGCTCGACACGTCTGCCCTGGAAACCAAGGCCGAGCGGACCAATACCGGCTACACCATCAATGGACGGAAGATTTGGACCACCGGCGCGCAGCGCGCTGATAAGATTCTAATTATTGCGCGGACAACGCCGAAAGACCAATGTGCTAAGCCCTATCTGGGCCTATCGCTCTTCTACACCGACCTCAATCGCGACAAGATCGAAGCCAATCCGATCCCGAAAATGGGTCGCAAGGCTGTAGAGTGCAATACGCTGTTCATTGATGGCCTCGAAGTGCCAAAGGAGCATCTCATTGGCGAAGAAGGCGCTGGTTTCAAATACCTGCTGCAAGGGCTGAATCCGGAACGCGTTTTGTTCGCGGTGGAGTCCGTCGGACTCGGCTTCGCAGCCATTGAGCGTGCGGCGCAGTATGCGAAAGAGCGGGTCGTGTTCGGGCGGCCGATCGGCCAAAACCAAGGCATTGCACATCCACTTGCGAAGGCCTGGGCTGAACTCAAAGCCGCGGAACTCTTGGCGTACAAGGCTGCGGCTTTGTTCGATGACAGCGAGGAGTGTGGAGCCGAGGCCAATGCGGCGAAGTATTTGGGTGCCGAAGCTGGCTACCGGGCCTGCGAAACGGCCGTGCTCAGCCATGGCGGCATGGGCTATGCCAAGGAATATCACGTCGAGCGTTACTTGCGCGAAGCTATGCTGGCACGCATCGCTCCGGTCAGCCGGGAAATGATCCTGAACTTTATCGCAGAACGCGTGCTCGAACTGCCGAAAAGTTATTAGGCGGTCTGCGTCGACGCGAACGCGCGAACAAACGCGTTGACCTCTGCACAAACGTCTTTGAGACTGTTCGGCGAGAAAGCCGGAGCAAATCATGACGAGTTCTTGTGCATGCGGGAGCGTTCAGGTCACAATCAAGCAGAAGCCTGACTTCATTTACGACTGCAATTGCAGTTTGTGCCAAAAAGTCGGCGGCGCGTGGGGCTATTTTGCGCCGGAAGATGTCACAACAAAGGGATTGACGATTGCCTTTAGCCGAACGGACAAATCGGCTCCAATTGTTGAAATCCATTCTTGTGAACTGTGTGCTGCGACAACGCACTTCGTCCTAACAGATGTGTACCGCGCAGAGCATCCGAACAGCGATCAAATTGGTGTGAATATGAGGTTGTTCGACCCCGAGCTACTTCACGGCGTCGAAGTGCATTATCCAGATGGTCGGGCTTGGTCTGGCGAAGGTCCATTCGGGTTTCGGCGTGAAGCGATGACACTCTCCTTGGATACGCCTTGGTGAA
Source organism: Pseudomonadota bacterium (assembly GCA_038534315.1). Classification (GTDB taxonomy): domain Bacteria; phylum Pseudomonadota; class Alphaproteobacteria; order Caulobacterales; family Hyphomonadaceae; genus Henriciella. Next base: position 24,750 of record JBCAWZ010000026.1, on the reverse strand, counting down.
GCTCAGTGTAAGGTAGACGCAGAGCTAATCTCCAATTCCGTCATGCTATGCACGCAGAAGAAGGAGATAGAGACATGGGGAACGTGGTTGCGACCTGCATGAGTGAGGTTCACTCATTCTCAAAACCCGTGAGAGAGACAATCAATCTCCTTACGGGGCTCGGTGTCGAAGGAGACGCGCATCTCGGCAAGACTGTGAAGCACCGGTCGAGGGTGGCGAGCGATCCATCACAACCAAATCTGCGCCAGGTTCACCTCATCCACACCGAACTTCATCACCAGCTGAGAGCGCAGGGGTTTGACGTCGGACCGGGAGTGATGGGAGAAAACATCACCACGGAGGGAATAGACCTACTGGCTCTGCCGCGCGGGACCCACTTGAAAATGGGTCCCAGCGCCATTGTCGAAGTCACCGGTCTACGCAATCCGTGCAAGCAGTTGGACGATTATCAGAACGGGCTTTTGAACGCAGTGCTCGATCGAACGGCGTCTGGTGAGTTGGTCCGAAAGGCAGGGATTATGGGTGTTGTCTTGATTGGCGGACCAATCCAAGCAGGCGACCGGATCATGACAACACTGCCTGCTGCGCCACATATCAAACTGGATCGTGTCTGAATTTCGGTTGAGCGCTTTGTCGTCCGACACTCCCCAAACCGCCCATCAATCAAAAATACACCAATTTATATGCATAAAGACAGCGGGTTAATGGGGTCGGGGGTCCTCTGTGTCATTCACAGCGCTTAGAGATCAAGTGCCACAGCATTTGAAGTATGCCGAGCAGAGGCGTCTGTTGTCGCGTGTTGCGATCTCAATTTCGCTGATTTTGACCGTCTATCTTTGTATCGTCTCGGTCATCATGCCGGTGATGACAATCGGGAAGTTTATCGCTGGGCTAGCTGCCCTCTTGATCGGCAGTTTAAGCTGGATCTGCCATCGCGAAAAACTGTACACAGCCAGCGCCGCCACGATTGTCGCGATTACAATTATTGGTGGGTTTGTGGCCAGCCTGTCGAATGGTGGTGCGGACGGATTTGTGACGCCGATCATGATTTCGGCTCCGGTGACCGCCGCCGTGTTTATTGGCGCAAGAGCGACACTGATCTCTGCGGTGGCGGTGGTCTTGGCGATCGCGTCGCTGCTCTATCTCGATCGCGCCGGATTTGTCACCGAAGCTCCTTATTCGCCGGAAACGCTTGAGGTTGCCGCGATTGTGATGCTGGCGGCCGCGACAGGAATTTGTGCCGCGGGCGTTGGCTATTTTGCCGCCGCGATGCAGACTCAAATTGGCTCTTTGCGCAGCTCACAAGATCGGCTGATGCAGCTCTCTGCGCAACTCGATCATTCAGCTCATCACGATTCTCTAACCGGGGTCGCCAATCGGCAGGGGCTACAGCGGCATTTGGGGGCGCTGCTTGACGGGCAAGACGAGGGCGCAGCCGAGGTCCGTCTGGTGCATATTGATCTCGATAAGTTCAAACTGATCAATGACACATATGGTCATCCGGTCGGTGATTCCGTCCTGAAACAAGCGGCGAAGATGATGACCGACGAGTTTGGCGATCAAGAATTGGTCGCGCGTCTAGGTGGCGATGAGTTTGTCATTGTCTCGAAATGCGCAAGCGACCCGTCGCACACCGATCTGCAGCACCGTTGCGATCGCCTGATTGCCCGGTTGAGGCAGCCGATTTTCGTCAATGGCATCGAGTGCCGAATTGGTGCGAGCATCGGTTATGTTGTCGCCGACGCGTCTGATTGTTGTATTGAAACATTGATCACGAACTCAGATCTGGCGCTGTATGCGGCCAAGGGAGACGGCGGTCAGTGCGCGCGTCGGTTCGATGCTTCGATGCGTGCCAAGCTCGAAGAACATCGGATCTTCTCCGCTCAGGTTGAAGAGGCGCTTGCGGAAGACCGTATCTGTTGTGTGCTTCAGCCTCAAGTCTGTTTGCAGACGGGTGAGGTCACCGGCGTTGAAGGGCTTGGACGTATTCGCAGTCATACCGGGCAATTGCTGGTGCCGGCGCAAATTCTGCCCGTTTTGACCGAGATGGGCCGGTTGCCAGAATTTGACTTTAAGGTGATGCAGCGGAGTTTGGATGCGCTCATCTCTATCCGGGCGGCGGGCTTGAATATGCCGCATGTCTCGATCAATGCGTCTGGCGAGTCGCTACGCTCGCTCGACTATACAGCAACGCTCTGTACTGAACTCGATCGGCGCGGACTGCGCCGAGACGACATCGTGGTGGAAATTCTCGAGTCGACCTTGATTGAGAGTGTTGATGATACCGCTGCAAAGTCGATTGCGGCGCTGCTGGAGGCGGGGATTACGACGCTCATGGACGATTTCGGGTCCGGCCACGCAACAATTACCAATCTATTGAAGCTGAATTTGGATGGGATGAAATTAGACCAGTCTCTCGTCGCAATCATCGAAAACGAAAAAGCGCAGGAAGTGGTCAAAGGTGTCTACGGGATCGCGATCAATCTTGGTTTAACCGTGATCGCCGAAGGCGTAGAGACACCGCAGCAATTCGCCATCCTACGCGATATAGGATTTGAAACAGTTCAGGGCTTCGGGATCTGCGAGCCGATCGAACCAGCGGCCTTCGAAACTTGGCTTAGAGACTATGGCAAATCGCATGTGCGCAAACTCCAGGCTGACTTACACAACTATCGTAATGCGAATATTGCTTAGTCCCTCTTCTGGAACTTCTTGATGGTACCCGAGAAGTTAAGCGCGGGTTTGCCATTCGCCGTGACCACGCCGCGGACAAATTTCAACGACTTTCCACCCCCCATCAGCTCACCTCGGGCTTCTACATAATCGCCTTCTTTCGGGCCGGAGATAAACTCCGCCGTAAAGGCGACGGTGACACCATACCCATCTGATGTGTCGCCATTGTCGTGAGCGAGGGCGAACAGCGCGAAGTCCGCAAACGTCATCAGGCACCCGCCATGGACGACGCCACCGGCATTCATATGTTTGCGCTCCACTCGGAAGGCTGCGACGGGGCCTTGCGCGTCGATCCGGAAATAGAATGGGCCAGCGGTTTCATACTCAAACGGTTCTTCTGCCCAAGTTGACCAGCCTTTGAACTCGCCCTCGTCCATCGTAATTTGAGTCATGATGCCTCCCAGATTCTGACCTGGTCATACCAGCGTTGTCGCAAATCGCCAGCGTGCCGGAGCGTCACGGTAGGCGAGGCAAGCCTTCTCGGTTAAACTGCTTGAAAACCAGGAGGTGACCCATGGCATTCGATCCCGAGCTGCGCGAAGCGCTGATCGATCAGGTAAGACGATTTGTACGCGAGAAATGCGTGCCAGCCGAGGCGCAAGTATCAGAAGAGGACCAAGTGCCAGATGCATTGGTTGACGAGATGCGCCAGCTCGGCCTGTTTGGATTGGCCGTGCCCGAAGAATATGGCGGCCTCGGTCTCGACATGGAAACCGAATGCATGGTCGGGTTCGAACTTGGTTGGACGTCGCCGGCCTTTCGCAGCGTCGCCGGCACGAATATCGGGATCGGATCGCAGGCCCTGGTCTTGTATGGCACCGAAGAACAGAAAACCGAATGGCTGCCAAAAATCGCCTCTGGCGAAGTCATTACCAGTTTTGCACTGACCGAACCTGAAGCAGGATCGGACGCCGCGGGCCTCAAGACAAAAGCGACAAAGCAGGGCGATCACTACGCGCTCAGCGGCGGCAAACGCTATATCACCAATGCCAATACGGCCGATTTGTTTACCGTGATGGCGCGGACCAATCCCGATGAGCCAGGCGCGAAAGGCGTCTCGGCCTTCATCGTGCCGCGCGACACGCCAGGGGTCAGCGTTGGCAAACCCGAAAAGAAGATGGGCCAACAAGGGGCGCACATTTGTGACGTCAATTTCGATGACGCGCTGGTGCCGGAGTCAGGGCGGGTTGGCCAAGAGGGCGAAGGGTTCAAAGTCGCGATGAGCGTGCTCGACAAAGGTCGGTTGCACATTTCCTCGGTCTGCACCGGCATGGCCGAGCGTTTGATCAGCGAAATGGTCAATTATGCCATGGATCGGAAACAGTTCGGCAAGCCGATCATGGAGCACCAGCTGATCCAAGGCATGATTGCCGATAGCCAAGCTGAAGCCTATGCCGCGCGCTGTATGATCCTAGACGCGGCGAAGAAACGAGATGCGGGCGAACCTGTAACCATGCTGGCGTCGTGCTGCAAAATGTTCGCGTCTGAAGCGGTGGGTCGGATCGCGGACCGGGCCGTGCAAGTGTTTGGCGGTGCCGGCTATGTCGCCGATTATGGCATTGAGCGCTTTTATCGTGATGCGCGTATCTTTCGGCTGTATGAAGGCACAACACAAATCCAACAAATCATCATTGCCCGGGAATTGTCTCGCGCCGCCAAGCGGGGAGACCTCTAAATGTATGATGCTGTCACCGATATGGCGCCCGAAGATGTTGGCTTAAACGCGAACCGACTGGCCAAAATCCCAGACTATTTCCAGACCCATTACATCGACTCTGGAAAGCTACCCTGCGTTGCGACCTTGGTGTCGCGCAATGGCGAGATTGTCCATGAATCCTATCGCGGTCACACGACGCTTGGCGGGGATAAGCCGATCAGTCCGGACACAATCTTCCGGATCTATTCCATGACCAAGCCGATCACGTCTGTGGCGGCGATGATGCTGCATGATGAGGGCATCATTCGGCTCGATCATCCGGTATCACGTTATATTCCGGAATTCGCCGACACGCAGGTTTGGGTTCAGGGCGAAGGAAAGAAGCTCAAAACCAAAGCGGCAGACCGCGAAATGATGATCCGTGATCTGTTCACGCACACAAGTGGCCTGACCTATGGCTTTCTGTTTCAGCACCCAGTGGATGCGCTCTATCGCGAAGCGAAGATCGGACATCCGCATGAAAGCCTTGGCGATATGTGCGCCCGACTTGCGCAGCTTCCCTTAGTGTTCTCTCCGGGAGACAGCTGGAATTACGGTCATTCGACGGATGTCCTTGGCCGCGTCGTTGAGGTCGCTAGCGGCATGACTTTGGATCAGTTTTTTCGTGAGCGCATCTTTGGTCCGCTGGGAATGGTCGATACCGATTTCTTTGTTCCGGGCGACAAGATCAACCGGCTGATGGCCTGTTATCGCAAGGATCCGATCAGCGGAGAGGTCTCTCTTGATGATCCGGAAGGCGCCGAGTCGAAACAGTATAAGCAACAGCCTGCCTTGCTAAATGCGGGTGGTGGCCTCGTCTCGACCCTCCAGGACTATCACCGCTTCTGCTTGATGCTTCTGCATGGCGGACGGCTTGGTGACGCGCAGCTGCTCAGCCCGAAAACAGTTGAATTCATGCGCATGAATCATCTGCCGGGCGGGCGGACGATCAAGGATATGGGCGATAAGACCTTCTCCGAGGCCCGCATGGAAGGGAACGGATTCGGTCTTGGCGGCAGTGTTACGGTCAATGTTGCGGACACGATGACGCCGGGCTCAATTGGGACGTTTAGTTGGGGCGGGTTGGCCAACACGTTCTTTTGGATTGACCCTGAAGAAGAGCTGATCGCGATCCAAGCAACGCAGATGATCCCTAGTGGTTGTTACCCGATCCGGCCGCAATTTCAGCAATTGGTGTACGCCGCAATCGACTGGTAGGGTATTTTTTTGCTGACCTATCGGTAATTTTACTTGCTTTCGGGAGAAATATACCCAATTTCCTTCGCGTAACCCAGATCCATGATGCGCAGCATCGATAACAAATAGACGGGCAGGGTGGAGGAAAATGAAAGCTGAGAATCCAATGTTAGATTATGTCGAGGATCTGTTTGCAGATCTTGGGCGCATTCGCGTCCAAAAAATGTTTGGCGGCGCCGGGATCTTTGCCGGCGAAGAGATGTTCGCGCTTTTGGACAAGAATCGGATCTATCTCAAAACCGATGATGACTTCAAAAATGCGCTCGAACGTCAGGGCGGCGAACCGTTTGTCTGGACCAATCAGGACACCGGCAAGACGATCCATATGAGTTATGTTTCGATGCCTGACGAAGCTCTAGACGATCAGGGCATGGCCGCCGATCTTGGCCGACAAGCGCTGGCTGTCGCCAAGCAGGCGCGGCGGGCAAAAGTCAAATCACCGCGCCGCCGCTTGTAGAAACTAAGTCTATGCGTTTCTAAAGTCCGCAGGCCGCTTTTCCAAGAAAGCGGTTACGCCTTCTTTGAAATCAGGCTGACGGCCTGCTGTGCGCTGCGCGTATCGTTCTGCTTGCAACTGGCTGTCGAAGTCGGTCTCTTCGGCTTGCCAAACGAGATCACGGATCATCGACAGCGCTTGTGTTGGGCCATCCGCCAATTTCGTTGCATAGGCTTTGGCTTCAGTCATCAGCACGTCATCTTCGACGACACGATTGACCAGCCCCCAGTCCAAAGCCTGATCAGCAAAAACCTTGTCGCCGAACAGGGTCATTTCCATCGCCCGTGCGCGGCCGATCATGTGTGGCAGCAAATAAGTTGATCCCCCATCAGGCACCAAGCCGATCCGGCGGAAAGCTTGCAGAAAGTATCCGCTTTTCCCAGCGATGATAAAGTCGCCCATTAGCGCGATCGAGCAGCCAACACCGGCCGCAGCCCCATTGACCGCAGTAATGATTGGGTGGGGGTGGGTCCGCATCGCCTTGATGAAAGGATTGTAGTGAGTATCCAGCGCCTTTCCGGCATCCGGTTTGCCGCTGTTATTGCCGCCACCTACCGTATTTGGAGAGAGGTTCGCGCCAGAACAAAAGCCGCGCCCATTGCCGGTTAAGATAGTGCAGCGGGCTTCGTCTCCTGCTTTTTCGATGGCCAGCAACAATTCTTCAACCGTATCAACGCCGGCGGCGTTCATCGTCGCTGGATCGTTGAATGCGATGGTCGCAATGTCGTTTTCGACGTCGTAGCTGATTTTCTCAAAGCTCATAGCGATCTCCTTTTCAGTATCTTTGTACAAGCGAGCGCGCGTCACCGAAACCATGACCCAAGGTCAGCCGATCACACTATGAGAACGACCCGCAATGCTGTAAGGCAGGGTAAAAGAAAAATCGGGAGTATCACTATGCCACTCGAAGGTATTGGTTCAGATGAACTTGGCGCTATGCTTGCCAAACAAAAAGCGGCGCATTTGCGGGATGGCGCGCCCAGCGCCGAACAGCGCATCGACTGGCTCGACCGTGCGATTGATCTGCTCGTTACACATGGAGATGCGTTGAATGCCGCGATGGCGGCGGATTTTGGTCATCGTTCAGCGGATCAGACCGGTCTGACCGATATTGCAGGTTCGATTGGGCCGCTAAAACACTCCAAAAAGCATTTGCGCAAATGGATGCGTCCGGAAAAGCGCGGCGTAGACTTTCCGCTTAACCTGCTTGGGTCGAAGGCGCGCGTCGAACACCAACCAAAAGGTGTCGTCGGCATTATCAGTCCCTGGAACTTTCCGGTACAGCTAACCTTCGGACCGTTGGCAAATGTGTTTGCAGCAGGCAATCGGGCGATGATCAAGCCGTCAGAATTTACCGAGCGGACGTCTGATTTGATGAAGGAGTTGTTCGCCAAATACTTCGATGAAGACATCGTCGCTGTAGCAACCGGCGGCCCAGATATTGGCGCCGCGTTTTCAAAGCTCGCTTTCGATCATTTGGTGTTCACCGGCGCGACGTCCATCGCGCATCATGTGATGCGTGCGGCGGCGGACAATTTGGTGCCGTTGACACTTGAGCTCGGTGGCAAGTCGCCGGTTATTCTCGGGCGATCAGCAAATCTCGAAAAGGCGGCCAGTAGGATCATGGCTGGCAAGACGCTGAATGCAGGGCAAATATGTCTTGCGCCAGATTATGCTTTTGTGCCCGAAGAGAAGACGCGTGACTTTGTCGGTGCCGCGCAGGTCGCCGTCGAGAAGATGTTTCCAACCGGACTGAAAGACAATGATGACTACACATCAGTCGTCAATCAGCGACATTTCGATCGTCTGAATGGCTATCTCGACGATGCCCGTTCAAAGGGTGCAGAAGTGATCGAAATCAATCCGACCGGCGATAATTTCTCACAACAACCGCACCACAAAATTGCGCCGCATCTGATCCTCAATCCAAGTGACGATATGCAAGTCATGCAGGACGAGATCTTCGGGCCGATCCTGCCGATTAAGACCTATCAAGAGACATCGGATGCTGTGGCGTATGTGAATGCCAATGACCGACCCTTGGGGCTCTATTATTTCGGTGAAGATGCTGGCGAGCGCGACCAGGTGATCAATAAAACGACATCGGGCGGCGTGACGGTGAATGATGTGATCTTCCATGTCGCGCAAGAAGAACTGCCATTTGGGGGCATCGGACCGTCCGGCATGGGCGCCTATCATGGCCAGGACGGCTTTCTAGAATTCACCCACAAAAAGGCGGTCTATTCGCAAACGGGCAGCGAGATGCTGGCCATGATGCGGCCACCTTACACCGACGCGTTCCGCAAACAGGTCAGCGGTCGAATCAAGAAATAGCGCGACGTTTCTAGCGTAAGAAATCTGGAATATTGTCTCCAAACCCGACATCCGTGTCGGGGGCGGGATCCAATTCGTCAGACCGTGTAGACTGTTTCCGATCGCCGCGCCCGCGTTTCGGTGCGGTCTCATCGCTGGCAGAAGCTTCCTTGCGCTTTGGCTCATCATCCTGGCCTCGGCGCCGGCGAGATGTGCCGCGTTCCGGCCTGGAGCCCCGACGTCCGTCGCTGCGGCCGCCACGTCGGCGCTCGCCGCCTTCAGGCAAGGACTCTAACTCTTCCGCCAAGCCTTCGGGCATTATCACCTCGACATCTTTGCGGATCAGGGCCAGCACGCTGTCCCAGGCTTTCTCGTCATTTGGGCCGACCAGCGTGATACTTTCGCCTTCCCGACCGGCACGTCCTGTCCGCCCGATACGGTGAACATAGTCCTCGTCTCGCGGCGGCGGGGCATAATTCAAGACATGCCCCACAGCAGGGACGTCTAGACCACGGGCAGCGACATCTGAAGCGACCAGCAATTGCAGTTCGCCATCGCGGAATTTGTTCAGCGTATCGGTCCGCGCGCTTTGCGGCAGATCACCATGGATCGGCGCCGCGCTAAAGCCATGCTTTTGGAGGGATTTGGCGACCACATCGACTTCGCGTTTTCGGTTGCAAAAAACGATACCGTTTTTTACATCCTGCGCGTGCAACACGGCCCGCAAAGCGGTCCGTTTGGCTTTGTCGTCTCCGCGAGACAGTTTGACGACATATTGTGTAATCGTCTCCGCGGTTTGCGACTGACGGGCGACTTCAATCCGCTTCGGTGACTTCTGAAATTGCTCAGCAAGCCGAGCAATTTCTTTCGGCATGGTCGCCGAGAAGAGCAGGGTTTGCCGACGGGTCGGCAGCATCCGGCAAATCTTCTCAATGTCGGGAATGAAGCCCATATCGAGCATACGGTCGGCTTCATCGATAACAAAGACCTCAACGCCCGTCAGCAAGATCTTGCCGCGTTCGAATTGGTCGATCAGTCGCCCTGGCGTGGCAATCAGGACATCGGCGCCGCGCATCAGTTTTTGTTCTTGCTCTTTAAAACTCACGCCGCCGATCAGCAGCGCCATTTCAAGTTTGAGATCCGACCCGTAGGTTTCGAAATTCTCGGCCACCTGGGCAGCCAGTTCGCGTGTCGGGCAGAGAATCAGGCTGCGCGGCATCCGGGCGCGGGCGCGTCCTCGTGCGAGCCGGTCCAGCATGGGCAGAACAAACGCGGCTGTTTTGCCGGTTCCAGTCTGGGCAATGCCGGTAATATCACCCCCGGAGATGACGTGAGGTATGGCCTCAGCCTGGATTGGCGTCGGTGTTGTATATCCAGCCGCATCGACTGCGCTAAGGATGCGAGGATCGAGCCCCAATTGGTGAAACGTTGTTTCGGTCAAATTCCGCCTAGCCTGATGGTGATTTGAGAATGCGCGTCGCTACTTTGCGCGCGCTGAGAGAATCTGTCCTGGGCTCTAATATAGAAAAGCCCACCTTACTAGGCGGGCTTCTCATTTCATTTTCATCTGCGTTTAGGACGCTTATGCAAGATTGTCGTTTGCAAAGTCCCAATTGATCAAATTGTCGATAAAGCTTTGCATGTAGTTTGGACGCGCATTCTGATAATCCAGGTAATAGGCGTGCTCCCAAACATCCATGGTCAGAAGCGGTGTCACGCCACTTTCTGTAAGAGGGGTTTCTGCATTTGGGGTCTTGGTGATGGCGAGTTTGCCGTCTTTCAAAACCAGCCAAGCCCAGCCGGACCCAAATTGGCCACCGCCAGCGGCTTTGAACTGGGCGACAAACTCATCATAAGAACCGAAATCGCGATCAATCAATTCGGCGACTTTGCCGGTCGGCTTGCCGCCGCCACCAGGTTTCATTGAGTGCCAATAGAAAGTGTGGTTCCAAACTTGTGCCGCATTGTTGAACAGGCCGGCTTTCGACGGATCCGCGGCGGACGCGCTGACAATATCTTCTAGCGATGCTGACGCCATTTCGGTGCCGTCGATCAACTTGTTAAGATTCGTGACATAGGCGTTGTGATGCTTGCCATAGTGGAAGTTTAGCGTCTCTTCCGAAATGTGCGGCGCGAGCTCCGTGCGACCATAAGGCAGCGGTGGAAGATCAAATGCCATTGGATTCTCCTGGTTTCTTAATTAACTTCGAGAGCGGTTTATGAGTGACACATATGGTTGAAATGCCGCGTTCGAACACCCCTGTAGGTCCGGCTGAGTTAAATTCTTTGGATCAGAGGGTTCGAAAAGTCGATGAAGATCGTTGGCTGTCTAGCCGTTATGCGGGCAAAACAGAGCGCGCAGCCCTCATCACTTTGTACGCATTCAATTATGAATTGGCGCGTATTCGGCTGGTCGTGTCGGAGCAGACACTGGGCGCGATGCGTTACCAGTGGTGGCGCGATGCGCTGGCGTCTATTGCTGAGAACAATCCGCCCGAGCACGAGGTTGCAATCGCGCTACAGGGTTGCCTGATGCAAAAGCAGATTGATCTGGACGGGCTTCATCAACTGATTGATTCGCACGAGGCGGCCTTCCATGAAAATGATCGCGGGCTTGAGCCGGAAGCGCGCTTGGCCGGACTTGCGGCGCGGATTTTTGTGCCTGCGCACGGTTGGGGCGAGGGAATCACCGCGCTTGCGCCGCATTGGGCGGCTCTACGTCGCAACGAGAAAATTGGCTACGGCCCCGTGGTGTCACGTGTGCCATCAGGTATTCGACCTGCTGTCGCGCATTTTCGGTTGCGCCGGCTTTATGCGTCGCCGAAACTCGCCTCTCCAATTTCGAAACGTATTTCTGTCTTTCGGGCGATGATGAGTGGTCGAGTTTAAACCGCGTGCTAAGTATGGAGTGAACACTGTTCACTTTTGGGATGAGGGCCATTACAGGTCCATAAGTGGCGTAAGGAGTTGTGCATGAAACCGACGAATTGGATTGCGATTTTGTTGCTGGTAGCACTGAGCTCGCAAAGCGATGCCTGGAGTCAAACACTCACCGAGGCCTTACGCCAAGCCCACCAAAACAATCCGCAGCTTGATGTGCAACGCGCAGATACCGCGATTGCCCAAGAGCAGTTGATCGAAGCGCGTGGGCAGCGGCGTCCAACCGTCACCCTGTCTGGCAGTGGCGGCGTCCAGAGCATCGATTCAAACAATCCATTTGCTGCGGGCGGCGAAAACCCCTTGGCCTCGGCTCAACTCGAAGCCAGCTTGCCGATTTACACGGGCGGACGCGTGGCATCTGGGATCCGCCAAGCTGAGGCAGGAATTAATGCCTCGCAGGCAGGACTGGCCGGTGCGACCCAGGATTTGATGCTGGACGTGATCACCGCCTATGCGGATGTGCTGCGTGACCGAGAAACCATCAGCATTCGAGAAAACAGTGTCAATCTATTGTCCGAACAAGTCCGTGCAGCGACCGACCGGTTCGAAGTCGGCGTTGTGACTCGGACCGATGTTGCGCAAGCGGAGGCGCGTTTAGAGGGCGCCAATGCGTCTTTGGCAGGTGCGCAATCTCAATTGGTGGCCAGCGAAGCGGTTTATGCGTTTCTGGTTGGATCTGACCCTGGACCGCTTGCTGATTTGCCAGAGCCGCCGGTCCTCCCCGCCAATGTCGATTTGGCGCTTGAAACGGGGCTCCGAGACAATCCAACCTTGATCTCATTGCGGGCTTCTGAGCGTGCGGCGGAACAGGCGGTCGAGGTTGCAAGAAGCAGTTTGCGGCCAACGCTCTCAATTGTGGGCACCGCCAATTATCAAGAGCAGTTTGACATTCTTGCGATCGATGGGTTCGGGCCCAACGGAACAACCCAGTCCCGACAAGACCAGCGCGATACAAGCGTGACGGCGCTCGCCCAAGCGACAGTTCCTCTCTATCAAGGTGGCCGCGCCGATAGTTCGGTCCGGCAAGCGCGATTAGGCTCCGCGCAAGCCCGTTTGCAAACACAAAATGCTGAGCGCCAAATTCGCGCTCAGATTGCACAATCATGGTTCGCAACCCTCGCGGCGGAGCGCGCATCCTTCGCATCGGAACGTCAGGTTGAGGCGGCAGAAATTGCCTATGAGGGCGCGCAGGAAGAGTTGGCGGTTGGGGTCCGAACCACTTTGGAAGTGCTTGATCAAGAGCAGCAGCTGCTTGAGGCGCGATTGTCGTTAATATCTGCAGAACGCGATTACTATGTCGCTCTTCACCAATTGCTGCGGGCCATCGGGGCGCTCGACTATCGTGGCTTGGTGGCCAAACCGTAAACATTTTGTAACGGCTTGTTAACCGCCTCAACATAGGTCTGCTATATCGGACTCGGAGGCTCGATTCGACCATGGCGGAAGAAGCACGCAAAGAACCATCCATGGAGGAAATTCTTTCCTCTATTCGCAAAATCATTTCGGACGATGACGAACCGAATGCGGTTGGCGCTAATTCGGTGACGGAAGACGCTGGATTGGACTTCGGGGTGGACGATCCGTCTGAGGAATACACGGCGCCCGTTTCGCATGAGACCGCCGCGTTTGCGCCAGAAAGCGCACCAGATAGCCCGCCGGTTGAGGAGCTTGAGCCGTTTGCGCCAGAGCCCGTCTTTGAAACACCGGCGCCACAAGAAAAGCCGCCGATTGCGCCACGTACTGCAAGCGCAGCGCTCAGATCCATTGCGCGTAAGGACACAGAAGACATGATGACCGCACCGCTTTCCGACGATAAAACTGTGGGCGATGCCGCGACCTATTTGAGCAAACTGCTCGACAAGGTTGAGTTTGGCGAAGAAAGCGGCGCCGACACATCAATCGATAATCTTGTACGCGAATTGCTGCGTCCGATGATGAAAGCTTGGCTCGACGAAAACCTCCCAGCTGTTGTGGAACGTCAAGTGGAAGCCGAAGTTGCACGGATCGCCCGCATGGCGCGCTAGACCCGACCCAACAGACACACTATGTCGAAGGGCGCGCCAGTTTGGCGCGCTTTTCTTTTTTGAGGACAACAGACCAGGCGATGATTGATCAACGCTACGATCCGAAAGCGCATGAACAGCGCATCTACCAAGGCTGGGAAGCCGCCGGGTGTTTCAAACCTTCTGGCGACACGAGCGCCGAGGCCTATTCCATTGTGATCCCACCACCAAATGTGACAGGCAGCCTGCATATGGGCCATGCGCTCAACAATACGCTGCAGGACATTTTGATCCGCATGGCGCGCATGCAGGGCAAGAATGTTCGTTGGCAGCCGGGAATGGATCATGCGGGCATTGCGACTCAAATGGTGGTCGAGCGCCAGCTCGCCGCGAGCGGTGGCAATGAAGATCGCCGCTCATTAGGGCGCGAAGAATTCGTTAAACGGGTCTGGTCATGGAAAGAAGAGTCCGGCGGCACGATCCTCAATCAGCTCAAGCGCCTTGGCGCCTCCTGCGACTGGGACAATGAGCGTTTCACGTTGGACGAAGATCTCAATCGCGCCGTCAACAAAGTCTTTGTGGATCTCTATAATGAGGGCCTGATTTACCGCGCCAAGCGCCTGGTCAATTGGGACCCGCATTTCCAAACCGCGATTTCCAATCTCGAAGTCGAGAACAAAGAAGTCGACGGCCATATGTGGCACTTCAAATACCCGCTCGCTGACAGACAGACCTATACCTATGTCGAAAAAGACGAGGACGGTAATGTCACGCTGGAAGAAACCCGCGATTACATTTCGATCGCCACGACGCGGCCTGAGACCATGCTTGGGGATGGTGCCGTTGCAGTGCATCCAGACGATGCGCGTTATGCGCCGATTGTTGGCAAGCTTTGTGAAATCCCGGTCGGTCCGAAACAGCATCGCCGCCTGATTCCGATCATCACCGACGAATATCCAGACCCTGACTTCGGGTCTGGTGCGGTGAAGATCACCGGTGCGCACGATTTCAACGATTATCAAGTCGCCAAGCGCGGCAAGATCCCGATGTATTCGCTGATGGATGAGAAGGGCTTCATGCGTGAGGACGGAAAATCCTACGAACAAGAAGCCGAGATCGCCCAGCGCATCGCCGAAGGCAATGAAGACTGGGACGACGCCAAGATTGCGGCGATGAATCTAGTCCCCGAAGCGTATCGCGGGCTGGATCGGTTTGTCGCTCGAACAGCCGTGATTGATGACATCACTGCCGAGGGCTTGGCGGTAATGATCCCGGATCCGAAACATAAGGATGAAGACGTTTCGGCCCCGATGGTCCCACTGGTCGAAAACAAGAAAATCATGCAGCCCTTTGGCGACCGCTCCGGAGTCGTCATTGAGCCGATGTTGACCGATCAATGGTTTGTCGATGCCGAGACGCTGGCCAAGCCCGCGATCGAGGCGGTTCGGTCAGGCTCCACGCAATTTGTTCCGGAGAATTGGGACAAGACCTATTATAATTGGATGGAAAATATCGAGCCCTGGTGCATCTCGCGCCAACTTTGGTGGGGTCATCGGATCCCGGTTTGGTATGGGCCGGCCGGAGAAGTTTTTTGTGCGCCAACTGAGGTCGAAGCTCGGGCGCTTGCCGGAACCGGGATGAGCCTTACTCAAGACGAAGACGTCCTCGACACCTGGTTCAGCTCTGCGCTTTGGCCATTCTCGACGCAAGGCTGGCCGAACGACACCGATGATGTGAAAACCTTCTATCCGGGCGCTGTATTGGTCACCGGTTTTGACATCATCTTCTTCTGGGTCGCCCGGATGATGATGATGGGCCTCAAATTCATGGACGATATCCCGTTCAAGGACGTCTACATCCACGCCATTGTGCGCGATGAGGACGGGAAGAAAATGTCCAAATCGGAGGGCAATGTCATTGACCCAGTGGATCTGATCGATGGCATTGAGCCGGACGCGCTGGTCGCCAAACGCACAACCGGTCTCCGCCAGCCCGAAAAAGCCCCGCAAGTCGAAAAGCAGACCCGCAAACGCTACCCAAAAGGCTTTGACGCGTATGGCGCCGATGCGCTGCGCTTCACTTTGGCGGCAATGGCGACCAAGGGGCGGGACATCAACCTCTCTGTCGATCGGGTCGCTGGCTACCGGAATTTCGGCACCAAGCTTTGGAATGCGACGCGCTTTGCGCAAATGAATGAAGCGGCTTTTGGCGCGGAGATCGATCCGAACGCGCTGAAGCTCGCAGTCAATCGCTGGATTGTCGGCGAGTTTTACACAGCGGCGGATGAGGTCAGCCGGGCGATCGCGGATTATCGGTTCAATGACGCGGCAGACGCGGTCTATCATTTCATTTGGGATGTCTTCTGCGACTGGTATTTGGAGCTCTCCAAACCGCTCCTCCAGGGCGAGGATGCCGGCGAGATCAAAGAGACACGTGAGACGCTGGGCTGGACGCTGGATCAGATCCTGAAACTGCTGCACCCGTTTATGCCTTTCATCACCGAAGTGTTGTGGGACCAGACGGCGGACCGGGATGGCTTTGTGATGTTGCAGGCATGGCCGGGTGATGCAGAGGCCTGGCAGGATCACGACGCGGCCGCGGAAATGGGCTGGGTCATCAAGCTGATCTCTCAGATCCGCTCGGTGCGCTCGGACGTGAACGTGCCGGCTGGCGCGAAAGTGCCGGTCAGCGTCATTGGCGCAACTGCCAATACAGCGCGCTGCGTTGACGCCCATCGTGAACTGATCATGCGCCTGGCCCGTCTAGAGAAGTTTACCCTCGCAGACGCCGCGCCGGCAGGATCGGTCAAAACCATTGTCGATGAAGCGACAATCGTTCTGGAGATCGCTGACTTCATCGATGCTGGCGAGGAAGTCGCTCGCTTGGACAAGCAGCTTGGCAAGCTCGGTGGTGAGATCACAGGGCTGGAAAAGCGGCTGGGCAATGAGGCGTTTGTTGCGAAAGCGCCTGCAGACGTGGTCAGTGAGCAGCGCGAACGGCTTGCCGAATTGCAGGGGACGCGCGACAAACTGGGTCAAGCACGCGAACAACTCGCGGCACTTTAGGAACCGAAACACATGTCGAGAATTGCACTTGCGGCTTTGGCCGCGGCCTTTTTGGTAAGCCCCATCCAAGCGCAGGAGGCGGATGTCGCCGACGCGCCGGAATGGCGGCTCGTCATTCATGGCGGCGCGGGTGTTATTCTACGCCAGAATATGAGTGCGGAACGCGAAGCGGAATACACAGCGGCTCTGGAAACCGCGCTCGAAGCCGGTGCAGCGATTTTGAGCGAGGGTGGCTCCGCTTTGGATGCTGTGCAAGCTGCCGTGATCCCGATGGAAGACAGCCCATTGTTCAATGCCGGGCATGGCGCTGTCTACACCGCAGCGGCGGAGCACGAGCTCGATGCGTCGATCATGGAAGGGTCTGCGCGCGACGCGGGCGCGGTGGCCGGCGTGAAGCGCGTGAAAAATCCGATCCTCGCGGCGCGCGCCGTGATGGATCAATCCGAACATGTGATGTTTGCTGGTGAGGGCGCGGATGCGTTTGCTGAGTCCAAAGGGCTGGAGCTGGTCGATAATTCCTATTTCAACACGGCGCGGCGTTTAGAGTCGCTTGAGCGCGTCTTGGAGCGTCAGGCGCGGACCGATGCAGAGCGTCACGGAACCGTCGGTGCCGTTGCGATCGATGCCGATGGCAACCTCGCCGCGGCCACCACGACGGGCGGCATGACGGCCAAATCGGCCGGTCGGATCGGAGACTCGCCGCTGATCGGTGCAGCGACCTATGCCCAGAACGGCGTTTGTGCGGTCTCTGCCACGGGGCATGGTGAGTATTTCATTCGGGTTGCGGTCGCCAAGACGATCTGCGCGCGCGTCGAATTGGCCGGTGAAACGATAGAAGCCGCCTCACAGAGCGCCCTCGATCAAGTCGCCGCGCTTGGCGGGGATGGCGGCGTGGTCGTGATCGGTGGTGACGGCCAGTACGAATATGTCTTCAATTCGAAAGGCATGTATCGCGGCATGATCGATCCAGACGGCATGGAAACGGCGATCTTTGGCGAAGAATAGGGTCTAGTGGGCCGGAGACCGGCCGCGAATTTCCACAAGACAGACACGCGTCGAGCGTCTTCTTTGGGGCGAGTAAAGGACGCCTACTGGTTTACGGTTTGTAACCCGACTGAGTTTTAAAACACCCCGTAGCCGTCTGAGAATTGCCGGTACCGATATGTAGCTGAGCGAGAACACCCTATGGGCAAACTTCATAGAAGCTTATGGTTATCTGAACTGAAAAGCGCGTTCCCGAATATGCGAAGCGATCTAAACGCTGAGGAGGGGTTACTCTCCTTTGAAATGGGTGTGTTCGCGCAGTTTACACAGCAAAGGATCGCCCAAAACGACCGGGAGACGATCCAAAAATGCTTTTCTATAGCGCTCAAATACTATGTTGGCGGCAACGCCCGATTGCGCGACGCAATCGACACTTGTTACGTTGAAAACTTGGATTTTCGCGGGGGTGGACGACACAGCCATGACTGGGCCTGGGACCTGTTTCCCGCGCCGCTGAAAACACTCCACGAAGCGTTTCATAGTCGGTGAAGCTTGACAGGGGCGAGCTGCGGACGCTTACCCAAAACCGCCGCGATCGATCAAAAGGATTCCGGCTCCGGTCGGCGAGACGGACCCCGACCGCAGTCCTCCGCTGATTGATTGTTGACGCGAGTTCAAGAGCAAGGAAGCGTCATTATTGGAGAAGCGGATAGTACGGCAAATCAACCTCTCGCTTGAGCCACGGCTGAAACGATTTCAGGAAAATCGGTTTCTACCGTTTCTTCCATCCAATCCGGTCCGTCCAGCATGGGCAGCTTGCGCCGCGGCGTCAGCATGGGATTACCGGTCCGACGCTCATACGCTTCGTCAGCCACGGCGAAGAGCAGGGCGCCGTCGATCCGCGGGGAGCGGACGAGGTGTTCCGCGAGCTTGGGCAGATCGTCCGGAATGCAGGTCGCCCAGGTTCTGCCCATCCGGATTATGCCTGACCGAAACTCTTCGAAATTATCGTCAGAGCAACCGCCGTGCAGCACGTAAGCGAGCGCCCAGAGATCGTTTCTGTATAACCGGTCCATCTCGGTCCAGAGCATCTTGTACCAAGTCTTGATGGCGGTGGATTTGAAGTCTGAAAGCCGGGCTATCATCGCTTCAATCGGGTCTATGTCGTCCGTTGTTTCGACAACATCCCAGAACAGCGACTCAGTCATCGGACTAGGGTCGGCCTTCTTCTTCGCGGAAGGCTTGGCGTTCGTCTCGATCCGGCGGATCTTCTCATCGAGCAGAGCAAGTTGCCGCGGTGTCGCGGTGGCTTCAATGTCTGAGCGCCAACGCCGATGTGCCGTGAGCGCAAGCGCGATCCCCTCGTCGATGTGCAGCTGGGTCGTCCCCCTGCCCAAATGAAGGCGGTAGAAACTGATCTCAGCGGCCATTTCACCCGCAGCGTGGCGCCACAGCTCATCGACCTTACGGATGGCGCCTTTGTCTTTAAAATACGCCAGAAAGTCTTCGAAGGGCTGGGTTGTGCCCAAGTTGTAGTGCTGCTGGGTGCGCAGCCAGTGGCAGATCTGATCGTCGGCACCCGCAGCCATGTACGCCTCAAACGTGCGTTCGCGCGCCACTGTGAACGCCCAAATGTCCCGGCGCTTCGCTTCTTCATAACAGTCCTGATACGCGTCGATGTAGCGCTCTGCGTCTCGATCCAGGTCTTTGAAATTGAACTCGAATGGCTTTGGCATTTCGGGTCGATCTCTTCGCGTTCGCCAAGATCTTAAGAACGATCACCTAAAATTGCGTTGCTTCAATAGGGACAACTTAAATGAAGCTATAGGACGCCGAAGAACATCGGATCAAAAGGTTGCTGAAATCAGCCGCGAGTTTTTCAACAGAATTGCCCTAAAACAGACGTTCGTAATATCTGCTTGCGGGTCATGAGCAGACATTAACTCAGTGCTTTATTTGGGGCGAATTTAAGCCGCCCGGTTGATTGCCGATTTTAGTGTCGAAGCGGATTTGAACGGGGTTCGTTTAAACACCGAGGATCATTCGATTTGGAGTTCTCAACTGGTGATTTTGCGCTTTCGGTGCAACCGATGGATAATTGGCTCAAAAGCTATTGGAGGGCTTGACTGGTATGGATAAATTTAGAGGTCCGGGCGTGGGGCTGATTATCAGCGCCGTGGTGTTCTTTATAACAATCGCGATATGGCCGCTCTTTTTAGGAGCTGAGTCTTCGCCAGAAACCGCGAGCAGCTCAGCTTCAAGAGCTGCACATTTGCTTGCCGAGAAAAGCCATTACTTGGCTCTATGGACCGTTGAATCGATGACAATGGGGCTTCTCGCAGCAAGTGCTTTCGTGTTGGCGTTTCGGGGGCCAGCAAAAGTCGGTTCGCCCATTGGGTGGTCTTTGCTTGGCGTTGGGTCATTGGCGAACATCGCAATGTACGCGTTTGTGATGGGCAGCTACTTTGTTGTTGCAACCATAGCAGCAGAAAACCCACTTCCCTATGAGGCCGCAAAGGCCGCTGCTTATGCCATCTTCAACATCGCAAACGGATTGGCTTTTCTTGGGGTCGCGATCCTCCTTGTCGGATACTGTTTGTCCGACGAACGTATGCTGCCCCGATGGGTATCAATCATTGGGGCGGTCGCTTGCTTGATCACATTCCTAACGGCGTTCTATGGGCTCTTGAAGGCGCGAGAATTGATGATGTTGATGGCGCCGGGGGCATTGCTGGGATACATCTTGTTGGGCGTAATCGGAGTTCGCATCGTGTGCGCGAAAGAATAGTCTTTAACTAATCGTAGCACGCCAAAAGTAGACTGATGAGCGAACTTAGTAGGGCGTTTTAAGCCACTGTGCTAAGGTCTGCGCTTACGCCCAAAGCGGACCTCCCAGCGTCCCACCTTGCTTGTCTTAAGCCTCTGAGCCAGGGCCCGCTTTACGCCCAAAGCCCGTCTTCGCGCGCGCGCCCCCAGGACACTCCAAGAGCTCGCCAAGCGGCCTCAAACCGTGACCGCGGCTCCTGTCTCGTCCACCTCTCACGCTTGATTCAAAATCCCACTCCTATATTGCCTTGCCCAGCAACCAATTGAGACCAAACACCATGAGTAAGACTTGGGACAAATCCAATTTGCCGTCTCGGCATGTCACGGAAGGCCCGGCGCGCGCACCGCACCGCTCCTATTATTATGCGATGGGGCTCTCGACCAAGGACATTAAGAAGCCCTTCGTCGGCGTGGCGAGCTGCTGGAATGAAGCCGCACCGTGCAACACCGCTTTGATGCGGCAAGCGCATGCGGTCTCTGAGGGCGTCAAAGAAGGCGATGGGACACCGCGCGAATTCTGCACGATCACCGTCACAGACGGCATCGCGATGGGGCATGAGGGCATGCGCTCGTCCTTGGTCAGCCGCGATTGGATAGCCGATACGGTTGAGCTCACCATGCGGGGCCATTCTTACGATGCCTTGGTTGGCGTTGCCGGCTGCGACAAATCCCTGCCAGGGATGATGATGGCCATGTTGCGCCTTAACGTCCCGTCGGTCTTTCTGTATGGCGGGTCGATCCTGCCGGGCAGTTTTGAAGGACGCGATGTCACTGTGCTCGACGTGTTCGAAGCCGTCGGCGCGCATGCCGCGGGTTCAAATGATATGAGCGACGAAAAGCTCAACGCGCTCGAACGTGTGGCCTGTCCCGGCGACGGCGCCTGCGGCGGACAATTCACAGCCAATACAATGGCCTGTGTGAGCGAGGCGATCGGTCTCGCACTGCCGCTCTCATCCGCGCTGCCGGCGCCCTATACCGACCGCGACGGCTATGCCCGAGAATCCGGTAAAATGGTTATGGAGCTGGTTGAAAGGAATCTCCGACCGCGGGAGATCTGCACCCGCGAAGCCTTTGAGAATGCGGCCATCGTCGTTGCCGCGACGGGTGGGTCGACCAACGCCGCCCTGCATCTGCCGGCCATGGCGCACGAATGCGGCGTTGAATTCACCCTCCGCCACGTCGCCGAAGTGTTTGAGCGCACGCCATACATCGCGGATCTGAAACCTGGCGGGAATTATGTTGCGTCCGATTTCGGACAAGCCGGCGGCGTTCCGATGTTGATGCGGACGCTGATGGATGAGGGCATCATCAATCCGGATTGTCTCACCGTCACCGGCAAGAGCTGGGGCGATTATCTCGACGGCATGACCTTCGATACAGAGCAAAAAGTGATTTATCCGGCCGGTAAACCGATCACGCCGAATGGCGGTGTCGTTGGGCTTTGGGGCTCACTCGCGCCAGATGGAGCCATCGTCAAAGTGGCGGGTTTGGAGAAGCTGCAATTCACTGGGCCAGCCCGCGTCTTTGATGGCGAAGAGGCTTGTTTCAAAGCGGTCGAAGCGCGGGACTACAAAAAAGGCGACGTGCTTGTGATCCGCTATGAGGGTCCGAAGGGTGGCCCCGGAATGCGGGAAATGCTGTCCACGACGGCAGCGATTTACGGGCAGGGCATGGGCGATAAAGTGGCTTTGATCACAGACGGACGCTTTTCCGGCGCGACGCGAGGATTCTGTATTGGCCATGTCGGGCCCGAGGCTCAAGAGGGTGGTCCCATCGGATTGCTCGAAGATGGCGACCTCATCACGATTGATGCGGAAGCTGGTACGATCGACGTCAGGCTCACACCGGCGGACATTCAAGACCGCAAACGCAAATGGAAACCGCGCATTACGGCCTATGGCAATGGTACGCTTTCCAAATTCGCCAAACTGGTCGGTCCAGCCCATTTGGGTGCCGTGACGCATGAGGGCTTTGCCGGCGAACGGCACATCTATGCGGACATTTGAATTGTGGCGGTTCCTGCCGTGAATGGGGCAGGTTGAGGGCCGCTTCATTCACCCTTGTTTCATGTTGGCGACGATATATTCTCAACATGGTGAAACGCAGTCTTTCCCTCCTTGCGCTGCTTATGGCGACGTTCAGTGTGCCAGCTTTGGCGCAGATTGATCGTGCCGCGTGCAATGCGATGCAAGCCTCTTTGCAGGTGCGCCAGACCGAAACGCTGGCGTTGCAAGACCGCCGCGATGAATTGGCTGAATTGGTTGAAATCGCGGGGGAAGATTGGGAAAATGCTGAAGCGGTGCGTGCCTTTGGCCGCGCTGAAGCGGCAACCGCCGATGCGCACCTTGCAGAGTATGAGCAGCTGAAGACAGAATTTCATCAGACCCAAGCAGCGCTACAGTCCAAGGTTCAGATGATCAATGCCAGCGTCGCGCGCTACAATTCGCTCTGTACCGGTCAGGCCGGCTAGGCATCTTCGGTCAGCGTCAAAACCACCGGTACATGATCTGACGGTTTTTCCAAACCGCGCGCTTTCCTGAAGATTTCGATTCCCTGGAGCCGATCGGCAGCTTGTGGTGTGACCAAATGGTGGTCGATCCGAATGCCGTGATCCTTCTGCCAGGCGCCGCCCTGATAGTCCCAGAATGTATATTGGTGGGCGCGACTGTCGAGCACGTCAAACGCATCGACAAAGCCAGCATTCACCAGCCGACGATAGGCTTTTCGGGTCGGCAAACGGGCAAGTGCATCTTCCGCCCAGACCGTCGCATCCCAACAGTCTTCTTCGCGCGGGATCGTGTTATAATCACCGCAAATGATAAAAGGTTCTTCCAGAGCGAGCTGCGCCAAAGCATGTGTGTGCAGTCGTTCCATCCAGTCGAGCTTATAGTCATATTTCGGGCCAGGCGCGGGATTGCCGTTCGGTAGATAAATGCCGGCCACTCGGACCGGTTGATCGGCCAAGATCAGCGCCTCGACGTAGCGGGCCTGGTCGTCTTCTTCGAACCCTGGCAAGCCTGCAACCACATCCTCGATCGGATGTTTCGACAGCAGGGCGACGCCATTATAACTCTTCTGGCCGACCACGGCGCAGCTATAGCCAAGGTCCTCAATCTCCAAATAGGGAAAGGCGTCGGTTTCACATTTGATTTCTTGCAGGCAAACAACGTCGCAATCGATCTCCCGCAACACGTTGAGCACGGTGGGCAGGCGGGCTTTGATGGAATTGACGTTCCAGGTCGCGATTTTCATGGCATGACGCATAACCGCGATTCCGAGGTCTGTCATCGGTTGGTCGCGGGCAGAAAGCGGAATCTTCTTTGCCGGCCATAGGCCCAGATCCGGCTATCTTCGCGCGTGCCCAATCCGATATTGTGGATCGCATACCATCGCCCGTCCCGGTCTTTCAGATTTGATAGGATGCCGATGTGTGGCAGGCGATCATTCACGTAGCAGCTGATCAGGTCGCCAGGCTGCCAATCCTGAGCGGGCCGTTCGTGGCCATGCCGCTTGAGCCAGGTCTCTATGTTCGGCACACGCCGATGATCAATGTTCCGATCCGTGCGTGTCAGGCCCCAGCGGCGTGGATAGGCCGAAAAATGGGCGGCCATATCCTCGTGCACAGCTTTCTGAAAATCGAACCCGAACGCGTCGCGATAGGCTCGGATGATAACGTCTATGCAAACCCCGCGATCACGCGGCACGTCGCCGCCTGGATAGTCCATGCCGACATATGCGGGATCATACGACACGGTGACACCGATTTGGTCGCGCGCTCTAGCGACCAACTGCGTGGCGTTGATATCAAGTCCGGCCCGAATGCCAGGCAGAGAAGGCAGGGCGATCAATCCGGTTAGGAGGGCGCGGCGCGTGGTGTCCATATTTGGAGGCTGACGCGGCACCATGTCATCAATAGGGACGAAACAAGGCGTTCACCAAGGTCAGATCATAGAGCGCGTTTGATCCGAGATGGCAGGGCGCAACATCTGGGCACTAAGAACGAGCTTGATCCGAACTCTATCCGACGTCCCTTTCTTTGGTGGTACGCTCTGCCCAACTTGATTGGGCAGTCCAGCATGGGGGCTCGCGGTAGAGGACGGGAGAGACGTTTTCGCTCCCGGTTGCGCTGCAAGGTCGGGTGCTGGGTTGCCCAGACATGTCCTGAATTCAGTTCAGGACAAGTTGGGCAAAGCGTAAAGGAGAGATCGTCCTGTGGCCTAGTAGAGTGCCGTGACAAGACCGAGGGCGCGTGAGGATTGGACCCGCGCTAATAAACTTATCCCACCCCTTATCCCTGGCCATATACTCACTGGCACCTTGGTTTTGTGCAGGGCGGTCCGGACCGTCTGGATTTGAGATCAAGGGCGGTGGTCCAGCGGCTGCTAACGGGGAGTACGGACCCCATTTATGCGGTGCTGGTCGGGGGCTTTGTAGCCG
>JBCAWZ010000025.1:0-48016 GCA_038534315.1 Pseudomonadota bacterium | reverse complement strand
CTTCGTTCGGCCTCGAACAGTTGCGCCTCCATCATGCCGATGTGCTTCTGGTAGTAGAGCGTTTCGAAGATCCGCATGTAGGCGAGGCAGAGATATGCGAAGGACATCTGCTCATCTTCATTGAGGTTCGCTAAGCTTTCCAAGCCTAAGCGCCAAATCCGAGCAGACACAGGATTTGTGCCGATAATCGAATTGATTACATTGAAGCTATCGGTAATCGCATGATGCGAAGCGGCCCTTGTAGCCCTTGTACTTTGCCGAATTTGAAGGCCAACAAAAACTAGCGAAACGAGAATCGCTACAACTGCGACCGTTTGGCCGATATAGTAGACGGTTTCGAGATTCATTCTGCCGCCTCTTCGGCTTGGCGCTTCTGGGCATCAAACGCGGCCTGGACATGACTTTTGAATGGCTCGTCATAGGCGTTGGCATATTCGAGCCAGAACCTTTTGTACGCCCCCTCCGTGATCACCATCGTCGAGAACCAGACGTTTGCACCGCCCCACAACTCGTCGGGCAAGGCCTGCTGTTCATGCTGGTAATAACAATATTCCCAACTGTTGATCTGCATGAAAAGATAGGCTTGGCATCGATCCCATTCATGCGCGGCGAGACTATAGGGGTCGGTATGCGCCCGTCGAACGAGTTCGGCGAGGTCGGCATTTTCGATCATCATCTCCAGGGGCCGGCTGCCGAGATCGATAAAATTGTAATAGCCCTGACTTCGCAGCTGTTTATTCCCATCTCTGACCTGGAATATCAGGAACCCGATCGAGGCGAGGATCAGCACGACTGATCCGATTTGGCTGAGATAATAGATAGATTCCAAAGTCATTGATGTTCCCCTTGCGGGGCACATTAGCGCGCCAAAACCTCGGGGCCAGCATTATTCCTATGTCCGCTTTTGCGCCCGTCGCGGACCCGCGTGCGAACACTTCCCACAGTAATCCAAAAAGGACTGTTTCACACCTTTATTATCGCCCATCAGATGTTTACTGAAATGGTGTCATAGTAATATGCGGGGACGCGCACATGAAGACCATTTCGGCTATTTTGGCCGTCACGCTTGCAGTTATTGCACGGACTGAAACCGCTGTGGCTCAGGATTATGTTTCAGAGCAACGCGGTTATTTTGCGCTGCAGCTAAATGCTCCCGCAGGCAGTGGGTCGCTCGAAGCCGTCGTCAACGACACGAGAACCCAGTCCATCGCGTACTATTCAGGCCCCTGCGATGCAGATGCGAAAGTCATGCTTGTGGTCGCGGACCCAACCGCTTTGCAATCGCACTATTCGAGCGGTGACCCTAAGGATCTGCAGGCCGACGCAATTCTAAACGAGCTCGGCAAGTTGATTGAACGAGGATGTCCCGACATTCAAACGCTTTCAGTCTTCCCAACGCATTTGCCGAGCCAGATTGCTGCTGTCACGCTGTCGCGCTCCGCGAATTGGAGCATGGACGCTAGTGCAGTTCCAGAGCAATTTCGCCCGAAGATCGCATTGTCCCAATTACTCAACGTAGCGATGATGCCAGGCGGAATGGAGTGCAACGACCCGGTGGACATTCTTATGGATGGAACCCAGCCGGGGGCCAGGGCAGAGCGTTATCAGGTTTACCGACGCGCGGCGAAAGACGGTGCAATTCTGCATGAGTTTTTATGCCCTGGCACGGATCTGTTGCGCTTTCACCCGGTCGATCATCCAGCCGGACTACTCTGCGATGCCGAGGATGGGCAATGCTATTTGCAAGTGACCTGGAACCCTGACGTTTCGCGAGCTGTTCAATCTCGTACGGCCACTCAACAAGAGCTTATGCAAAGAATACCGGAGATGATGAGCGGGCTTGGCGAGGGCCACGATAACTGGCGTGTGGAGGCGATAGGGTATGTGGAAGACCCGGCACTTTCGGCGCCCAAAATCCGTACGGCAAAGGATATGATTGATTATCTCGCGCGAGACGATCTAGATCTCATTCGCAACGAATATTCGAACTATTTCCGCGTCTTCCACAATCAGTTTTTGTTCGCTTACTCAGAACAATGCAGCGCCGTTGTGGTTGATCCGGTGACGTTTAATGTCACGCCCATCGAAGAGACGATTTACGGTGATGGAACCAGCACGGGTCCTCGTCAAACGGGGGAAACCTATCAACTCACTTTGGACCGCAAGTTTGAAGACACCTACATCCGCTGGGAAAATGCAAACAGATTATGGCTGACAAGCCAGGCGATGAGCACTGAACTTGATCTACGCAGCAGTCGCGGCGGTGGAGCGGGCATCACCAGCGTCATTGGCTGGATTCTGTCAGACAAAGATGAGATTGATGGCTTTATTCGGCAGGGCTGCGATGATGGGCAGGTGCAAGCCGTGTATCAGAACCTGGAACGAGTTCTGTGATCTTCACAAACGCTGCCGAGCGATAATCCCATCTAGATCTATGAAATGGCCGGCCTCTTTAGGGCCCGGTCATGTTTAATCTAACGTCCGCTAATGCTCGCCTAACTGCCAGTGATTGCCAACTTCATCATGATGTCGCGCTGCAGTTCTTTGCCTATGTAGAAATCATGGTGAGCAAACTCCACAAATCCAGACTTTTTATAAAATTCAATGGCTTTGACGTTCTGATCCCAAACACCAAGCCATAGCCAATCCAGATTCGCTGAACCGGCCTTTGAAATGGCATGGAGCATCAGAGCTTTTCCTGCACCCGTGCCCTGATATTTTCGTCTGACATATATTCGCTCGACCTCTAGCGCATTTGCAACGCTCTGCTCTGTTTGCGCGGTGCCTCGGTTAAGCTTCAAATAGCCCGCGACGTCTGATCCGTCCTCTATTAAGAAAAACTCGGATTCCTTGTTTTCGAGTTCGGCGGCGACGCGGTCAGAGCTGAAGGCAGCGGCGACATATTCGGTGATGTTCTCCGGTTCATTTTGCGCGGCGAACGTATCCAGAAAGGTTTCCTCGGCAATGTCGCGAAGCGTGATCAAATCGATAGCACTAAGCTGGCGAAGTTGAAATTTGTGCTGCATATGACCCGCGTAATAAATTCCGGCCACAAACTCAAATGCTCGACTTCTAATGACTTCTTTTGCTCGCTTTTCGGAAACCGTGAGAGTCCGTTCTGGGGCGAGTTTAGGACGCTCGGATCGTACCAGATTTCAGAACCAAGATTGAATTTAGCGCTTACTCAAGCCGGAACAAAACACGCTGACCAACATTTCGACGCTCGCCTCTGCTTCTTGCTTGCTGGTTGTATGTTCTAGGACGCCATTTACCGATTGAATGAGAACACTCGAGAGAGTTTCCGCGCTACCGATGGGATGCGAGTATTCCATGAGAATTTCCGTCACAATGTTGGAGAACCTATCGTTGGCGGCCAGAACCTGACCTCCACAAATTCTGTTCTTTTCGTCAATTAGCTCGCGCCCAAAACTAGATGCATGAAGCAGTTCATATACCCAGCTCACGCGTGCATGCATGATGGCCAGCATTCGTTTCTCAGGCGTCCCACCAATGTTGAGGGCCGAAACAACCGCATCAAAGACGCGCTCATTCAGTCGATTGCTAATGGCCTGGAAGACGTCTTCCTTTGTTGGAAAGTGATTGTAGAGCGAGGTGCGAGACACACCCGATGCTTTCGCAATATCGGTCATGGTCGTTTTAGAAAATCCATACAATCCGAACTGAGCCAATGCGGCATCGAGCAGGGCTTCGATCGCGGGAGATGAACCAGAATCTAGGTACGTCATATCGGGCCTTATTTACATATTGAACAAAATATGTAAAGTATGATCATGTCCTCTAAACCAAACCTAGTGCTCATCGACAGATCTATCGTCATTGCGCGCCCCATCGCCCAAGTATTCGCATTCGTTGCCAATCACGAAAACTACGGTCTGTGGTTTCCGGATGTTGTTTCGATTGTCTCGGTAACCGACGAACCACATGGCACCGTCGGGAAAACATATTCAGAGACGATTCGCTTACCGACCGGACGAGAGCGGAAAATTTCCATTCCCGTCGTAGAGAGCAATCCACCCTCTCAACTCGCGACCGAAGGCGATTTTGCGCCATTGCAACCGCGCATGGAGTATCAACTCACTTCGCTTGGGGAGACAGAAACGGAAATTCGATGGCTGTTCACCAGCAGAGCTAAAACGCCGCTTGGCAGAGTGATTGTTCGCCTCCTCGCGGGAAAGACAATGGCTGCCCGAGGAGAAGTTGCACTTCCAAAGCTTAAATCGGTGTTGGAGCAAGCAGAATGGGACTTGTAATTTTTAAGGTCGGCTCTTGATCCGGAAAACACTTCTTGAGAGTCGTTTTAGGGCGGTTTTTGCCTCTGAACTCAGAGGCCGTAGTGGGGCGAGTTTAAGACCCTCGACAGTGTAAGCTCTAAAGGATGCAAAGCTCGGTAATTGGGCGCCCGAAAAGATATTGGTATCTCGTGGCGAATCTAGACCAGCCTTCGTCCATTCCCTTATTGATATTTCGACTGTTTTTTTGTGATCTGCAGCAGCGCGCCGTACGTGTGGCGATCGTTCTTGCCGCTACTCCCCCGTGTTTCTAGTGGCAATCACTCAGTAAAACGTCTTAGCTTTACCTTGGGACAATCTAGAGGGAGCTTATTTTGTTCAACGAGTTCAAAGAATTCGCCATGAAAGGCAATCTAGTCGACATGGCCGTGGGGTTTGTCATGGGCGGCGCTTTTGCGACAGTCGTGACCGCATTCATACAGGGAGTATTCCTTCCAGCGCTCAGTCCAGTGCTAGGCGGGTTGGACTTTGGCAGCTGGACCTATGTCATGTCTCCTGCTGTTCTCGCTGAAGACGGCACCGTAGTTACAGAAGCGGTGTCTATCAAAATCGGAGAATTCATTTCTGCGGTGATTTCATTCCTTATCGTCGCCCTGGTCATGTTCTTCATCATCAAAGGCATGAACAACATGATGAAGAAAGAAGAAGAAGCTCCGAGTGAACCGCCTGCGCCGCCGCGGGAGGAGACGCTACTCGAAGAAATCCGCGACTTGCTCGCAAAACAATCATAAAACGAGAAACACAAAGGGGTACCTAACGGGCGGTCTTAGAGCCGCCTGTTTTTTTTGAGTGAGATTCAGACACTGCTATAGGCTGACTTCGGTTGAACTTGAACTACCACCAAGCTTGGTGGTCCAATGGTGAACTCCCGATGGTTTTTTCGGTAGGACCGAAAACTGATTACAGTAATTGCTGCGATTTCGTTTTGATCAATGGGCGTCTCCGAATGTAAACAACGTTACATTCGGGTTTGCGCACGTCCCCTTTGTTTGAGCGCTGTTGCCCGATAGGGCCTGCAACATCGCCTGCGAATGAGTTGCGGGCCCGTCACACACCGACCACCTAGGTTTTACCAATCGATTCAGGGGATGGCTTGAATTGGGTCAGTTGCATTCTGCGAGAGTCTGATCTGGGGCGAGTTTAAGCCGCTTGCATTTGACGACTATTTCGCTCTGAGATGTGAGAAACTGAACTAAAGTGAGCGCTCCTAAAGAATTGTCCACGCAGCTATCCTGTCGCTGCATCGCTGTTTGACTGGTTTGACGAGGCTTTCTGACTAGGGAAGTTCAAAGAGTCACTTCGAGCGAACCGCTCTTCCATCATTTCAACAAAGTCGATATCGAAAGACGTGCCACGCCGGGTCTCCCAATATAAGCGCGCGGCCGGACTGCTCATAAATGCAACGAGCATAGGCATGTAAGACTCAAAGGTTTTTTCATCCAGCAAGCCATTGCGATGCTGGAAAAAGATGTTCTGGGTCATATGCAGTGTTGCAAAACAGTATGTGAAGAACCGAGAACGTTCACTATCCGTCATTTCGGACTGATCGGCACCGCCAACGAAATAGCGGTAAACCTCAGGATAGAGCAGCATTGCCAGAGAGTGCTGACGGTGCTCCGCGGCAAGATGCTGGACGACTTGACCCCGTGCCACACGCTCAGCCTCTTCAGCTTGCTTTCTTCCCATCTGCAATTGAATGCCGACGAAAATGAGCGACATAATAATAGCAACAACGGCAATCGTCTGACCGATATAATAGATGGTCTCTAGCGACATCAAAGTCCTCACTTTTCACCTAGTGCACCCCTGGAATGGGATTAGGTTCAAATCCAGCATTAGTTTCGTCTAATATAATCCTCAAGTCTGCGAGCGTCTGTTTTAGGGCGTTTTAAGCCTTTCGTCGGGCCCGCCAGCGAACGTGCGTAAATCTTGAGTTATGCAACAGGGTGAAATGCGCTCTGAACGCGAGTGACCGACTTGGGCGATTATCCGCCAGCGAAGACCTCTGCGCCGATGCGGAACGCATTTTCTCTATTCCACTTTTCATCGTCTGAGATACGGCCAAACGAGGAATTATGATGAGAAATAAACGTTTCAATCGTGTGCGTTGGTCCGACCGTCGCTCCGTCCCAAACAACGCGAGGGACGCAAGCCAAAATTCAACCGCCAAAACTAAGTGAGCGCTGGCAAGTCGTTCGCTGACCACTCGCTCTTAGGGGAGTTATGAGCCTTTTTGCCCCCTAGAGGTTTCCTCAACGGCGGGTTCATAGTCCTTTCGGTGCACGTCGAAAACAGGAAACGACAGGACCAGGCCAACCACCATTGTCAGGGTACAGGCAAGCGCGAGCGCCATCGATAGGAGGTACCAGAAATCAGGCGCACCGCTCCAGATTGCGAAGATGTCGGCGCCCCCGCTTGCAAACCCGAAGACAAGGGAAAGGATCGTCTGCACCCAGGAATTCTTGGAGTCTCGCAACACCCGGGGCAATTCGCCGAAGACGGAAATACCTGCTGCGATCGCGAATGAGATGGACGCGCCGATCGCCGAGTATCGCCAAAACTCGTCAGCCCCCGGTGCAATCTGATAGATGACTGTCGGCAGAACAGCCAACACAAGCAAATGAAGGCTGAACAGAAGCGTTAGCTTCAATCTTACGGCGATAAGATTGGCGGATGTGTTTTCGCTCACCTGGGCCACTACCGACGCGATTGTCGTGAACGCCGCCAGCGAGATCGCAATCTGAGCGTAGCCGATAAGAAGCGCGCCAAATTCCGTCGATTCCGTCCTTTATCAAAAGCGTGACCGTCCATTGAACGCGGCCTAACGCCACCGCAAGACTTCAGGTACGTTGGTCCCGCAGCGTAAAGCGATGGGAGGAGTTTGTCGATGCGGGTGATCTTGTGATCGGCGATCCGGATGAGAACCCAGGTCAACCAGGCCTGTGGATCGACATTGTTCAGCTTGGTGCTCTTGATGAGGGCGAAGGCGATCGCCATGGCTTTCCCGGCGCTTTTTGAACCGGCGACGATTTAATTATTGCGCCCAGGTATGCCGTCCACTCAGTGACTGATTTTGGGCGACTTAAGCCGCTGAGCTAAGAGTCCGTTCTGGGGCGAATGTAAGACGCTGCTCCTCAGAATGGCATCTTTGGTCTCGAGCAAACGCCGGTAAGTGGCGGCTCGACTACTTAGATGTCGATCGGATGCGCAAAAGCTGACCACCGGGCGTTTCGGTATAGTCGAGCCCGCCATCCGTAGTTGGGCGTAGAAGCGTGTCGGTCAGCATGTAAAGCGCGCCATCTTGCGCGACAGCGACATCGCGGGAACGCACCCGATCATCGACGAACAACTCCTCCACACTGACGATCCGGTCGTCCTCGAAGTTGAACCGCCAGAAGCTACCGCGCGACAATCCAGAGACAAACAGATCGCCTTCCCACTCCGGGAAATCGTCGCCCGAATAGACTGCAAGACCCGCCGGCGCTACTGTTTGAGGCCAACTCCAGATCGGCGCCTCAAAGACGCGGTCGCCTTGTTCTGGTGGGGTGTAATCATCGTTGCGGTACCCGCCGGTCGTGACGACCGGCCAGCCATAATTGCCGCCTTCGACGAGCCGGTTGATCTCGTCGCCCTGACGGCTGCCATGTTCGCTGAACCAGAGCTCGCCGGTTTCCGGGTGACGCGTTATACCTTGCGCGGCGCGAATACCGATTGCGTAGAGCCCCGGGACGGCGCTCCCGCCAAAGTCGGGATTGTCCTGCGGGATGGAGCCGTCCGGATTGATCCGGTAGATCTTGCCACGTCGGTCGGTCACATCCTGCGCGATCGGAACGGCTGGATTGTCCCGTTCGTTGAAGATGCGTTCGCCAATCGTGATGTACAGTTTGCCGTCGATGCCGAAAGCCAGACCGCCGCCATAGTGGAAGAACTCGCTCTCTGTGTAGGGCTCTGCGACCAGCAGAGTTTCAAAACTCTCTAACGCGTCGTCCACAAGGCGCGCGCGGATGACCTTGGTCGTCAAGCCATCGGCCGATTGCGCGCTATAGGACAGGTAGACCCATGGATCGGTCTCGAAGTCCGGGTCCAGCGCTACGTCAAAAAGGCCGCCATTGTCGAAGGGAAGTTCGGCTCGGATCGTATCAACAAGGTCTTTCGGCAACCCTGCGACCGGAACCCGATCGCCCGATTGCAGATCGGCTCGCAAAAGCCCGCCCTCTTTCTCGGTGATCAGGATCTCATTGGCCGAGATGAAGGCCATGCCCCACGGACTTTTCAGGTCATCCAGCACGATTTCGCGCTTTGGCTCCACAAGACGTGGTCGAGGTTCGATCTGGGCGCAACCCGGGATATGGAGCATCCCGGCCAAGGCAACAATCCGAACCGCTTTCAAATTAAAACCTTGTCGCATGACACCCGCTCTACGTTAGTCCAAAACTGTTTAGGTGGAATACCACGCATTGGCCAGCGTCCGTTTTAGGGCGTTTTATGCCGCTGAGCTAACGACTGGTTTTGCTCGCAGCGCAGACTTCGCAAGCCTCGGTCAGCCGGCGTAGTTAGCCACCGCATGGCCGCACCTAGGTTCGGCCCGACAGGTCCATTAGGTCGCCCAATTCATCGTCTTTTGTCTTTCTATTTTTGAATCAGAGCTTTCAAACTTGAGGACTTACCGGTCTTCCTGGTGCTCGACCCTGCTCAAAGTCCTCCGCCAGCCGATATAGCTTTGCTGAGACGTCAAAAGGAATGGCGTTCTTGACGGCTTCGACTGTTACATTCCGAACAATAATGACCCGATCCTTGCTGCTGCCTCGGTTGACCCTGACCCCCGTGCTGATCAAACCTGCGCGACGGATTGCGTGGGTAAGTGCCGCCTCGTTTATGTCGACCGGGCCAAGCTCGTTTGCAACATAACGCTTAATATCACGGCGACCGCAAATGTCGCCGGGCCATTCCTCTGCAAATTCCTTCACCAGTTTGTCTGTCTCGGACGCCATGGAATGAAGCGCTTCTAGTTTCGCTTCATTCATCAGCGCTCGATCGCCGGCATTGAAGGTCGAGATATCGTATGTCCGCAAAAGCTCGTACACGGACGCAATAAACTTGGGCTGCTTCGCTTTCGCATAAAGGTTCGCGAAATAGCTTTGGTCTTTCGGGGTGTCGGGATTCTTGATCACGATAATACGGCGATCGTTTTGTTCAAAAGGCAAAGCGTCCGCATGATTTGAAAGCAACAGCCAGCGACAGCAATTCAGCTCAATTCGCTCGCCCTCGTACTTTGGATTGATCAGCCGGTAATTCTCGGTGATTACGCGCTTCAAGGCCTCACCGCGCTTGTACTTCTGCTGGCTGTTTCCTTCTCGAACCTCATCGACGATCGCAAGAAGCTTCTGCGCGATGCTGCCATTAAAATCGTTGTCTAGAATCTTATCTAGCGGGATGCCGAGCGCAACATAGCCTTTGATGACTTCACTCAAAACCGCGCCGATCCAATTGCGGCCAATGCCTTGGGTTTCGGTATACATCAGGTAGCAGGTGTGAGGCAGCTCACCGGGTTCTTGAATGATATGCGCAAGCCACTGCAAAAACCGGTTCCGCTCAGTCTGGTCCGGAATCAGGTAAACCAAGTGATCGAGAAATGGTTTGCAGCGCTCCTGCCAGTCCTCCGGCGGCGTCATAGGCCGGATGCCACTCCAGATATTGTAAGCAGTCGCATTCGGAAGATCAGGCGCTGGACAGAACTCAGGACCGCCTGGATGCCAGGTAAGCGTATCGACCGAGATACGATCGGGGTGCGCGATCCACGCATCTATGTGCTGCCGCCATTTCTTGGAGGCCTCGTCATAGTAACGTGAGGCGCTGTACATATGCTTCGCGTTCCGAAATCCCTGAATAGTCTTTTTTGTGCCCCGATGGACAAATTGCTGTTTGGCCGTCGCGAAAACCATCAGGTCTAGAAAATTTTCAAGGTCCATGATGACCGTCGTCGGCAGCGGAATGTCGTTCGCTGAGCTGGCGCCATGTTTCTCTTTGAAGTGATTCTGATTGTAAACTGTTGCTGGCTTCACCCTAGCGGACTTGATGGAACGCGACCGGTAGTCTGCCCGTTTTTGCCATTTGGCGCGCTTGCCAAGCTCAGACATTCCAAACAGGCGCTCCATGCGCTTGGCGTCCCTTCCGGTCCAGAACGCCAGCTTTGTTAGTAGGGCGAAATCAGCTGAAGAGTGATCAAAGCCATCGCCTTTTTCGTTTGGAAAAAACTCTTTGAGTTTGTCTTCGTCCTTGTACCAGAGATCTGGAACAGAGACTGAGTGTCCCAAAACTATGTTCGGATCCGAGCTTGGACGAAGCATCCGTTGTACAAGTTCGACATCGTCAACGGGACCTATCCAAGCTGGGTCCCTACCATCGGGTAGTTCGTCGCAAACTGTTTCGCGACGGCCCGGGATAAGCTGAAGCAATGCGGAGGTGTGATCGGTCTCGGGGTCACCCTCAATTGGACCGCCGCCGAATGCGATGAAGCGCGAATTGGTGTAGCATTCGCATCTGAGATTCTTATAGTAAAATTTTTGACGGTGATCTTCCAATTTCTGCAAGTCGCAGCGCCCGAAAATGTGCAGTCCTTCGCCGCTTTGTGACACTTCCACAGCAGCACCGGTCAGCATCGACAGGATCTCATTTGCGACGTCGCTGCAATGTCCCGTCGCCGGATCGCGGACACCGTCAAGGTCAAAGCAAAAGTAGCCATCACCGTTCAGCACGATGCCGACCGGCAGGCCCGTTGCTTCGCAATCCTCATATCTGCGCCAATTGTCAGGATCTTGCGCGTTCACTGGTTTGCCGCCCTCGTCGACTGGCACTTTGTCGATTTTGCTCTTTCCAGGTTTTTGGGTGGGCTTCCAATTGACGAACCGTCGGCCAAAAAAGAACTGTTTCACGAACAGTCCTCCACATGTGAGGCGCCCATCCCCCAAGCGTCTTGTTGATCACAGTACGAGTAGGTATTGGGTGCTCTCACATGCACCGTTTTCGCACCGACCTTGAACACCAACGCTCCAGTTTGAGTTACCTCCAAGAGGTCCGCGTACACGCGAGTGGTTGGGTGTCTGTTGGTTTTGCCGACAATTACCCAATTATAGTTGCTATCTGTTGCTCCAAAAATCATGTCCTTGAACCTTATTCTGTGTTGAGATTATCGCGTTCGGACACCCGATCCGCGATCCACGCCTCGATTTCAGATTTGACGTATGCAATGCGCCTCCCGCCGAGTTTGACCGGCCGAGGAAAAGTTCCGGCACGCCGACGGCGCCAAAGTTCTTGGCGACTTAAGCCGACGGTTTGAACTACATCTTCTTGCGATAGTAACACTGCGCACCTCCGTGAAACGGCATGTGCAGCGAACCTGGATCTTCTGTTTTCAAAAAACAATAGTGTTTTCAGAGCATTAATTAGACTTAGGGGGTAAATCTAACGGAGACTGCTCAGACGAGCTCGAGCCTCTATTAAACTCTGAACGAACGGGGTGCCGGTTTCGGCGTTGGCGCTCGACCACTCCGTGATAACGGAGAGCGCATTCATCACCGCGTTGACAAGCTCCCGACGGTTCTTGCTTAGTAGGTACTTCTCAGCACGACATGCGGTTTGAATATCTTTAAGCTTGCGAATCTGACCCTTATTGCTTTCACCTTTCGCCGCGAGTGACGAAATTTTTGCCGCCGCGCCATCGTCAGAGATACCTCGCTGCGCGTCTTTTGATAACGCGATAAGATCCTCGACATCTGCGGAAGAAAGCTCAGCGGTGAGAATCTCGAAACCTGGTACGATCCAAGTCCTCCACAGCTCCGTTGGGTTTTTTCTGTTTGTCGCTTCCAAGAAATAGTATGAAAGGCCATCGTGTTGGCTTGGGGGGCGCTGCTCTATCAGCTCAACGAAGCGCAAGACTGCGAGAAGTTTTGCGTTTGGAAGTTCGCGTTGAAGCGACACATTTCGCTTCACATTGCCAATCCGGCCAAACTCTTTTCGAATTCTTTTGACCCTACTAACGTCCCGAGACCACTCTTCTATAAGCGTTCGTCCTCCAAATATGGCTTGCTCGCGGGTTTCGTAGCCTTCGGAAAAGAGTATTCCGGGTGGAACCCTTGATCCCGCGTAAGTGGTACCAGGCGGAATGGTTTCGAATTCACCCGTTGCCAATCGGTTTCGTAACGGGAGGGCAGTGCGAATGGTATAGCCCCAACCGCCGGAATGCCGGTATGGACAAATCCAATATTCAAGCCACCTGTAGGCCCCTATTGCATCCGGACCATCAAGCTCTTCCTGATCAGCTTCTTCCCGTTCCATTAGGCTGTTCTATGCAGTTTTCACTTCAGTTCTGCTAAGAAATCTGCCCAGTCATCCATCGCCGCCTGCTTTTCGCGAGCATAATCAAACCGATTATAAATCGCTGCTACTCCGCTGATTTTACCCGCCGAATGATTGAGAATTGCTTCTACGACATGAGGCGGCGTGCCTAGCCTTGCCATGCCCGTTGCCGCGGTTCGGCGGAGATCGTGAATTCGCCAAGGCTCGACTGAAGCGTTCTGATCGCAGCTAGCTAGGTGCTCAATGATGAGCGCGTCGAGGCGCCGCTTAATCTTGGAGAACCCGGAAGCAGCACCCCTGCCACGTCGGTCGGCGGGGAACAAAAAGCCGCCTTCCTCCCGCGAAGATAAGCCACTAATAACTTCGACCGCTCGGGGAGACAGCGGTATGGCGTGGGTGCGTCCATTCTTCGCGCGGTGCTTACCGATCTGCCAAATTCGCAGGTCCAGGTTGATCTCATCCCAAGTTGCTTCTGCAACCTCACCTCGCCGCTGCCCGGTGAGGAGCAATAACTCTAAAATCGCCGACCATGGTGAGCCCAGTTTCGGAAGAACTGTGAACAGGACGGAGATTTCTTTGTCAGACAAAACGCGATCGCGTGTTGATACCGGATCGGGCGACCGCACAGCCTGCGCTGGCGATGCTTCAATTAAACCTTGCTCACAGCACCAATTGAAAAAACGCTTCACGTTGGCGAGCGTCCGACGGTTCTTGCCGTCGAGGGCTACGACGATATCGCGCTGTTTGATGTCGTGTACCTTCATATGGCCCAGTGGAATGACCAAAACTCGAAGCAAGGAGCTTTCCGTTTCGGCCCATGTTCGGTTCCGCGGTTTCTGCCATTTTTCGATATATTCTGGAACGAGACAGCGAATTGTCTCTGCCTTTGCATGAACAGAATCTTGTTTCTCTGTAGCTGGATCCTCACCCATTGCTACTTTTAACAAGGCTTCGTTAGCCAATAGCCGGGCATCTTTAAGATCAATCGCTGGATATCGTCCGAGAGTAAGCTTGCGGGTGCGCCCCTTCGCTCTGAATCGATATGCCCAGCTTTTGATGCCAGACGGGAAGACGACCAATCGAAGCGCGGATCCGCCGTCGCTGTATTCCTGACGCACCGACGAAGGCTTGAGCGATTCAATTTGCGCCACGGTTAATCGCTTTGGGACACCGAACTTCATACTCTTCAGGGACCTTCGCACTCTATTTCGGGGTAACACTGGGGTAACAGAATCTCTGAAACCTTGTGTTACAAACCGTTACACATTGATACAAAAACCATTGTTTATCAATGCATTATAGAGATTTTTTCTTCACAAAAACAAGGTGAAATTCGCATTCGTAATGCGGAGGTCAGGTGTTCAAGTCACCTTAGCGGCACCACTCTAAATTTAAGAAAACAAAGCGTTTTTTGCCGCACGCTGTTCGAAATGCCGTACAGAAACGTGCAAAAACATGCAGATGCATGTAAAAACTCGACGTTCGTAGGGGGGCTGTTTTGCGGGCTGGTCTAAGCGACGTCCACAATGCACGTCACCTCATTCGTTTTGCCCGGTGTCCAGAAGGACGGCGTCTCGTGATAATTGGTGAAGATTGGCGACACCTTCATAAAGGTGTCGATCCAGCCGTCCAGGTCGTACTTATTCCTTATTAACGCCTAAGTTTCCGACTTTGCGGGACACTCTCTTGAAAGGCGAAA
The DNA here is from genome assembly GCA_038534315.1 of Pseudomonadota bacterium. GTDB lineage: Bacteria > Pseudomonadota > Alphaproteobacteria > Caulobacterales > Hyphomonadaceae > Henriciella. The sequence goes on along the minus strand of JBCAWZ010000025.1, from coordinate 33,652 downwards.
GTAAGACGCACAGGTGTCTCTACAAATTTTCGAATGCTGGATGAGCGCTAGTCGAAGGTGGTCTCCGCCACGGCATGACCCAGGCCGTCGCAGCGCTCGCCGAGCCCAGGGCCAAAAGATCGCGTGCGCAAAAAACGAAAAACATTTTTTGCCCGCGACGCTTGACAGATTCCCGCGACCGTTCAAGAAAATGTTAGCGTTTGGTCAGAATGGCAAGCGGGGGACGCGCAATGCAGACACCCACCACTCTCGGTCTCATTTTGTGGCTAGAAGGCGCTATGGGCGTGCTGTCGGGCGGCAACGTGATCACCTGTTCGTTGAACCAATTAGGCTCCGGAAACGACGCTTCTCACGTGCCCAGCGTCGGCGATTGGACGAAGGACTATTTCGCGCCCCGGATAGAAGCGCGTGAAAAAAACTTGCGAAGAAGCCTTCCTAAGTGGAAAGCCTTAAACGACGCATGAACAGGCTGAGCTCCTCATCATCGCGACCGAGGCAAACAGGGGGCGAAACTGTTTTCAGGCGCCTTAGGCATTACTACAGGCGGCCGCTATGAAATGCGCAGCGGACGACGAGAAGGCGGCGCTGAAAGATACGTCGTCTGACAGGCAGGAGCATCTGTCAGGCTATCAGGTTCGCGATTATGAAGTGGTAGACTACAAGATGTATCAGGAGCCGCGCTCGGCTCTTTGGTTCCGCGGTCCGCCCCCCCGGTTCAACGCACCTGACTATATCACATTCCTGGGCGCGGCTCAGACATTCGGTTGTTTCTGCGATTCTCCCTACCCTGAGATCCTTTCAAACAAGCTGGGCGTTGAATCCGTCAATCTCGGTTATGGCGGCGCCGGACCGCGATTTTATCTGCGTCACCGCGAACTGATCGATATTGCCAATGCTGGCCGGCTAGCGGTCGTCCAAGTTATGTCCGGCCGCAGCGAAGATAATAGCAGGTTTCGCAGCGGCGGTCTCGAATATCTTACCGACCTCCGCACAGGCGAAGCGCTTTCCGCCAACGCCGCTTATCGCCGGATCCTCTCCGAGAATGAAGCGCCTGTTACCTCGCCGCTTCTCGGCAAAGCTATTCGGGCCTTTCACGCCCCTCCAGCAGTGAAGAACATTCTAGCGGAGACGCGACGGAACTGGATTAAGAACAATCTCGAACTGCTGGAAGCTCTGACTGTTCCAACCATACTAGTCTGGGTTTCGCGCAGAGCTCCCTGGTATATCCGAACTAAAACGATTCCGAGTTTTTGGCAGCGTTATGATAGTCTCTACACGTTGTTCGGCGAGTTTCCGCAACTGGTGAACCAGTCCATGATAAATGCAGTTTCTCCGCATGCGGACCGCTATATTCAGGTTGTTACGCGCCGAGGTTCGCCGCAACCTCTGATCAGCCGCTTTACAGGCGAGCCGATAACGATCAACACCGCAGACGACAGGGAAGACCTCGCGGCGGTCTGGACCCGGAATGATTACTATCCGTCTCCTGAAATGCATGAGGATTTCGCGGAACACCTTCTAGAACCGTGCAAGGCCTTATTGGATCAGAAGTAGAAATGAGAACGCCGAATAATCTGATCCTCGTAACCGGCTGCCCTCGCTCGGGAACGACCTGGGTGGGCTCGACGCTCGCGAAATCTCGCAAAGTCATCTATGCTTATGAGCCTTTCAACACAGATGTCTCTTTGCGCTTCAGCGTGGAGGAGAGGTTTCCCACCCTGACCGACGATACCGCCGGTCCGCTCAAAAGCGAGATCGACGCGATGGTTTCGCTTTCCCGGCTCGGCCCAAGAGCGACGTCCGCCGTATACGGCCTGGTTGAGCGATACACGGGACGCAAAAAGATCGCGCCTCGGCTGGCTGCCCGACACGCCTTTAAATCAGGCTATTCATTCTTCAAACCCGATCATGTCCTTATCAAGGACCCCCTCGCTTTTTTCTCGGCCGAATGGCTTTCTCAGACATATGGCGCTCAGGTCGTGATCATGGCGCGCCACCCGGCCGCGTTCGTCTCAAGCTATTTGAAACTTGGCTGGCGGAATGAATCCGCGGACCTCATGGATCGTCAGCATCCTACCCGGCATGAAGACTTGTCGGAGGATATAGAGCAATATCGGAGCAATACCGGCGATGAGATCGCAGGGCTCATTCTCCAATGGAAAATTTTTGCGGTTCATACATTGAGCCTGATCGAAACCCACAAGAAATGGTGTTTCGCCCTGCATGAAGATTTCTGCCTCGATCCGGAACGTTCGTTCGCCGCGCTTTTCGACGCGCTTGGCCTAGAGTTCACTGAGAGCATAAAGGACCAGATTCAAAACGAGACATCCGCTGATAACAACACCGATCTCGCCACCCACGAACAACATCAACTCCTGCGCAACAGTTCAGCCCTCAAAGACGCGTGGAAAACGCGCGTCGACGATGAAATCGCATCGCGCGTTATTGAAGAGGCGGGGCCGCTATTCGAAGTTCTGAAAGACGCGATTAGGCGCGCTTCTCCCCATCTTTCCGCTTCGCGACTGGAACTGGCGGGATGAACGCCAGCATCGATATCGAGTTTTCCTCAGCGCTCAGCAATCGCACTGGCAAATATTTCATTGGCCGGGCCTTGCTGGACTTGTTTCCGGAGCAAGTCCAGCGTTTGCTCTTTTGGAGAGTGAGCTGCAACCATGTTCCACGAGGGATCATCGCGAAGGCCCTTGGGAAGGCGATAAGCCTGGAACATAGATTCCGTCTTCCAGACATAGACGGGTCGCGCTTCAAGATGAGTGGTGGGCGTCCCGTGTTGCATCTCGATCCATTCTCGGTATGCCACTGGAGCCTCCGGCCGCAGGATATCGTTTTGTGTCACGATGTCGGACCTCTAACGCACGCCGACCTTTTCGACCGCGACGTGACCCGGCTCTATGAAGCGGCTTACCAATACATTCATGCGAAAAAGCCGCGCATGGTTTTTGTGAGTCACTCTACGATGATAGCGTTCATAAGCGCTGTTGGGGAAATGCCGGACATGCGCGTCATATATCCGCCGATACGAAGCGGCTTCAACGAAGCCGAGCCTGAACGTGTGGACATTGTCGGCGCGACTTTCCTGCTTACCGTCGGCAATGTCGGCGCTCGGAAAAATCATCGCATGGCGATCGAGGCCTATCGCGCATCGGGCCTGCATCAGGAGGGCGTTCAATATGTTATATGCGGCGGGCGAGAGCCTGGCTGGGAGAACGTCGTCGAAATAGCGTCGCGAACACCCGGCGTAATCCTTTTGCCTTACGTGTCTGAAGGTTCTTTACGCTGGCTTTATGAACACGCTGCCGGATTTCTCCTTCCAAGCCGGCTGGAAGGTTTCGGTTTGCCGGCCGCCGAGGCTATCAACTATAATCTCGTGCCAATTGTTCCGGAAGGAAGTGTCCTACACGAAGTATCCGGCGACGGAGCGCTTCTCGTCGACGCTTGCGACACTCAAAGCATATCGGGCGCCATGAATGCGCTTGTAAGAATGAATGCGGAAGAGCGTGCCAACCGGCTTTCCTTACTGCATACAGCTGTAGAACGTTTTGATACGCAGCGCTTCGCTCAAGGCTGGAGCGCTGTCCTTGGAAAGACGACGTGATCCATCATGACCGACGCCGTCTTGCGCATAGATACAATGGATAATCAGACTCGGACATGACCTCGACTACAGCCGAACTTCCGCAAACGCAGCCAATTATCTTGTACTATTGGGGGAGCTTCATGGCGCGTTCCAATGGTTCTCATTCCAGAATGGCCGGGCTGACGCGCTATCTCTCTTCCAATTTCGAGCGAGTCATTTTGTACAGCTACATGAACCACCCAGAAGAGCCGTGGACGGAAGACCATCAAGACGCCTTTAGGACGCATTATCCGGATATCGAACTGGTCCTGGACCGCTTGAGCTTCACAGCGCGAATCGCCATCAAATCCAAGGAAACCTTGGGATCGCTCTTTCCGGGGGCGGCGCGTAGCATCTTAAGCGTTCCGAACTTCAACGCCGCGCCCAACCTAGAAGCTTTGTTGAAGCGCGAACGCGACCCGATATTCCTTCTAAACTACGTCGACGGATTGTATCAGTTGCCGAAGGCCGACCTGGATCGTACAATCGTGGAAACCCATGATGTAAAGTATATCAAGCGCCGCGTGAAAAAGGTCGAGAGCGTATTCAGCCTCAAAGAAATTCTCCGATTTCGAAGCGAGTTTGGCGCGCTGGGCGCCGCGAACGGCATTGTCGCGATCACGGCGAACGAGGCTTATCTTTTCCGGACCATGCTGAAATCGGCGAACGTCTTTCACATCCCCGATTACTCCCCGGCCCCACCGGTTGACGCGTCGGCGAATACCGAACCGACCTATGACCTCCTCTTCGTCGGTTCCGGAAATCCCTTGAACGAGGCGGGACTGCTGGAATTTCTTCAATCCTTCGGACATCGTCTAAGCGATTATTCCATAGCGATATGCGGGCAGATTTGCAACTCGCCGCGCATTCGCTCAGCGGCTTCGGCGCTCAATCATGTCGAACTCGTCGGCTTCGTCGAGGATCTCGGCGAAATCTTCGAAAAGGCGAAGGCCTCTTTTTCACCCGTCGACGGGACCGGTCTGAAGATCAAGATTGTTGATGCATTGCGTTACGGCAAACCGGTATTCGCTTCGCGGCATTCAATGGACGGTTTGCCCGATGGATTTCAGGACGCTGTCCTTCCGCTTACCGAAGAAGCGTTCTCTACTATCCTGAATGACCCATCAGCGTTGAGCAAAGCGACACAGGCGGCGCGAGCCTACTATCTGCGCCTGGTGAACGCCGGCGATCTGGGCACTTTCAGCGAATACCTGTCGGGACTGCAGGATGCCTAACAGCCCCGTCGTTGCGCGCTAGACGTCCGGACGACCCCGACCTCGCTTCGAGCCAAATAGTCAAACAAGCGCTGATCTTCGGCGTACACTTCGTCCACAATACGCCAATCCAAGTCTGGCGCCGCGCCTCTCGACGATGCATTAGTCTTACCGATCACTCCGGACTCCCCCAATACGGCGTCGACAAATGCATTCGCCTTGTCTAGCGCGCGCATGGAGAACACGTAGTCGATTAGAAGCATGCCCTGTTTATCGCAAATAAACTGACACTGATCTCGAAAGTGCGGCCAATTCATCATTGCTTTTCGGAAATCAGGCGACTGAAAAAGTTCAATGAAGACGACGATGTCTTCCACCTCGCCGAGCCAACGGTCTCGAAACGCGATGTCAGCCGGTCGATAGGCATGCTGCTTCAAATAAGTGAATGCGGATACGAACCGCTCGCGAGGATCGCGAAGAACCGCGAACCGAACGCACTCGTCAAACAGCTTGCCCGGCAACGCCGCTTTGTAGAATTGCGCGGACCTGTGTCCCAAGGTGCGGCCATACAACTTTTCCGCCACCGATGTGCCGGCGTTCTTCGGAATATGAATGAACAGGAGGCGCGAGGCCAACAATGCGTCTGTGATATAATGGTTTCGACGCAACTGCACTTTTCCCTTCAGGGCCTGTATAGTTCGTGCCAATGGCTTTGCGCCAGGCAAACTCCAGATCGCCGTCTTATTTGCTTGAAGGTCGCCCGGCGTAGCGCAAGGAGGAAAGCGGCTCGAGGCGTCAAGCGCCGCAATTCCGGTCGTCTGATCGCACCAAGAGCGCACGCGATCAAAGGCCGCCTCTCGGGAGATTGACGGAACAGCGGCCAATGAACCCACCGCCGTCAAGGCGTGTATTCCAAGATCTTGATTCTATAACTTGTCGCATCGCCTCTCGCATTGGCGTTCGACCCCAATCGAACTTCCACGATGTCGCCAGGGTTCAGTTCAAGCGGCGGCGAGTTCACTTCGACTGCCTCACGAACAACCAGCTTAGTGATGCACGCGTCATTGAGCATAAAGGTGTAAAAGACGTCGTCTGCCGTCACCGAGCTGGACTCCCAAAGCGTTTGGCCGACGACCGTTTGGGGACCCACGGCCACATAGCGATGAACGATGCCCACATTGCGCCGGTTCCCGCCGCCCGCGCCCGGACCTGCAAGTCGATGCGCTCTCCCTCGCGATCAAAGTAACGGTCGAACGGATCCGAGCCTGAGCTTTCACCGCCATTTAAGAGCGCGAAATCATGGAAGCTGTCTTCCACAAGGCGGCCTGGCCCACAGGTCACATACTGGCCGAAGTGCAGAGGTTCGCTCGACGTCAAGATTACGAGCGCATCAGTCGACAGGGTCTCGGACGTATCGTGGAGGATTTCGCCGACTGCGCTGTTTGCAGTGCCATGTTGGTGATCTACCGAAAGAGTCTGCGGCTCACCCCAAAGGATCAGCGTGCGATCGCCAGCAATGAATGCGAAGGTATGCGGATCGGGACTGACATTCTCCACGGAGTGAGAGGCGATGTAGGATTTCGCGAATTTGACTGCTGAGCCGGCGCGTGTACGCTCGCCTTGATCTGTCAGCAGACTTATGGAGTTCGTCTCGCATAGCTTTATCATCGGGTACCAATAGGCCTGCTCTATATCATTGGCGGCGAGTACGGCGACTGTCTTGATTAGGTAGTCTTCGTTCCCGCTTCGTCATGGGTTCCGAATTCTGAAATGTCAATCGCCGGCAATTGTCCCGGGATAGACTGTTTTAGATACTGCAACTCCTCGGCCGGCGTTTCGGCGCTCTTTGTATATGGGTACACCCGCTAGGGCATCCAAGTATTCGCCTGCACCCTGATCCATCATCATCTTGAGGAAATCCACTGGCACCGAGTGAACAGAGCCTCCTGTCACCCGCACTCCGGTTGACGCTTGGCGGACGCGTCCGGCAACCCCCGTCATCATAGAGGAGTACAGCTCGGCTGGGTGCGGCGCCGATAGTCCGCACGCCCCGGCTCTCCGCGCAAGAAATTGTTGCCATTGAACTCATTCCCGATCTCAATTGAATCGACGTTGGAGATTCTCTCGATCACGGCGGCCGTGAAGTCGCCAAGAGCCTTGATGCCCTCTTCGGAATGAACCGTGTGCCCGTCATCATAGAATTCATGCGCGCCAAGCAGCGTGATGTTGAGCCATCCGCCTCTCTTGGCTATCTCGTCCGGATACGTCGTTCGCCATTTGTCCAAAAGATATTCGCCAAGATCATGCTCGACCAAACCCAACGGATCGCGTCTCAATAATTCTCAATGCCGATCTCGTGGGCATAGTCCAGATGTTCGCGAGGCCACCCATGGCTGAAATAGCTTGAGACGCCCAGGATCAAGGACGGCTCGTGGCCAGCGAGCGGGGCGATCGGCTCGTACAACTCATCTGCTGGCGCGCAGGAAACGCATAAGGCTAGACAGGTGGCGAACATGAGTGCCGCCACTCCGCCGAAACGCGGACTCTGGACTGCCAAAGCGAGCGATCGAAATGCATTGTCTCGAAGAACCTTCTCCACCTGTCGTCTCCGTTCTTGGAACTCTGGCGACTGGCTCTACGACTGCTCTCATATCGCCGGTACCCGCCTAGTGTGCGATAAGCGTCTATGCATGCGGCTGAAATGTCATTCTGAAGGGTCCAGCTCACCCAGACCAGCGACATCGGCGCGATCAGAAGCATTTCTCGTTCGAATTCAGTCCTAATGGCCTCCCGCCGAAGACCGCGCTCATCGGCGCGAAACAATCGCACAAACGCCAAGCGTTGCTATCGCCAAATACCGATTAAGGCGAGCCGGTGTTAAATGAATAACCGAACAGATCGATGTCGCGCGCATACGCATCCGCCACGATGCGCTGGAGGCGGTGGGTGTAGTAAGAGCTGTAATGGCCGCGCTCCACGGCGTTTGTCCTGACCGAGACGCCTTTCGCACCGAGGCGCGGCGCAAGGCGCTCGACCTCTTTTGATAGATTTTCGAAACGCGCCACATGATCGACGATCATGCGGCCGGACAGATCCGACAGATAATACCATTGCGGCGCGAAATGACGCCACATGAACACCGCCGAACGGAAGGACGGGCGATCCATCTCTTCGGCAAAGTCGGCGAATGTCTCGAATGGACCCAGCACTTCCTTGGACCAGGCTTCGTCATCCGCTGATATCGGCTTGTGCTTCAAATAGTGAAACGCCGAGACGAACCTGTCCCACGGGTTGCGGCAAAATGCGAATGTATAGGCTTGGCTCCACAATCGCGGGTTCGAGCTGCGATAGCCTAACGCCGTACAATGTGTCTCGCTGGGCTCCGTGATCTCCAGAATCTTGTAAAGACTCGTGCCCGCATTCTTGGGCACATGTATGAAGACGGCGTTCTTTTCGACATTCCAATCGACCCAGGGCGAAACCGACCGAGCCCGCATCATCCACCAGAGATTGGTATACTGCTGTCCGCAGCCGGAGCGGAAAACCGCGCCTTTCACGCTGTTCGAAATGGTTCTTTGCAGACGCATGTATAGCCTTCCCTCTCCCGTGCTGACGTCAGCTTAATCCGAGAACACGTCCAGATAGATCAATCTGCGTCTATAAGAGACCGCGAGCAGTGCCAAACCAGCGGCGGCGCCGATCGCCACGCTTGCAAGGAATGCGGCCTGGCGATCAGCCAGAACGCTCGATAACCACGTATAAATAAAGTGCAGCAAAACCCCGTAAGCTACGATAAGGACGCACGACTCGAGAAGCCTCAGAGCCCCGGGGCCGAACTCCAGCGAGTCCATACTGCCGACAAGCATAAGCGCTGCGATCGTTGTTACAAGAGACACGCCCGCCTGAGCCCAGGATAACGCTTCCAGGCCGAATGGCGCGAATACGAGAATTGAGAGGACGAGCACGATCGTCGACGCGCCTCCAAACGCCATAGCCAGTCCCGTCCGCCCCCGCGCGGCGAGAAAGGGCTCCACAAACATGGAGCCGGCTGCGAAAACGCCGTTCGCCGCGAACGCCATCGCAACAACGGCGGCTGGCCCGTACTCCGGCCTGAAGAAGGCGCCGATCGCCGGCTCGACAAAAACGATGATCGCCACGGCGCCGCAACCGAGCAGTAAGAAGGAGGTCGACCAGAACCGCTGAAACAGCTGTCCCAGCGGACGATCGGCGCGCGCTTCCGCGCCAAACCGGGCGAGCGCGAAATTCTTGAGCGGCTGAACGACGACATCCATCGCCGCCCGCGCCAGACGCACCCCGAACCGATAAATGCCCGCTTCAGCCGTGGACAAGTATATCCCAAGCAGAACATCGCCCGCATAGAGCGACAAAAAGGTCAGCCCGCGCGACCCGTAGAGTCCGGAAGCGTAGCGCATCGCCGTACCCGCAAGCGGTTTTCGGAACCGAAGGCCGGGAAAAGTCTTGGAGCACCCAAAATACAGCGCGCCGCCGAATATAACCCGCAGATAGCGGTACGCGACAAGCGCGAAAACCGATTCCCAAACAAGCACGAGCGCGATCCCGCCCGCCATTGCTAAGAGGTTCTGAGCGATCATAATAGAGTAGAAAGACTGAAGCCTTTGCTGGCGCATATAGACCGCCGAGACCCATGCCACCGCCGCAGCGGGCGGCTGGGCGAGAGCGAGCCAGCGAACGACCTCTCCGATCTCGCTGTTTCTGAATATCGCGGAGATCAGGGGCGAGCCAATGAAAAGAACAACCGCGCCGCCTGACGAAATCGCCATCATTAGCCAGAAGCTGGTGTCCAGCGCCTCCCGCTCGTCATCCTTGGAGGTGATGACGAAGTGATACAGTCCCGAATAGGTCAGCGTCTGAAGAAGAAGTACGAAGACGACCGCGAGCGTGTAGACGCCGTACTCTGCCGGCAAGAGCACGCTCGCGGCCAGCAGGATCAAAGCGAGCGCCGAAATCTGCTGGCATGCGCGGGCTATGAACGCCGTCATCGCAGTCGCGCCGCGCTGCAACAGCCGGCCCCGCAGAACACGGCCAAGAAGCGCTGCCAGGGACCCTTCGTTCATAGCATGAGAACGCTGCTTGCGCGCCAACCGCCGCCAGTCATCGCATCAACTCAATCTTCTCGGGATCTGCCCTGCCGCGCAGCAGGTCCCAGAGGCCGAGCACATTCCCCCTCAACCGTCCGAACCGGTCGATATGCGGTTCCGGAAACGCCGATCTCGCCAGATTGGCGACTATGTTGCGCCTCACATACTTCTGGAGAAAGCGTTTAGGCAATACCCCCTTTCGGGAAATGTAGACCGGATTGACCACTTGGGAGTATCCAAGCCGCAACCCCGACTGCCGTCCGCCTTTAACGCCGAGATGCACGCCCCGTAGGCTCGGCGAGCCGGCGACTCGCCCATCCGACACAGCCGCGCGCATGCGGCCTGAGAAATCGAGATCTTCCAGCCAACCATAAAGCGGCAGCCGCTCGTCGAATTCGATGCCATTCTCATAGGCCGTGCTGAGACGCACCGCCATGTTACACCCGTAGGCGCCTTCGCGCGGATGAGGTCCGGCGTAGGACGCAGGCCGGTTCGCGGAATCCATGCGGATAATGTCGAGAGCGTCCTCGAAAGCGATACCGGCGTTATGAGCGCCGTCCGCAATCACGAATCCCGTCGCAACGACAATATCGAGATGCGCCGTCAAAAGACGCTCTAGCGCCGCGAGATAATCCGGCGCCATGATAAAATCATCGTCGATGAACAAAAGCGCGTCGCAGTCCGAAACTTCTCGGAGAATGGCATTGCGCTGTCGCGGCAAACCCCGACCGCCATATACTATCTTTATTTCAGAAAAAGCGTCTAAAAGTCCTGTACAATCGGATTCCTGAGCCGGGCACACGACGATCCTGTCAGCCCGCCTGTCTTGGCGCAGTACCTCTCCGACAGTGCGCAGCAACAGTTCAGGACGGCCAGTCGTTGCAATGCCTAAAGCGATGCGCATTTCAGTTAGCTCTCTTTGCGGTCCGACATCGCCGTCTGTCCCCACGACAACAGGGATTGGTCGAGTCATCTCCTTGCTATCGGCTTTCTTACCATCAACAAATGAAAGCTCACAACTCTTGCTTGGTGAATTTCGCTGCAGCGCACCATGCGGCTAGTTTTCAGGCATCCTCACTGAAAATCAAAACACTAGTCAGCGGGTCTCGACGCTCAAGCCTAATTGAGACCGGTGAGTCCCGCGTCGACGATCTCGTCGACAAACAAGTTCGCTCCATCGGCGCTGAGATGATCGTCATCGAAGTAATAAGGCCAGCCGTCCGGACTTGAGACCTCGCAGCGGTCCTCCGCGCGCGCGCCGCAAAGCGAACGAGCCGGGTAAATACGCGTGATAAGGTCTGAATCCAGACTGTCGAGAAGCATGTAGGCCGGCTCGGACCGTTTGCGAAAAACAGCTTCCCTGGTGGACAAGGGCGCGGTGCGTTCAATTCCGAACTGCACTTCGCGCGCCAGGACTTCAGGCACATACCACCCTGCTTCAGGTATCGGATAAACAAGCAGAATCCGCCGACCGCCGTCGATCAGCGGCGCCAGCGTCTCCTGTAGCCGCGCCGATACGAATGGAACCCAGTCCGGATCCTCATGCCAGAGGTCAGGACGACTTGCAAAGACAGGCGGCGTTGTCAGCTCGCGCTCGTGTCCGCCCTCGCCATTGTCGAACTGGACGGGCGATATGAAGTTTGTCCAGCGCGCGTGCAGGATAATCACGTCGCCAGGCTCTGTACGGGCGAGCAATTCGTCTCGCATCGCGGTCGTCTTGCTGATGCAATTAAACGGTTTCGCGCGCCATTCGTATCCGATGATCGGCGCGCAGCCAGCTGAAAGCACACCGTCGAGCGCGACGCCGCGTTCGGCGAAGGCCCGGCCAAGCGCCGGCGCGAGCGCCATGGCGTGGCTGTCCCCCCATAGATGGATCGTTTCTCCGCCGTCGCCGAAAGCGCAAATCGCTTCCGGATCGAAAGCCGAAGAGCCGGTGCCTACGAAACATCCGCGGGGGACTTCGGATTTTCGCTCGCCGACCGCGGCCAGCTCGATCGCGGCTTCAGGCAAACGCCAGGGAAAACCCGAGCCGGCCACGCCCGAGACACCTATCGCGGCAAGAAAGCCGAAGGACGCGGCAGAAGCGCTGAAAACAGCGCGACGGCTCAACCTTCGCCTGTTGCGGAACGGCGCCTCGACAAAACGCCAGCTCAAATAGGCGAGCAAGAAAGACGCAAGAATGAGAATGGCGTAAACCGCGACGGACGGCTCACCGATTGAGCGGATTCTCGCCAGGGCAAACAGCGGCTGGTGCCAAAGATAGAGTGAATAACTGATCAGGCCGACAAACACTAGAGGCCGGAGCGCCAGCAGGCGGGCTGTCAGCGTTCCCTCGACCGCGAAAAGGATAACGAGCGTTGCTCCCCCGACCGGCAGCACCGCCCAAAGACTCGGAAAACGGGTTTCGTGATCGAACAGAACGACGCTGACGAGGATCATGATCAGACCTGCCGCGGCGAGGAGATCGCTTTGTACGTTCGGCGTCGGCTCGGTTTCCCGGGTCGCTATATATGCGAGGCTTCCCGCTCCAAGCTCCCACCCCCGGCTAGGCAAAAGAAAGAAGGTGGCGTCCGGCGCAATCCGCGATCCGATCTCCGCAATGCCAAGGCTCGCGGCGACAAGCGCCGCCAGGACGACAAAACGCGTGCGCTCCTTGAAGTAACGCAGGCCCAGCAGAAGCAGGGGAAAGAGAATGTAGAACTGCTCCTCGACGGCGAGCGACCAGGTGTGCAACAGTGGTTTCATCTCAGCCGCAGCGCCGAAGTAGCCGCTCCCGAGCCAGAAGTGCAGGTTTGAAACGAATAGGCAGGTGGCCGCCAGGCTGCCCGCATAGTCGGCGAATTCGGCTGGCATCATCCACAGCCAGGCGAATGGAAAAGTCGCTACGCAGACGACGAGCAGCGCGGGCAGGATTCGCCGCGCCCGTCGCTCATAGAAATCTATGATCGAAAAGCGGCGCGCTTCGATCTGGCCGTAGAGGATCGAAGTGATCAGATAGCCGCTGACGACAAAGAACACGTCCACTCCGACATACCCTCCGGCGAACGCTGGTATACCTGCATGGAACAACACGACCGGGACAATGGATACGGCCCTGAGCCCGTCAATTTCAGCCCTATATCGCAACGTACATCACCCACCCCCAAATTTACTTAAATGCATTTGTAGGCGGGCGCCATCGAAAACTTGTCCTTAGCGAGACCAGAAAAAATGTTTGTTTACCACGGCACTAAAGCAGGACGGACGCTTGTTGTCTCTGTTGTTAACGGCTTACGCAGCAGAAAATCCGACTAATTGATTCAAATCAAATAGACGCTGCTATCCGGATAAAGCCGCGCCCTGACGGAAAGCGTGAGCAAATTCGCGTTCTGCCGCCTGTAGTTCATTTCTTGGGAACTGATCGGCGCTCGCAAATTGCATTGCAGCGGAACACGGCCTTAAGGAACCAGTTCTAGCGTCGCTCGATGTCAAAATCCCCGTTTCGCTACTTCGAGACATCAACTGGGAGCTGTCAGCGGAAAGTTGGGTTTAACCGCCCTGCTCTAGTCTCGGCTCACGACCAAGAACCCGTTTAGCCATTTCAACCCGTCGCCTGATATTATCCAACTCGCCGTGATGATGTATGTCCGGTTTCTACTTTCGCTTCGAAACGTGGAAAACCTACCCCACGAGCGCAGCGTCGATATCTAATATGAAAGTGTAAGGCTTTGGGTTGATCGGTTTGGGCCGATTTTCGGGGGCGAGATCCGAACCAAACACTCCTCATACATGCGTCAGCATTGCCCAACTGACTATTCAATCTACTCCCATCGCCACTAGCAGGTCTCAGCGAGGTCGCGCAGAGTATTGAAGCGAAACTCGAAATTTGCGACTATGGCCGGGAGTTGATTCGGGTCCGATAGCGAATGGTCCTTGTCGAACACGCCTTCGGGAAACCATCGCGTGTATAGTGCGGCCATCTCATCTGCCGCTTTCAGTTGCCGTAGCTTGAAATTGAAGAAGCGAGCTTCTTTCAAAAAGTGCGACTGGTCCACATAGGGCGCGAATTCGAGATCTTTCCACTTCACACTTGGATTGTCGAAGAATTGCGCCACCGTCGTCATGAACCGCACTTTGCGGATTTCCAAATTTGGCGAGACGCCGAGTCTTGCCTGGAACGCCCGTTCCAGTGTTCGGCGATTGGTGGCGGTTTTGGCGGCCAAGTCGGCGACGCTGAGATCGCCTTTTGCGACGGCCAAATGGTAAATAGCCGGCTCGACAATGGTCACGTCCAATGCGCGATCCATGGCGAGCGAAATAGCCTGATTGGAGATCTCAACCAATTGTTCGGCGCTTGTTGCCGCTGACAATTCGCGCGAGAGGTTATTGACCCAGGGGATGTGATCCCAGGACATAAATCGCCCTTGTTCCTTTCGCGCATCTAGGCGGAGCAGCCGCGTCATGGTTCCTCGTGACAAAGAGATCACCCAGAAGCGTTGTCGGCCGAGAGTGGAGACGCGTGTGTTTACCGCCTCCGACAGTACCGCCAAACAGCGTTCAGAGTAGACCTCATTGTTGATTTGGATGGGGTATCTGCCGCTCAGTCGAAAATAGAGCGAGTCGTGGATCGACAAATGCTGGTCCAGCGCTTCCAGCTCGACCAGAGCATAGTCTCGCACCACCAGTTTGGCCCGTCCGCTCGGCAAGTAGTGATCAACTGTACCTTCAAACGTTTCCGACTGATCTTGCTTCATTGCGCGCCTTCGAAACCCGCCATTGATCCGCTGTCATGCCGCGCGTACTGATCGTACTCGGGTTGGACTTGATAAAACTTCCATCGTCCCAGCCACCATAGCGCAAAAATCGACAGCACCATAGGAATGAACGCGCCGCAAAAGGCCAAGGCATAGATCACCTCACGCGCTTGTTGCTCTGCATTCGGGACATAACCGCTCGTCTGCAGCGCAATCCCAAGCACTAAGCTGACGAGTGCCGCCGCGACTTTCCCAACCAGCCCGAACACCGTTACGTAAAGCCCTTCTCTTCGATGCCCTGAACGATCCGCATCATAGTCGACCAAGTCACCCATAATCGGATAGATCACGAGTCCCGATGCCTCGGCCAGCCCGCCCATGACCGCAATGACAAAGAAGAGTATGAGCGCGACGGATACAGGCAAAAAAGGCAATGTGCAGGCGAGCCCAAAGGCAAATATCCAAAGCCTCACACCGACTTTCCAAAGCGAGACCATGCCGATCCGCGCACTCAACCAGGCCAAAGTCGGCATGCCGAGCCCGATCGCCAAATAGAAAGCGCCAAAAATCAGCGCTAGCATCGCCTCATCACCCAAGATGGCATCGACCATAAATGGCGTGTTGAAGGACAGCGAAACATAGGCGAGGACGTGCAGAATCTGCACAATCAGGATGCTGCGATGGTAGGGATTGCCGATAACGTCAGAGAGCATCCGCCAGATCGAGGTCTCTCGAGGGCGATGCTCTGAAGACGGCTCGGGAACCAACCGCACAGCAAACAAACCCAAAGCGAAGATAACGACTGCTGGTCCCATGAGAACCCAGAATAACACCTCCCGCGGTGTATCATTGGTGACGATGAAGCCGAGCCCGAGCAGGGCGATCAGGCTGGAGAGTAACACCGGAACCGCCTGGGACACTCGCGCCAGTAATCGCCGATTTGACTGTCGGAAAATTTCCAAACCCAACGCCATCAGCGGAACGTTCACAAAGGTCGCACCAAGCCGATAGATCATGAAAGAGATCAATAGCCAGATAAATAGTGCCATTCCAGAAAGGGAGGCCGGCGGCAGCCAGATGAAAAAAGCCGAAACAGCAAACAGGATGAGACCAATCCGCAAAATCGGCTTGCGCCGCCCCCCGGCCGTGCGGCGTCGATCAGTGTAAGCGGCAACAATCGGATCGGTGAGGCCGTCCCAAATGGTTCCAATCGTGAGGATCGCGCTGATCAAAATGGGCGCGATCAGCAAGACGTCTGTGGCCCACTTCATGTAGTAGATTGTGAGCGCAGATATAATCCCCGTTGGCAGAAACGCCGCCATGGAAAACCAATAGAATCGGTGCGCTTTGTTTGATTCACTCGCCATTTGCTGCGTGCTCGGTCCACTTTCCACTCAGGTATAAGACATGCAGTCCAGACACGCGTATTGTAATTTTGCGACATCGGCATGTGGGCGCACCAAATTCGGCGTTGGTTTTCGACGTCTGGGCCCAAACTCAAAAAAAAATGTCGACGCATCGTTTCGGAATGTCGACGATTTGCGTTATTAGCGGGGGATCGATACCTGCCACGAAAACATTAGGCTCTAAGTCGATCGTTTCGGTCCGATCTTCGCCGGCAAGATCCGAAC
Source organism: Pseudomonadota bacterium (assembly GCA_038534315.1). GTDB lineage: Bacteria > Pseudomonadota > Alphaproteobacteria > Caulobacterales > Hyphomonadaceae > Henriciella. The sequence goes on along the minus strand of JBCAWZ010000025.1, from coordinate 17,320 downwards.
AAAGCGCGCCTTATAAATGTATCAGCACCCTCAGTGGCAATGCCACCTGGATGAGGCCCTTACCCCAAATGCTACTGGAGACGGGTTCGCATTAGTCTGACAGCAGCTCGCTGACCGTTGTTTTCTGTGTTTGCAAACCGATGCCCTCGTATCGAACAAACTTATCCTTCGGAAGCATCCTTCGGCCGTCGATTAACACCGGCGGCTGTTCTAGCTCGGCAAACAGGTCGGGCAATTTTGCAAACTCGGGCCAGTGCGTCACCAACAGCACGGCCTTCGCATTGCGAATTGCCGATCCAACCGTCTCTGCGTATTTGACCTCATCTTGGAAGATTTCATACGCCTCGTGTTGTGCGGTTGGGTCATAAACGGTGACGTTTGCGCCTGCGCGCAAGATGTCCGCAATTATCGGAAGCGCTGGACTCTCTCTGACATCGTCGGTTCCCGGTTTGAACGCCACGCCCAGCACGGTGACATCGACGCCTTTCAAATTCGGATAGTGATGCGAAAGGAGCTCAAGCATGCGAGCAGGCTGACGTGCGTTCACACCAACCACCGCGCGCAATAGCGACATGTCGTTTCCGACCGATTCACCATGAGCGATTAGAGCTTTCACATCCTTGGGAAAGCACGAACCTCCAAAACCACAGCCTGAAGCCAGATATCCAATCATTCCAGGACGGACGCGTGTTCCATCGGCCAAAATCGGCATGAACCTTTTGTCGAGATGCATACCATTCATTGCATCCAGCGTATCGACTCCCATCTCAGCGCAGAGATTGCCAATCTCATTCGAAAACGAAATCAACGTCGCGAGCAACGAGTTCGCCGTATACTTGATCATTTCCGCGGTTCGGGTGTCACACCGAACCAGATCGACACCTTCGAATACGCTATACAGCTCGCTAAGCATGTCGATCGTCTGATCGTCCATTCCGCCTAAAACGATCCGGTCTGGGTTCATGAAGTCGACAATGGCGTCTCCTTCCTTCAAAAATTCGGGATTCATCCCGACGCCAAAATCGACGGATGGGACGCCACCTGACGCCTCGGCAAGAATCGGCGCCACCACACCATCCGTTGTCCCCGGCACAACAGTGCTCTTCACAATCACCGCATGAAAGCTCGTCTTATCGCGCAGCACCTCACCAATTTCGCGCGACACATCACGAATGTATTGCAGATCAATCTTGTCGCCATCGAACGGTGTCCCCACCGCGATCAGCGAAATGTCACTTTCCAGAACGGCGGTGCGCAGATCCGTCGACGCGCTTAGCCGGCTGCCGATATTGTTCTTCAGTAGCTCTTCAAGCCCTGCCTCAAAGATAGGCGGTTCGCCAGCATTGATCATATCCACCTTTGCAGGGTCGATATCGACGCAAACGACCTGATGACCTTTTTCCGCCAAGCAGACCCCAGAAACGAGGCCGACATAGCCTGTACCAATGACTGAGACTTTCATTACCGGTCCTCCGCGACCTGATTGTCTTTGTACCATATCAGCGACCGCCGAAATCCAATTTCAGGATAAATCGTCGGCGCATAGTCTAGCTCTGTTCGCGCTTTTTCGATGATCGGACACCGCCGATTCGGATTGTCCGTCAGATATTCACTGTCATCGCTTTTCTGAAAAACAACTTGTCCTGTGTATCCAAACTCGTCCTGAGCAATACGACATGCCATTTCGGCGACTTCCGCCATGGACAGCTCAGGCGTTTCAATCCCGATATTGTAGGCCTCGCCCGGGCGGCCCTTGATCAAGATTTTATAGTATCCCACGACCGCATCCGCGACATAACAGAACGTCCGGGTCGGCTTGCCATCAGAAAGCATAACTATGTCACGACCGCTGAAGATATCGCGCGCGAAATCAGGCAGAACTCTGCGGTCGGTGATCTTTAGGCCGGGTCCATAATTGTTAAACGGCCGCGCGGTCTTGATTGGCAAACCGTATTGCTGCGCGAAATTCACACACAAGGTTTCCCCATAACGCTTTGACTCATCGTAACATGCGCGCGGGCCAGTACAGGATACGTTTCCGCGATAGGTCTCCGGCGTTGGAATCTGATCGGGTGTCGGATCCCCATAAATCTCGCTTGTCGAATAAAACAAAAAGCCTTCAACCGGCGTCGCACCCGCTTGCTGAGCTCGGCAATACTCCAAGAGATGCCGGAGCCCATTCACGTTGGCGTCCATCGTTTCGATTGGAAATTGACGATAAAAAATCGGTGACGCAATCGACGCTGCGTGAATGATGAACTGAAAGTCAGGCAGGCTTTCGGGAAGAGGCTCGCGGACATCGTGTGTGCCCAAAGTCAAATTCGGATCGGATTTCAAGTCTTCAATCCAATCCGGCATCCCGCGGGCCCAGTTATCCAGAACGGTCAGATTGATTGGCAGCTGGCCGGAAACCTTGTTCCAATGCAAAACCGCTTGCACAAGATAGTAGCCTAAAAAGCCGCCACCGCCGATGATCAACAGTGCCTTATCAGACATTGTTGAAAACTCTTCGTCGAGGCGTTCGACCATATATGCCAAATCGCCAGCAACGACGTCAGCAGCCGTCTCCACGTCTTGCATCAACATGTCTTCCGTCATCAGTGTCTCACTCTACTTTCACTTTAAGCTACGCCTTGGTTGTTTCGCTGACGCGATCGAGCATTTTGGCGACAGCGCGCTCGCCGGAAATGAAACTCTCATCCGTCCAGATATATTTCCAATCGCCATATCGACCGCAATATCCGAGGCCAATTTCGTCCAGATAACCATGAACCGTTGCGAGCGATTTCGGTCGATCATAATCAAAGATCACATTGCCCCACGGCGCATAAAGCGTCGAGGTGTGAACAATTTCGCTGCGGTTCTCAATATAGCCAGTCTTGATCAGAGATTCGATCGTCGGCTCAATCAAGTCATCTAAGGATCCCGTCAATGGCTTCCATTTGTCGGAGAAGTAGATTTCAGCCTGGATCGCTGTGTGTCCCGGCGGAACAACTTCTGGCGAATACATGTGAGGGAAAGACAATCGTGAGAACGGGATGTCGTCATCGTAAAAATATGTCCAAGAAAAATCACCGACATCAGGTTTGTTCAATCCAATATTCACAAGAACGACTTGCGAGCAGGACAACAGTTGAGCCGCATCGAGGACCTCTTTTGGTGCCCCCTTGATCAGTGGAATCAGTGCTGGAAGCGGAATCGATGAGACGAGTTGGTCAAACTCTGCAGATTTCCCATTAGAAAAGAACAGCTTCTTGTCGGCCATATCAATCTGCGTCACCACGTGGCTGGTGTGAACCTCAGACCGCTCAGCAAACATGTTTAAATAGGAAACGAAGCCGCCATGTGTCGGGTATCGAAAGTCCGGGATGTAGTGAACATCATCCGTTTCTTTCGACAATGCACCGTGTAACACCTCTTCGAGATCTGGGCGGTACAATCGTGGCCCCAACCAATCCGTTGTCAGGTTTTTGGCTTCAGTCGTGTGATACTTTTTCGTGTACTCGGCTGGGAACGTGTCGGCAAAGGTCGGCCCGAAGGCAGCATGCAGCCAATCCTCATAATTTTTGATTTCGCCGTGGTCTTTGTGTTTGGCTTCGATGAAGTCGCGAATACAGGCAACGATCAAATCTTGCGGCAATCCAGCAAGATTGACCTGCGCCGGATGTTTGATCCAGTGACCTTTCCAGTAATTGTTTACTTTCGATGGGAAGGCCTGGAACTCCAGACCGCAGCTCTCGGCAAACAAATCTTTGATCCGGTCATTCTTTGTGAATGAGACATGCGGTCCCTCATCAAAAATAAAGCCGTCTTTAAAAGCATGACTAGATGTATGACCGCCAACGTGATCATGCGCTTCAAAGATCACCGGCTTCACACCGTTTTGGTAAAGCTTGTGAGACGCTCCAAAACCCGCGCAGCCTGCGCCAATGATACGAATTCCAATATCTTTCATTGCGCCGTGCTCCTTATCCGCAATTCACCATACCCTCGGAGAGGCTGATACACTCCGTCGGTAAAGAAAATGCGGCATTCTGAATAATTGGAAGGGGTTCGCTAGCAACCTCGCCCCATGTCAAGGCCGTCTGCAACGTCTCAACGAAAAACACATGCTCAACTGGTTGTCGCAAGCTCATAATCATTGCCCAGAGTTTGATCCACCGAACCCGCTTAGAGGTTACGGGTTTTGTGAGAGCAAGATCGATGCCGGAACAACCGCGTTCAGCGACTTGACGCGATGTCGCGAAATGGAACAGTGGTGTTAGTTGACTAAAGGAGCACAACTAATGCTCTGCTCAAAGTGCATGACGCAGCTGATCGAAAGAGATGACACGGTCATCTGCCCGAATTGCAACTCCATTCACGGAGCTGAGCCGATCCCTGAGTATCAGAGCGATTTCGACGCCAATATCGAGAAGCCGGATGGGATTGGCACGCGCGTTTTCCGAGGTGCTGTTTGGGTCAGCGGCGTGGTGGGCCTGGTGTTGCTTGGTGGTGTCGGCGGTTGGACCCTACGCGGCAGCGTGCCGGATCCTAGCAACGCGTCTCTGGTGCGGGTTGCGAGTTCGGCGTTCGAGCAAGCCGAGGAGCCTAGCGATACGATCACATTTGATCCCAAGAAGATTGAACCGAAAAGGGTCTTGATCCTGCCGGCGACCGCACACTCTGGTCGACACGTCGTGGCGTCGAATGACAGCGGAGAATTGTTCCAGGTCTCGCTTGGTGGCGGCGGTGGGTCGGAATCGGCCCGCAGACTTGTCGGCGCGGAGCCGGGATACCTTGCATCCTCCGCCATGTCCTCAGCCGGCGCCGTGGTTGCGGCGCTCCAAAGCGACGATCAATGGGTCTTGCAAAGCTGGGATAAGGATGGCGCACCCGGCTGGACAAAAACCTTCGACGCAGATTCAGAAGCCGATGCGCAGATCGCGTTGCACGCACTCGCAGATGGCATTGTCGCCATCTTCACCGATCCAGAGACGGCACAGCTCGGGGCACATTTTCTCGATGAAGACGGGGCTTTGGCGTGGCATGTCGGCCTCGGACAGACCGCTGACGCTTATCTGTCCGTCCATGCTTCACCGTTTGATGAAGTTATTGTCCTGATGCGCGACGAAGCCGATTCTGAAGTCCTGCATGTGCGGTCCTGGACCCCTGCGGGTGTGCCGGGCCTATCGACAGAACTCAGCGTATCCGCGACTGAAGGGATTCTTGCCACGACCGTCGACTCATTGGGGCAGGTGCACGTTCTGCTCAGTGGTGCGCCTCCTCGCCTGCTGACCCAGGATGCCTTGGGTCGGAGCTCCAAAGCCAATACTCTAGACGCGCTTCATGCGATTGCCCGCGACACGGACTGCTTAACCGACAGCCGGTCTGACCATCTTCGTGTGGCTTGCCTGAACAATGGCTCATTACGCGACAATGTTTTTGATCTTCGGCCGGTTGTACCAGCAGCGGTCTCGCAGAGCGTGATACCGCTAGACCCAGCGAATAGGTTGCTGACCATTTCGGACAACATCATGATTGCGTTTGCGATGTCTGAAGGAACAGTATTCGATCCTTTTTCCATTCGCCTAAGACCCATTCCAGAGCTTGGCTTTGTCGCGATACCAGATGATGGCGTGGCGAATATGCCTTAAGCGTTAGGCTAAAACGCGCCGCGCAAGGCGTCGACCAAATCTGTTCGCTCCCAACTAAAGCCCCCGTCGGCATCTGACGCATGGCCAAAATGACCGTACGCTGCGGTACGCGCATAGATTGGGCGATGCAGATCGAGAGTCGTGTGAATGCCGCGAGGACTGAGATCAGCGACCTCCAATAGCACTTTTTCAAGTTTGCTTTCGTCTACTTCGCCGGTGTCGTGCAAATTGACATTGATCGAAAGCGGCTTCGCGACACCGATGGCGTAGCTAACTTGAAGCGTGCAGCGATCGGCCAAACCAGCAGTGACGACATTCTTGGCCAGATAGCGGCACGCATATGCTGCGGATCGGTCGACTTTGCTCGGATCTTTGCCTGAGAATGCCCCGCCGCCATGCGGTGCCGCGCCGCCATAAGTGTCGACAATGATTTTGCGCCCGGTCAAGCCTGCATCACCGTCTGGCCCACCGATGACGAATTTCCCAGTCGGATTGACGTAGAATTTGTCTTCTTCTGGGAACCAACCATTCGGCAAAACGCCTTGGACAATTGGACGTACCAATTCGCGAACATCTGCGGCGCTGAGTCCATCGATGTGCTGTGTTGATACAACCACCGTATCGATGCCGACGGGTTTTCCATCTTGATACTTCACCGTGACCTGACTCTTCGAATCGGGTTCGAATTCCGACCGCTCACCAGAGTGCCGTAAGCGCGCCATTTCCTTCAAAATCTGATGTGCGTACATGAGCGGAGCCGGCATCAGTTCGGGCGTCTCATTCGAGGCGTATCCGAACATAATACCCTGATCACCCGCGCCTTCTTCGCTGAAAGTGCCTGTGCCTTCATCCACCCCTTGGGCAATGTCGGCAGATTGATCGTGCAGCCAATTATCGAAAGTCAGATGTTCCCAATGGAAACCGTCCTGCTCATAACCAATGTCACGAATCGTTTGCCGGACCGTATCCTCGATCTGTTCCTTTGTGATACTTTGAGGTCCGCGCATCTCACCCAGAACCGCCACACGATTGGTGGTTGCAACTGTCTCACACGCCACCCTGACCTTGGCTGGGTCGAATTCGCCTTCCAGCGCTGAGCGATAATATAGATCCACGATTTCGTCGGAAACGCGATCACAGACTTTATCCGGATGGCCTTCTGACACGCTTTCACTTGTGAACAGAAACTCTGTCATAGCTTGTCCTATGTTTCTTTGCCCTCCTGATAGGCGAGACAAATCCACATATCAATGAACTTTTATATGATCAGTGCAGCGATCCTATGGATCGTATAACGTCACACTTTGCGCGCGATACCACTCAAGCGTATCGCGGGTTCCGCTGGCGAGGTCGAAACGCGGTGCCCAAGCCAAGTTGGTGTCATTCAGCTTGGACATATCCGCGACAATCAGTGGCGGTTCAAAAGCCGGTGCGTCGCGGGCTCCAAGCTTGACGAGGTCGACACGCCCGGCGGCCTCTGCAATCCCGAGAATAACATCCTTGACCCGAACGGCTTCGCCAGTCGCCAGATTAAACGGCCCGGTCAGATCGCTTGTCATCAAGCTCGCCAATCCGCGGCCGGCATCGGCGACGTGCATATAGTCCCGAAGCTGCATGCCATGCGAACACATCGCAGGTTCGTTTCGCAAAACCGAGATGGCCACGGACGCCGCAAGCCGGCTTGGGTGTTCACCTGGGCCGTACAAGAAAAAGAGCCGAGGCCAAACGAACTCAATGCCGCGTGTTTCGCAAATTGCAGAGACTGCGTGAAACACGGCCACTTTGACTTGGCCGTAGACGGTCGTCGGTTGGAGTGGCGTGCGTGTCTCATGACACAGCCCGGCCTCCCAAGAATAGTCGCCTGAGGATCCAGTCGCTAGCACGCGCTTGCCGCCCGCATCTGCGAAGGCCTCAACGAGTTTTAGGGTGAGTTCTAGCCAGCGAAGATTCTCCGGTGTTCCCCACAATCCCGACCGGATTGGACGCCAAGCAAGGTGCATCAAATCTGTCGCTGCTATCTGCGCAACCGTCTCTTGCAACACCTGAAGGTCGGTGAGATCGCATTCAATATAGGTCACGCCATCGACGGGGTCTGACGGTGTCTTGGTTGTCAGTGCGACAATTTCGACGCCTTCCACCTTGAGCGGCAGCAGCGTTTGTCGACCGACAAATCCTGTCGCACCGGTGACCAAAACGCGCCGTGCCATTAGACGATACCCTGCGTGGTCAAGTCAGGCCAGTTTTTGTCCTTGTCCGACACCTCGACAATGTCGACCGGCCAGTCAATGACGATGGACGGATCATCAAAACGCATGCCGCGCTCTGCGCTTGGCGTGTAGGTGTTTGACACTTGATAGAATACCTCGGTGTCGTCGGTCAGTGATAAATAACCATGTGCACACATTGGCGGCACGAGGATCGCGGTCTTATTGTTTTGTGTCAGCTCGACCCCAAACCACTGGCGAAAGCTCGGCGAGCTTGGTCTCAAATCGACAATAACATCGTAGATCGCACCCCTCACGCAACGCAGGAATTTGGCCTCTGGCGCCGTTTCATCTTGATAGTGAAGACCGCGCAAGGTGCCGGCTTTGGCGTTGCCGGACATGTTGGCCTGGACAAACTCATAATCGAGGCCAGCCCCTGCGAAAACATCCTTGCAATAGGCGCGCGCGAAGTAGCCACGATGGTCGCCAAACGCCTTCTGCTCTGCGATGAAAGCACCGAGAATGGGTGTGGGTGTTAGCTGCATATCGGTCCTTGTCGCACGGAGATGTCCGGAAGTTACGGGTTTTCGGGTTTCTGGCTAAATTCAGTCTTTCCAGCGCGCGGCCCACGGCGCTTCATTCTTGTCCCAAAGCCCGTCTAGCACGCTCTTATCGCGCAGCGTGTCCATTGGCTGCCAGAACCCAAAATGCTTATACGCCGACAGCTGCGCCGAACTCGCCAAGCGTTCCAGCGGCGCCCGCTCCCAGATCGTATCGTCGCCATCAATCAAATCAAAAACGGCCGGTTCACAAACAAAATAACCGCCATTGATCATGCCGACATCCATCTGGTCCTTCTCGCGAAAATGTTCGACGCGCTGACCCGATTTGTCGAAACTCAGGACACCAAAGCGACCAGGTGGAACGACAGCCGAAACCGTACAATCGGTACCCATTTGCTTATGAAACGTCAGCAGCTCTGTGATATCAATGTCCGAAACACCGTCACCATAGGTCAGACAGAACGGCTCGTCACCGATGACATCTCTGGCGCGTTTTATCCGCCCGCCTGTCATTGTATCAATCCCTGTGTCTAGGACGGTAACCTTCCAAGGTTCCGCCTTGCCACGACGCCATAGGATATTGCCGTCTGAAAGATCGATTGTGAAGTCGGTCGAAAGCTGGCTGTAATTCAGAAAATAGTTTCGAATAAAGTCGACTTTGTAACCGCCCAGCACGACAAAATCGGTCAACCCGTGCGCAGCATAGGTTTTCATAATGTGCCACAGGATCGGCATGCCACCGATCTCGACCATCGGTTTCGGCCGAACGGTTGTTTCCTCGGAGAGCCTGGTTCCAAACCCGCCCGCTAGAAGCACCACTTTCATCTCTGCCATCCCATCGCTAGCTATCAAACATCAAAGATTGCATCACCTGTTTCAGTATCAGACACTACAACAATCGCAGTTACATTAACGGGCAATTGAGACAGCCGCTTGCAGATTTCAGGCCGCATTTCAGGCGCCCTTCGCATCTGGCTCGCAATATGCATCTTTGCAGTGCCGTTCGGCCCCGATCTGACGTCTAGAGGTTCCAATGCCATCATCCGCCGATGACCCAATTGCAGAAACGCCAGCAGAGCCACTGCGCGGATCTGCACTGGTGAAACAAATGGGTCTTCTCAGACTTTTGGCAGAGGACTTTCGAGCGCACCGCAAGGAGATTACGCGACCGGGTCTATGGGCTGTGATGGTCTATCGCTGGGGCACATGGGCGCAGACGTTGCGCCCTCGGCCACTTAAATGGTTCATGTTGCTCTTCTATGTGATCGGACAAAGGTTCGTTCGGAACGTATTTGGCATCGAAATCGAACGCACGGTTCACATTGGACGTCGATTTCACGTCGGACACCAAAGCGCCATCGTCATCCACAAATTCGCGCGCATTGGAGACGATGTTATCGTTCGCCAAAACGTGACGTTCGGAATGGGCGCTGAGTGGGACAATGACGGCTGGCCGACAATTGGAAATCGCGTTGAATTTAGCCCCGGCGCTGTCGTGATTGGCAATGTTACGATCGGAGATGACGTCTCTATAGGGCCGAACTGTGTGATTTCAAAAGACGTGCCTGCCGGCCGCACTTTATTCGTTCCTCCGCCGCGCGCCTTCCCGAAAAGTGTATCTGCACAACCAACCGACGCAGCGCCTCCAAGCCAAACTCCCGCAACGGAAAAGCAGGCCAAAGAGACTTAACGACCCAACTTTGCCGATCCTGCATCGCGGGCTAAGGAGCACCAAAATGGTTACGACAAAAAAACCGTCCGATATCCTCACTTTCTTGATCATTGGCGCTCAGAAGTCTGGAACGACTTGGCTTTACGATGTTTTGGAGCAGCACCCTGATATCTTTCTTCCTGCTGCGAAAGAATTGCACTTTTACAACCGTCGCGATTGTCTTGAAGCGGGGCACGAGAATTATCTCGCCAACTTTGTCGGCGCAGAGAGCTATCGCGCCGTCGGCGAGGCGACACCAAACTACTTGTCCGGCGTCTTCACGACGGAAGAACGCGGCCACGAAAACCAGGTCACCAATATGCCAGGGACAATCCACGCAGATCTGCCTGATATTTCTCTGGTCGTCAGCCTTAGGAATCCTGTTTCGCGTGCAATCTCTGCCTTCCATCACTTGCATACACGAGCATTACTTCCGGCAAACGCGAAACTCCGAGATTGTGCCAACACTTTCGGCATTGTGAGCTTTGGGTTTTATGCGGAACACTTGAAACGCTGGTACGAGTATTACCCCGAAGAACGGGTCTGTGTTTTGATTTTTGAAAACGACATCATCCAGAAAGCCTCACAACGGCAAACGATCGACAGAGTCTGCGCTCATCTCGGTGTTCCCCCTTTGCCGCCGAACGTCGATCTGAACATCAAGTCAAATGAAAAGCTTGAGCCGGCGATGGCTTACTTGAATCGCCTTCCCTTCGTGCAAACGCGGTGGCGGGCGAAAGAGCTGGCAAGGGATGTCAGCAAACGGATACCCCGCCAGATCCAAAACTTGATCGAACCAAAGATCACTCAGGCGGACAAAGACTTTCTCGAAGAAACCTTCGCTCCCCACAATGAGAAATTGGAAAAACTGCTTGGGATTAATTTACCCTGGTGAGCCCTGGCTGGGTCATCCCAAGGGCGAAGCTACCACGGGTAACTACGCCAACCTGGTCTTAGTCCCACCGCCACCATAACCCGATCGCTCAAGACGTCGAATGCATCGCCCAGCGTTGGCGACTCACCGAGCTTCTGCAGGCGTGTTTTGTGCTCGCGGTACACCGCCATATTACCGTCTTGCATCGAGGCACGAACTAAGCGCCAAAGGTAGTGCCGCCGAAACCGTTTCAGCATCCGTTGCTTCTCTTGCCGTCCAAGACCCGATTCACCGTAGCGACACAAAAAGTGGTACCAATCGAAAAGGTGTAGCCGTTTTGGTGCGACTTTCTTCGATGTCACACTGTCCTCATGCACTCGGTTCATTGCCAATATGTCATGCAGAAAGCCAAGCTTCCAATCGCAATAGGTTCTAAGAACAGCATCGGTGTCGAATGCGCTGACGCTTTCATCAAAAAACGGCTGGTCATCGGGAATCGTCGCCCTCCGATACAGGACGTGCGGCGCCAATACATTGCCACTATGCGTCAAAAACCGTTTCAACGCCTCGGTACCATCAAAAATAGAGCGATCCTCAGGCCAGTCGCTGTGGTGAATTTCGAACCCCATATCGACTTTGCAAGTGACAATCCCAATCGAGTCGTCTGTCTCGCCCAAATTTACGGTTTTCTCGATAAAGTCAGGCGCCATTGTGTCGTCGGCGCAAAGAATACGGAACCACTCCGCGTCTTCGGGTAATTTCTCAACGGCCGTGTTCCAGTTCGGAACCTGGCGGAGCAGTGTTTCATTTTTGATCACCCTGACCGGTACACGCGCGTTCTCGTACTCCGACAGGATCTGTGGAGTTGCATCAGTCGATGCGTTTTCGATTACGAGATGCTCGAGGTTTGGATAGGTCTGCGCTTGAACAGAATCCATCGCTTCCCGAAGAAATTCGGCTCCATTATAGACGGGCGTAAGAACATATACCTTGGCTGCCATGGGCTCCCAACCTATTGCAGGGTGCTTCGATCACCCTATTGACCATCAATTACGACTGTTCCTCATAGCAAGACAGGTACCACTTTGGTCATAGTTTGGTTATCTCGAAGATCGTGTATTGAGCGAAACACGATTTGTTTTGCGATGTTATGCATCGCCGCGCGATGAGGCATAGAAACTGCAAACAAACCCAAGTCGGATCGCGCGAAAAAGGAGACCCACCGATGAGCCTCAACCGGACCCAAGCCTTGCAGGCGGTTTACAACGCCATTGAAGAGCTAAATCCGCAATTGCAGGATGACCGTCAGCTGCAGCCAGACGAACACTGCCTCATTTTTGGAGAAGGTGCACCTTTGGATTCGCTCGACCTGGTGAATTTGGTGATGGCCGTCGAGCAGCACATTATGGATCTAACAGGCGATGAGCTGGTTCTGGCCAGCGAAGCGGCCATGTCCCGGAAACGCAGCCCCTATCGCTCCGTCGGCGCTTTGGCTGACTACGCTGTCGAGCTTGCAAATGGTGTGAGTGCAGAATGAGCGGAACACCACCCATTATGGTAATCACCGGCACCCGGAAGGGAATAGGCCGATTTCTTGCCGAACACTACTTAGCGGAGGGTTGGGTCGTCGCCGGGTGTTCCCGCGGCGAGAGCGACCTCGAACATGAGAACTACCGTCACTTCTGCCTCGACGTCTCCGATGAGCGCGCTGTGACGGGTATGATGCGGGCTGTCGCACGAGAGTTTCGCCGGCTTGATGTTCTGCTGAACAATGCTGGAATTGCCAGTATGAACCACGCGCTTTTGACACCTCATTCGACGGTTGAGCGAATCTTTCAAACCAATGTGTTTGGGACTTTTTTGTTTTGTCGCGAAGCCGCCAAACTGATGGGACGGAACAAGTTTGGGCGGATCGTCAACTTCGCAACCGTGGCAACCCCGCTCAAACTCGAAGGTGAAGCCGTCTACGCCGCATCTAAAGCCGCTGTTGTCTCCTTAACAGAAGTGCTTGCCCGCGAAGTCGCAGATCTTGGAATCACAGTGAATGCTGTCGGACCAACACCTGTACCGACCGATCTTGTAGGTTCGGTGCCCGAAGCGAAGATGCAGGCGCTAATCGCGCGGCAATCTATCACGCGTTATGGTGAAATGAGAGACGTTTTAAACGTTGTCGACTTTTTCTTGAGAGATGAATCTGACTTCGTCACCGGGCAGACGCTTTACCTCGGTGGGGTATAAATTCGAGGAGCCGTCGGATGGAACCGGCCATGCTTGATCTGCTAGATAGCCGGTTCGCGGCAGCCAAAAACAAGACAGCGCTGATTACAGATACTGAATCCGTAACCTATGCGGAACTGATAAAGGCGATCTCAGAATGGGAAGTCGCACTTGAACGAGCCGGAGTCTTATCTGGTGACGTGGTCGTGCTTCGCGGCGATTTTGGTAGAACTGGTATCGCATCTCTGTTCGCCTTGCTGCGCTTGCAGGCCATTACGATATTGGTTGCCCCTTCGAGCTCCGAAAAAGAGCCGGAATTCACCGAACTTGGCTCCGCCCAATGGCAAATAGATAGCCGCACAGTCACAATCGTGAAGCTGGACCATGATGGCCAACACCCGCTTTATCATCAGCTTCGCGCGGCGCATGAACCGGGAATTGTATTGTTTTCATCAGGGTCCACTGGCGTATCGAAAGGTACAGTTCACAGCGGATTTCGGCTATTGGAAAAGTTCCGAGAGCCCGGCAAAGATCTACGAACACTGGCCTTCTTACTGTTCGATCACATCGCTGGGCTGGACACATTGTTTTATAGTCTTGCAAACACAAGCACGCTGATCCTGCCCACCAACCGCATGCCCAAATCGGTATGTGAGATGATCGAAGCCCATCGCGTTGAAGTGCTCCCAACCGCGCCGAGCTTTCTCAATCTGTTACTATTATCTGGCGCACTTGACGCACATGATTTGTCGTCCCTGAAAATCATCACTTACGGGTCGGAAATGATGTCCGAATCCGTCTTGGCGAAGCTTTCAGAAAAACTGCCAAATGTCAGAGTGATCCAAAAATATGGGACCTCAGAAACCGGCGCACTGCCTAGCCAATCGCGTTCGAACACGTCGACTTGGGTGAAGCTGGGTGGAGATGGGTTTGCCTGGCGCGTCCGCGACGGCTTGTTTGAAGTCCAATCCAAGACTGCGATGCTCGGCTATTTGAATGCAGCCAGCCCGTTTACCGAAGACGGATGGTTTAAAACCGGAGATCGCGTTGAAACAGATGGCGACTATGTCCGTTTCCTCGGTCGCGACAGCGACATAATCAATGTCGGTGGACAGAAAGTTTATCCCGCTGAGGTTGAGGCGTTGATCTTGGAGCTGCCGGAAGTCGCAGAAGTTGCGATATCTGGCGAGCCGCACGCGATCCTTGGTGCCGCTGTCGTTGCCCACATTCACCCTGATGGCGAGATCAGCCAGGCTGAGCTTCGCAAAAACATCCGCGCGCACCTCGCGAACCAAATCGAAGGGTACAAAATTCCGCAGAAATTCAAGATCGTTGATGGCCCGCTGACCACATCACGGTTCAAGAAAATCCGCCGACACCCGTCATGACCGATGCTCGACCGCTACGGGTCCCCGATGGCTTTTCACCCATGCAAACGCGTGGCCCCTTCACCGACATCAACGGACCAATTTGGCGAAAGCCTGGCCACAATGGTGCCATTCCGCAGTTCGGCTTCTTGCCAGAAAAGCGCCACACCAATTCACTCGGCTTCGTTCATGGAGGCATGTTGTCTACGCTGATGGACTCAGCGATGGCGCAAGCGGCTTATGAGCATTTCCGCTGTCGGTTGGTGACGCTCACTCTTCAGGTGCAGTTTCACTCGGCGGTGTTTCGCGGACGTTGGGCAGAGATTGAGGTCGGGGAGCCCGTACAAACCGGAACCGACGTCGCGCTGACGGCAACACTCAGATCCCGCGGTGCGTTGTGTCTTGAAAGCGAAGCCACGTTTCGCCTTTTCCCACGTGCGAAGTAGCGGTTTGAATCAGTCGTCTTTGTCGCGCTCGATTTGACGTCGGCCTTCATCCAGCATAGCAGCCGCCGGCACACCGCGCAGTGCGAGCAAGTCGATCACATCTTCGATCGTCTCTGGGTCGGTAAGGCCAGAATTGGGCATTGTGGTTCCGGGCGCAAATGAAGCAGGATCTGCAAGGTATTCGCGCAACCGACCGCGTGTCCATTTGCCGTTTATGCTCCGAAGTGCATTCGAATATCCCGGATAGGGCGTCGATCCGATATCGCGGTCAAATACATTGGCCAGATTCGGCGCCCCCTGATTGTCGTTCGGGTTCATGGCGTGGCACATTTGGCAACCGTCAAGAACGTCTGCGACTCGCTGTTTGCGCTGCGCGGAAACGTCTAATTCGTCGATATAGGCGGCAACGGAATCACTCGCATGAGAGTCAGCGGACGGCGTCACAGTGACGACGACGTCATCGTCAGTCCACAAGACTATTCTGCCTTCACTATGGGCCAGAACATATCGGATCCGCTGGCCATTGATCCAAATTCGCTCTGACATCATCACCCGATTGTCGCGAACGCGCATGCGGTACAAATGTGCGTCTTTCAAACTGGCGACCAGAAAATCCCCATCCCAAGCCGGACTGAAATTCTCAACCTGGGCGAGCGCGGAGATGCCAATCGATGGCACAAACGCAAAAATCGGATCCTCAAATGTGGTGTGTCGGGCATACGAAACCTGATCCGGCCAAGGCGCGTTGTTATATAACGTACCAAGCGCCTCAAGGGGCCAGCCATAATTGGCACCCTCGCGCACCAGGTTGAGTTCGTCGCCACCTTTTGGGCCATGCTCAGTGACCCAAATCTGATCGTCTTGATCGATGACGATGCCCTGAGGATTTCGATGCCCAAGCGAAATCTGTCTCACCGTACCAGTCTCAAGGTCGAGCCCCATCACCTTGCCATACTCAGCGTCCGGGTCTTGCGAGACGTTCTGATCGGAATAGACACCATCCCGATGGAAATCGCCGCTGGTGAAGATCAGCTCTCCGTCGCTCGCCATTTCCATTCGGCCCCCGCCCATCTGCACGAAAAAGGGCCAATAAGGTTCGTCATTCATTTCTAGACATGGCGATGTGCGATGCATGATCTGCCAGTCCTCAGCGCTCGCAGACAGGGCTCGCGGATCAGCAATGCCAGGTTCCAATGTCAACAGAGCAAGCGTATTGGTCATACAGGCTTCGTCGGCATGAAACTCCGTATAGGAAATGACGAGACCCGCGCGCACACCATTATCGAAGTGCAGCACATCATTATAACGATGATGCTGGGTCAGATAATCACGAGCTTGGTTTTCGGGCCTTTGAGCGAAGGCCAGATACGCATCATACCCATTGTCCGGTGGCGAAATTTCGAGTGGATCTGCTTTTCCATCGGAGTCAATTGCAACGAAACGGCCATCATATGCCAGCAGAACGGAGTCTGAACCGAATTCTGTTAGTCCACCGCCACCCGATGCGTTTTGACGTTTGCGGGTGAGCTGCGTTTCAACGACGTTTAGAGGAATATAGACGGTCCAAAGGCCGGAAGACTTCACACCCACTGGCTCTGGAGAAAGCAAACGGTTTTGAACCTTCGAAACAAGCGTCGACGGAAACATATTGTTGATGCCGAGCACCAAGCCGAGCAATAGTGCGGCGCCTCCAATTGCCGATGCGGCGACAAACGCGGCGCCGTAAACGCGCCAGCTTCCAATGCGGAGCTCGGTTTCTGCTATCTGTTTGAGCCGTGACCCAAGCGTGCCCGAATTATCATTATGTGCATCGCTCATTCTGATCTTCCTCTGACGCTGTTCAGTCTCGTCGTTCTTAGATACAAGGCTTATGCCAATGCGGCTTAAATCCACGAGATGCAGCCGGAAACCCATAACACGATTGAGAGGCAGGCAGATACTGGCGCTGGATTTGCAGGTTTGACCAAGTGTGGACTCTAATAGGTTATTCCCGCCGTGTCATGAGGACTGAAAGCGCAGCAAGGACAAGTTATTTTGAGGACTGACGTCATCATACCATACTTCCAACGGACGCCAGGGGTCTTGATGGAAACCGTGCGTTCTGTTCTGGCACAAAGTGACACACAATGGCGGTTGCTGATTGTAGACGATGGCTCTCCTCACCCGGCAGCTAAAGAACTTATTGCGCTGACCGCTGACGAACGTGCTCGAATCGAAATCATTGAGCAAAGCAATGGTGGTGTTTCCGCGGCGCGAAACCGTGGGCTCGCAGCCGTCAGTTCAGACGCTGAATTTGTTGCTT
>JBCAWZ010000024.1:0-48220 GCA_038534315.1 Pseudomonadota bacterium | reverse complement strand
TCCCGTTCGGGCTGCGCCACATTTTCTTGAGATTGAACTCTTCGACGCGCTGTTCGTCCGGCGTGATGGTCGCGCACTTCACCGCGACGCCGTACTGTTTGGTCGCATTCGCTGCATCAACAGTGATTTGATCATCCGTCTCGTCTCGCGATTCGATCGACAGGTCGTAGTATTTCAGATCAACATCGAGATAGGGATTGATCAGCTTATCCTTGATCATTTGCCAGATGATGCGGGTCATCTCGTCGCCATCCATCTCGACGATGGGGTTTTCGACCTTGATCTTTGCCATGAGAGGTTTCCTTCTGCCTGCGGCCACATTTGTGGTGGCCTATAGCAGGTCCCCCGCTGGCGTCAAAAGGAGAGCGTTTATGAGACCTTTGATTGCAAATTATCGCCTTTTCTTCGCCGGCATCACAATCGGGACCGTAGCAATTGCGACGAGCCACGCTGAAAGCCAAATCCTGAGCGGTTTTGAGTGGAAGAACCGACCACTGGTCGTGTGCGATCTGAAGTCGAACTTGAAAGGGATCGACGAAACGGAAATGACAGATGATTTCGAGCAACCAGAATTTGATTACGTAAACTCTGGAATCGAGATCTTCGCGAAGGACCAATCGGACCGAAAACTGGCCCTTGTCATTATTGCCCGCAAGACTTGGATGACACGTGAATGGGGTCCCGAGGGTGGACCTGATACCTCTTCAGAGGCCGGACCAATTACGGTCTTGGCGTCATCAGGTATTCGAAAGGAAGATGGCGAATTCGAGCGGCTTGCGATCGCGAGAAGGGTCGGATGCGAACCAGGTGATCAAATGATGGCGCTGATTGGTTTGGACGGTGGTTTAAAACAGAGCTGGCGGGACGCGCCTCCAAAACCAGCTGAGGTCTTCGCGCTCATCGATGCCATGCCAATGCGCCGACAAGAATTGCGCCAGGCGGCAGACGAGTAATTGACGGCTCTTGGTCGCTTTGTCATGACGCGGCTTATGGCGAACGCGGCCCCCATCATTCTTCTTCATCGTCCACAACTCGGCGAGAATATTGGCTCATGCGCGCGCGTGATGCTGAATTTTGGTCTCACCGAATTGCGCCTCATCGCGCCGCGTGACGGTTGGCCAAACTCCGCCGCAGTGCCTCTATCAGCAGGCGCGTTTGACGCCGGCGTCGCGGTTGGGGTCTTTGATACGGTTGAGGCAGCCATCGCAGATCTAGGGTTGGTGCTCGCAACAACGGCTCGGCCT
This sequence comes from Pseudomonadota bacterium, assembly GCA_038534315.1. Lineage (GTDB taxonomy): Bacteria > Pseudomonadota > Alphaproteobacteria > Caulobacterales > Hyphomonadaceae > Henriciella. The sequence continues at coordinate 46,976 of JBCAWZ010000024.1, read as the reverse complement.
CGGGGCATGGAAAAACTGGTGGTCGGAGCCGATACCGGCGTGGAGCTGATTAGGACACGCGGCCTCACTGCGGGAGTGGTCTTTGGTGCAGAGAATCATGGTCTTCCAAGTGACGTGGTTGGTCTGGCGGACGCGATCCTGACCTATCCCGTGAATCCCGATTTCGCATCGCTTAATCTCGCACAGGCGGTCGGCGTTTTTTGTGCCAGTTGGGGAGCGAGCGAGGGCTCGATCGGACGCTGGGAGGGCGAGAAAATCGGTGTCGATCCGCCTGCACCGAAAGAAGACTTGATCCGAATGTTCGAACACCTTGAGGCCGAACTAGAGCGCGCGGGGTATTTCCACCCGCCCGACAAAACGCCCTTGATGAAGACGAATATTCGCAATGCCTTTGTCCGTGGAAATTGGACGATGCAGGAAGTGCGCACTTTTCGCGGCGCGATCAAAGCTTTGGCGCTCGGTCGCGGAAAGGCCCGTATCGAGACGAAACGCTAGCGGAGTTGACCGGACTGGATCGTTGCTTGCGTCAACCGATCTGACAAGTTTCGGCCTTCGACCGCAAGTTCCCGATAGCCGGCGACGGCGGCTGAATCGCATTGAGAATAGCGATCTGTCCCAACCGCGTACCCAGCATTGAAACCGTTCACCATTGACCGCCGCAATCCACTTTGATTGGGCGCTTCAAGGGTCAGCAAATCTTGCATTTCGAGTCGCCATTCTTGACTGGTGGAACCACGACAGATGGTTCGAATGGCATGCGCTTGCCCAAGCACTTCTGACAATTGCACGAGATTACGCAAATAGTCTTGTGTCCGCACCTGAGACTGGCCAAACGCGACATTGGCTGGCACGACAAGGCTCAACACAAGTCCCAATCCTGCGAGACCACAATGTACAGCCTTTTGCTTCATCATCTTACATTCGCCCGGCTTGAACCGCACCTTAAGCCGTTTTCTGAGGAGATCACGCCGCTCTTACTCCAGGATGATGGCCAGATTGAGCCAGTATGGGGAGATTCCTCCTCCGACACTATGATCGCCTATGGAACGTCTGATGCGTTCTACAGCCCAGCCGTCAGTGAGTTTATGAAAACGCTGCTAGGCGCAAAGAACCTCGCCTGGTTCCAGTCGAGCGCTGCAGGTTTGGAGCATCCTGTGCTTCGAATGATCGGGCAAAAGGCCGATCGATACACCAGCTGTCATGCGCAGTCGGAAGCAATTGCAGAGTGGGTGCTTTGGGCTGGCTTGGACTTTTTTCAGAATGGTGCGCAACGGCGCGAAGCACAGCAAGCGCGCGAGTGGCGACGGGTTGGTTTCCGCGAGATAAGCGACACGCAATGGCTGGTCATCGGTTTTGGTGCAATTGGTCAGGCGACCGCCCGGCGACTGCAAGCATTAGGCGCTAAAGTCACAGGAGTCAGACGAAGTGGTGGCGTCTCTGATTGTGCAGATCGTTTGATCACGCCCGACGGGATTCACGAAGCCTTGCCAGACGCGGATGCGGTCCTGCTCTCCTTGCCGCATTCGCCCGAAACGGAGAACATAGCGGATGCGGCATTCTTCGAAGCGATGCGAGATGGCAGCCTTTTTCTAAATGTCGGGCGTGGCGCTTTGGTGGACGAGTCGGCTTTGCTGCAGGCACTTGAGCGGGGCCGACCATCCCATGCCGCGCTCGACGTTGTTCGGGAAGAACCCCAATCGGAGGATGGGCCGTTTTGGATGCATCCGAACGTAACGCTGACGGCTCACATCTCCGCGCATACTGAGCAGTCTCAGCACCGAACCGATGCGCTCTTCATCGAAAACCTGAAGGCATTTCTCAGCGAGGCCGAGATGCAAAATGTGATCCAACAAGATATGTTTTCGTAAGATTGGTTTTTTGTGTCATACTGCGTCAATGGAACGGATAGATGGGCGCTTCAGAAAAAGGCTCACACGTCTCCTTGGGCTTGCCGTATTCGGGGCTAGTCTTGGGTTCCAAACCGCCTTTGCGTCCGAACAAAAGCTCCTACTGCTCGAGCAGAATGCGTCGAAACGCCCTTTGACGGAAATCGTCGTTAATGGGGAACGAGCTTCTGGGCTGATCGATACTGGAGCCACGATCGCGCTCTTTGACGAAAAAATCTTTGCCGACGATGAGGCGGTCTTATTTGACCAGGAAGAAACGCGCGTGCTTGGCATCGGTGGCCAGCGGTCCTACCCGATTGCTGAATTGCCACGCCTTTCTGCCGGTGCGGACACCTGGACGGATGTTCGCGTTGCAGTGAACACAGGCAACCGTTTCCCGGTCCGCCATGCGATATTGCCTTTATCTCTTTTCGAGGAATCTATCGTCGATTTCGACTTTCGAAATGACCGAGTGCTCTTATATGACGGGCGACCGAAAATGGTCCGGCGTGGCCGCACGTCAAAGATTAACTACGTCGATTCCGACGGTTTGATTTTCGTTGATATTCGCATCAATGGCGCGAAAGGCCGTGCGCTTATCGACACGGGCGCTGATATCAGTTTCGTCAATCTTGCCTTTGCTAATGCGTCCAAGGCTAAGATTGATGAAGTCGAAACCCATCGCATTCGCGGCAGTGACCAGTCGCTTCAAACTGCCAGCATCTACACATTCCGAAATATGCGATTTGCGGGTTCACGAATTTCCAAATTTGCGGTTCCCGTATTGGAAACTGATTTGTTTGCAGAGCTCGGTTTTGTCGATGAGCCCATGATGCTGCTGGGTATGGATTTTTTGCAGCATTACCGAATGCAGATTGACCGCGAACGAAAGCGAATCTCTTTCGTGACCTACAATTTCGGTGACGGACGCGGTTAGACCAAACTCGCTCGAACAGCCAATTAGGCGTTTGCTTTCCGCTAGATCACGAACTGAGCTGATAGCCTCAAACAATTGGAAGCATTAAGCGATCACTGGCGCAGGATTCGATCTGAGCGGCAAAGTCGCCCTCGTGACGGGCGGCAACCTAGGCGGGGATTTGGCGCAAGCCTTGAGAGCCTCGAAAGTTAGTCTTGCGGTCAGTGAGGGCGCATTTTTACAAGCTGTCACAAATGTGTCATAATTGATGCGTGATACATAGGAAATTGCCTCATGCGATATTGCGCAAAGCTATATTTTTCTGGCTGATCGCGCTGTGCTGTGTGGCTTTGTGGGCTCCAGCGCATGCAACTGAACGGGAAACTCTGCTTTTGCTCGACAACGAACGCAATTGGCCGGTTACGACGATCATGATCAATGGCGAACCGAGCCAAGTTTTGCTTGATACCGGAGCTACGATTGCGCTGATAAATGATGATTTGCTGGCATATAACGGGGCAGGCGACGCAGCTTATCTCACCAGGGTGCGTGGCATTGGTGGCGACCGAGTGGTGCCGGTAACACAGATTGCGTCGCTTAAAGTGGGGGCTCAGACATGGCGTGATCTGCGTGTGGCGGTGAACACAGTTGATGCGTTCCCCGTGCACAGGAATATTATGCCTGTCTCGCTGTTCGCGCAGTCGATCGTTGATTTCGATTTTTCAAGCGCAACCGTGTCTCTGTATGATGGCCGTCCGAAGCTCGTTCATGGGGCGCAGCGTAACGTTATCAGATATTTCAATCATGAGGGCCTGATTTTCATCCCGGTCAGTATCAATGGCATCCGCGGTAACGCCTTGATCGATACCGGTTCGACCCTGACATTCATCAATTCGCAATTTGCTGAGGATGCGCATGGGATACGTCGCGAGCAGGAAGCTCAGATAATCCGCGGCAGCGACCTCAACCGCGGCGAGTTACAGGTCTACAAATTCCGAAAAATGAAACTCGGCGACAGAAAAATCTCAAATTTCAGCATCCCGGTTCTGGAAACCGAATTGTTCGACGCGCTGGGATTTGAAGATGCTCCGATGATGGTGATTGGCATGGACTTGCTGTCGCACTATCGGCTGCAAATTGACCGTAAACGGAAGCGCATTGTGCTGCTGAACTAAGCCGAGTCTTGTCCTGACCCAATTACGCTCTTGCGCCTCCCGAATAAGCATTTGCTTTCCCTATGGTTACGCCCACGAGGGAAGAGACTAGTATTATGCAGGGAGAAACAGCGAATGACATATGCGCCTTTTGATTTGAGCGGCAAAGTCGCTCTCGTAACCGGCGGCAACCGAGGCATTGGCATGGGCATGGCAGAGGCGCTCGCGGCGTCGAATGCCAGTATTGCCGTCTGGGGTCGAAAAGAAGCAGCCAATAAGGCGGCGGTTGAAGCGTTGTCTGGTCTCGGTACGGGTGAAGTCAAAGCCTGGAGCGTTGATGTCGCCGACGAACAGGCTGTCATCGATGCGACATCGGAGGTCGTGTCTTCGATGGGGCGGATCGATAGTTGTTTCGCCAATGCGGGCGTTGGTTTTGGCGCTCCAAGTTTCATCGAAATGAGCACTGAGACATGGCGCAAAAATATGGCGGTCAATCTTGATGGCGCATTTTGGACGCTTCGTGAAAGCGTGAAACATATGGTCGAACGGGCCAAAGCAGGCGATCCAGGCGGCTCTGTTGTGGGCGTCGCATCGCTCGCCGGAGTTGAAGGTGCCGCTCGCAATCAGGCCTATGCCGCGACAAAGGGTGGCCTACCAGCCATGATCCGCGGCATCGCCGTTGAACATGGCCGTTACGGCATTCGTGCAAACTCAATCCTACCGGGCTGGATCGCCACCGATATGACGGAGATGGCTCAAGACAACGATATCTTCACAACCAAAGTGATTAGCCGTGTACCAATCCGTCGCTGGGGTGAACCAGCGGATTTTGGTGGTATGGCGGTCTACCTCGCCAGCGATGCATCCAAATACCATTCTGGCACGACACTGATTATCGATGGCGGTTACGCCATATTCTAAACCCAAAAAAAGCGCCCGTCATTCTGACGGGCGCTCTCTTTGTTTCAATCTTGGTCGATTGATCAGAAGGACTTACTCAGTCACTTCTTCTTCAACGGCGTCGACAGCTTCTTCAAGCTCAGCTTCGCCATCTGACATCATGTCGTCCATCGCATCGCTGGCATCGTCCATCATATCGTCCATGGCGTCACCCGCGTCGTCGACCATACCGTCAACCGTGGCTCCAGCGTCGTCTGCCATTTCACCGGCGGCTTCAACGCTGTCTTCGACGACGTCACCGGCATCAGATGCCGCGCCTTCTACCACATCCATGGCGTCGCCCGCAGCATCAGTTGCGCTGTCCATTGCTTCTTCCATCTGCTCAGCAGGTGGAACATCAGCTTCAGGGGCAGGCTCTTCCGCCGGCGAACACGCAGTAATGCCACCGAACGCAACGGCAGCTAAAAGCAATGAATACTTCATTGGTAATCCTCCTATCCAGGAGCTCATCGTTCTATACTGGATCGATCGGCGGGTGTAGGTTTTGTCTCAGTTTTCGGATCGTTTGGATCTACCAAACTGATTTTGTGTATCTTTTTTAATCAGTGAACGTGAGCAAAACACCAATAACGGGCACCGAATTCGGTGTTAGGCAGGTTTTTCGGTACGTATGAACGAGCAATCGAATCAGTTCCCGAGGGGGTTGGCAGACCAACCGGCGAGTGCAGCCTTTTGGGTGCTTTGCGCGCCAATCTTGTTTCAGGTGCTGGCGATCGAGCTACTTTTGCCAGTGTTTGCGGTGGTGATGCAGCAATCAGAAACCAATTTATCGGTGGGTTGGCTGACTCTTTCTGTCGGCGGTGCGATCCAATTCACGCTGCTTTCGGTTTGGAGCCAATCTCGAATGGCGGGTGGGCTAGCGGGACCCGCATTTGCATCTCCAGCCTGGTTAAGTTCTGCGATGATTTTGGGACCGCTCTGCTTGCTGATCCCGAGCTTCACCATTGCCCAATTGTTTCCAGAGTCGTCGGGCTGGCAATATTCTGAAAGCGTCGATCCAGCGGTTTTTGAGCCGGAAAACTGGGCCCTCGGCTTTCTTGTTTACGCGGTGATTATTGCGCCGGTAGTGGAAGAGGTAACGTTTCGAGGGGTGGCGTTGGCCGCACTTGCGCGGCGCGGCGTACCTGTGCCGCTTGCCATTATCCTGTCCAGCGCGGCTTTTGCTGGAATCCACTTGCAATACAGCTTCGCCGCTCTGATCGTCGTATTCTTAGCCGGCGTAGGCTTTTGTTTTATTCGGATTGCCAGCCGGTCAATGCTCGCGGCTATCGCAGCACATGCATCCGCCAATGCCGTAATGCTTGTCATACAAGCAAGTGCATCGCCTCCCCCAGCGTGAGGGCTTGCCGGTCTGGTCCGGTCTGGCCATCTACACGCCATGAGTGACGACCTCACCCGAAACCAGACTTATGACATCCCGGCGGGGTTTGAACCCCTTGCCTGGCATCGCGGGTTTGGGCGCCAGGTGGGTCCATTGTTCGAAAAACGAGATACGACCGGCACAATCCGGGCCTTTCGGGTTGGCGAGCATCATACCAATGGCATGCGCAACGCACATGGCGGTATGTTGATGACCTTCGCAGACATGGCGTGGGGTGCGGCCGTGGAAAATGACGAGGAAACCTGGTGGGTGACCGTCAGGCTTGTTTGTGACTTTCTTGCCGGCGCACCGCATGGTAGCTGGATCCAAGGCAAAGGCGTCGTTGTTTCCGCGCAAGACGGTATCCATACCGTGGAAGGCCGGATCTGGACCGAGAACAAAACTCTGATGACCGGCACTGGCATCTTCAAAGTGATCGAAAAGCGAGAGATTGATGGCTGATTCTCAAGCCGGTGCGGGTGAATTGCTTCCGCTTGCGCCTTTACGTGGTGCCCGGCCGCCAGCGCCAGACTGGTTCGTGTCCGCTGTTGAGACGCCTTATGAGACGCGATTTGTCGACGTGGAAGGCGCCAAAGTCCACTATCAACGTTGGGGCAGCGTAGACCTGCCAGGCTTACTGCTCGTGCATGGCAATGGCGCACATGCGCACTGGTATGATTTTATTGCGCCCCTGCTCGCCGACCAGTATTGCGTGGTGTCCATGACATTCGGTGGCATGGGCGAGAGCGAGCATCGCGGCTCTTATTCGATCGAGACCTTCTCTAAGGAACAAATCTGCGTCTGCGAAGATGCCGGCTTATTTGATAATGGTCGCAAGCCTATCATTGTTGCACACAGCTTCGGCGGATTTGTCACCATGTGGACCGGTGCCCACCACTCCGATCGTTTCAAGGGTATCGTTATTGTCGATACTTATATCACGGTGCCGGGAGAAGCCACCAAAGGGCCACCGGACCGGACCCGTCCGAACCGGATCTATCCGTCGTTTGAGGCCGCGCTCGCGCGGTTTCGGTTGGCGCCGGCGCAACCTTGCGAGAACACATTCATTGTCGATTATATCGGTCGTCACAGCCTGAAAGAGGTGACGATGGAGGATGGTCGCACTGGATGGACTTGGAAGTTTGATCCATTCATCTGGACCCGCTTCGATGCGCGCATGGATTCGGCGGAAATGATGAGCAAAATCACGGCGCCGCTCAGCTTGATGCGTGGCACCGATTCAATCCTCGTCGATGACAAAGGTTGGGCTTACTTGAAAACTCTGCGCCCCGATGCAGAGATGCACTCGATCGATGGTGCACAACATCATGTCATGCTCGATCAGCCCCTGGCATTTGTCGATACGCTCGTTCAGCAATTGGAGCGCTGGTCCCAGTAAGTCTGTTGCCAGGACGATGCGCCATCGTTAAGCGCGCGCGATGATTAAGATCCAATCAGAAAAGCCAAACCTGCACGCGGACGCTATTGAGGCGCTTTACGACCGAACCTTTGGCCCCGGCCATTTCGCGAAAACCGCTGAGCGTTTGCGAGAAGGAACCGAACGCGTTGTCGACTGTTGCCAGGTCGCGCTAAACGCCGATCGTGTCGTTGGAGCTTGCCGAATTTGGCCACTGGTCATCGGTCTCGAAGAGGTCCCGGCGGTTTTTGTCGGACCACTCGCCGTTGAAGAGGATCAAAGAGGAAAAACGCTTGGCCAAGATTTGACACGTGCCGCGCTGGCTGCTGCCGGTCATGCAGGCTGGCCATTGGCAGTGATAGTCGGTGCGCCGGAATATTTCGGCCCAGTCGGATTCAAACCAGTTCCTCCGGGTCAATTGACGCTTCCGGGTCCCCAAGATCCATCACGCATCCTGTATTGCGGTTTGGCGGCGAACGCGGTTTTGCCGGTTGGCGAAGTGAAAACGGCAATGCCTCGCCTGTCACTGGTTTAAACGCTCTCGCGGCGCCAAGCCCAAATCAGAACAAGCAACAGTAATCCGACACCGAAAATCCCTGGTAACAAGGGCACGCTGCTGGAATTCCGCACCGCATAGGCACCACGTTCTCTTAAGCCGAGCCATCCGGGTCCAGACCTGCTCCCGTTTTGCCCAACCATTCTGATGTTGGGTGCGCCGCCTAACGTATCCACAAAGACGGCGCTGCCACCGGTTGCGTCCATTACCGGACTTAAGGGTTCATCGCTTACGGTCAGTGCTGAAAACTCAACTGGATTTGCTGGTCCGTTCAAGACAACAGCATCAAGACCGCCTGACTGAGCTTTGTACAGGCCCAACTCGTCGACGGGGACTTCGGCGCGAAACAAACCCGGACGTTCTTCTTGCCATTGGGGTTCCAAGAAACTTCCACTTGGCGTTTCCAAAGTCAGTGGGGCCGCCCGTTCAGAAAGTGTTCTGAGTCGCGCAGCGATTGTATCTCCACGGGCTTCAAGCTGAAGCTGACGTTCGTCCAGTTCAGGCTCTTTCATCAGCCAATGGACCAAACGGCGAATGAGATCGTCAAACGGACCGCCGCCATCGTATCCGCGTGCCCACAGCCAAATTTGGTCAGACATCAATTGACCCACCCGTCCATCTCCAACTCGGTCCACCGCAAGCAGTGGCGCGCCATCATCAGTCGAAATCAAGACGTCGCCTGTATCAGATCGAGCTTCAATGTAGCGTAACCATTCACCCCAGTCAGCATCATCGAGGACTTCAGTCACCGTGTGGCGTGTGCCAATCTCTGAGATGATTGGCGTGATGGATCCGGTTCGGATTTGACCCGTTGGCAACGCCGGCAGCACACTTGCCAGAGGCGTTTCGCCGAGGCTGGCGGGCCCGGCGAAATCCTCGCCAGCGACGATCAACAGCGCGCCACCGTTTTCGACATAGGTGGCGACATCCGACAAATAGGCCATAGTGATGACACCGCGGCGTTCGTATTGATCGAAGATCACCAGATCAAATCCGTCCAGTTTCTCTTCAAACAGCTCCTCTGTCGGAAACGCGATCAAGGCCATTTCCTCGAGCGGCGTAAGATCCTGTTTGTAAGGCGGACGTAAAATTGTGAAATGGACGAGATCGACCGAAGGGTCTGACTTTAACAAATCGCGCCAGACCCTGCCGGCCAAATTTGGACGCCCTGTTACAAGCAAAACGCGCAACCCATCACGCACGCCGGAGAGCGTTGCCGCCGTTTGGTTGTTGGCCAGGGTCAATTCTTGACGACCCGGCGGCACTTCGAACACCACGATATTGTCACCTCGCCGTTCGATCTCGATCGCGACGTCGGCATCTGTGTTGGCCTCTACGAAAACAGTTCGGCTTCGGCCACCATTCACCGTCACGCTCACGGCAATGCGCCCACCGTCCGGGTCGTCTACGCGGATCTTGAAGGACGCGGTCTCTCGTACAATGCCGAAGCTTGGCGCTTCAACCAAGGTAAGGCGGCGATCATCGGCTGACTGATCGCCTGTCAGCACGCTATGTATCGGTCCGATTTCTCGAATTTGGGAGAGATCTGCTGGGACATCATGAACCTGGCCATCGGTAACCAGCACGGCGCCGGCGATCCGATCCCGCGGAACGTCGGCCATGAGACCCTCCAAGGCGCCAATCATTTGCGTTCCTGCAGGGCCACTATCGACCTCAAGCGTGCGTAGCTCGATGGCTGGGTTTGATTCGAGCGACTCGCGGAGCTGTTCAAAAGCACTGTCGGCTAAGGCTTGGCGATCACCAAGCTGCATGCTGTCGCTTCGATCCAATATCAACGCCGCAACCGACGGAAGCGGCTCCCGTTCCTCATGCACCAGAGCCGGATTGAGCAATGCAAGCAAAACCAACAAACCAGCAATGCCGCGACTTAACCAGGCTTTGCCACGTCGGTTGGCGTAGAGCAGCCAAACCATGCCGAGCAGAGTCAACAAGACCAATAAGACAAAAGGCGGGAGTAAAGGATCGAGGGTCAGGCGGCTCGCTTCGGTCATGGAATAACGTCCCCTTCGCCTTCGAAGGACCGCGTGTTTCGGTCTCCAAGCCGTTCAAGCAGTGCCGGAATATGAACTTGATCCTCTTTGTAGTTTCCCGTCAGCACATAGATGATCAGATTGATCCCAAACCGGTAAGCGAGTTCTCGTTCCTGATCCCCGCCATCAACTGAGAAGAGGGGACGGCCTCGCTCATCGATCGCCCAAGCAGCAAGGTAATCCGCATCACCAATAAAAAGGCGGCTGACCCCGTCGCCGCGTCGTTCGTTTGCCGCGCCAGCGCCAGTTGCTTCAATCCAAACCGGGCGATCTCCATACCGACCAGGGAGAGAGTCGAGTAAGTAGAAGCTTCGGGTTAGAACATGATCGTCAGGAACGCGGACCATTTGTGGCGCGTCCAATCCGTCCAAGGTCGACCGCAAGACACCAAAGTCGCTGTCCGCTCCCACGGAGCTGCCGTTGCGTGTGTCAACGAACAACGCGCCGCCTGAGCGGAGATACGCGTTAAGGCGATCGATGGCTTGTTCTGACAAGGGTTGCGGCGTCTCGGAAAGGCCCAGAAACAAGATCGGATAAACGTCCAGGGCATCCGTCTCGGGATTAACGGCGTGCGGTGCTGCCGGCTCCACACTGGATCGACGAAACAGCATCATGCTGAGCCCTTCAAGCCCTGCGCGGGTCGCATCGTCAGCCCTGGTATCGCCGGTTTCAACGTAAGCAAGCCGCATCTTCAGCGCAGCGTCAGCCTGTTTCGACAATTCGATATTGGAGGATGACTGTGCGTGTGCGTCGATCGGAATGATCGTGATCGATCCGCAGACGATCAACAGCGCGGCTGTCGCGCCGCCAAGCCTCGGAATCGAAAGCCTTCCCGATAGAAGCAGCGCCGCGATCGCATCGATCAAAAGCAATCCGAGCGCGGCCGCCAAAACTATCCCGGCTAGATTAAAGCGGCTGCCTTCTGCCTCACTCAAAAGAGAGATTCCAGTTGGCCAGTTTTGCACGGGTTTGATGTCGAGGCCGGCGGCCGCATTCAGAGCACGCGTGCCCCCCGGACCGCGGTAAAGGCCCGGGGGATGTATTTCTGAGGGTGCTGTTTTAGAAAATTGCGTTGCTTCTAATGGCGTCGCCGCCGGACCTGCGGGGATAAGCTGCCCGCGCCCGTCTAGCATCAAGGCGGGTGTGTAGAGGCCGCTTCCGTCAAAATCGCTGCCGCCTTTTCCAGCCGAAATTGTACGCCTAAGCATTTCGACGAAAACACCAGAATAGGGGAGCGTTGACCAATCCGGGTTCGCGGTGACGTGGAACAGAACTAGCGTACCGGCGCCGCGGCGGTCCGCTGTTACGATTGGGCTGCCATCTGCGAGCCGCGCCCAAATGTGCTGCGCCAAATCCGGTTTCGGACTCGCGAGCACTTGTTGCTGAACGATAACGTTATCGGGTGGCGTGAGTCCGGCAAATGGCGACGCCTCCGGAAACGCACCCAAGCGCTGTGGTTCTTCCCAAGTCAGCTTGCCACCAATGGCGCGAGAGGCGCGCCGCAAAGGCGTCGGAACCAACTCGTCGCCCTGTGCAGCCAAACGTGGCCCAGCGAAACGGATCAAAACGCCGCCGTCTTCGATCCAGCCGCCAACCCGTTCCCTGAGTTCATCCGGGATCTGACCAATGTCTGTAAGTACAATCGCGTCCAGGCCCGCATCAAGCAAGACGGACAAATCAGACTCTGTGACGGACGCAAATGGCAACAATGCTTTGCGAATGTAATGAGAGTCAGACAAAAAAGGTTGAGCGGTTGTATCGCTGGATACAAGCCCGACTTGGCGCGTCCGTTCGGCGCTGTCCCACAACCAGACGGCGCCGGCGCTCGTTCCGCCCGTGATCCGAAAACTGGACACGCGTGATAGGGCGGCCGGCGGCAAATCAAAATTTGCCGCGCCGGCGCGAGTATCTTGGTCGAACACCACTTCGGCACTTGCCAGTGCGGACTGGTCTTCGGTCAGAGCAGACACAAAGACTTGGCCGGGCGTATTGGAACCCGTCCGGAGCACTTGCAGTTGAGCGCCTGTTGCATCGCTGCCGATGCCGGTGATGGCAAACGGCCCACGCGGCGCTGCGGCAAAGACACTGAGTGGCGCGATCGCATGAAGCGCTTGCGCGAAAGCCGTCGCAGAGTCTGCATCCAATCCGTCCGTCACCCAAACAATCCGCCCCGGTTGGAATCCACTCGATTCCAATCGCTCCAGCGCGTCATCTCGATCTGGGCGCCATGCAATTGGTCTGAGCGACCGCAGCTGAGACAAAAACTCATTCCGAGCCAGCGGCAACGCAGGATCGCTCGACAAAGCTGTTGGCGCAGTCAGGAGAAGGTGCACCCTTGCATCACGATCAAGTCCAACCAATGCGCCTTCAGCGGCGTCCTGAACCTCTCGCCACCTCGGAGCTGATGTCCATCCATTGTCGATTACTACCAAAACGGGTTCATTCAACGCTGCGTTCGCATCATCCCCTGACTCCGGGGCAAAAATTGGAAGAGCGAGCCCGAGCGCAATCAACGCCGCCGTCGCCATGCGCAGTAGCAGCACCCACCAAGGCGTTCGCTGCGGTGTTTCTTCTCGCGCAACGAGCTTTTCTAACAACCGCAAAGACGGGAGCTCAGCCTCCGACGGCGCCGGTGGTGTCGATCGCAATATGTACCAGATGACCGGCAAAGCCATTAGTCCGATCAATGCCAAGGGCGTCAGCAACAAGAATGGTCCGATGGTCATATCGTCAAACCAAATTGAGAGAGAGTTACGTGAAGGCGTGAAGCACCAAGTTCTGCAGCCTCATTCGTAGTGTGCTCGACAAATAGCCATCCCATCGAAGCCGCCAGTGATTGGACCGCCTCTTGCTGAATCTGAAGCTGTTCGAGGTAAGCGTCGCGCAATGTTTCGGCGCGTCCAATGGTCAATCGCCCATCATCGCCGGGTTTCCGAAAACGCGTCCGACCTTGAAACGGAAAGCCTGTCTCGACAGGGTCGCGCACTTGAAACAACACGCCCTGCTCGCAGGATTGTCCAATCGGGTGGAGCCGGGTTTGCCAGGCCTCTATAGGATCATAAAAATCGCTGGCGATTACCGTCGCCATTGTATGCTTTTGGGGCATGGGCACGTTTGGCTGTTTCGCGAAAAGATCCTCGGCCAACCGATCAGCGGCGGCGCGACCCATTCCTGTTCGACGTCCCTGTGTGAAGCTTCCGACTCGTTCGCCAGATTTCGCGAGCTTGATTGCAAGAGATAGCAGGATCGCATTGGCGCGATCAGATTTGGCTGGATGATTATTGCCGCTGGTCCAATGGAAGCCCGGATTTGGGTCCGACCAGAACAAAAATGTTCGCGCAGACTCCATTTCAGTCTCGCGGACAAACAACTCGTCTCCACGTGCTGAGCGGCGCCAATCCACTTGCTCTGCGGCATCGGTCTGAGCATACCGCCGATATTGCCAAAACTGTTCACCGCGTCCCGACCGCCTACGGCCAGCGGCACCATGGTGCAGGGTGGCGCGCGCTGCGAAGTTCACGTCGGGATCCGGTAGGAGTTGAGCAAGCCGCTCTGCTTCGGCGCGGAGAGAGTTTAAGTCATACATGATAGGTCGCTATGCAACACTGATCGGGCTTAGGCGGGTTTGCGAACAAGAGAGGCGATCAAGGCCGGCAGTGTCGGCGCTGTCCCCGTTGGGTCGTAGCGAAGGCCCATACGATGTCCGAGACACGGTTCGGCTAGTGCCTCTATATCTTCGATGCTCGGCGCAAGTCGTCCACGCAGCAGCGCGCGCGCTCGGCACGCTAACATAAGCGCCTGACCAGCTCGCGGGCTGGGACCCCAATCAACGATTTTCTTTGCGGTTTCGTCGCGCGTTTGCTCTGGCCTTGCATCTCGCACCAGATTTAAAATCCGCTCCAATACGGTTTCACCGACCGGCATTTGTCGGACAAGTTCCTGGATTTGCACGAGGCGATCTCTGCTAATCGCCGCTGCCACTTCTGTCGCCTCACCGCGCGTCGTTTCAACCAAAACGCGTCGTTCAGTCTCCAAATCTGGGTAGCTGACATCAATTTTGAGCAAGAAACGATCGAGCTGCGCTTCCGGCAAAGGATACGTGCCTTCTTGCTCTATCGGGTTTTGCGTTGCCAGAACATGGAACGGCTCAGACAGATCATAACGAACGCCAGCAACGGTAACGTGATGCTCTTGCATCGCTTGGAGCAATGCCGACTGCGTTCGTGGCGACGCACGGTTGATTTCGTCTGCCATCAGCAGGCTAGTGAAAATCGGCCCCTTGATAAAGCGAAACGCGCGTTGGCCATCAGCGCCTTCGTCCAAAACTTCAGACCCCAATATATCACCCGGCATGAGGTCTGGCGTGAACTGAATGCGGGCATTATCGAGACCGAGCGCAGTGCCCAGCGCTTCGACCAGTCGCGTCTTCGCCAATCCTGGCGCGCCAATTAGAAGCGCGTGTCCGCCCGCCAGAATTGCGGCAAGTGCGAGCTCAACAACTTCGTCTTGTCCGAAGATAACTTTGCCGATCTCCGATCTAACGGCAGAAAGGGCTTCGCCCGCTGCTTCTGCTTCTGCGACGATTGTGTGATTGTCGTCGGCCATGGCCTCTCCATCTTTCATCTGGACACTCTAAGTCTTACGTGTAGGCAAAATCATGGCGGACAACCAAATGAAATCGAATGGCAATGCTGTCATCTCCTTAGAAGAGCTACTGCGCGAGATCGCGCCACAAGGCCTGGATGGTGCTTTGCCACCAGTCGATACGTGGAATCCAGAACGATGCTCCGATATCGACATGCGCATTCGCGCTGATGGAAGTTGGTGGCACGAGGGTGAAAAAATCCAACGTGAGAAGTTGGTAAAGCTGTTTTCGCGTATTTTGCGGCGAGACGAAGACGGCCAAACCTATCTAGTAACCCCGTATGAGAAGGTGATCGTTGAAGTTGAGGATGCGCCGTTTCTAGCGGTTCGCGTAGATCGAGTCGGCGAGTCTGGTCCTGATCAAATCCTGGCTTTCACAACAAATGTCGGTGATTTGACTGTTGCTGGACCCAAAGCAGAAATTCGCGTCGAGATCGATCCGCATACTTCCGAACCGTCGCCCTACATTCATGTCCGCGGGCGCCTTGAGGCGAAGCTGACGCGTCCAGCCTTCTACGAATTGGTTGAATTGGCTGAACCAAGTAAGAAAGATCCAACAAGGCTTATCGTATGGTCGCAAGGCAAAGCGTTTGATCTTGGGTATGCTGGCGAATGAGCTTTTCGACACTTGAAGACTTTTTGGCGCGCGCCGAGCGCCATCTCGATCCAATCGAAGGGGACCGACGGCTGGAACCCGGTGGCGACTTGGATTTGGTGGATCGAGCAAAACACGAATTCATTCGTCCCGCTGCTGTACTGATCCCAATCATCCCGAGGGAAGCCGGACCAACCGCACTGCTGACACAACGCCCCAAAACGATGGCAGCACACCCCGGACAAGTCGCTTTTCCTGGGGGGAAAGTTGATCCGGTCGATCGCGACGAAGTGGCGGCTGCTCTTCGAGAAGCACAGGAAGAGGTGGGGGTTGATCCGTCTAAAGTGGACCTTGTTGCCAGGGGCGCGAACTACTTCACGGGCACCGCGTTTCAAATAACGCCAGTCATTGGTGTTTTGTCGGCTGACTTTGTGCCACGACCTGATCCTGGAGAAGTTGCGGATGTGTTTGAGGCGCCTCTTTCTTTCCTGTTTGACACGTCAAACCATCGAAAAGGCGAAGCGGTGTGGCAAGGGCAGCGTAGAACCTATGTCGAAATGCCTTGGAACGGTTTTCGTATTTGGGGGGTCACGGCCGGCATAATTCAGGTATTACACAATACCTTATACGCAACGGAGACATAGTTTTGGCCACACGGCTTTTCTTCCAATTGTTCTTCTTCATTTTGCCTTTCTTGGCGTTCGGTGTGTATCGCGTGGCGATCGCCGAGGCTGAGCTTGACGGCCGAAAGCCTTGGCCGATTCGATGGTTGTTCGGCATTGGCGCTGGCCTAGCTGTTGCGTCTTGGCTGCTGTTCATTTTCATCGACAGGGGTGGTGAGGCATACTGCTACACGCCAAGCCGCATGGTGGATGGCGAAATAATCGGCGGCGAAAGATATCCATGCGAACGGGATCTGACGGGTATTGGGTCGCCCGCAAACCGCGATCCGGGCGGACAGCCGAGCGGATATGGCCTGGATCAGCCACCTGCGGACAGTGAGCCGGAATAGTGCAGATTGAAGCAGATTGGCTGACTGCAGCGGCAACTCAAAGCGTGATCTCCGCGCTTGAGGCAGTTCAGCCAAATGGCACGCGATTTGTTGGTGGCTGCATCAGAAACACGATTATGGGTCGCCCTGTCGACGACATTGATTTGGCGTCTAAGCTTGTGCCCGATCAGGTTTCGGCTGCGTTAGAGAACGCCGGCATTCGCGCAATACCGACAGGTGTGGACCATGGCACAGTGACCGCAGTTTGCGATCATCAGCCGTTCGAAATCACGACATTGAGGCGGGATATCGAAACAGACGGTCGGCGCGCTGTTATCGCCTTTTCGACTGATTGGGCGGAAGATGCGCAGCGACGGGATTTTCGCCTGAACGCACTCTATGCGGATCGCCTAGGTCGAGTGTTTGATCCGATAGGCGAGGGGATCTCGGATGCGCGGTCAGGTGACGTCGTGTTCATTGGAAGCCCTGATCAGCGCTTGAAGGAAGACTATTTGAGGATCCTCAGATTCTTTCGGTTCAATGCTTGGTATGGCCAGCGGCTTGACCCAGTCGGGCTTGCCGCCTGCGAGCGCCAAGCGGCGGGCTTGGACCGGATCGCCAGCGAACGTATTTGGCGAGAGCTGGTAAAACTCTATGCTGCGCCAGCACCTGACAAAGTCACCTATGCTATGGTGGAGGCGGGCATTCTTGCTCAATTATTGGGAGATGCCATTCTGTCACCTGAGCGGATCGAGACCTTGATTGCGCTCGAGACCGCGCTCGCGCTGGAAGCTGACCCGTTGCAGCGGTTGATGGCGCTCATCCCCCGAGAGCCCGAAGTCATATTTGCGATGGCGGAAAGACTACGCTTGTCCAATCGAGAACGTGATCGTCTGTTGGCCTGGGTCGATCCCGATTTGCTGGATCTCGGAGCCCAAGACGACGCCACGATTAAAACTGGGCTGTATCGCTTTGGCGCACAGGCAGTGCTTGATCGGAGTTTGATTGCGGCAATTGATCACAACCAAGCGCCAAGCCAAACGATGCTCGGGCTTTGCAAAACATGGCAGGCACCCGATTTTCCATTGGGCGGCGCAGATGCACTCGCGGCAGGTTTGAAAGGTCCGCAGATAGGGGCCGCACTGCGGCGGGTAGAGCAAGCTTGGTTGGACTCTGGTATGGCGCTGAGCCGAGATGCCTTACTCCAATTGCTGAGAGCCTAGCTTATGGCCATTTCACTACCGGCGGCATGCTCGACAATATGCTCTCAATGTTGCCGCCGGTTTTTAATCCGAACGTCGTCCCTCTGTCGTAAAGCAAGTTGAATTCGACGTATCGACCCCGCCGTATCAATTGCTCATCGCGCTCAGCTTCGTTCCAAGCTTCGTTCATGCGACGCCTAGCAATCTGAGGATAAATATCCGCAAATGCGCGCCCAACGTCTTGCGTAAAAGCAAAGTCGGCATCCCAATTCCCGCTATTGTGCCGATCATAGAAAATGCCGCCCGTCCCGCGAGGTTCATCGCGGTGGAGCAGATGAAAATACTCGTCGCATTGCTGCTTAAACCTCGGATAATACGTCGGATCGTGCGGGTCGCACGCGCCTTTCATCGCCGCGTGGAAGTCGATTGTGTCCGCGAAATCGTCTTGCCGTTGATAATCCAAGACGGGTGTTAAATCCCCGCCACCGCCAAACCAGCTTTCGGATGTGATCAACATCCGCGTGTTCATGTGAACCGCCGGAACGCGCGGATTGTGCAGATGCGCGATGAGGGAAATACCGCACGCCCAGAACTCGCCACCTGATTCGTCGGCACCTGGAATTTGCGCGCGGAAGGCCTCGCTGAAGCTGCCTTTCACCTCGGAAAAGTGAACGCCAACTTTTTCAAAGAAGCGACCGCGCATGATGCTCATTGTGCCGCCACCAAGGTCTTCGCTGCCGTCGCCACGTTTCCAGTCTTTTCGCTCAAACCGCCCGGCATCGCCACGGTAAAGAGGTGGCAGCGCTTCGTTCTCAAGCTGCTCAAAACGGTTGATGATGTCGTCCTGGAGTGACTTGAACCACGTCGCAGCGGCTTGTTTTTGAGTGTCAGACTTACTCAGCGTATCGGTATCGGGCATGGCAAACCTCTGTTTCAATTGCGAACTTGTATACGTCTGAAACCGAGAAGGCCGATAGGGGATTTCCACGATAGCTCTGGCGCACGACAAATTTCTTGTTGTTAGCCAAGCTTGAAATAGTTTCCGAGGCAAGTTAGGCGCTTGGTTTGTTCGGGGATTGCGTCGCTGCGCCGCAATGAAAAACACCTCGTACTTCTATATCAAGCCGTTCTGAGAACGCAATTTGAGGGCTACATATCGTGAATGATAGTCAAACAGCCAGTCCGGAGACGGTCGACGAAGAACGCCGGGATTTTATTCATGTCGCTGCAATTGCAGCGACAGCAGTTGGTGCCGGTCTCGTGGCTTACCCGCTGGTTGACCAGATGAATCCGGCCGCGGACACGAAAGCTGCGTCGAGCCTCGAAGTTGATATTTCGAAAATCCCCGTGGGCGGAGAGATTCGCGTGTTGATTGGCGGAAAGCCATTCTTCTTACGCCACAGAACATCAGCAGAGGTCGCCTCTGCACAAAATGTTGAACTTGAACGTTTACCTGACCCGGAAACCGATGACGAGCGCTTGATGCCGACACCGGACGGTGCGCTCAACCCTGCCATTATCGTAACGTCAGGCACCTGTACCCACTTGGGCTGCGTGCCAGTCGGGCCAGGTGGCGGCAATATGGGCGATTATGGTGGCTGGTACTGCCCATGCCATGGCTCGCACTATGATACATCGGGTCGGATCCGGAAGGGTCCTGCCCCGAGCAATCTTGAAATCCCCGAATACGAATATGTATCGGCCAGCGTTGTTAGAATCTCACTCTAAAGGAAGGACAAGGACCCATGAGCGGACACGAGTCCACCTATAAGCCCGGTACAGGGTTTGAGAAATGGCTAGATAGCCGGCTTCCGATTGTGCGCCTTGCGCATGACAGCTTCGTCGATTTTCCGACGCCAAAGAATTTGAACTACTGGTACACGTTTGGCGGCATTTTGGCCGTTTGTCTTGTGATCCAGATCATTACCGGTGTCGTCCTCGCCATGCATTACACGGCAACGGTCGACGAAGCATTTGCTTCCGTCGAGCGGATCATGCGCGACGTGTCTTATGGTTGGTTGTTGCGTTACATCCACGCTGTTGGCGCTTCAATGTTCTTCCTGGCGGTCTACATCCACATGTTCCGCGGGCTTTATTACGGATCGTATAAGGCGCCCCGCGAGGTGCTCTGGCTCCTCGGCTGTGTTATCTTCTTGCTGATGATGGCGACCGCCTTCCTTGGCTACATGCTGCCATGGGGACAAATGTCGCTACACGGTGCAAATGTCATTATTGGACTGTTTGGTGCGATCCCGCTGATCGGTGAAGGTATCCAGACTTGGCTGCTGGGCGGGCCATCGATTGGCAACCAGACTTTGCAACGTTTCTTTTCGCTGCATTACCTGCTGCCCTTTATGATCGCGGGCGTTGTGATCCTTCACATTTGGGCGCTGCACGTTCCGGGAAACAACAATCCAACCGGCGTTGAGGTCAAAGACGTTGAGAAAGACACAGTTCCGTTCCACCCATATTACACGGTGAAAGATGGCTTCGCGATTGTCCTTTTCCTGATTATTTTTGCCGCCTTTGTGTTCTATCTTCCGAACGTTTTGGGTCACGCGGACAATTATATTCAAGCCAACCCGTTGGTTACGCCAGCCCACATTGTACCAGAATGGTATCTGCTGCCGTTCTACGCGATCCTTAGAGCGATCACGTTCGATATTGGTCCAATCGATGCAAAACTGCTCGGCGTTCTCGCAATGTTTGGTTCCATCGCCATGCTGTTCTTATTGCCATGGCTGGACACGTCCAAAGTAAAGTCGATGCGGTATCGCCCGGTAGCAAAGCAATTCTTCTTCGGTTTTGTGGCGTGCTGTCTGTTGCTTGGTTGGTGCGGCGCGACGAACCCAGATGATCCCATCATTCCTCTGGGTGAAGACAAACTTGCGGTGGTCTACACCGAAGCAAATGGCATCGCAGGCAGCGCGGCATTTGCCGACTATGAAGCGGCTGCCGAATTCCGTGATGAAAAGACTGCGGCGGGAGGAACGGCCTCGATGGAGATCCAGAAGGGGCCTGCTTTCCGCTTTATCCACCTCGGTCAGATGCTGACAGCCTACTACTTCGCTTACTTCCTAATCATTCTGCCAATGCTTGGACTGCGCGAAACACCAAAGGGTGAGCCTGAGGCGATCCACAAAGCGGTGCTATCAGGCGGAAATGCACCAAGTGCTGTTCCAGCAGAGTAAGGAAAAAGGACCTCACATGACTTTCTTGAGAACCTTTATCGTGAGTGTTGGCGCCCTTGGGCTCAGCCTTTCCGCTCACGCCGCCGGCGGTGCGAAACACGCCCATCCACCGGAAGGTGGCTGGACCTTTGAAGGACCGCTCGGTGAGCTTGACCAGGCGAGTATGCAGCGCGGCTATCAGGTCTATCGTGAGGTTTGCGCGGCATGCCACAGCATGAATTTGCTGGCCTACCGGAATCTCGCTGAGCCGGGTGGTCCATTCTACAATTCGGATTACCCGAACCCGAACGACAATCCGCTGGTCAAGCAGTTTGCTGCTGAAGACATGATCACCGATACCGTTCCAAATGATTTCGGTGAGTACGAAATGCGCCCGGCGCGGCCGTCCGATACGTTCCAATCGCCGTACCCGAATGAGCAAGCAGCGAGGGCTGCCAATGCCGGCGCTTACCCTCCTGATTTGTCTGTCATTACGAAGGCGCGCGGACATGGTGGCGACGGTGAAGGCGCAAGCTATGTCTATTCACTGATGACCGGCTATAAGAGCTTTGACGATCTCATTTACGGTGAGGTCGAGGGCGAAATGGTCGACTATTACGAAATGGACGGCGATTATAAGGGCAAGCTTATTCAGCCGCTCGGTCAGTATTACAATCCTTACATGGCTGGTGATGTCACCGCTCAGTGGGTCGGTGATCCACGCAAAATGCCATCGGGCGGATTTCTGGCGATGGGACCGCAATTGCTGCCGGACCGGGTTCAATTCCTTGACGGGACCGAGGCCACGACTGAACAGATGGCGAAAGACGTCGCGATGTTCTTGCAATGGGCTGGGGATCCGAAACAGGTTCAGCGTAAGTCACTCGGCCTGCCAACAATGATTTACTTGGTCTTGCTCGCTATTTTGCTGTGGTTCTCATACAAGCGCATTTGGCGGAATGTCGGCCACTAAGGCTGCCACAAGAATATTAAGTCCCGCTCTGAGCTAATCAGGGCGGGATTTTTTTTAGGGAGAACGGAATGACAGATTGGGTCATTGGCGTGATTGGCGGGTCCGGGCTCTACGCGCTCGACGGATTGAGCGATGTCGAGGAGCTGACGATCGAGACACCTTGGGGTTCGCCTTCGGATGCGCTCGTCAAAGGGAAGCTCGCAGGCGTCGACTTTGTTTTCTTGCCGCGACATGGCCGCGGTCACAGGCTGACACCAACTGCCGTGCCATACCGCGCCAATATTGATGCACTGAAGCAGGTTGGCTGCACAGATATTCTGTCTTTTTCAGCCTGTGGATCGCTCCGCGAAGATTACCAGCCAGGCGACTTTGTTAGAGTGGATCAGTTTATCGATCGAACCTTTGCCCGCGATAAGAGCTTTTTCGGACCAGGTATGGTTGCGCATGTCTCAATGGCAGATCCTGTTTGCGGGCGGCTTTCGAAATTGGTTGGAGACGCCGCGAAAGCGACGGGGGTGAATGTCCATCCGTCTGGCACTTACATCACCATGGAGGGTCCGCAATTTTCATCGCGCGCCGAGAGCCACATGTATCGTGCTTGGGGCTGTGATGTCATCGGTATGACCAATATGCCTGAAGCCAAACTCGCCCGTGAGGCGGAACTACCCTACGCGACGATAGCGATGGTCACGGATTATGACTGCTGGCGCCCCGAAGAAGAGGCGGTCAATGTTAGCAGTGTGCTGGACGTGATGGCGACGAATACAAGCCGGGCCAAAGATACCCTGCTCAAATTAGCTCAGACGCTCGCAGGGGTGCCGCGCACGCCATCGCCTCAAGGTATTGAAACTTGCTTGGACTACGCGTTGATCACGTCGCCTGAAGCGCGGGATCCCGTCTTGATGAAAAGCTTGCGCGCAATTGTTGGCCGGGTGCTGTCGTCTTAACGGGCAAGGATTTCAGCCCGCGAATCCCGATACGAGGATACCAGGCCATGCTATCGAGCGCTTGTGCGGGCCTGATGTCTGGGAAACGGTCTATCACGGTCTGAAACACGATTTCCGCTTCGGCCCGCGCCAGATGTAACCCTAAGCAAAGGTGTGGTCCGTGACCGAATGTCAGGTGCCGGTTCGGAGCCCGATTGATATCGAGCGTTTCTGGGTTCTTGTAGGCATTTGGGTCGCAATTGGCGGCTCCCTGCAAGGCCATTAGGCGGTCCCCTTTTTGCAGCGCTTGTCCATGAAACGACATGTCCTGTCGCGCAAATCGCGGTTTGGTCATGAAGACAGGACTGTTGTAGCGCAACATTTCATCGACCAGCTTTGTCATATCTGCTTGACCGGATTGCACCGCGTCTCTCGCATCTGGGTGTCGAAACAATGTCCACAAGCCCGTTGAGAGCAAATGTGTCGTCGTTTCGTGACCGGCAATGAAAAGGACCACGACCGTCGCGAGCAATTCGTCATCACTGAGCTGTTCGCCTTCCTCGTGGGCATGAACTAGTTCTGAAATCAGCCCCGCTTTTGGCGATCTCCTGCATGTTTCAAATTCTGCCCGGAGATAATTTGTCATCCGGCCGAGGCTGCCAAGAATGCCAAAGATGGACATTATATTGCTCGCACTCGAGATGGGTTTGATCCAATCGATGAACATGTCCACATCGGATTCTGGCAGTCCCAACATGTCGCAAATCACAAGGAGTGGCAGAGGTTTCGCGATGTCGGTGACGAAGTCGAAGCCCTCCTGCTTGGCGGCAGATTTGTCTAGAAGCGCATGGGTTTGCCGTTCTATTGCGGGGCGTAGCGCGTCAATGCCAACCCGCCGAAACGGCATGTCGACAAGCCGCCGTGTTCGACGATGATCTGGGTCGTCTTGGCCGAGCATATTGGCCGAGAGGACCCGCATTGACTTTGGCAACCACGCAATTCCGGACTGGCTCTTGCGTCCCGCATTGCGGCCATCCACGCAGAAATGCTCGCTCTGCTTGAGCATATCGGCGCAGCTATCGTAAGTTGTGGTCAGCCAAATCTTTCCCAAGAAGGGGATAGAGTGTTGGACAAGCGGGCCGCGATCTCTGAACTGACGATAGGTTGGGAACGGGTCGCGCTTAAAGCTCTGAGATGTCAGCGCAGTCGATGTCATTCCAAACTATAACACAATCCCACGGAGTGCAGGATAGAATCATGTCGCGTCGCTCGTCATCGCGACAAAGACATCTTCCAGATTTGGCTGTTCGGTCGACAGGTCAGCAACGCCGATGCCCCCATCGCGCACCTTTTCAAGCAGACGACCAATCCCGGTTTCAGAGCTCCGGAAGGTGATCTGCAGCGTTCCATCGTTTTGCAATTCGGTGTTCAAATCCGCCAAAGACGCTGGCAGAGTCTCGATGGGTTCGCGAGGTGTGATGCGAAGAAGGCGTTGATCCAGGCGCGACAAAAGTGTGTCTTTTGATTCCTGCGCCAGCACATCGCCATGATTGATGATGGCGATTTCGTCGCACAGCTCTTCGGCCTCTTCGAGATAGTGTGTGGTCAGAATGATCGTGGTGCCGCGCGCATGCAGCTCTCGAACATAGGACCATAGCGACCGCCTCAACTCGACATCTACGCCGGCGGTTGGCTCATCCAGAATCAGAACGGGTGGATTGTGTACCAATGCTTTCGCCACCATTAGCCGACGCTTCATGCCGCCAGACAGTTGCCTTACATAGGCGTCTTTCTTGTCATCCAGACCGACCGCTTCAAGGATTTCCAATGTTCGACGTTCGACCTTGGGCACGCCATAATAGCCGGCCTGAAGCTCAAGCGCCTGCATCGGCGTAAAGAACGGATCCATCGCGATTTCTTGGTTCACAACACCAATGGCCGCGCGGGATGTGCGCGGATGCTTATCGATGTCCAAGCCCCAAATTCGTGCTGTTCCGCCGGTCTTTGTGACCAGGCCTGCGAGTATGTTGATGAAGGTCGATTTGCCGGCGCCGTTCGGTCCCAAGAGGCCGAAGATACTGCCGCGGCGGACCTTCAGATCGATCTCATTGAGAGCCTTCTTTTCGGGCATTTTGCCTGAAGCGCGATAGGTTTTCTCAAGGCCGATGGCCTCGATCGCATAATCTGGTGCGGACATTCAAACTCCGTCGCTTTGTGCATCCCATATAACGCCGCATGCAGACACTTCATAGGGGTTGCGGATTGACCTAATATAGGCAAACAGCCTAGTCACGCGCATATGAATTCAGGAATCGCCATGTCTGCCCCAATCGAGTTCGATTCGCCCGAAACCTTGTTTGTCGACACGCCGCGTGTGTCCTGTGATGGCGGCGGCGGCGCCTTAGGCCATCCGATGGTGTGGTATGAAATGGGCGACGACGACATGGTCGTTTGCAAATATTGCGACCGGTGCTTTGTTCTCCGAGGTGGCAAGCACGATCCCAACGCCTGAGCCTAAAGCGAACGGATCGGCTCTCTCGGCCCGTCAGCCGCTTTGCCGGGGCGACGGCCATAATCATGTTTCTTCAACAGACCGCGCAGCTGGTGATAGCTGAGACCAAGCTTTTCAGCGGCTTTGCCCTGATGTCCTTCCGCAGCGGCGAGCGCTTGATCAATCAAGTGCGTTTCGAATATCCGCACATGTTCCTGGAAGGATAAGCTGTCGGATAGGGGCCCGATAAGCCCGGTCTCAGATCCTGCAGACTCCGGTATGTGATGGGTATCGTCCGGGGGTCTGACCGGTTTTGGATCGGACAAAGGACGGTACGGAGAGTCAAACGGGTCGAGATCGTCCAAACTGACCCGGATCGGATCCCGTGTCCGCTGGCTGAGTGCGTGGAACGTTACGCGCTGCGCAAAGTTTCGAAGCTCGCGCACATTGCCCGGCCAATGATGGCTCTCGAGCAGCGCAATCGATGAGGGCGCAAAACCCGGAAAGTCTTGTTCCAGCTCGACTGCCATTCGGCGTGCGAAATGATCTGCCAGCAAGGAGATGTCCTCAGGCCGGGCTCTAAGCGGTGGCAAGGTCACAACATCAAACGCCAAACGGTCGAGCAAATCGGCGCGAAACAGGCCGCGCTCTGCGCGGTCGGGCAGATCAACATTGGTCGCGGCGACAACCCGCACATCCGTGGTCAGCACTTTTTCACCGCCGAGCCGCTGAAACTCGCCATACTCAATGATGCGCAGCAGCTTCTCTTGCACTTCAGCGCTCGCCGTTGCGATTTCGTCGAGAAACAGCGTGCCGCCGTCGGCGAGCTCAAACCGACCAATTCGACGTTCGGTCGCGCCGGTGAACGCGCCGCGCTCGTGGCCGAACAATTCGCTGTCCAAAAGTGTTTCGGAAAGGGCAGCGCAATTCACCTTTACAAAGGGGCCGTCCCACCGCCGAGACAGGAAGTGCAGGCGTTCGCCGATGAGTTCCTTACCGGTACCGCGTTCACCTATCACCAGCACGGGACGCTCGAGCGGTGCCAGTCGTGACACGTGCTCTTGTGCCGCCAACCAGGACGGAGACTCGCCAATTGCCTGTTGTGTGGTTCTCGCCATTATTGGCATATATAGCCAAATTTCATCGTCATTACAACTAAAAAATTTGGTCAGAAAGACCAAATGTATAAACAGATTTTGCCGAAATATTTTTTATTTCAAATAAAAACAGCACGGTAGAAAATTAATTTCAAACTGGCACACCTCTTGAAATGTAAGTGGCACAGCGGCCACCGGGGCCGTCACATGAAAAGGAACGCTTACCAATGTCAGAACGCGACTACACAAGAGATTACACAACGGGCCGCCAGGAAGCTGGACGGTTCGGTCGCTACCTGTCGACCCGACCCGCAGAGACATGGATGTTCTTTGTGGTTGGCGTGTTTCTTGGCGGCTTCTTCTTTTAGGCGCCGCCTGCAGCTCCTCCCTCAACGAAAAGGATAAAAAATTATGGGAATGTTTTCTCGCCTCGGCGACATCATCAATTCGAACATCAATTCGATGCTCGACAATGCTGAAAACCCAGAAAAGATTGCGCGTCTTATGATCCAGGAAATGGAAGACACGTTGGTCGAAGTGCGCACCGCAGCCGCGCGTGCCATGGCGGACAAGAAAGAAATGTCCCGTGAGATCGATCACTACACTGCGTCTAGAGACGACTGGGAGCACAAGGCCGCTTTGGCGATCGACAAAGGTCGCGAAGATTTGGCCCGCGGCGCGCTGCTCGCCAAACAAAAGGCAGAGGCTGAAATCACACGTCGGCAAGACGCAATGGCCCTTGCGGAAGACGCTTTTGAAAAGCGCCAGGACGATCTCAGCCGTTTGCAGGAAAAGCTCGACGAAGCGAAAGCCAAGCATCGCGCTTTGATGATGCGGCGGGAAGCCGCGGAGCAACGCATCCGGGTTCGGTCGCAAACCTATGATGGACGGGTCGATGACGCCTTGTCACGTTATGCAACGGTCGAGCGCAAAGTCGATGAGCTTGAAGCCTATGCGGATCAGATCAAAGGCAGCGAGCCGACCCTGGAAGCCGAGTTTGCCGCACTTCAGCGCGATGAAGAAATCGAAGCCGAGCTGGCAGCGTTAAAAAAGGCCCGCGGTAAGTCAGGCAAATCTGGCAAAGACGGCGCATCCAAATCCCCTGAGAAAGGAGAGTAAGTCATGCTGAGCCCACTCTTATTTCTGACAGGATTTCTTGCGGTCATCGCAACGCCGGGTCTAATTGCGCAAGCGCTAGAAGATCGTAAGGCACGCAACCAAGCGCCTGAACAGGAGACTCCGCATGGAGGATGAGTTTATCATTGCCGTCGTCGCGGTTGTCTGCCTCTTCGTCGTGCTCCCGGGAATGCTGTTTCATTACATCACCCTGTGGCGCAAGCAGAAGACCCTGCTACCGGACGATGAGCGTATGCTCGAAGACATGTGGCGATCGGCCAAAAACATGGAACGCAGAATTCAAACGATGGAAGAACTGCTCGAGACCGTTCCAGAAGAGGAGGCCGCGCCTCGGACGCGCCGCCGGTCATCGAGCGAAAGATTTGAGGATTAAATCATATGTGCAGCAAACGACGCCGCCATCCACATTATCGCAATTATAGCCAATCAACACGAGATGAGTCTGTGTTCGACTCACCTAACCCTCACCAAATGTATCGCTCCCGCACCAATCGTGTTTGGCTCGGCGTGCTCGGTGGGGTTGCTGATCGATTTGGTTGGGAACCAACCCTCGTCAGGGTCTTGTTCGTCGCCAGTATTTTCTTGTTCGCAGGGCCAATGGCCGTTATTGCCTACATCATTGCGGCGTTGATCATCCCAACCGCACCACGAGGGTCACAACCCCTTGAGCCTGAGGAAGATGAGTTTTGGCGGAACGTGTCAGACCGTCCGCGCGTCACCGCGTCCGGTTTGAAATACACATTCATGGATTTGGAGGATCGCCTCCGGAATCTGGAACGTTCCGTTACGTCGGAGGAATGGCGCCTTAAAAAGGCCTTCCGAGACCTCGAAAGTAATTGATGCCATCTCAGAGAGAGGATTGAATCATGGCACGCAACACAACTGCACCACGCTGGATCGCCGCGGGTCTGCTATCCGCCACAATCGCCGCTGCCGGATGGGCCAGCTTTTCTGGCTCCGGCCTGCGCATCGAGACGGGCGGCGTAGAGCTCGTCATGAAAGCGTCAGTTGATCAGGGGCTGATCGTCAAATTTCTTAACACACGCCAGCCGCTTTAGAGTGGCTGGCGTTTGCCACCTTACTTCGCCGCGTATTGCGCGGCCAAGTATCTCAATGTATACAACAACTTAAAATGTAAAAAATTTGTGTCACGCTTGCTATTTGGCTGAGAACACGCTTGTTTCCTATCCAGGGTTGTCAAACTGTGAGGGCTGCTGTGATCAGATTTTTAATCCTGGGCCTCGCCTGTTTGGCGTTCCTGTTGCCGGCCATTGGGCAAGATGAGTCACGCCCGCCAGCACCACCGCCAGCGCTCGAAGCGTATGGCCAATTGCCTTTTGTATCGAGCGCTCGGCTCTCGCCGGATGGGTCGAAAATTGCGGCAATTTTTAATATTGATGGCGTCTCCGCGCTACAGGTTTTGAACGCTGAGGGAGACCCGCTCTATGGCGGACGGGTGGATAATTTCAAAGCGCGGGGACTTTTCTTCTACGACAATGACCATGTGATACTTGGCGGGTCGGAGACGACACGTCTGGCCGGTTTCCGTGGCGATTTTGAGTACTCAGCGTCGCTTGCTCTAAACCTAGACTCCGGCGATTTCGCGCAGATTCCCAGACGCGTGAAGGATTTGTACCCTGCGCAAGCGGGCCTGGGTCGGATCATTGGCGAGTCCGAACGGGCAGGTTGGGTCGTCACCCCAGCATATATCGGTAAGCGTGGCACTGATCCGAGCTATGACTTGCTCCGGGTTGAATTGGAAACGGGCCGTGGCAGCCGAGTGGCACGCGGAACACAAGACACAATTGATTGGTTTGTTGGCAAGGGTGGCAAAGTTCTGGCGCGCGAACGATACTCGAATCGCCGCGACCGGTATCGGCTGCAAGCCGTGGGCGAGCGTGGCGGCTGGAAAACGATTTACGAAGCAGAAGACAACATTTTGCCCCTGAGCATGGCCGGCGTGATGCCAGATGAATCCGGTTTGGTGTTTGTTCAGTCGAACAGCGGGAATGGCGGGTTTGATTCCTTAATGAAGCTTGGCTTTGATGGCGAGATAAGCGGGCCGATTTTGGGGCGGGACGACCGTGAGATCGATGGCGTCTTAACCGATCGGAACCGGGCTGTGCTCGGCGTGATGTATGCGGGTTTAGAGCCAAGCTACGATTTCTTGGATGAGCGGCTTCAAGCGGCTTATGACGCCATTCAAGCGTCGCTACCAAACGCGACGATCTATCTGAATTCTGCAACCGATGATCGCGGCAAGGTTCTGTATAAGGTTTTTGACCCGACGCTTGGCGATGTTTGGTTGACCCAGCTTACAGAAACCAACAGCTTAGCGATCATCGCGGATGCGCGCCCGGATGTGCCCCAAGAACACATTGGGGGATTGTATGCCATTCAGTATCCCGCCTCGGATGGGCTTTCAATTCCAGCGATTGTCACCGCGCCGGCCGGCCAAGATTTTGCTGATCTAAGAGACGCGCCGGCGATCATTCTGCCGCACGGCGGGCCTGCCACTTATGACCGCTTTGATTTCGATTGGATGGCACAATTCTTTGCCAGTCGGGGCTATCTCGTACTGCAACCGAATTTCCGCGGATCAACCGGATTTGGAAGAGATTTTCTGGAAGCAGGTATCGGCGAATGGGGCGGAAAAATGCTGTCTGACATTGATGACGGCGTTAAAGCGTTGATCAAAGCTGGTTTGATCGATCCAGATCGGATCTGCATCATCGGGGCCTCCTATGGTGGATACGCCGCTTTGGCTGGCGCAACCTTCACACCCGATCGATACACCTGTGCCATCGCTATCGCGCCGGTCTCAGATCTTCGCAAGATGCTCAGCCGCGAACGGCGGGAGAATCAAAGAGGGCACTGGGTCATCGATTACTGGAAAGAGCTGATGGCCAATGGAGCGGTAACGCCCCAGCAGCTCGACGCGATCTCCCCGGCCAAGCATGCGGAAAACGTGCGCGCTCCCATCCTTCTCCTCCATGGCGACGACGATACGGTCGTCGACATTGAACAAAGCCTCGTGATGGAGCGGGCTCTGAAACGGGCCAACAAGCAGGTCGAATTCGTCCGATTAAAAGGCGAGGATCATTGGCTGTCAGTCGCGGAAACCCGGATGCAGACATTGCAAGCGATGGACGCCTTTCTGAAGCGATACATGCCGGCAACACCGCCGCCGCCGGTTCCGACGCCCACCGACTAGCAACCGCACTTTGTGATATTCACGAAGCTGTGTCCTCGTTTTCTTAGCGATTTTGTGCGACATGGCCTAAATATCGCAGAGAACGAGCTATGGCGAATAAGCGTATTCTTCTGATCATTGGTGGCGGCATCGCTGCCTATAAATCCCTCGAATTGATCCGGGAATTGGGTCGTCGGGGAATTGTGAGCCGTTGCATCGTTACGCGTGCCGGACAGGAATTCGTGACGCCTTTGTCGGTGTCTGCTCTGTCGGGCGAAAAAGTGTTCACGGATCTGTTCGATTTGGACGATGAAGCCGAAATGGGCCATATCCAGCTCTCCCGCTCAGCCGATCTGATCGTGGTGTGTCCGGCAACCGCGGATTTGATGGCGAAAGCCGCATCCGGGCTCGCCAACGACCTCGCTTCGACGACGCTGCTGGCAACCGACACACCCGTTCTCATGGTGCCGGCGATGAATGTGCGGATGTGGGAGCATGCCGCGACCCAACGCAATATCGCGCAACTGCGGTCGGACGGCGTTTCGGTTATGGAGCCAGATGAGGGCGCCATGGCGTGTGGAGAGTTTGGTCCGGGTCGTTTGCCTGAGGTCTCTGATATTGTCGCTGAAATTGAGCACCAGCTCGCGGGCGTCAGTCAAATCAAGGCGCCCAAAGGAGCTCTGCGCGGACGACATGCCCTGGTCACAGCGGGTCCTACGCGTGAGCCGTTGGATCCGGTTCGGTTTCTCTCGAACCATTCGAGTGGTCGGCAGGGCTATGCCATCGCCAAGGCCTTGGCACAGGCTGGCGCGACCGTGACTTTGATCTCTGGTCCGGTGGAACTGACGCCGCCTGCGGGCGTTGATCTTGTTCCGATTGAAACGGCGCGCGACATGCTGGCTGCGTGCGAGCGCGCGTTGCCGGCAGACATATTTGTGTCTGTGGCGGCGGTGGCCGATTGGCGCCCTGCCCAAGCCGCAGACAAAAAACTCAAACTCAAAGAAGGCGACAAGGCGTCGGCCAGCTCGATCAATTTGGTCGAGAACCCAGACATTCTCGCGACTCTCTCGCGAAAGAAAAAGCATCGCCCCAGCCTGGTCATCGGTTTCGCGGCAGAAACCCACGATGTCGAGGCGTTCGCGCGTGCCAAGCTGAAGCGGAAACGCTGCGACTGGATCATCGCAAATGATGTGTCTGGCGATATTATGGGTGGCGTTGAAAATGAAGTCACACTGGTGACATCTGACGGGGCCGAAGCTTGGTCGCGGATGAGCAAGGACCGGGTCGCAGAAAAGTTGGCGCAAAGGATTGGCGCGCATTTTGGCCGGCCCGGACATGCGGTTTTAGCTGCCGAATAGCGTGGATGGATTTGATGCCGGTCTTGACGATTTGGCTCAGTTCGGACCCATTGCCAACATGACTGATATCAAAGTGGCTGTGCGGCCTTTACCGCATTTTGAGGGCTTGGCGCTGCCGGCTTATGAAACGCTCGGCGCGGCTGGCATGGATGTGCGGGCTGCGGTGCTGGATGACGCGCCGATCATGCTGGCGCCCGGCACGAGGGATATGATCCCGACGGGCCTTAGCGTTGCGATTCCGGAAGGGTTTGAGATTCAGGTGCGTCCGCGATCCGGCCTCGCAGCGCGCCATGGCATCACGTGTTTGAACACGCCCGGCACGATTGATTCCGACTATCGGGGCGAGATCAAAGTCATTCTGATCAATCATAGCGCCGAACCGTTTCAGATTGAGCGCGGCGAAAGGATCGGCCAGTTGGTGCTCGCGCCTGTCACACGTTTGGTCTGGGAGACGGTCGATGATCTCTCGGAAACGGATCGCGGCGCAGGCGGTTTTGGGTCAACGGGGCGATAGGCCCTTGAATGAACGCATGTTCATCACCACATATCGTTTATCGATAATTACAAAAGGAGGATTAGACTATGCCATTCGCCAATCCATTCTTGATGGTGGTGATGCTGGTACTGACGGCCTGTGTCGTCGGGACGATCAATAATTCGCTCCGCGCACGACGTAACGCCGGGGCGACGGATGTTGACGCCAGCGAAATGGAGCAAGAGCTCGCTTATTTGCGAGATCGCATTCATGTGCTGGAGCGGCTCGCAACCGATCCAGAGGAAGATTTGCGTGATCGGTTTCGCCGGTTAGACTAACACTCAGAGCCATGCGCCCTGAGGAGGGGACCCAATGGATATTGATAGCCCATTCACAATGGTCGTCTTAATCGTGCTGATCACGGTCGGCGCCGGTGTGCTGAACAATTGGATAAAAATGCGCCGCGAGACGGAACGTGGCGCCGTCGAAGCAGAGCAGCTCGAAGCGCTGAAAGCGGATGTCGACCGGCTGAAAGAGCGCGTGCAAGTGCTCGAAAAGCTGACCACCGATAGTGATGCCCAGCTCCGAGATTCCTTTCGCAATCTCGCTTAAGGCCGGCTAAAGGCCTTCGAACAAAGCGGTCGAAAGATACCGTTCGGCAAAGGACGGGATCACAGCCACGACGGTTTTCCCGACCATATCTGGACGTTTTGCAACCGCCAGCGCAGCAGTGACAGCGGCGCCAGAAGAAATTCCAATCGGGACGCCTTCCAGTCGAGCGACTCGCTGGGCTGCGGCAAAGGCGTCTTCATTGGAGACTCGGATCACCTCATCCATAAGCGACGTGTCC
This sequence comes from Pseudomonadota bacterium, assembly GCA_038534315.1. Lineage (GTDB taxonomy): Bacteria > Pseudomonadota > Alphaproteobacteria > Caulobacterales > Hyphomonadaceae > Henriciella. The sequence continues at coordinate 13,574 of JBCAWZ010000024.1, read as the reverse complement.
ATATTATCGGGGACAAATCCGGCGCCAATACCCTGGATGGTGTGCGGGCCTGGTTCACCGCCCGACATTACGGGGCTGTCGACCGGCTCAACCGCGAACATCTTTAAGCCGGATTTGCGCGCCTTAAGCACACGAGCGCAGCCCGTGAAAGTGCCGCCAGTGCCAACCCCACAAACAACGGCGTCGACTTGACCCTCCGTATCGCGCCAAATTTCCTCAGCCGTTGTGGCTTCATGAATCGCGGGATTGGCGGGGTTGTCGAATTGGCCTGGCTGCATTGCGCCCTCGATGCTGTTGACCAATTCTTCCGCTTTATCGAACGCAGCTTTGATGCCGCCTTCCTTGGGCGTTAATTCCAGTTCCGCACCCAGCAATGCCATCATTTTACGCCGTTCAATCGACATGGATTCCGGCATCGTCATGATCAAGCGATAGCCTTTCGCTGCGGCGACAAAGGCAAGGCCGATGCCGGTATTGCCCGAGGTTGGCTCGACCAAAGTCGTTTTATCGGGACTGATCTTCCCGGCCTCTTCCAAGGCGGTGATCATGCCGATCGCAATCCGATCTTTCACGCTGGCCAGCGGATTGAAGAATTCAAGTTTTAGCAACAGAGTCGCGGCCAAGCCTTCCTCAGCCGAGAGCTTGGGCACCCTGACCAGCGGCGTGTTCCCGATTGTTTCGAGGATGGAATCGTAAATCCTACCGCGCCCGGGCGTGTCGAGCGTCAGGCCCTGATAAGTGTATGTGTCAGACATAAGTGTTTCCTCCCGCCTCGGAGGATAGCGACGGATTCAGTCTCTGTCGCCTCGAAACACGCTGCCGATCCAATGCGAGGCATAGGCTGACACGCCAAAGCCAGTGAGGCCAACAATGCCAGTGTGGAGGAGCGCGTAATAGGTTTGGCCGGCCTCACAGCCCGCTTTGCAACTGCCGAAATTGAGCTGGTACCAGGCAAATAGACTGGTCGCGATCGAAAAGATGCAGAGCGCGATCAGCGCGACGGTCAGCCACTTTAGAAAGGTTCCGATCATATCGCCGACCGCGCCTTAAACCAGGACATCATCGGCTTTCTCGAACCGCGCCAGGAGATAGGCATCGGTGTCTTCCACCGGCGTGAGAGCGCCGAACGCGAAAGCATTGCGATCAAGAACCAAGTCACGCGGCCGCAGCGGCCGTGACAATTCCAAGCCGTCGAGACTGCGCGCACGCGAAAAGGCCACATAGGCTTGTCCATGGGCGAACATGCCGCTGTCAAAATCGATGAACACATTGTCGAGCGTCAGCCCCTGGGCCTTATGAATGGTTACGGCATAGGCGAGCCGCAAAGGGACTTGTTTGAACGTCCCTACCGTCTCCCGGCTGACCTTCTTGGTCTCGGGATCAAGCGTGTATTTGTGTTTCTCCCAGTCAGCGGGTTCAATCTCATAGGTTCGGCCATCAATTTCGACCAACGCATTGGGGCCTTTCACACCCGACATTGTGGCAAGCGATCCATTCACCCAGCGACCATCGGGGTCATTCTTGATGAGCATGACCCGAGCGCCTTCTTTCAGTTCGAGGTCGGCCTCGGTTGGATAGGATTTCTCGTCGAAATTGCCGTGAACCTTGGCTTCGAAGACGATCTCTTTTCCCGGTAATTCCTCGAGGCGGGCCTGATTGATCCGATACGCGTTGGCATTGTTTGGCGTCAGCACAACATGCGTCTCACTGGCGTCCACGGCATTGCGATCGGTGATGCGGGACGCCAGCAATTCCTGATCCGGCGGCGTGAGCGTGCCCCGCCGCAGCGCGCCGAGCAGGGCCAAGAATTTTGGATCGGCTTGGCGGAAGACATGTTTTAGCGCCAGCAGGGCAAACTCAGCCTCACGAAACGCCGGAGCATGAAAGAAATACGCGCCCCCATAACGTTCGTGGAGGATCTCAGCTTCTTCCCCTCGCACGACGGGCGGCAGCTGGTGCAGATCACCAGCCAGGATCATCCGCACGCCGCCGAACGGTCGCTTGGAACCACGATTGAGTTTCAAGGATCGGTCGATGGCATCAAGCATATCGGCGCGAACCATTGAGATCTCATCGATGATGATGGTTTCAGCCGCCTTCAAAAGCCGAGCTGTGCGAAGCCGTTTCACATCTTGTGGCTCAATTAGGCGAGGGGGCAGCTTAAAGAAACTGTGCAGGGTTTGGCCGCCGGCATTCATCGCTGCGACGCCGGTCGGCGCGAGCACGATCGCATTCTCGCCGGCTTCCGCCATGAAACGACGAAGCAAAGTGGTTTTGCCGGTTCCGGCTCGACCGGTCAGAAAAAGATTGCCTTGCGCACCGGCGCCATTGGCCACCCATTCAATGGGCCGCTCATAGATTTTTGCGGGAGCGTTCGCGGCGATCAAATCGGACATCTCACGCATGCTAACGGCGAATCAGTTCGGACGCGACCCTTGTGCAGCGAGAATCACAGATCCCGCCAGCTAATATCGACGCCGAGATCAGAAAACACGTCATCCCAATAGGCCTTCAGCGCGCCGCGCTGCATGTCGACATAACGGTCGCGTTGAATCAACCGGACTTCGATCTCAACACCAGAGAGCGCAGAGCCATAGCGGTTTTCGATGGCGGCAGCCGTGGCGCTTGCGGAGGGGATATTTTCCGGCAAGCTGCCACCCGCGCCATAAATCGTGAAGATATCTGAGTTCTGCAGCATGTCTGAAACCAGGACCAAACGGCGCTGCGGAGCCCGTTCAGAGAAGTTTTCAGTTTGCGCCAAGCGGGCAACGGCTTCCAGAATAGGGCTGGATGGGGCCTCTTTGGGCACTACAAGATCGGCTAGAACCTCATCCATCGGTCCAGCAAACTTTTCGGCATAGGCTTCTTCCATCATCCGGGGATTGTTGAACAGGGGATTGACCTGGTCGCCGCGTCCGGGATTGCAAAGTGTGAGCTCGCCGCGCGGATCAAAGCGACCTGCCTGGTCCAGTTCAAACAGAGTGATGCGTTCGCCGACATCGAGCTGATCGCGCGATCTGCGAATGACCCGTTCGATCAGTCCCGCCTCGATCTCGGTATAGGCGTCTGTTTTGTCGATGATGATTGCGGTGTGGGCTGGCAACTGATCAGAAACCAGGCAGAGCGTGTCTTCGTCATAGGGGACCGGTTGCAAACGATACAGCATGTAACCGACAGCGCCGACGAGGATGGCGACGATAACAAAATTTATGACGGCCTGGCGCTGTTGGCGGCGGCGACGCCGACTCATAGCTTGGTCACCTGGGTCTCTCCGGCGGGTGTGAAATCGTCTCCGCTCTTTTCTTCCGCGATTCTTGTGACAATGTCGCGGCTGACTTGGAATTCGTCACCCAAAATCGCACCATGCGTGGTCAGCAGGTGTTTGTAGGGTGCGACCGCGTCATCCATTGCGGCGCGCAATTTCAGCTTTTGTGGCGGGTTCGCTTTTTCGATGTCGAGTGTCTCTTCCAACCGTTCGACGATGTCTTCATAGCTGTCATAATAGTCGTCGAGCGCATATTGTAAGTCGACACGGGCGCGTTCAAATTGCCGGGCGGCATCTGAGAAGCCGGGATATGCCGCGTCTGCACGGCGGCCTTCATGTATGGCCAAAGCCGAGATCGCAATGCCGAGCGCAAATAAGACCATGGCATCCAATGAGTGCAGGGCGAAGGGACGACACATGGCATTGGTTGCGGCGCTGCCGATGGTCTGTCCAATCTCGGAATTGAGAATGTCAGCACAGACTTGGCTGTCGATCAGAAAGCGCGGGAAGGTTGCCGTTTGGAATTCCGGGAAGCCGACATCCATGGCTCTCAAGTCCAGTATGTTGCGATAGTGCGCCGCCGACAAATTCACCAGCAAGACCAAAATTGCACCCACGCCCATAGCGATGAAACCGCCGATCTTGATCACGGTTCCGCGCGCGACCAGATTTGGCAGGCCTTCTTCGTTCGGGATAACATTGCCGTTCTGATCTCGTTTAGGCATGCGCGACGTCGGCATCGAGGCGTGCCGTAACCCCCAATATCCGATGATGAAATAGGAGGTCGCGACATTGGCGAGCGAGACAGCTGCGGCCTGAAATAAGCCGCCGAAGAGGCCAAACTCACTTTGCTGCGCGAAGAAGTACGCGTTCGCTGCGCTTTCAAACAAGATCAGGAGGGCGATGACTGACAGGCTGAGCATGCGGACTTGAGGATGGTCCGACACATAATGCACGCCGCGGCCATGTGTCAGCCGACCGAGCTGAATACGTCCCGCATGCGAGCCGCGCCCCCCGCCAAGCTGGCGGAACCGAAAAAAGCTGATCGCTGCACGGGCGGCATAGTCCGCTTGGCGCACGACTTCGTCGAATTCTGTAGATTGACGGGTCGCAAACGGAGCGACATCCAACGCCTCTATTGGCTTTTCAGCACCACTCATAACCAACCCCCGTCTTTTGTGCTTTAGACGATCGCCCGACCAAAAGCAAAGCTGCGATGGTTCGGGGGCGTCTTTCCCGGCGGTTCATGTGTAATCTTAACAAAAGCCGGCTTCATGTTGAAAAAGCGACGGATTTGTGACGGGTCTCGCCAAGCAGCCTCACACCGATTACACCGCCACTATGTCACTGAACCGAGATCAGATCGAACGTCATAAGCGCCATTTGCTGCTGAAAGAAATCGGTGGACCGGGCGTGCAGAAATTGCGGTCCGCGTCGGTTTCGATTGTTGGGGCAGGGGCGCTGGGCGGGCCTTGTGCGCTGTTTTTGGCCGCCGCCGGTGTCGGCAAGATCGAACTTTGGGACGACGACACAGTTGATCGCTCGAATTTGCAACGCCAAGTGCAATTCTCGGAATCCGACATTGGGCAGGACAAAGCCGCTCAGCTTGCCGAGCGACTCGCCGCGATCGATCCGAGCTTGACGATCGTGCCAAGAACCCAGCGGTTTCAGACCGGCGCAGACCTTGCGGGCGATGTCCTCATTGATGCGACCGACAATTATGAATCGCGGTTTTTGCTGAACCAGACAGCCCATCAGACGGGTCGGTATCTTGTCTCGGGTGCCGCCGCGCGCTGGTCTGGGCAACTTTCAGTCTATGCGTCGGGAGTTGACAGCCAAGCCCCGTGCTATGCGTGCCTCGTACCGGAAATGCCGCCGGCGCCAGAGGCATGCGACGATGTGGGCGTGGTTGGCGCTTTGACCGGCGAAGTGGGCGCTGCGATGGCGCTTGAAGCAGTGAAGCTGATCACCGGTGCGGGGAAGCCTTTGATTGGGCGCTTGCGGATATATGACGGACTGAGCGGCGACGTTCGAACGCTAAAACTTCGTCCGAACACGGATTGTCGCGTCTGCAATTAAGCAAACTTTCCTTTGACAGTCCGCATATTTGAAGCTTTTACGACGGTGTGGGCTGATCCAATTTGGAGGATCGATATCGATGCGACGCACCTTAGCCATCTTGCTGGCAATCATCGCAATATTGGCCGCAGGTTGGTTAGCGCTTCGTCGCGCAGACATCCCTTATGATACGTTGGAGCTGGTCTACTCCGTACCAGACTCGCAGTTCATCACGCTCGATGACGGCCTGAAAATCCACTTTACCGATACCGGTCCGCGCGACCATCCAACGCTTGTGCTGGTGCATGGTTTTTCTGCGTCTTTGCACACATGGTCGGCCTGGAAATATGATCTGCAGGACGATTACCGGGTGATCACGCTCGACTTGCCTGGCCATGGCTTGAGCCGCGCGGAAGACCCAGACGCCGCGACGATGCAACGCTTCAGCGATGTGGTTCTGGATGTTACTGAGCAACTCGACGCAGAGTATTTCACCATCGCCGGCAACTCGATGGGCGGCGCGGTCGCCTGGCAAACGGCATTGACAGCGCCTGACCGGGTCGACGGCTTGATCCTCGTGGACGCTTCGGGATGGGCGGAAGACGCGGGCGAAAATGACAGCGAACCCTTGATCTTCACTTTGCTCGGAAATCCGTTGGCGCGGGTCGTTTTGAAAGATATCGATTTGACCGCAATGGTGCGCTCTGGCCTCGAAGGGTCTTATGTCGATCAGTCCTTTGTGACCGATGAGCTCGTGGAACGCTATGTTTCGCTCGCGCGCGCCCCTGGCCATCGCGCGACATTGCTGCAGCTGATGGCAGGCGAACGCGAACCGTTGACCAAGGAGAGATTGGCTGTGCTTGACCAACCGACCCTGATCCTTTGGGGGCGGGAAGACAATCTCGTCCCGGTCAGCAGCGCTCATAAATTCGCCGAGGCAATCCCGCAGGCTGAGTTGATCATCTATGATGATATCGGCCACCTTCCACAGGAAGAAGCGGCGGCGGCCAGCATCACAGATGTGCGTGCCTTTATGTTGAATATGGAGCTTCAGGCGCTCGACGAGGAGTTTGTCGAGCCAGCAGGCGATCCGCGATTGATTGGGTCACGTGGTGGGGCGGAAGGCGCGCCCTAAGGTCCGCGATTAATCGCCCGCCATATCTGAAAGATCCAGATAGATGAGACGGGTGAAGGCTTCGTCATCGATAAAACCCCAATTCCAGTCTTCGGCCCAATCGGCGAGGACTTTGTTTTCCAGCAATGCCTCTAGCCCCTGACCGTCGTCCATTGCTGCACCAACAGCAGCGACAGTTCCGTTGATCATCGCAACACTGTCAGCGACGTCGCCCTCGTTCGACAGCGGGCCGTGGCCAGCAATAATGCGTGTGTCTTCGCCTGCCATATCTTGAATCAGTGCCAATCCGTCTAAGAAGCCGTCAAAGCTGCCGCCGGAAGTGACATCTACAAAGGGAAACAAACCCGAAAACAGCAGGTCACCAGCATGGATGATGTCGGCTTCTTCGAAATGGACGAACGTATCACCATCCGTATGCGCAGCGGGTGTGTGGATCAGTCGAATGGTCTGCCCGTTCAAATAGAGTGTCATGTTCTCGGAAAACGTGATCACCGGCCAGGCTTCGGGCGGGGCAGCTGGTGTTGTCATTTCCTCGCCAAAAAAGTCGCGTGTGACATCGCGTGTCAGTCGATCGCGAACGCCTTCGTGAGAGATAATGGTAGCGCCAGCGGCCTGCATCGCCGCATTGCCGCCCGTGTGATCACCGTGCCAATGTGTGTTCAGCAAGAAGCGCGGTCGGTCGCCGGCAATATTGTCGATTTCTGCGAGCAGCGCAGGCGCCAAATCCGCGTAATCCGCATCAATGACAAAAGCGCCGTCCTCACCGATCAGGACCCCGATATTTCCACCACGCCCTTGCAGCATGTAAATGCCGTCCCCGAGATCTGTGGTTTCGACGGGTGTTGGTTGAGCCGTTTGCGCTGCCGGGAGCGGTTGGCTGTGAGCAAAGGCGGCGGGACTGGCAAGCAAACACAGCGCGAGCGCGGTCAAGGTAGTTTTAGACATGGACGGACTCCTCTTTTGAGGGGACCGTGCCGCATTTTACCCGCTCTGGGAAATCAAAACTCAGGCGGCGTCCGCTGCAACCGCTTTCGGGCATAGCAGCGCCCGGATTTCGTCGCTGGTCTCTGCGCTGCGCAAAGCGTCACGCAGCGCTTTGTCCCGAAAAGCGCGGCTGACTTGCGCCAGCGCACGCAAATGATCCGCGCCTGAGCTGTGGGGTGCGAGCAGCATAAAAATCAAATCGCAAGGCTGACCATCAATCGCGTCAAATTCAACGCCTTCGGTGAGGCGCACAAAGGCGCCGATCGGCGCGTCGAGTGTTTCAACACGGGCATGCGGAATGGCAACACCCTCGCCGACCCCCGTAGAGCCGAGATTTTCGCGCTCAATCACAGCATCGAAAATGTCCCGAGCATCGATTGAAAGACGGCCACTTAAGGATTCGGCCATTTGACTGAGGACTTGCTTCCGGCTGCTTGCAGCGGAAACTCCCAATATCTGTCCTTGCTCAAGCAATTGAGAAAGATCTTGCGCCATGTTTGACCTATCGGGTTATGAAGTTGCCGAGTGACCGGCCGGGTCAACCCAGCCAATATTACCGTCCGCGCGACGATATACCATGTTAAGGCCGCTGTGTTTCACATTTCGGAAAAGAACGGCAGGGGTTTCTGACAGTTCCAATTGCATAACCGCTTCCGAAACCGACATCGTTTTCACGTGCGCCGCAGTTTCAGCAACAATAACAGGTGCTTCACCAGGTTCGGGATCCGAGCCTTGCTCGTCTTGTGCGGCTTGAATCACAAAGGAAGCTGCCGGTTCGCTCGGCATCGGTTTTCGTTTGTGATGGTCTTTCAATCGTCGATGGTAGCGACGAACACGCTTTTCCATCTTTTCGAGGGCGTCTTCAAGCGCGGCGTAGGGCTCGCTTGCTTGACCCGTTGACTGCAGCACAATGCCAGAGGGCAAATGTGTTGAGCATTCAACGATGATTTCGTGTCCCCGCTTTTCGACCGTGACCGTCGCATCGAACGATCTATCGAAGTATTTTTTAACGGCTGCTTCTAGTCCATCCGAGATCCGCTGTTGTAGCGACTCGCCGATATCCATGTGCCGTCCAGCAATCTGTATCGTCACGCGGTGCTCCGGTTTCTGAACACCGACTATACCGTCTTACGCTCCGAAAGCGAGCCCCAGTAAAGAAAAAGAGTGGCTTATCAAATCAATGCAAACGGGCGTTCCGCGACAAAACCGCAGGATTAGTCGCGTAGCAGTTCATTGATTTCGGTTTTCGAACGGGTCTGCGCATCAACCGTTTTCACGATCACGGCGCACGCCAAGGACGGTCCGCCCTTCGGATCTGGCAGCGTTCCCGGCACAACAACAGAATAGGGTGGGATACGCCCAAAACTGATTTCGCCACTCGCGCGATCTACAATTTTCGTCGATTGGGTGATGAACACGCCCATCGCGATGACCGAGCCTTCGCCAACGACAACACCTTCGACCACTTCCGAACGCGCCCCGATGAAACAGTTGTCTTCGACGATCGTTGGATTTGCCTGCAACGGCTCCAATACGCCACCGATGCCGGTGCCGGCTGAGATGTGGCAGTTCGAGCCGATCTGCGCGCAAGAACCGATCGAAGCCCAAGTATCAACCATGGTGCCGGCGCCAACATAAGCGCCAATGTTGACATAGGACGGCATCAGAACAGCGCCGGGTGCAACATAAGCGCCGCGCCGAACCGCTGCTGGAGGTACGGCGCGAAAACCCGCTTCCTCGAAATCCGCTTCGGTCCATCCCTCAAACTTTGAAGGCACTTTGTCCCACCAACGGCCGCCCCCGGGCCCATCCGTGATCAATTGATTGGGGTTCAGTCGGAATGATAGCAGCACCGCTTTTTTCAACCATTCATGGACGATCCAGCTGCCATCAGCGCTGCGCTCTGCGACGCGCACTTCGCCGGCGTCCAATAAAGACAATGACGCGTCCACGGCTTCACGAATTTCGCCTTCGGTGTCGGCGCTCAGCGTGTTTCGGTCTTCCCAGACATCATTGATCAAGGCGGCAAGGCGATCAGGCATGTGGAGTCTCTTGTGTTTGAAGGATTGTGTTGATGTCGGTGAGAAATCCGGTGAGGTCGCCGGTCACATAATCGATCTCATCGGGAAGGTCATCCCCTGATCCTGCAGGACGGGCATCTGAAGGCTCATGGCTCCAGTCTTTCTCCGAATGAACAAGCACCGTTTTAAAGCCAAGCGCGGACGCTGGTACCAAATTCCGGGTCAAATCTTCGAAGAAGACAGCGCGGTTTGGTGACACGGCAAATCGGTTGCAGAACAAATCATAGGATTGCGCATCCGGCTTCGGTGCATAGGCGCTATCTTCGATGGCAAACTGCCCATGAAAGACCTCTCCTAACCCCATATACGCGGTGACCCGCTCTGCATGCCGGCGCGATCCATTGGTGTAAACGTATTTGCGACCGGGTAGGCGAGCGATGGCATCTGCTAGGGCGGGCAGTTTCGGCAGCGGCGACAAATCAATCTCATGTACATGGTGCAAGAAGTCGGCTGGCGCCATGCCGTGTAGGCTCATCAAGCCCTTCAGTGTGGTGCCATGCTCGGCATAATAGCGCTTTTGGATTTGCCGCGCCTCGACCCTGTCGACGTGTAGAAACCGCGCAACGAAATCCGTCATGCGCTGATCGATCTCCGCAAACAAATCGCACTCTGCGGGGTAAAGTGTATTGTCCAGATCAAAGACCCAGACATCACGTTCGCGTAATTCTTGAAATGTGTAATTCAAATCAACCGACATCACTGGAGGGCGCAAAGTCGCGTTCAAAAAATTCATAAACCAGCTTGCGATTGTCCGGCGGAGGCGTGGCCACGAAAAGACCGGTCCGGTAAGCGCCTTCCTCGCACTTCTCCCGGCCTGAAATGGCAAATTTCGAACGTGAAACGCAAAAGGGGTCGCTGCCGCGCGAGAGCAGGTGAAGGGTTTCGCCATCAACCTCCATTTCTGCGTAGGCAAAATGCTCAGCCTGCAACAGCGGTTCATCAATCACACGGGCGCAACCACCGGCCTCGAGCAGCCACCAGCCTCGGCTCTCCCAGCCTTCGCCGCGCCGACGCGCCATCGCGCTCCAGATCCGATTGTCGGTTCGGTTGCAAAATGTCAGGCCAACATTGCGGGCGCGTTCAAGCGCGGCTTGTTCAAGGATATCCATCAAATCAGCATCGCTGGTGTCGGCACTCAGCCCATTATCACTGAGAAAGTTGCCGATCGCGGTCCGCGTGCGGCGGCCGAGAAAACCATCAATCCGCCCCGAAAACACACCCGCATTATCGAGCAGGCGTTGGACCCCGGCAGCGCTTGATTGTTTCAACGTCCGCTTTTCGGTCTCTGTGAAATTCGTCGTCCAACTGTTCTCTCGTTCGATGAGCACAGGTCTAAATTTGCGCGATTCCAGTCCCATCAGGCTGCAATCTGGGAGCGTCTCAATCGAAAAGCCTCCGGTTGGGTCGACACATAGGTCCACATCGCCTCCCCATTGCCGTGGGCCTCCGCGATGCGCGGACGAGGATCGACCGAATAGGAAGTGCAATCCGGGAGTCAAAGGACCTTCTTGCACAATCTGGCAGCTACCCGGGCGCAGCCGATGCCAGCCATCGACAACGACGCCTTGATCGGCATATCGCGCCGTTGCGGCTTCAATAATGTAGCTCGTTTGATTGCAAGCCTGCCAACCCGTCTGCGTGTCCTGCGCCTCCGCCTCTCCCCCGAAAAGGAGATTGGCCAAGATGAGGCTGGCCACTGCGCCAAGGAGCGAGCGGAAAAAATTACGAAACAAAAGTGCCTGCGCCATGTTCTGTGAACAACTCCATCAACAGTGCGTGTCTCGCACGCCCGTCCATAATCACAGCCCCGCCGACGCCATTGTTGACGGCCTCGGCCGCAGTTTCAAGCTTCGGAATCATGCCGCCTTTCGCAATCCCATCATCGATGAGCTGAGCGACAGACTCGCTGGGAAGTTCACGGATCAAGGCGCCGTCTGCGTCAAGCACACCTGCGACGTCGGTTAGCAGCATCAGACGCCGTGCTTTCAAGGCGCTCGCAATCGCGCCCGCAGCGGTGTCTGCGTTGACGTTGTAGCGCCGGCCATCTGCGCCGAGCCCGACCGGCGCAATCACCGGAATCACGTCGGTATCGCTTTCGGTCAGCAGCGTCAGGACGGAAACATCAATATGCGCAGGCTCACCAACATAGCCAAGGTCGATGACCTGCTCGATCTGGCTGTCAGGATCGCGTTTGGTGCGCGTCGCTCGGCGGACCTGCATCAGATTGCCATCTGAGCCTGAAAGCCCAACGGCGCGTCCGCCGGCTGCTGCAATGTCGCGGACAATCGACTTATTGATCGGTCCGGACAGAACCATTTCGACCACTTCCATCGTCGCGTCATCGGTCACGCGCAATCCGTCGCGAAATTCCGATTTGATGCCAAGGCGATCAAGTAGGCTCGCAATTTGCGGGCCGCCGCCATGCACGACCACTGGGTTCACACCAAGATGCTTCAGCAGGACCAAATCCCGGGCAAATGAGGCCGATAGCTCCTCATCAACCATCGCATGTCCACCGAACTTCACGACAATTGTCTCTTTGTCATAGCGCTGAATATACGGCAGCGCTTCTGACAAAGTGGCCACGGTGAGCTGGGCGGGATTGAGTGTGGTGTCTGACATGCCGGTGCCTTTAGACTGCTTTGCGAGCGTGGCCAAATCCAAACTGTCATCCTCACCAACCGTAAACATTTATTCACTACAAAGCTTTTATGAATGAAGAGCTGGGGGGGCCTTTGGGTCCAGGCGGTGGGGCACATGAAATTTGCTGACGTCAAGCGGGACAGAATCCGTCCCTTGCCGCGGCATGAGCTCGGCCGTGACATAATCGACTTCTTCAAGCAACACCCCGAAAGTGTTGGTTGCGCCATCGCGGATGATGAAAATCGGCCGATTGGGTATATCGACCGACATGAATTCATGACCAAAGTCTCGGCACTTTACGGACGTGCTTTGTATGATACTCGCGCCGCGGATTCGCTCAGCAATCAGAATTATCGCTTGCTCGATGAAAGCGCAGATCTTTCGAGCCTGATAGGGCATGGCGGTCTAACCGATGAGATTGATCGCTGTACCGGTCTTATCATCGTTGATGAGCAGGGGCGCTATGCGGGCATCACCAATGCGATGCATTTGACGCAAACTTTGCTCGACGCCAACAATCATCTCATTCAAGAGCTGCAGCAAGAAGTGGATGATCGGAAATCGGCTGAGGAACGCGCGAGGCGGCTGGCCCATTCCGATTCACTGACCGGGCTCTATAACCGGCGCCATTTCATGAATTTGGTGAATGAGCAGGTCAAAGACGAAGTTCCATCCTACTTGTTCTACATCGATCTCGACCGGTTCAAAGTGATCAACGATGTCCGTGGGCATGCGGTTGGCGACTTTGTTTTAAAGACGGTAGCGGTAAGACTGATCGAGCTGGGCGAAGGTTTTACAGCGGCCCGGATTGGCGGAGATGAGTTCGCCGTGATTGCCGACATGGCGCAGATGGATCGCTCGCTCGATCAAATCATTGCAGATATGAGCGCGAGTCTGACCGAACCGATCATGACGCCGGTTGGTATCCTCGAAGTTGGTGCCTCCATCGGAACGGCGGTTTTTCCTGACGATGAAGCCGATGGTCACAAGCTAATCGACGCTGCTGACCGTGCTATGCTCGCGGCGAAAGCAGATGGCTGCGGCAGTTGTGTTTACAGTCGATGCACAACGCTCAGTCAAGGCAGTGCGGGTCGCATCAATGAACGGCTGCAACAAGCGGTTCACAAACAAAAAATTGTGCCCGCTTATCAACCCATCATCTCACTCGAGACTGGTGAGATCATCGGCCATGAAGTGCTGGCGCGCTGGCCGGCGAGCGATGGTGGCGATCCGGTCCCGCCTAGCGTTTTTATTCCTGCTGCAGAGAATATGGGGCTGATCGATCCGCTCTTTTGGATCCTCGTTGATCAGGTTTTTGCACGTGCCGCAGAAACCGGAGATTCGCGTTTCCTCGCGCTCAACATCTCACCACCACAATTGCGATCCTCGGCATTGCCAGAGCGTCTGC
>JBCAWZ010000023.1:0-48285 GCA_038534315.1 Pseudomonadota bacterium | reverse complement strand
AGACGTTTGAGCAGGGCGCGTGCTTGTTCGAACGGCCATGCTTTTCCGGTTTCTGCGAGAGACTGAAGATCGCTCATGCTTTTGGCTCCTTGCTTAAGCGCGGGGAGGTAACACTCCGAGCGCTGCTGTCAAAGGCCGATTCCGTGCTTGCTCTTCTGTGGAGTAAAAAATATTTGACATGTCAAAAATGTTTAACTAATTGGTGAGTGTACAATATTTTTGACAGGGCGTTTGTTATGACAACTCAATTTCGGGCGGACGTGGCGTCCGGCATATTCGCGATCCTGATCGGGATCTTTCACTTGGGCGCCTATCTCGGCCTGTGGTGGCGCGCGCCGGAATCAGGCACGGATTTCTTTTGGCGGATCGGAACATCCGTTGTCTTAATGGTGATTGTGGCCGCCATCATTGGGATCGTTTCTGGCGTCATCAACCGCGACGCCCTTGAAAACGATGAGCGCGAAGATGATGCCCGCCACCGTTCTATGCGCAATCTTTGCTTCATCTATGCCGGCGCACTCGCCATAATTCTGATGGAAGCGTTTGGCACGATGACGCCAATGATGCTGGCGCATGGCGTGGTTGCGGCCTTTATTGTGGGCGAAATCGTTCGGCTAGGGTCGATGGGGTATTATCTGGCGCGAGGTGTGTGACGCATGCCGAAACGCCCCCCCATCACCAATCGGGTGCGCGAGCTTCGCGAAGCGCATGACCAGATGAGCCAGTCAGCCTTGGCGAAAGCGATCGGTGTGACACGGCAAACCGTGATCGCCATTGAACAAGGCAAATACTCTCCCAGCCTCGAAAGTGCCTTCCGCATCGCCCGCGAGTTTGGCGTTGGCCTAGAAGACGTCTTTGGCTGGGATGGCGATGAATCCACAAAGACCGGAACCTAAGAGTGCGAATCATTCGCATTTGTTGTTGACAATCATTCTCAGTTACTGAAAATGGTTCTCATGATCATTTGTGTTTGCCGTCGGATCAATGAGCAGGGTGTACGCGACGCTGTCGCCGCCGGTGCGCGCTGTCCGGAAACAGTGCAAGCGCATCATGGCTGCGAATTCAATTGTGGCAAATGCCGTTGCTCAATGGGCGAGACCATCGCGAAAACGCTCGACGCATTGGGCGATGGCGATGAGTTGCTCGCAGCAGAATAGTCAAACTTTTCGGTCAACACAGGCCAGGCGGTAGATCGTCTGGTACCGGCGGGTCTGTTTCCGTTTTCGGTTTCCCGCGCGGTTCCGGCACCGAATCGGCAGCACGGATTTCTGAAGCGCCCTGCAATTCCAGCACGGTGACCTTTTGCCAGATTTTGCGCGCCATTTCGCCGGTGAGGCTTTCAAAATCATTCACCGAGCTGATCACGATTGGGTCTTCAATATACTCCAAATAGACGGCTGCGAGCTTGCCGGTCAGCGTGACCAACTTGGCGCAATAGTCGAGATAGCGGACCAATTCATATCCGTTCAGCTCGGATCCCGGTTCGGCTTCGCTGGTCGCCCCGACATGGAGATCAACAATCGGATCCTTCGAGACTTGGTGCATGTCGATTATGTGCGCAATGGAACGGAGCTGATTGAGTTGGGTCAACACGTCATGGCGCTTCACGCGGGCTTCGAGATTCATCAGGAAATAGATGCCAGCCGCCGACAAGATCAAAATATTGATCAGCGCTTCCACGCCTTCGAACATCTCAAGGGAGGCTTCGGCTTGCAATTTGAGGCCAAACCGCCAGCCCAGCCAGACGACAGAGCTGATCGCTGCCAGCACCACCAAAAAGGTCAGACCACGTAGTAGGAAACGCGGCCGGGCCAGCGATTTTGCCCGTCCGACTTCAGCTTCGGCAAATGTCTCAAGCTCGCGGGAAATTTGGGTGAGGCCGCGTCCACCAAAGCGGTTTTCAATCCGATCGGTGACTTTGCGGATGCTGTCGACAATGCGTTCGCCGTTTAAACTGCGATACGGCATGTCGGTCTCTCCATCCGTTAGCGCCTGCGCCTACCTAAGGCGTCCGGGGTGAGCATCGTCAATCCCCTTCCTCTTCATAGCCGACCAAACGCAGTGGCTTGGCCCGTCGGCCTTGCAGCTCCGCCCAGCGCACGAGCGCATCCTCACGGCCATAAGTGATCCAGAGTTCCTCGGGATTGACTTCTTCCACCGTGGTTATCAGCTCGTCCCAATCGGAATGATCAGATAAAATAAGTGGCAGTTCGACCCCGCGCTGCTTGGCGCGTTGGCGCACGCTCATCCAGCCCGAAGCGAAAGCAAGGACCGGATCGGGAAAACGCTGTCCCCATTTGTCGGTGAACGCAGATGGCGGTCCGACAATGATTTCGCCGCGGAACTGTTCAGCTTGTCCGCGTTTGCCTTTGGGGAGTGTGGCGGGGTGCAGCTCCCCGAGATCAACGCCTTCATTTTGGTACAGCGCACACAGCTTTTCCAGGGCGCCATGTATGAAAATCGGACGCTCCCAACCCGCCTCGCGCAGCAATTTGATCACGCGTTGTGCCTTGCCGAGGGAGTACGCCCCAACCAGATGGCTGCGATCTGGAAACATTCGGACACTGCTGAGCAGTTTAGCGATTTCGCCGCGGTCATCTGGATGGCGAAAAACCGGCAATCCGAAAGTCGCTTCTGTGATCAGGACATGCGTGTTGGGAACCGGCTCAAAGGTTTTGCAGGTCGGATCCTGGCGCCGCTTATAATCGCCCGTGGCGACCATGCGCAGGCCGCGCCACTCAACGACAATTTGTGCTGAGCCAAGGATATGTCCGGCTGGCGCCAGCCAAACGGTCACCCCATTTATGTCAACCCGTTCGCCAAGTTTCAGCGCTTGTCTTTGGCCGGTGAAGTCTTCGCCATAGCGCGCCGCCATAATCGCAAGCGTTTCGGGTGTTGCGAGCACGGCGCCATGTCCAGCCCGCGCATGGTCGGCATGACCATGACTGACCACGGCGCGATCAACGGCGCCCCGAACAGGATCGATATAAAAATCCCCCGGCGGGCAATACAGCCCCTTCGGTGTCGGGTGCAGGAGCAAATCTGGACGGATCATTCAGGCAATTTGGGGTGCAGATGCGCGCCTGTCGAGCCGCTTAGAATTGCGGCATGTTGCCCGTCGCCAAATACGGAACACCAAAGGCGAGGATAACGCTGATGGCGAGTCCCAGTAGGGCGCGGCCAATATCGCTCGCGACATCGCCGAGCGCAGCGCCTTTCTCGCGCAAGCCTGCCACATAGGTGATGGCCAGTTCGCGACCCGCCAATAGGCCTAGGAAGACCCACGTCGTGCTCATGGGAATGTCGTTGACCTCTTTGAACACGAACAGGACGATGCCGTAGATCAAGTCGACCATTGTCGCGGCTCGAATGTCGGTCGTGTTGGTCTTGGACAGAACGATTTTCTGGATCTCACCGCCGCGTGTGGCGAAGATCCAGGCATGCAAGACCAACATCACACAGGTTGCAAAGACGAGCATCCATGGGCTGAACGTAACCATGGTTTCGCCATTCACCACGGTTGTTTCGCGCGGCAGAAAGACGAAGATGTTGGCCAAATCCTGCATCAGCCATTGCGACCATAGGAATGCCGTCGACAACCATTGCAGCACGGTCCATTGGATGCCGAGCGGCTGGCCAGATGTGTTGGAAATCCAGCGTTCCCAGGCCCGCGACACCAGCAGATAGACAACAGCGCCAGCGGCAAAAGCAACCAAATAACCAAGTGCCGATTTGATCAGCATGTTGCCGAGGACGCCCTCGGTGGCGGCACCGCCGGTCATCGCGAAAATAGTCAGGACCAGGAAGGTGGTCGAAACAGGAATACCGTATTGCGTCAGGAAGATCAGGATCAGCGGTGGCAGCGCATGCCACCATTGCACGCCGCCCTCTGGATAGGGAATCGAATTCAACCGATCAAAGGCGATGTCGCCGCCATAAGCGACATAGCCATACACCATCACGGCGACGAGAATGGAGCAGGCATAGAGCCACAAAACCCACCACGGACGCTGACTGTTCGACGCTAAGAATGTGCCGAGGGTTTGGATCGCGTCATTCGCCACAATCGAATAAGCGGCCAGCAAAAAGCCGACGATGGCAAAGAGTTGTATCGCGTCCATGGTCGGCTCCGAAAATATTGTAATTCAACCCACTATTTGTTCCTGGCAGTAATGCAAACGCTCGCTGCAATCAATTACGATGCGATGTCAGTTTCATGACATTTGTGATGCGTCGAATTGCGCACAATCGCCTCGGCGCCTTTGCCCCATTTCCGCCCCTTGTCGGCTGTAAATGCGAACTGCAAAGCTGCGCAATGCGCGGGAGGGAGACGAAAATGCGATTTTTCTCAAAGGCCTGTGCCACGTTGGTGCTGGCAATCGCGCCAATGGCGGCGCATGCGGGACCGCAAGCGGATACAGAAGAAATGTATAAGGCGCTCGCGGCCGGCTACAAAGCTTTGGCAACCTGCTCCGCGGTGTTTGTTGCCGAGCAGGATCGCGCCGAGATAGACGCCAATGAACTGGACGGCGTCTATACCGACTACGAACCCTATATGAGCGACGTCTCTGATGCGAATATTGATGAACGCCAGCGTGTGGTGTCGGTCCGATTTGATTTCGATCGTCCGCCGAGGCTCGCAGTCCATCGCCTAGGCATGGGGTGCGCACTGCTACCGGTGGGCGCAAAGCCAAGCGCAACAGACTGGTTGCAAACCTATGCCGGCCTAAAACCCGATCAGAGTCGGGATGTTTCGACGGCGCTCGGTGATCGCGTCATGCTGACCACGAATACGATTGCGCTGGATCGCTTGAATGCGCCGATCAGTTTCGCCTTTGACGGGCAGACCTATGGCGAAGGCACCCGAACCAGCGCCGTCGTTTTGGTGCATAAAGGCGAGGTGATCGCCGAGCAATATGCACGCGGGATTGACGCTGACACACCACAACGCACGTGGTCTGTCGCCAAGTCATTGACCAGCACTGTGCTTGGCGCAGCGATGCAGCAAGGCCTGATCGGCCTGGATAATGAGGCCCTGATCGCGGCCTTCAATCGCGGTGGCGATCCCCGGCGCAGCATCACGATGCGGAACGCGCTAAACATGGTGTCGGGCCTCGAATCTGGGGACTCTGGTTCACGCACAGACCGGATCTATTTTGGTGGCGTTGCCGCCGCAGATATGTTGCCGGCACGTGCGCTTGAGGCGGCGCCGGGCTCGCGTTTCAAATACTCGAACTACGATACGCTTCTGGCGATGCGCTATTTGCGGGAAGCGCTCAATGATGATCCAACGTATCACCGTTTCCCCTATGATGCGGTGCTGAACGTCATCGGTGCGCGCAGCACCACGTTGGAGACGGACTGGCTCGGCGATTTTGTGTCGTCGTCACAAGTATGGATGACCGCGCGCGATATGGCGCGCATGGGGCAGCTTTACTTGCAAGATGGCCAATGGGGCGGCAATCAAATCTTGCATCCAGATTGGATTGAGTTTGTTCGCACGCCCGGACCAGACCAGCCAGTTGGGACAGAGCTGCGGTATGGCGGTGGGTTCTGGTTGATGGGACATTTGCAAGGCATTCCAGAAAACACGATCGCAGCTCTCGGAAGCCGAGGTCAGCTCATGGTGGTTGTGCCGCAATATGAGCTCGTCATCGTGCGGCGCGGGTTTGATCCGTCGGGTGGCAACCGATTTGATACCGTTGCGTTTACGCAAGATATTGTTGCGGTGATGGAGCGCTTAGAAAATGAGCGTCTGCAAGAAGAAGCCACACGTTTGTTGCGCGCTCGCGAAGAAGAACAATAGGCGGAACCCAACGCCCAGCCTATATTTCGCTGATGGCGGACACGCTCACTTCTCATTTTCAACTCCCGGATCGGTTTCAAGCTTGGTTCGACGGACGGGGATGGCAGCCGCGCCGACATCAATTGGCTTTAACGGAAACGGCACTTGCCGGCGACAGCGCCTTGCTGATCGCACCGACGGGCGGGGGCAAAACGCTGGCCGGCTTCTTGGCCAGCTTGATCGATTTGAGCCAACGGGACCCGCAAGCGACACATCGGCCGGCTTTGCGCACGCTTTACATTTCGCCGCTCAAAGCCCTCGCAGTCGATGTCGCGCGTAATCTCAACATGCCGGTCGCCGACATGCAGCTCGATCTTCGGATCGAGACCCGAACAGGCGACACGCCGGCGTCCGTGCGCCAACGCCAAAGGCGCCATCCGCCCGACATATTGCTGACGACGCCGGAACAGCTTGCTCTCTTCATCGCTTCTGAGCATGCCGCGACGTTCTTCGCGGATCTCGACTATGTCATCATCGACGAGATTCACGCCATTTCCGCCTCGAAGCGGGGCGACCTGCTGAGTTTGGGCCTCGCCACATTGGCCGATTGGGCGCCGAAGTGTCGATTTTTGGGACTCTCTGCAACGGTTCGTGATCCAGATGTGCTTCAGGATTGGCTCGGTGTGAGAGGCAAACCGGCAGAATTGATCATTGCCGAAGGCGGCGTGCAGGCCGATGTCGATCTGTTGATCTCGACAGAGCGTATCCCATGGTCTGGCCACTCGGGTCGATTTGCTGTGGGAGAGGTTTATGAGCGGATCAAAGCCGCCAAAATGTCACTCATTTTCGTCAATACGCGATCGCAGGCTGAATTGATGTTCCAAGAGCTTTGGCGGGCAAATGAGGATGCGCTGCCGATCGCTTTGCATCATGGGTCTTTGGCGCGAGAGCAGCGCCAAAAAGTCGAGGCTGCGATGGCGGCAGGCGCCCTGAAAGCGGTGGTTTGTACGTCGACCCTGGATCTCGGCATTGATTGGGGTGACGTTGATTTGGTCATTCAAATGGGTGCGCCGAAAGGCGCGGCGCGTCTGGTTCAACGGATCGGTCGTGCCAATCACCGAATGGATGAAGCCAGTCGTGCCGTATTGGTGCCCACCAATCGCTTCGAAGTTCTGGAATGTCGTGCCGCCGAAGCGGCTGTTGAGGCTGGCGAGATCGATGGAGAACCGCTGCGCAAAGGCGCGCTCGACGTATTGGCGCAACATATTATGGGACGGGCTTGTGGCGAGGGATTCCGTTTGGAGCCTTTATACAACGAAATTCGCCGGGCGGCGCCGTATCGGGATCTCGAGTGGGCCGAGTTTGAACGCGTTGTCGATTTGGTTGCGACAGGTGGATACGCATTACGCACTTATGACCGGTTCCGTCGCGTCGTGCGTCAGCCGAATGGGATTTGGATGGCCCGGACGGCGCGTGATCGACAGCAGCATCGAATGAATGTCGGGGCGATTGTCGAGGCACGCCAATTAACCGTCCGTTTGGCGTCCCGCATGGGGAAGGGACGGGCTGAGCCAGGCAAACAGGCTGGTGGCGGCTTCGGCGCGCTTAGACCCGGCCGCAAATTGGGGGAAATCGAGGAGTATTTTGTGTCGACCATGACGCCGGGAGACACCTTTCTCTTCGCAGGAGAAATTCTTCGCTTTATTGGTGTAATGGAGCTTGATGCGCTCGTCGTCCGTGCTCCGGCGGACGATAAGCCTGCGATACCCAGCTACAATGGCGGGAAATTCCCACTCACCACGTTCTTAGCCGAGCGTGTCCGCAAAATGATCCATGACCCGGAGCAGTGGGCGGCGCTGCCACGCCAAGTGCAGGAATGGTTCGCCATTCAGCAGAACCGATCCGTCATTCCAGCAGCCGAGGAATTGCTCGTCGAAACCTTCCCGCGTGGCGATCGCCATTATCTCGTCTGCTATCCATTTGAAGGGCGGTTGGCGCATCAAACCATGGGCATGTTGCTGACCCGTCGTTTGGAGCGCATGGGCGCAAAACCGCTCGGCTTTGTGGCGTCTGAATATGCGATGGCGGTGTGGGCGATGGAGCCGATGGGCGAGATACCGCTCGATGCGCTGTTCCACCCAGATTTGCTCGGGGATGATTTGGAAGAATGGCTCGATGAGAGCGTGCTGATGAAACGCCACTTTGCGCATTGCGCTTTGATTTCAGGTCTGATCGCTCGGCGCCTGCCTGGCAGTGAGAAGACCGGCAAACAGGTCACGTTCTCAACCGATCTGATTTATGATGTTTTGCGCAGCCATGAACCCGACCATGTCCTGCTTCAGGCGGCCCGCCAGGATGCGGCGACCGGCTTTCTCGATATACGCCGATTGTCCGATATGTTGACGCGGATCCGCGGACGCATTGTGCATCAAGACTTGCTGCGGATCAGTCCGTTTGCTGTACCAGTGATGCTTGAGATCGGTCGGGAACCGGTACATGGCGCCAGCATTGAAGAAGCCATTTTGCGCGAGGCAGAATCCGAATTGATCGAAGAGGCGATGCGGCCTTAAGCGCTCTGCCGAAGCTTCCGACGGCGCTGTACACTGCTCGGAATATTGAGGCTTTCGCGGTATTTGGCGACCGTCCGGCGGGCAATCTCGATCCCGAATTCCGTCAAGATTTCGACAATCCGATCGTCGGACAGAACACTTTCGCCCTCATCAGCGATCAATTGCTTGATGCGATGGCGCACCGCTTCGGCAGAGTGTGCTTCACCACCACCGGTCGATGGGATAGCCGCAGAGAAGAAGAATTTCATCTCAAACAAGCCGCGCGGCGTAGCGAGATATTTGTTCGATGTCACACGGCTCACCGTGCTTTCATGCATCTCGATCGCGTCGGCGACTTGCTTCAGATTGAGCGGACGCAAATGTGCGACGCCATGCGCGAAGAACGCATCTTGCTGGCGCACAATTTCGCTTGCCACTTTGAGGATGGTCCGCGCGCGCTGGTCCAGCGACTTGATCAACCAAGTTGCGTTGGCGGCACATTCTGAGATGAAAGCTTTTTCCGTGTCGGGCATTTTGAGCGCGCTGACTTCAGCGTAATAGGCCTTGTCCATCAGAACGCGCGGCAGCGTTTCGGAATTCAGTTCGACCGCGTACATACCGTTTGGCAGCTCGCGTACAAACGCATCTGGCGCAACCGCAATTGTGGCTTCGCTGGCAAAGCCGGAGCCAGGTCGAGGCGTCAGCGTCCGGAGCTCGCTGACCATGTCGAGCACATCATCGCGGTCGACGCGGCAAAGCTCTCCGAGCTGTTTGAGGTCATGCTTTGCAACAAGATCGAGATTTTCCAGCAAGGTCTGCATCGCCGGGTCCAAGCGATCACGCTCAGCCAGTTGCAGGGCCAGACACTCACCCAGATCCCGCGCCATGACACCGGTTGGATCGAAGCCTTGGCAATCGGAAAGGACGGCTTCGACCATTTCCAAGTCTGCACCAAGTGCTTTCGCAACCTCGTCCAAATCCGCTTTGCAGTAGCCGCCATCATCCGTTTCATCGATCAGGCGCGCGGCGATAATCCGCTCTGCGGCACTCATGCCAGCCAGATTGAGTTGTTCGCGAAGGTTCTCGTGCAGCGTTTTTTCTCGGCTCAGCGCGCCCTCGAAGTCGAAATCATCGCTGACGCCTGCGCCGGAACCAACCGACGACCAATCGGTTGTCGCGGAAGGGCCAGCTTGCGCACTGGCAGGCTCAGCGCCGGCTGTGTCCGCTTCGCCGCCATAGACGTCGCCATCAGACGCATCCAAAGCTTCGCGCGCTTCATTCATACCGCTCTGATCATCAAGCGCGAGTTCTTTGCGATTGGCGGGGCTGTCGGTGCCAGTTTCGGTGTCGCCAACGGTTTCAGCTTCAGCCCCTTTCAGCAGGGGATTGCGCTCAATCTCTTCGGCGACAAATTCTGCCAGCTCGATATTGGAGAGCTGCAGCAATTTGATCGCTTGCTGTAGCTGCGGTGTCATCATCAGGGACGTGCCCTGACGCATTTCCAGTCTTTGTTGAGCGGCCATAACGAACCTCCTAGGCGGCGAAACGCTCGCCAAGATAGACCCGGCGGACATCTTCGCTCTGAAGGACCGCATCGGGTGTGCCCTCGAACAGTACGCTGCCTTCGTAAATAATCGATGCACGATCGACAATTTGCAGGGTCTCGCGGACTTGGTGATCGGTGATCAGAACACCAAGGCCACGTTGTTTCAGATAGCCGACGAGATCAGAGATATCGGCAACGGATAGCGGATCAATGCCGGTAAACGGTTCATCCAGCAGCATGAAACTCGGCTTCGATGCCAAAGCGCGTGCGATCTCGACGCGCCGACGTTCGCCACCAGACAAGGACGTCGCAGGTTGCTTGCGCAAATGGGCAATGTTGAGCTCTGACAACAGTGCGTCGACTTGAGCGTGGCGTTCATCCCGGTCACGCACGACCAATTCGACCACCGCCATAATGTTTTCTTCGACGCTCATGCCGCGGAATATCGACGCTTCTTGTGGCAAATAACCGAGACCAAGGCGCGCGCGCTGATACATTGGCAGCGTCGTAACATTCGCACCATCGATAGAGATTGAGCCACCATCAGTCGGGATCAGGCCCATAATCATGTAGAAACAGGTCGTTTTGCCGGCGCCATTCGGGCCGAGCAGGCCAACAACTTCGCCGCGCTGCAAACTCAAAGACACGTCGCGCACGACTTGCCGTTTTCCAAATGTCTTCGCGAGTCCGGTCGTGACCAGTCCCTGTCCGATTGAAGTCATGGTGTGTTTGCTTTCCCCATCATGTTGTCTACGGGCAGTACGACAATAGCCTTAAATTCGCTTTAGCTGGGTCCAACAAATTCGTTCTATTCCGTTGTATCGCTCGTCTGATCGGTTGTGGATCCGAGGAGCGAATCTTCTTCTGCGGGTGTGATAACCATGTTCACGCCGCCATCCAGCATGGTCAAGCCACGCGCCAAATCGAGTGTGAGTGTGCTGCCTTTGGCAACATCGTCACCGCGCAACAGGACGACATCGCCGGTCAGTGTGATTGTGTCGACGCGCGCTTCATAAATGCCGGCATCACCTGTCGCCTTGAAATCCGGTGTCACATAAAACACGTTGCCGCGCGCTTCCATGCTCTGCAGCGACCCGAAATTTGCGGCCAAGCCAAATGATTGTCCATTGCCTTCGCCGGAATAGGACAGGGTGACGCGATCGGCACGCAGCCGTGCATTGCCTTGCGTGATATCGACATTGTCGATCAGGATCACCTGTTTGTCGCGGTCCAACACTTCAGAGCGGTCGGCTTTCACCCGGATCGGGCCACCTTGGCCGGAGACTTGCGCAAGGGCGCCACTGGCACAGAACAAGGAGGCCGCAATCGCTATGCTCAATTTGTTCATGGCGCACCTTTTGATCTCTACTGGCCAGACTCATCGTCTGTATCTGGGTTTATCGTCATATCTACGTTGCCGCGCAAGATGACGCGGTCACCATTATCAATGATTTCATATGTATCGGCGCGCAATCGCCCCAGCGGCCCATTGCCTTCAAGCGGTTCAAGGCCGGCAACGCGGCCTTCATCAACGTAAATGCGTGCTGCAGTTGTCTGCAGCCGGTTGCCAGTCGAATCAGTCACACTGACCAAACGAAACAGATCAAGATAATTGTCTTGTTGGTAATATACGCCGACGGGGGCATCGATTTCGCTGCCTTCATCATCGACAAGTTTTGGATTGGTCAAATCGATCGTGTTGGGATCGTCCCGCCGCCTTTGTGCCGTGTCAGCTGTGAGCACATAAGATTCGCCGGCCAGATTCCGCCCGGTAAAGCGGGGATTGATCATTGTGACGACTTGATCGCCCGGAATGGTCGTCACGGTGAAAGAGGGCCCCGACAATGAACTTGCTGCGATCGGCCCTAGCATGATGCCAGCGGAAACTGCCGCCCCGGCGACGAATAGCATGCGCAAAAGCCCAACCGTATTTGACCATTTCCGCACCTGGTCGAGCGTCATCTGACGCTGCGGCGCCCATTTGCTAATGGCTGTTCCGGTGGATTGAGCGGAATTCATAGACATAATCTAGGTGAAGCCACCCCTGATAACCAGCATTTGCTCTGTCATGGAGTGATGCAATTAAGGATTAGCTGTGCGCAAAAATGTCGACGTCTTCCCAACCCTGCAAATCGAGGTCGGCGCGCACGGGCAAAAACGCAAAGCATGCCTCAGCGAGGTCTAGCCGACCCTCGCGTTCCAGCATTTTAATCAACCCGTCGCGAACCGCGTGAAGATGCAAGACATCGCTGGCAGCATAATTCAGTTGAGCATCGGTGAGCGTTTCAGCTCCCCAATCTGACGATTGCTGTGCTTTCGACAGATCCGCGCCGGCAATTTCGCGTGTTACGTCTTTGAGGCCGTGTCGGTCCGTATAGGTCCGCGCAAGCTTTGACGCGATCTTTGTGCACCAGATTGGCGCACAGGCGACACCGAGCCAGCGTTTGATCATCGCAACATCAAAACGCGCAAAATGAAAGATTTTGAGCGTGCTCGGATCACTCAATAGCGCCTTCAAATTGGGGCAGTCGAAATCTCGTTGCAATTGCACGACATGCGCTTCGCCGTCGCCAGCGGAAAGCTGAACAACGCAGAGGGCGTCCCGCATCGGATTGAGGCCCATGGCTTCTGTGTCGATCGCGATGATTTTGCCCAAATCAACCGCTTTGGGCAAATCGCCTTTATGGAGATGAATCTTCGTCATGCTCGGCTTTAGGCGCCACTGTCCTGATTTGGCAAGTGCTTGCGCGGATTAGGCCGTGGGTTTGGGCGGCTTCCATATCCGTCCAGCCAGTCGTTGCAGGGCCGGACGAAGCGGCAAGAATGCGGTGTAACCCAGATTTAGAACCCAACGGAATGGCGCGCGACGCGCTATGTTTCCGATGGTTTTGAACTTTGGCAGCTCCTGCCAAAGCGCCGCAAACGCCGTGCCGCCTTGCAGCAGCTCGCCAGAGCGGGTCTGCACGTGGAATTTCGCGAGTGCCGCCTGGCAACTAAGGCCGGGCGCAACCGTTTCGTTTGGTGCCTGTGCCAGGTCAATCCAACGGATCGCGTCGGCGCCGCGTTGGCGTCGATAGAAATCAATCTCTCTAATGCAAAGCGGACAGTTGCCGTCGAAAAAGACAGAAAAGTCGCCGTGCTCAATCTCTGCTCCCGTCATGGCACAATCCAATCTGTCCTGGGTTCACCATGCTCTGGCCAGTAACCCCTGGCCCGTCTGTGGCCATTGCGGCTCAAGCAGAGCCAGTCAATTGTATCGCCGGAGACTTCGATCATTGCGAAATTGCCCGCAATTACGGACGGATCGAACTCCGCATCATTCGATGCCAGCTGTGCACCGGGTGGCAATAACGCCGCGTAATCTTGACGCGCAGCATCTGGAAGTGCTTGCAGAGCCGCGTCCCAATCTGGTCCGGATGTAACAATGCGTGCACGCCCCGACAGCCGGATTTGCAACATGTCTGCCGGGTCGAAGAACACCAATTCCGCCTTTGGATGCGATGCAATACCCTTCATCTTTGTGGTTCTTTGATCTGAGTAAAGGCGGCAGATTCTGGTCTCGCGTTCGAAATGGCGAAGCACCACAATGCGGCCTGATGGCCCGTCCGTACACAAGACGGGCCAGCGCATCGGCGAGGTCTTGTCCTGCGCGGCGCGGCCGAGCGTGGCCAGCGCGTGATCTAGGGCGTCATCTGATGACTTGAACCGGCTTGTATCCATAGTCTCAATGTAAGCCTGCGGCGCCATATGCAAAGCCAGTGAGCTGCGGCGCTTGACCACGGCCTAGCAAACACCGTAGCTCAGCGCCTTTTATCGCCCGGGCTGCGGAGCGGCCAAAGGTATGGAGGGGTTGTAGATGGCGCGAAAGCGGAAGGGACGCCCCGTACATGGTTGGCTCGCCATCGACAAAGAGATCGATGTCACCTCGACACAAATTGTGGGCCAAGTGAAGCGCCTGTTTGGGGCGCAGAAAGCCGGTCATGGCGGCACATTGGACCCTCTTGCTGATGGTATTCTACCGATCGCACTCGGCGAAGCGACGAAGACGGCGCAATGGGCAATGGATTGCGACAAAGAATATGTTTTCACCATTTGTTGGGGCAGCTCGACCGATAGCCAAGACCGCGAAGGAACAGTGATCGCGCAATCCGATTACCGTCCGGCCCGCGCCGAAATCGAAGCTGCGATTCCAGGCTTTTTAGGCCGGATCCAACAAGTTCCACCGAAATATTCTGCGATCAAGGTTGATGGAGCACGAGCCTATGATCTGGCCCGAGACGGCGAGTCTTTCGAACTACCATCGCGCGAAGTCGACTTGTTCGAAGCCGAACTCATTGATGTGCCAGATCGTGATCACGCAACGTTTCGATTGGTTACCGGAAAAGGATTTTACGTGCGCGCCTTTGCGCGTGATTTGGCGCACACACTGGGTGCAGAGGGCCATGTAAGCGCTCTGCGCCGGTCACGCGTGGGTAGGTTTGACGAGAGCAATTCGGTCACAATTGTGCAGTTGGAAGCTCTGAGTGAGGATTTTTCCGCGCTCGATGCCAAATTGCACCCAGTCCAAAGTGTCCTGGAGACCGTGCCGCAGTTGAACATTGCGCGCGATGAAGCCGCGGCAATCAAACAGGGCCGTGAAATCATTCTTTTGCCGCATCTTGTTGACGCTTGGCGAGAGTCGAAGAGCGATGATCCGGACGATCGCGATGCACTCGTTCTGTTTGACGGCATCGCGATCGCGCTCGGGGAAGTGCGCGCTGGACGGTTTCGTCCAAAGCGGGTGTTTCAGATAGAGGCCAGTTAGGCCATGCGCCCTTAGGCGTAACGAACACCACGATAGACGTGTTCGTAGGCGCGTGTCTGTTCGATCCGCGGCATGTCACCATCATGCGCGACACCGCGATAGACGAGGTCATGCCGACGCATTTGATCGGCCAAAGTCTCTTTTTGTTTGGCGCCAACTGTGTGTTCGACACCGCGATAAACCAATTTGCTCATGAACGCCTCCATTGCTGTATTGTTCGTTCTATGACGCTGTACATATGCAAGGTGTGTAACTTTGTCAAGAGGTGCAAGTTTGTGTTCTTTAATTTCCTGTGCTTCATTCTCCTCGCAGTGACTGCTTCGCATTGGTCAGATTAGAAGGGCGCAACAATAGATGGAAAAGCTTGATCAGCGTATCCAACTCGTTGCTTCGGCAGAGTTTTCGAAAACCGTCGACGCTTGGCGACGCACCCAATCCGATTTGCCATCGCGGTCGGAAGCCATTCGACGCTTGGTTCAAAAGGGCCTGCGCTATGAAGAGGAACACCCCATGCATATGATAACCGCGATCATCCGGCCGCATAAGTATGAGGAGATTCGTGAGGCGTTGATCAAGCTTGGTGTTGAAGGCATCACCGTGATGCAAGTCAAAGGCTTTGGTCGACAACGCGGGCAAACCGAATTCTATCGCGGTGCTGAATACGAAGTTGGCGAAGTCCCAAAATTACGGTTGGAAATTGCCGTCGGACAGCACCTCGTAGCGGAAGTCGTTGAGACATTACAAAAGACTGCTGCGACGGGAAAAATCGGCGACGGCAAATTGTTTGTGGCGCCGCTTGATGAAGTGGTTCGAATCCGTACCGGGGAGCGCGACGAAGAGGCGCTTCGCTAAAGAGGTCATGTCCTCGCCAACCGCTATTCCGATCACGAGACACAAGGCCGACCCTGATCGGGTTTCCGCAATTCGTCAGGCTGTTCGCGGTGTAAAGGTCGGGCCGCGGGGCCCCGAACAGAGGATCGCCCAGCCTGAAGAGGCCGCCGCTTTTCAGTCCTTTCTGCAAGATCCACGGGTCCACGCCGCAATATACTCGTTGCCAAGACCGCTAACCGACACCTCGGTGCGTGACTTTATCGCTCACTACCAAGAGGCGCAGGTCCGCGGCGAAGGTCTTTTGCTGCTGACCTGGGACGAGCATGGACACGTGGCGAGTTATTCGAGCTTAGAGGTATGGCCGCAATGGGGTGCGGGCGAGCTGACCGGCGCGCTACATCCGGATCGGCAGAGCCGCGGGTCTGGCGTCGCGGGAGCGGCGGAGACGTTCGAGTGGATGTTCGAAACGCTGAAGCTGGATTTGATCTGTGCCACAGGAGCGTTGAACAATCAGCGCACAGCCCGGATGCTCGATGGGCTGGGCTTTGATCGCGTCGGCGAGATTGTCAGCCAGAGGCCAGATGGAACGACACGTCCGTCAAGGGTTTGGGAGATAACCCATCAGGCTTGGCGATCCGATGCTGCGCACCGGAACGAACAGCTTACCGGAAGATCCGCTTCATAACCAAACCCCCGTCGTTTCACGGCAAATGGCATTGGCTCGAAGCGTATCCCGATCGGTAGGGCACTTTAGAGAAACCCTACAGAGCTCCAGCCGATCGGGCCAGGTTTAGATAGACAACGTGATCTTGCCGAAATGCTGCTGACTTGCCTGATGTGCAAAGGCAGCAGCGATGTCGTCCAATGGAAAGTCTTTGTCCAAGACGGGCTTTATGCTGCTCGCTTCAATCGCCGCAATCATGTCGTTCTGGTGTGCAGCGGAGCCAACTGTGATGCCGGACATGGTCAAATTCTTCGAAAAGAAGGCTGCGGTCGGCACGTCACCAGAAACGCCGGTGAGCACGCCGATGAGCGAGATGTGCCCGCCGACACGACAGGCCGTGATCGACTGCGCCATCGTGCCCGGTCCGCCAATCTCGACGACTTCGTCGACACCGCGTCCTCCCGTGAGTTCAAGGGCCTTCTTGCCCCATTCAGGCGTGTCTTTGTAATTGATCAAATGATCGGCGCCGAGCGCTTTCATCCGCTCCAGTTTTTCGTCCGAAGAGGATGTCGAGATCACCCTTGCACCTGCCATTTTCGCAAATTGCAATGCGAAGACTGAGACGCCACCCGTGCCTTGCGTGAGCACCCAGTCGCCAGGTTTCACATTGCCTTCGACAAACATGCCGCGCCAAGCGGTCAGCGCCGCGCAGGGCAGGGTGGCCGCTTCTGTATAGGAGTAGCCTTCGGGCATCCGAGTGAACGCCGTCTCCGGCATCGCAACCAGCTCGGCGGCAAATCCATCAGCACCGTCACCCGGGACACCGCCAAAGCCGAGCGCGTCAATCTCTCCCTTTTGCCAATCAGGGAAGAACAAGCTTAGCACTTTGTCGCCGGTTTTGAACTTGGTTGCGCCTTCGCCGACGGCAATAACTTCACCCGCCCCGTCGCTCATTGGAATGCGGCCATCATCGGTCGGAATCCCCCCCATAACGACGACAAAGTCATGATAGTTCAGAGATGAGGCTTTGATGCGGACGAGGATTTCGCCAGGTCCTGGCTTGGGGTCTGAGCGGTCTTCGATAACCAGATTTCCGGGTCCGCCGGGCTTTTTGACTGCTGCGACTTTCATGATTTTCCTCCAATTTTGCGGCAGAGATCGGTTCGCGACGCAGCGGAAGTCAAGCGCAATCGAACCTGTATTGGGCTTGTCAAAGCGAGAGTTCCGGCAGAGCATATGGTAAAACAAGGAGGAGCGCCGATGAGTAAGCGGCCAATCGAATCGATGATGGAAGTGTCTGCGTTTGACCCGGTCGCGCGTGACGATCCGCATCACCGGCTGAAAACCGTGCGCGAAGAGTGTCCCGTGTTTCGAGATGAAGCGATCAAGACGACCATGCTGACGCGATATGAAGACATTCGCGGCATCGTCAATGACCGCTCCCTCTGGCGACATCCCAAGCATACCGAAGAAGGCGCGATGGCGCGCCATCTCGTCGATGACGACGCCGAGGAGGATCGGCCCGGCAGCATTCTTTTCATGGACGAACCGGACCATTCGCGGGTGCGGCTGCCTTTGGCGAAAGCCTTTTATGCGCGGATCAATGCCAAGAAGGCCGAGCTTGAGGCGATTGTCGACGAGGTGATTGATAGCGCGCCGGCCAGCGGCGAGTTCGATTTGATGACCGAAATCGCGGTTCCCGTACCGATCTTGATCATCGCCCGTATCCTCGGTGTGGAAGCCGGCCGAGTCGATGAGTTTCGGGAATGGTCCGAAGGCGTGATCCTGTCGCTGAACCCCGTTCGCACACCGGAAGAAACAGCGAAACTGGAATGGGGCGGAAACGCGCTGGACGCCTATTTCACGGAGCTGATGGCATTGCGGCGAGAGGCGCCGCAAGATGATCTCATCTCAGATATGGTTCAGCTCCAAGCCGCTGGCGAAGCCGATATGACCGATGAGGAATTGCGCATCCAATTACAGTCCTTATTGGTTGGCGGAAACCTCACCACCACCGATCTGATCGGCAATGGGGTTTGGCTGTTCCTGACCCATCCAGACCAGCTCGCAGCATTGAAAGCAGATGCCACGCTTGCAGGCCCAGCTGTCGAAGAAGTGCTGCGCTACGAGTCTCCTGTCGGGGCAACCAGCCGCGTCATGTCAGACCATCGCTCGGTTGGGGGGTGCCCGATGTCGCCGCACCAATCAATCTTCGTATCTCTGCATGCCGGGAACCGTGATCCAAACACGTTTGAAGCGCCTGACGTTTTCGACATCACCAAAAAGAACCCGTCTCATATCGCCTTTGGCGGTGGTTCGCACATCTGCATTGGCGCGCCGCTGGCTAGGATCGAGGCGCGGCGCGCCTTCGTCCGTTTGTTCGAGCGCTATCCCAACATGACCTTGCCTGAACAGACGCTTGAATGGCGCGCGCTCCCCTTCTTCAGAGGGTTGGAAAAATTGCGCGTCAGCGTCTAACGTCTGGGGCTGTCGCGAACCCTTTGCAAGACAGGTGAAAAATGCCATAGAGCGCGACTTGCGGTAGCGCTCTGTTTGCGCACGGCTGGACGACATCCCGGTGTGGACAGCAAAACGAAGCTCGCCGCTCACTGCGAATTATCGCGAATAGCAACGGCCATGGGCCAAACAGAAAGATGTACGATGTCGATTACAGCTGAACGCAAAACCGAGCTGGTGAAGAAATTTGCTCGGACAGAAGGGGACACGGGTAGCCCGGAAGTCCAGGTCGCTATCCTGACCGAACGGATCAACAATCTGACGGGCCATTTCCAAACCAATAAAAAAGACAACCATTCGCGTCGTGGCTTGCTGACGATGGTCGCCACGCGCCGAAAGCTCCTGGATTATGTCAGGAGAAAAGACGAGAGCCGGTATAAGGCCCTCATCGAAGAGCTCGGCATTCGCCGCTAAGCTCTCCAAACAGCCCGCCTTGGCATTCGGCCGCGGCGGGCTTTTCGTATGCAAAGAAAGAAAAACGTATGTTTGACAAGCAAACCGTCTCGCTGGAATGGGCCGGCCGGACACTTAAAATCGAAACGGGCCAGGTGGCTCGTCAAGCCGATGGCGCCGTTATGGTGTCTTATGGCGATACAACGGTTCTCGCGACCGCCGTCTTCGCAAAAGAAGCAAAGCCTGGACAGGATTTCTTCCCGCTGACGGTCAACTATATGGAAAAATATTACGCGTCGGGCCGCATTCCTGGTGGCTTCTTCAAGCGCGAAGGTCGGCCAACCGAGAAAGAGACGCTGACGTCTCGCCTCATCGACCGTCCCATCCGTCCGCTCTTCGTTGACGGCTTTAAGCATGAAGTCCAAGTCGTGCTCACCGCAGTCTCTTATGACTTAGAGAATGATCCTGACATTCTCGGCATGATCGGCGCCTCTGCCGCGCTGGTTCTGTCGGGTGCTCCGTTCATGGGGCCAATCGGCGCTGCTCGCGTTGGATACAAAGATGGCAATTACATCATCAACCCAACCGTCCAAGATCTAGAAGAGTCTGATCTCGACTTGGTCGTCGCGGGCACAAATGATGCGGTGATGATGGTCGAATCCGAGGCCAAAGAGCTTTCAGAAGACGTCATGCTCGGTGCCGTAATGGCGGGTCATGAAGCGATGCAGCCAGTGATCGATGCGATCATCAAACTGGCCGAAGCCGCGGCAAAAGAACCGTTTGATTTCGAAGGCGAAGATCTTTCGGAAGAACTTTCCGCGATCCAGAAGCTTGTCGGCAGCGATCTGTCTAAAGCGTACCAGATCACTGACAAGCTGGACCGTCAGGCAGCCGTTGGCGCCGCGCGCGAAAAAGCGGCGGGAGCCCTGGTTGCAACGGAAGAGAATGAAGGCGGGATGGACGGCAATGTGTTCAAATCAGCCTTCAAAAAAGCCGAAGCAAAAGTGGTTCGGGGTGACATCATCAAAACCGGCAAACGGATTGATGGACGTTCGCTTGATCAGGTTCGGCCGATTGAAGCGGAAGCGGGCTTCCTGCCTCGCACGCACGGATCTGCGCTGTTCACCCGCGGTGAAACGCAGGCGATCTGTGTCGCGACCCTCGGGACCGGTGATGATGAGCAATTCATCGATGGTCTAGATGGCACGAAGAAAGAGAAATTCCTGCTGCACTATAATTTCCCACCCTATTCGGTTGGCGAAGCGGGCCGGATGGGTGGCACAAGCCGTCGTGAAACCGGTCACGGCAAGCTCGCTTGGCGTGCGCTGCGCGCGGTTCTGCCAGAGCATGAGGATTTCCCATATACGATTCGCATGGTGTCAGAGATCACCGAATCTAATGGATCATCGTCAATGGCGACCGTTTGCGGGTGTTCACTGGCGATGATGGATGCTGGCGTGCCGCTTAAGCGCCCGGTGTCAGGAATTGCTATGGGTCTTATCAAGGACGACGAAGGTGTCGCTGTCCTGTCCGACATTCTCGGTGATGAGGACCATCTTGGTGATATGGATTTCAAAGTGGCCGGCACTGAAAAGGGCCTGACCAGTTTGCAAATGGACATCAAGATTGCCGGTATCACCAAAGAAATCATGGAGACCGCGCTTGAGCAGGCAAAAGGTGGCCGTGCGCATATCTTGGCAGAAATGGCCAAGGGCCTCGACACCGTTCGCGACCAGTTGGCGGAGAATGCCCCTCAGATGGAAATCATCAAAGTCCCAGAGGACAAGATTCGGGAAGTCATCGGGTCCGGCGGTAAAGTCATTCGTGGCATCGTCGAAGAGTCTGGCGCCAAGGTGAACATTGATGATGACGGTACGGTGCAGGTTTCTGCGACCGATCGCACCAGCATTGATGCCGCGCTCAAGATGATCAAAGAGATCGTTGCGGAACCAGAAGTCGGTGAGATTTATGAAGGTAAGGTCGTGTCGATCAAAGACTTCGGCGCCTTCGTTAATTTCTTCGGTCCGAAGGATGGTCTCGTCCATGTGTCACAAATGGCGCAAGAGCGAGTCGGTCATCCAAAGGATGTCGTCTCTGAAGGTCAGACAGTTTACGTCAAATTGATGGGTTTCGATGACCGCGGAAAGGTCCGCTTGTCGATGAAAACAGTCGATCAGGAAACTGGCAAAGAAATGGTTCAGGAAGACGCATCCGAATAGATGCTAACTTTCTGAAAAATATAAAGAAAAAGAAAGCCCGTTCTCGAAAGAGGGCGGGCTTTTTCTGTTGAAATCATCCGAGTCAGGACTAAAAATCATCCGATTCAGGATTAAAAATAATCCGAAAACGGACAAAAATGCTTGACGCGAACCGAGTGACGATGGCACACACTCATTTATGTTACACTTTTATGACAAAACTCGCTCCGTTTCGTTGCTTGCCTTTGCAGCAGCAAGCGGACTCGCCCTAAGCGGCACAGCGAATGCCGAAATGAAATGTGCAGACATCGCAACCGGCACCCCAGGTTTGGTTGGATATGTGTCGGCGGCGTCGAGCTGTGTTGAAGACAGTGACGTCCTGGCGGATGGGACTGAGGCGGCTCTCGCCTCGCACATTAATCAAGTTCGCTATGATCTCGAACTGCCCGCGCTTGAGCGCAGGGCTGGATTGGATATGGCGGCGCAAGCACATGCGCTCGATATGGTTGAGCGAGACTATGTTGCGCATACCGATCCTGAAGGTCGAGACCATTTGTACCGGGTTCGCGCCTTTGAACGCACCGGGCTGATTGGTAATTTTGGGGCTGTTGTAATGGCCGCGAGCGCAGACCGCTCAGCCGTTCAACTCGCGGCAGATATGAGCCAAGATCCCCAGAATGCGTCAAATCTGATCGATGACTCTTTCACCGATTTTGGCATTGGTGTCGCGGTTCACGAGGGTCGCCAGCTTGTTGTTCTGGTCTTCGCAGATATCGAAGGGGATTTGCAAGTGTCGCTTCCTGTGGCGCCATCGACAGGTCATTCGCTTGCTGCGAACTTCGACGAGGTAGAACTGCGTCCGGTGACGTGGCGTTTGGTTGAAGCCGATACCGGTGCATCGATCCGGCGAAGCTTCATTGCCGAGCTCGATCCGCTAAGGCTGCCGGCACAGACGGAAACAGCCTTGATCATCGAAGCCAAAGCAGGTGCTTCAGAAGTTTCGTTGAAAGGACCTCTGGTCACACGTGATTAAGCGCAGTGTGCAGTGTCAGCTTTAAGACCGTTGCGAAACGGAAAGTACATTGCGATCTGGATCATGAAACCAGAATATTCTGGACGACCCGTCAGGGGTCGTCCAGATTCCTGTTTCTGACTGGTCCGTTCCATCGAACCGAAGCGGCTCAATGCCGAGCTTGATGAGGGCTTTGCTGGCGGTGTCGATGTCCGCCACCTGCCAATCCAGTACAGTGAATGGCAAAGGGTCGAACCGTTCGACCTTAGACACTCTGATCTCGATTCCCTCCGCCGCGAGCACAAGTGCAAACGGCGTATCTTCGATTTTCCTGAGACCCAATTGTCCAACATAGAAAGCCTCGGCCTTAGCAGAGTCCGTTGTCGCCAAGAAGGCGGTGACGGAGCGCTGCGAAAGGTCGAGGGTCATTTGGTCGGCCTCTTAACTAGGGTCGGTCTGTTATTGTTCAGTCAACCGCAGGAATCGATTGCGCAGGTCATTATCGGTTTTGAACACACCGGTAAATTGCGTGGTGATCGTTGTGACATCCTTATGATGCACTCCACGCGTCGACATGCACTGATGTTCTGCGTCGATCAGTACGGCAACGCCCATCGGGGCGAGGCTTTCGGTGATCGCGTCACAGATCTGCGCAGTCATTGTTTCTTGTGTCTGTAGGCGTTTCGAAAAGATTTCGACAACCCGCGCCAGCTTCGATATGCCGACGACGGCTTGGGTCGGCATGTAAGCGACAAACGCCTTGCCCAAGAACGGCGCCATATGGTGTTCACAGTGGCTTTCGACGTCGATATTTTTCAGCATGACAATGTCGTCATAGCCTTGCACATCATCAAAAGTGCGCGACAGATACTTCACCGGGTCTTCTTCGTAACCGGCAAACCACTCGCGATAAGCATTGACGACGCGCTTTGGTGTGTCGATCAAACCTTCACGCTGGGGATCGTCGCCCGCCCATGCGATCAGCGTGCGAACCGCCTCCATGGCCTCTTCTTTTGTGGGCCGCTCAATCTCAGCGCGCACAAGTTCGTCGTTCGGTGTGATGGCGTCCATTGCCATATTTTTGTCTCCGTCTGAGGGACGGGGGTCGAGCCAAGTTTCCGTTGACGAGTGATCATCAAAAGGAACAGGACTTAACGCCCGCCCGGGTGTGTACCCTCAGGGTGTAACTGAACATAAGAGATGTGAGTCCACATATCCAGAAATTAGTACGGTTCGATCCTGGTACTGGATCATAGTCGATTAGAATTCCTTCTCGTGTTGCGCAAAAAAGTCCGCGTACAATTTGGCGCCAATTTCCTCCATGACGCCTGTCTCCACCGTCACGCCGGCCCGTTTGAGCCGATCAATTCCGCCCCGGCCTTGAGGATGTTCATCGCGGACAGAAACGACCACGCGAGCAATGCCAGCTTTGATCAGCCGTTCCGAGCAGGACAATCCGCCATGCGATCGTCGGTGACAGGGTTCTAGCGTGACATAGGCTGTGCCGCCCGCGCTTCGATCCGTCGCGAGCTTGAGGAGCGCCAATTCTTCCGCATGAATCTCGCCGCCATCGCCCGTCGCGGCTTCAGCGATGGTCCGGCCATCGCGATCCTGAATGACACAGCCGACGCTTGGGTTTTTGCCGGTACGCCCATTCTGCAAGAGCGCGAGCTCAAAGGCGCGTTGCATAAGATTGCTTTCGTTCATCGGCTCAGCCTTCTTAGAGTCTAAAACCGCCACTCACGGGCATTTAGGCAAGTCTCTTGCGCGTTCGGTGTCGAGATACGCAGCATTGACCGGCACAAGTGAGTCACTGAGTTCGAGCACCAATGGATTGCCGGTCGGTATCTCAACGCCGGTGATCACGTCATCTGGCACATCAAACAGGTGCTTGACCAAAGCGCGCAGAGAATTGCCATGGGCTGAGATCAGTGTGTCTTGACCGGCCGCGAGTACGGGCGCGACGGCGCTCTCCCAATAGGGCAGCACTCGTTCGAGTGTCAGTTTTAAGCTTTCGCTATCGGGCACAGGAACCCCCGCATATCTCGCATCATTGCCGAGTGCGAATTCACTGTCAGCGTCCATTGGTGGAGGCGGAATGTCATAAGAGCGACGCCAAATATGGACCTGGTCAGCACCATGCTTCTCAGCCGTTTGCGCTTTGTCCAGACCGGTCAGCGCGCCATAGTGACGTTCATTCAAACGCCAGTGCTTGGTCACCGGAATCCAGGCACGATCCATCGCATGCAATCCGATCCATAACGTCCGAATAGCTCGCGTTTGTAAGCTGGTGAATGCTTGCGTCGGCGCGATGCCGGCCTCAGACAGCAATTCACCGCCTTTCTTGGCCTCGGCCTCGCCGGCAGCGGTCAAATCGGCATCCCACCAACCCGTGAATCTGTTTTCGAGGTTCCATTGGCTTTGGCCATGGCGGGTGAGGACCAATGTCGGCATTGTGTTTTCTCCACTATCTTCAGCCCTGTATGCAGCATTAGGGCCATAAGCCTCGCCCGAGTAGCAATTCAGCTTGCGCAAGGCGAGTCACGATTTCGCCAACCTTGCAGCACAGAATGCTGCTTATGTCTGATCGCGTTAATCCAGTGCTCACTCTGATTGTGTCATGAACGTCATATGAGCTGTTTCAG
Source organism: Pseudomonadota bacterium (assembly GCA_038534315.1). Lineage (GTDB taxonomy): Bacteria > Pseudomonadota > Alphaproteobacteria > Caulobacterales > Hyphomonadaceae > Henriciella. Next base: position 23,341 of record JBCAWZ010000023.1, on the reverse strand, counting down.
CGTGTATCGTATCGTCCTGATATTTGGGGTCAGTCTTTGGACCCTTTTGTCCTCTGCTGTGGCGCAGGGAGACGGGCAAGTCACGCGTGACGAGCTGCAGGACCTTTTGCGGGAGAAAGCGGAAGCCGTCGCTGCGCTCGATGTGCTGACATCCGCTGAGGCCGTTGCCGCAAATGATGTCGACGCGCTCGAACGGTCTTTGATCAGCGCGGCCATGGAAAGTCGGCGACGGGAAGAGCAAGCGATTGATGCAGAGCGCGAGCTCGTCGCGCTGCGCACGCAGCTTGGTGAAGCTCGCCGAGATCTCGTTGTGGGTGAAGTCGCCTTGGAGGGCTTGCTTGCGTCGCTGGCCATCAATGGACGGTCTCGACCGCCGGCTTGGGTGTCACATGGAGATGACGCGAACCAGGCCATTCGGGCCGCGATATTGATGGGGCGGACTGTTCCCATGGTTCAGGACCGTGCTTCCGGCTTGCGGGTGCGGATAGAAGACATGCGGCAATTGCAGGACAATGTGACCCATGAACTGGCGCGATTGGACGCAGCTGAAGCGTCATTGGCGCTTAAGCGCGAAGAGATTGCGCGCATGACTGCGGCAAAGCGCGCGGCTTTTGAAGACGTGCGCAGTGATGCGGCGGCGCTGAAATCCCGCGTCGATCTGCTTGGGCGTGAGGCTCAGACCATCGAATCGTTGCTCGCCTCGCTTGAAGCAAACGCACCGGTTGCTCCCCGTATGAAGCCAAAACTACGCCTGGCCGCGGCGACGCCAAACCCGACAATACGCTCAGATGCACCGCCCGCGGGGCTAGGTGCCATCGCTAATCGTCGCTCGCAATTCGCATCCGGAACCGTGCGTGCGCCGGTTGTTGGGCGGATGATTCGGGGCTGGGGAGATAAGATGCCAGGGGGAACGAAGTCTGAGGGTTTGACCTTTACCACCCGAGGCGCAGCACAAGTGATCGCACCGCAAGGCGGGCGTGTTGAGTATTCCGGTCCTTTCCGAACATACGGCCAGCTCTTGATTATTTCGACCGCAGATGGCTACCATATCCTTCTAAGTGGTATGGCTGAGGCGTTTGTTGGCGTCGGACAGACAGTCAACCAGGGTGAACCGGTGGCCCGCATGACTGATCGCGCGCTGCCAGAACCTGAGCTCTATATGGAGATCAGGCAGGGTGGAGAACCAATCGACCCTGAGGATTGGATGACACGCGGCTAGTCCGCAACTGAGGAGTAAGCGATGCGAGCGATGTTGACTGGCGCAGCCCTGGGGATCGCACTTGGTGCGACGGCGGTCGGAGTCTCGGCTGTCGCGTGGCCCGATGCCAAAGCCAGCAATTCGCGGATGACGACTTACCAACAGCTCGATTTGTTCACCGAAGTGTTGGCGCGCGCCAAGGCCGATTATGTCGAAGAGATCGACGAGGGCGAAGTGATAGAGGCTGCCATCGAAGGCATGCTGGGATCGCTAGATCCACATTCAAACTATCTGTCGGCGGCAGATTTTGACGCAATGCAAGTGACCACGAGCGGCCAATATGGCGGGCTCGGCATTGAGGTCACGATGGAAGATGGCTTCGTCAAAGTGGTCACACCGATGGATGATACACCAGCGAGCCGCGCCGGACTGGAGCCAGGCGATTTGTTCACAGCGATCAATGGTCGCCCAATTGTCGGTCTGAGTCTGGACGATGCTGTGAAAGATATGCGCGGCGCCCCAGGCACCGATCTCACGGTTATGGTACTGCGCGAGGGAATGGACCCGTTCGAGGTCACTCTGACCCGTGAAGTGATTGAACCGAAATCAGTGACCTGGCGGGCCATCGACGACACGATCGCCTATTTCCGAATCTCGACGTTCAACGAACGTACGACGGAAATGTTGGAAACCGCGATTGACGAAGCAGAGGACACGATCGACGGCCGACCCTCGGGTTTGATCTTAGATTTACGCAACAATGGCGGTGGGTTACTGGACCAAGCGATCACCGTCTCAGATTTGTTTTTGTCCGGCGGGGAAGTGGTGTCGACGATTGGGCGTCGCCCTGGCGACGTCGCGCGTTACAATGCCCGAAATGGTCAAGTGTTTCGCAATGTCCCAATTATCGTTCTGGTGAATGAGGGATCAGCTTCAGCCTCTGAAATCGTGGCTGGCGCACTTCAAGACCGTGATCGGGCAACAGTTATTGGTATGACCAGTTTCGGCAAAGGATCGGTGCAAACCGTGATCCCGCTTGGTGGCGAACGCGGTGCCATACGATTGACCACCGCACGCTATTATACGCCGTCCGGTCGGTCGATCCAGGGTACAGGTATCGTCCCCGATCTTGAAATTGCAAATCGTCGTCTGTCCGAAGAAGAGCTAGCGCGGATCCAGCGTTATTCTGAGGCCGATCTTCCCAATGCACTGAGCAATGAAGACGGTGCCAAACGCGAAATACCACATTTGCCAAATGAGCAGCCACCAGAAGCCTATGAAGGCGACGATTTCCAACTTGATCGCGCAGTAGAGCTGCTTCAGGCCGGACGCGTGCTTGCAAGCGGAGACTTGAGGGCCGGGTAAATGCACGCCTGATTTACCGTTAGCCCCAAAAGTGCGCCGCAACTTTTGGATGGGTTGTGGACAATCTTCGATAGAACCTTTTTTTGGTCAACGAACACGGCCACCTGTTAACGAATAGTTTGCCCCTTCTTAACCGTTTGGATGGCATTCTCATTCGGTTGAAGCTGTTCAGCAATGGATTGGTGTGATGACCTCAAGCATAGCCCGAGACCCCTCGCCTATAAGAAGCGCGTTTGTGCATGGTGGCGCCAGCGTGCTCGCGTTTTCAATGGCTTTTGGCGTGGCTGCTGGTGCGATCACGATCTTTGGCAATGCCGATGCCGCCGGTCCAAAAGTGCAGTTGGCACTGTTTTCTCCGGATCCAGAGGCTGACCCCGAGTTGAATCCTCGATTGCGGGGTAATGACCGCACGCTCACCATGGCCAATGCGCAGATCAATCGCGAAGACACCGCCAGTGGCAACGAGCCGAGTTTGGGAGTTGATTATCGCGATGGGCGTTCCGTCGCCGCAGAGCGCAAAGTGTCCGTTGACGCGTCTAGCCAGACAGCAGTCCGGATCAATGGTCGAGCGGTTTTGCCGGGACAATCCTTAAGCGAGGTTCGGGCACAGGATCTCCAGCGGATTGCGGCACCTGTCCAGACATCGACACCACCGCCGCTCTCTAGCGATACACCGTTCGCGAAATACGCGCTGCCGTTTCAGAACCCCGATGCCAAGCCAACGGTTTCCATCATTGTTGGTGGCCTTGGCATCAATCGGACGCGCACAATCGCTGCGATCGATGATCTTCCTAAGGAAGTGACGCTTTCATTTGCGCCGACAACAAGCAATTTGTCTTCGTGGGTGCGACGGGCACGTGAGGCGGGTCATGAAGTGGTGATCGAAGTGCCGATGGAGCCCTATGATTATGGTCGCGCTCGGCCAAATCCCAACGTTTTGAGGGTGAGTGATGACGGTGCGTCGAATGTTCGGCGTCTCAACTCCGTGCTGTCGAAAGCAAACGGATATATGGGCGTCATCAATTTCCAGGGTGACCGTTTCGCCACTGAATCGGTTGCCGCTGCGCCGGTGATTGAAGCCCTTGCCGAGAAAGGCGTCGCGGTGTTCCAAGATGGCAGCTTGCAAGACTCCGTGTTGCCGACTGTCGCTAATGAGAAGAATGCATATTTCGGCGCCGCGACGACAGCGATCGACGCGCGTCCGGAAGCGGATGAAATCGAGAAACAACTCTTGCTGCTCGAAGCGGAAGCACTTGATTCCGGGGCATCCCTTGGCACAGCAATGCCGTTTCCGATCTCGGTTGATTTGCTCGGCGCCTGGATTGAACGCCTCGATGAAAAAGGCATTCTGCTCGCGCCGGCCTCTCATTTTGCACGTCAATCTACAAATGCTGGTCAGATCAAAATTGCTGAGCTAGATCCTCAAGGGTGACAGACACCAAACACAATCCAGATCTTTTTCGGGCGAATGTCGGGCTCGCACTTTTTTCTGCAGCGGGCCATGTCTTCGTCGGCAGGCGCATAAATGGTCGCGGTCCCTTCCAATGGCAGATGCCGCAAGGCGGCATCGATCCCAATGAAGACCCGGTCGATGCTGCCTTCCGAGAAATGGACGAAGAAATTGGCGTGGCCGCGAAACTGGTCGATATTGTCGAGCAGACCGATGATTGGCTGTATTACGAGTTTCCGATTGAGTTGAGACGGCGGATGGGCGGACGCTTTCTTGGGCAGCGCCAAAAGTGGTTTGCGTTCCGGTTCAAAGGGTCAGACAGCGATATAAGGCTCGACAAGCATACTCCGGAGTTTGACGCCTGGCGTTGGGCGAACCTATCAGAAGTGCCTGATCTAATCGTTCCGTTTAAGCGGCCGGTCTATCTGGAAGTTGCGAAACGTTTCGACCACTTGACGCAGATTGATTGACTGACGCGGCTAGTCGATCGCCGCGATGTAGGGCAGTCCGCGATATTTGCCGGCATCATCCATGCCATAGCCCACGAGAAATCGGGGTGGTGCATCAAAGGCGTGATAGTCGACGTCGTTCTCACCAGTTGGAGCCCATGGCTTTCGAGCGAGCGCGCAAGTGATAACTTCGCGGGCCCCTTTCGCCAAAATGTGGGTGCGCGCGAAAGTAAGCGTCCGTCCTGAGTCAAACACATCGTCCAAGATCAAGACACCACGCTCTTTTACCGGCCTGATTGTATCTGCTCGAACGACGACACGGCCCGAGCTCTCGCGTGCATCTCGGTAGCTCTCGAGCCAAAGTGCATCAAGCATTGGATGGACGCCGCGCCGCGCCAGCGCTTTCATCAGGTCCGTCGTAAACGGCGTTGCGCCGATCAAGATGCTGATAATGGTCCACTCGCCTTGCATGTGCGGAGCGAGGCGATCTGCGAGCCCGTCAATCCGATCCATCAAATCTGTTTCGGTCAGTATCGGTTTGAAGTCTGGGTCTGTCATGGCCCCTCAGAAGGTGTCGACCGCGCTGACGCAAGGGGAGGCGCAAGCGAAAGGTCCAGTTCGAACGCTTCGTAGGGTGGATTTTCGATGCGCACAACGAACTCAGCCGTTTCGCGCCCAGGAATTTTGGTTGTGCTCATACTTGCAAACCGTTCGGCCACTGGGGTGCCAGAATCGTCCAATAGGGCGACACGCACTCTTGGGGCAGGGACACTGTCTGACGTGACATTCAATACCGCTCCGCGCACTTCCAGTATCGGGGTGGTTCCGTCGAAAAAGCGTTCCGCCTCAGCGTCAACAAAGTCGACGCGGAAACGGTTGACGTCCATCCCTAACAGCCGAAAGGCTGAAGCGCTTTGCGGCCACACGGCGGCCACATCGGTGCGAAATACAATGAGCGACAGCAACATTGCGGTCGCCACACCCGAGCTAATGGTCCAAGCCGACACAGCCGCGACCCGGCTTTTCCGTCGGCGACGCTCACGCACCTTGGCGCGATACATTTCGTGTGCCCCGGCACGCTTTGCGCTAACGCTTTCTGCCTCAGGTTTGCTGACAAACCAGCTATGTCCGCAGGACGCGCACTTCACAGTACGTCCAGAATCGCCGATGGATTCATCATCGGCGAAATATTGAGTCTCGCATTCAGGACAAGAGAGGATCATGCTTTGGACAATTGCGTCGTTCGCTGAAATAGTCGACCCGACGCTTACCGCAGTTTGAGAGCTTTTGCATGTCCCGATTTCGGTTAAGCCTAAATGATGAGCCTGCGCTTCGACTGGATCAGCTCCATGTCGGCTATGGTGGCTCTGATCCGATCATTCGAGACGCGACCCTGCGTTTGGATCAAGGGGATTTTAGCTTTTTGACGGGGCAGTCAGGGGCGGGGAAATCAACTTTGCTCAAAACGCTATATCTCGCGCTACCCCCGTTGCAGGGTGAGATTTGTCTGTTTGGCCAATCAACTTGGCAAATGTCGCGCAAAGACCTGGCCAGCATGCGGCGTCGCATCGGCGTTGTGTTTCAGGAATTTCGTCTGCTTGATCACTTAACGGCTTTTGAGAATGTCGCGCTCCCCCTGCGGGTCGAGGGACGAAAGCTCGATAGCTATGCGCACGAGGTTGAAGACTTGCTGCGCTGGGTCGGGTTGGGAGACCGTATTGATACGCCGCCGCCGCGCTTGTCAGGCGGAGAACAGCAGCGTGTGGCGATCGCACGTGCCTTGATCAATAAGCCGGATTTGCTGATCGCGGATGAACCCACGGGCAGCGTTGATCCTGAAATGGGGCGCAAAATTTTCCGCTTGTTTATGGAGCTGAACAAGCGTTTCAACACAACCGTGCTGATTGCCACGCATGATATCGGCCTGATTTCCGAATTCGATAAGCCCGTGCTGCGTATTCAAGATGGGCGTCTGTCACCCGTTCGCGGCGAGGTTCAGGCATGAACCGGGAGAGCCCCCTATTGCCGCACACAGAAGCCCGTGAAGCGGCTCTTTTCTTTGTGATTGGCGCGTTGTGCTTCCTCGCCGCGCTGGCCGCACTGACGACGCGAGGCACTTATGCCGCCGCTGCGGCCTGGGGTGACCAGATTGAGGGAGAGTTCACCGTGGTTCTGCAAGACACAGATCGGCGCACCGCGACAGGGATTGCGGATGACATTGCGCAAATGACCGGGATCGATGGTGCGCGGCTTTTGTCGGAGGCGGAATTGGATGAGTTGTTGGCGCCCAGTTTCGGCCCTGGTGGCTTACCAGACGGTTTGCCGCTGCCGCTGCTGATTGCTGTGCAGGCCGCGCCCGACGCGCCGGATCCCGAGCCGGCCATCACCACAATCCTAGATCAGGCCGAAGTCGAGGGCGAGGTCAGCGGGCATGGTGGTTTCGCCAGACAGGTTCAGCGGGCGCTTGCGGTGTTGCGTTTGATTGGGATCGGCGCGGTGAGCTTATTGGCCGCGACAGCGATTGCTGTGATCGCATTTGCGACCCATGCGGCACTATTGGCCCGCAAAGACATCGTTGATGTGCTGCACCTTTCGGGTGCCGAAGACCGTTTCATTGCGAGACTGTTCGCTCGACGATTTTGGGTGCTTGCACTGCAAGCGGGGAGTGGCGGCGCGCTGGCCGCCTTAATGACCACCGCGCTGATTGTGTTCTCTGCGTCCTCGAGTGGCGCAGTGGAATCGCAACTGCTGCCTCGGCTGAGCTTGGATATTGTTGACTTCGCCATTCTCGTCGTCACGCCCGTAATCGCGGGGCTGGCGGCAAGAGGCGCAGCCCGTATCACCGTGCTGCAGGCTTTGAAGGGAACAATGTGAAGGCGCTACGATCAATTCTGTTTGTCATTTGGATGTATGGTTGGATGGCGATACTCGGGATTCTGTGTTTGCCGACTTTGCTCTTGCCCCGGATCGTGACCCTTCTCTGCATCCGGAGTTATGTTCGATTGATGCTTTTTGGATTGCGCTGGTTATGCGGCATCAGCGTCGAGCTTCGTGGCCGAGAGCATGTTTCGGGTGGACCGCAGCTGATCGCTGGAAAACATCAGGCGATGCTTGATGTGTTTATGCCGTTTCTTTTCTTTCGCGACCCCGTTTTGGTAATGAAACGCGAATTGCTTTGGTATCCTGTGCTGGGTTGGTACGCGCTGAAGACAGGCCAGTTGCCAATTGATCGGTCCGGTGGCGCGCAAACCATGCGCAAAATGCTGGATGTGGCGCGCCGTGTGATCGCCGAACGAGGCGGGCGTCAGCTGGTGATCTATCCGGAGGGCACTCGGTCTGCACCCGGCGCCGACCCCGACTACAAACCAGCGGGCATTCGGGCTTTCTACAAAGCGCTGGAGCTGCCGATCTACCCGCTCGCGACGAATGCTGGGCAATGTTGGCCAGCTCGTGGGTTTGTCCGAACGCCCGGGCACGTCGTGTATGAGTTGCGACCGCCTTTGCCCGAAGGCCTTCCGCCAAAAGACATGGTGAAACGGCTGCAAACGGAACTCGAATCGGCTTCGACTCAGCTGCTGGTCGAAAATCAGGGCATTGCTAAGACGATATGAAGGGGGCCGCGCCCTCTACTCAGGCGATTGAAGAAGCCTGCCTGTTTCTATCGGATCGGGACGTGTGTCTTGCGCAAGCCATGTTCGATGTCGGGTCGCCAGAGTGGCGCACCGCTTCGGCAGACTTTGAGACTTTGGCGCGGGCCATTGTTTACCAACTCGTGTCCACTAAAGCTGCTTCCGCGATTTGGAGCCGTGTCCATACCCAACTGCAAGGAGACGTCAGTCCTGACCGTGTCGTGGCAACCGCGGATCTCGACTTGCGTGCCTGCGGAGTGTCTCGTCCAAAGGTCCAACATATGAGGGCAATTGCTGAATCTATTCGTTCGGGCGCGCTCTGCTTTGACCGTCTCGGTCGGTCTGACATCGAAACTGCCCGGAAGGAATTGCTGTTGGTGCGTGGGATTGGGCCATGGACGGCAGATTTGTTTCTCATGAATGCCTTGGGGCATTTGGATGCGTTTCCGCACGGCGATGTTGGCGTCATGGAGGCATATCGGCTGCTTCAGGGACGCGATGAGCGCGAACCGGCGAAAGACTTTTTGCAGCGCGCAGAGGCATGGCGCCCTTATCGTGGGGTTGCAGCGCACCTACTTTGGAAGTGGATTCATCAATGGCGCGATGCGGCACCGGCCTGAGACTGGCCCTGCCGCACAAGCTGTCATACGTTTGTAAAAGCGAATCAGTATTTATCACGACGCAACGACAAGGAGGTCGGCTTTCAAGTATTCGCTCAAGACAATCAATGTCGCTTTGACAGGAGTTTCTGACGATGGCTGAAGTTCTGTCTGCTCCCCCAAATGGACGGCCCGCGCTGGTACTCAATGCCGACTTCCGTCCGCTATCTTATTATCCGCTGTCGCTTTGGTGCTGGCAGGATGCTGTGAAAGCTGTGTTCCTTGATCGCGTCGACATCATCGCAGAATACGACACCTTCGTTCGCAGCCCGAGCTTTGAGATGCGCTTGCCAAGCGTTATCGCTTTGCGCGAATTTGTGCGCCAGGATCGGACACCGGCTTTTACGCGGTTCAACGTCTTCCTACGGGACGGGTTCAAATGCGTATATTGCAGTGCCACCGAGGATCTGACCTTCGATCACGTGGTGCCTCGTTCGAAGGGCGGCAAGACAAGCTGGGACAATATTGTTGCAGCCTGTTCGCCGTGCAATCTGAAAAAGGGTGGCCGCATGCCGCGAGAATGCGACATGCATCCGAGTATAAAGCCGCATCGTCCGAACAATTATCAATTGCAGGAAATGGGTCGGAAGTTTCCGCCACACCACCTGCACGAGACCTGGATGGATTATCTGTATTGGGACGTCGAGCTCGATACCGAAACGCGCTAATCCGTTTTGTTCGCAAACGCGGGCGCTCGTCGAATTTGCCGTTCAAACTTCGGAAACAGATCCGCGTTTGAGGCGATGACTGAGCCCGTTTTCAAAACGTCACCGCCATCGATTTCCTGAACAACGCCGCCTGCCTCTCGAACCAAAACGAGGCCGGCGGCAATGTCCCATGCGCTCAAGCCGCGCTCCCAAAAACCGTCAAATCGACCGGCGGCAACCCAAGCCAGATCGAGAGCCGCTGAACCATAGCGCCGGATTCCCGCAACTACCGGGGTCATTGCGTTCAATTCGGACGCAAACCGATTGTGGACTTCCTCACCCTTTCCAATCCACGGTGTTCCCGTGGCGAACACCGAATTGTCTAGGGCTGTGCGTGTTGCAACGCGCAATTTTCGTTGGCCAAGCCACGCGCCGCGCCCGGTCTCCGCCCAGAAAATTTCATTGCGAGACACATCATAGACAACACCGGCCAAGAGTTGTCCCTCGCGTTCTAGGCCGATCGAGACGGCGAAATGAGGTTGGCCATGAAGGAAGTTAAGTGTTCCATCCAGCGGGTCGACGATGAATCGATTGGTCTTATCTGATCCCTCAACAATTCCCCGTTCTTCCATCAGAAAACCGTAGCCGGGACGGGCCTTAGTCAGCGCTTCATAGATGATTTCTTCTGCTTTGTGATCGGCATTTGAGACAAAGTCGCCTGGCCCTTTTTTGGAGACCTGGAGAAATTCAACCTCGCCAAAGTCACGAGCGAGACCGTTGCCGGCTTTGCGCGCGGCATCGATCATCACATTTCCAACGGCTGATGGTTTCGACATGTTTGATCAGTCCGAGCGGCGCAAATAGGTGCGATCTGATGTCTGCACGATGATCTTCTCACCGACGCCAACAAAGGGCGGTACAGTGACGCGAACCCCGTTGTCGCACACCGCAGGCTTGAAGCTATTGGCGGCTGTTTGGCCCTTAACAACGGGTTCTGTTTCCGCGACGGTGAGGGTCACTTGCTCGGGCAGGGCAACGCCAATTGGGGTTTCGCCATAAAACTCAATTTCAACGACCATGCCGTCTTGAAGGAAATCACCGTCTTCGCCGATGAAGTCTTTAGCGATTTCGATCTGTTCAAACGATTCTTGATCCATGAATGCGAACGCTTCGCCGGCATCATAGAGAAATTGATGGCCCTTCTGTTCCAGCCGAACGCGCTCGACGGTTTCATTGGCTCGGAACCGTTCATTAGCTTTTGAACCGTTGAAGAGATTGCGCATCTCAACTTGGTTGAACGCGCCGCCTTTACCAGGCTTCACAGCATTGCACTTCATGGCTCGCCAAACGCTGCCATTATATTCAATCACCATGTTCGGCTTAATTTCATTGCCATTGATTTTGGCCATACCGCATTCCTGTAATTTGACCGCTGCGACCTAGCCGCTACCGGCTTGTATGGTCAAGTTCTATGGACAGGCTTTGTTGCATTGGGTTTGATGCCCCCCATGGAGGGTTGGAAGATATGGATTTTTTGTCTCGACTATTGAGCTTTGAGCGCAGCATGGCCCCGGTCTTGGTTCAATTGCTCTATTACATTGGCCTGGTTTGGACCACGTGGGTCTGTATCGCGCGGATGATCGCTGGATTTGTGGATTTGGGTGGGGGCAATGTCGGCGATGCGATATGGCAGATCGTCAGCGCACCGCTTATCGCGCTCCTGTCGGTATTTTTTCTTCGGGTCCTTGCCGAAGCGGCGCGCGCTCTGTTTCGTGTTGACGCGTCTTTGCACGACATTGTCACGGGTCGCGCGGCTCCATCTGCTGCTACGCGCCAGCCATCGCCTGATCAATCGCCCGATTGAACATGTCGACCGCCGCGGCGGGGCCATCTGGATGTTGCCAAACGCCGGATGACACTGCCAAAAAGTCTGCGCCGGCGGACACAAGCGCGCTGGCTGTCTCTGTTGTGATACCGCCAATGGCGACGCAGGGCAGGGTCAGGAACATCTGGCTCCAGGTCAGGACATCAGGATCTGCCGGCGTCGTTTCAGCTTTTGTATCGGTCGGGTAGAAAGCACCGAAGGCAACATAGTCAGCGCCCGCTTCGCCAGCCTCCATCGCGTGATGACGACTATTCTTGCAGGTCGCGCCGATAATTGCGTCTTCGCCGACGATCTCCCGTGCTTGGCTGATTTCCATATCGCCCATGCCGAGATGTACGCCATCGGCATTGAGAGCGCGGCACAATTGGGGGCTATCATTGATAATGAGCGCGATATGATTGACCTGACAGAGTGCCTGCACCGCCTGCGCCACTTTTCGGGTCATAGCGGTGTCGAGAACCCCGTCGGGTTTGATCCGGACTTGTAAGGCAGAAATGTCTCCGCCCTCCATCGCCGCTTTGAAATGATCGACAAAGTCGCCAACGTTTTCAATGCGTGGCGGCGTGATGAGATAGAGGCGCGCGCGCTCGCGCTTATTGTCCGCAGTCATGAAAGAACATTGACCCGGATTCTAGCGATTGCAAAGCCCTTGCTGGCGTGCGGCACTAGCCGGCGCGTGACGATTCATAAATGGTTTTTATCGACTCGCCGAGCATTGCATCAAATTGCGTTTGCTCCTGTTTCGCCGACAGACCTTCTGCCAAAGCGCGAGAGAAGCTTGCAATCATCCCAGAGTTCCGCGCGAGTTTGGCATTTGCTTCGTCCCGATTGTAGCCACCGGACAAGGCGACAACGCGCATCACGCGGTCATGTTCAATCAATGGTGCATAGAAATTGTCGACCGATGGAAGAGACAATTTCAGCATAACTTTTTGAGTGCCCGGCATTGCATCGAGTTGCTTTAGGATCTCGTCACGCAATATGGCCTCAGCTTCTGCCTTGTCGCTGATTGTAATCGTCACTTCGGGTTCGAGGATTGGCATCAGCCCATGTGCCAGGATCTGCTGACCGACTTCGAATTGTTGAGCGACAATCGCAGCGATGCCTTTTTGGTTTGCGCCATCGACGACTGAGCGCATCTTCGTGCCGAAAATGCCTTTTGCCTTTGCTTTGGTCAGCAGGGCGTCCAGCTCTGGCATTGGTTTCATCAGCTTTACGCCGTCTGCGCCGCTCTCGAGACCCTTATCGACTTTTAGAAACGGGACCACGCCGCATTCATTCCAAAGATATTCTGCGGTGGGAACGCCATCGATGTCCCCGTCCATAGTCCGTTCGAATAAGATCGCGCCGATGACTTTTTCGCCGGTGAAGGCGGGAGACTGAATGATCCGAGCCCGCATTTGGTGGATCAGACCAAACATTTCTTCTTCGCTCGACCACGCGGACTCCTCGACGCCATAAAGGCCCAGGGCTTTCGGAGTAGAACCGCCGGATTGGTCTAGCGCAGCAATGAAGCCGTCTTTTTCGGCGATCTGTCTGGTCATCTCGACACTATGCATGGTTGGTTCTCTTCCCTTGCTTCACTGTTTCAAAACATCCACTCCGGGGAGTGGTTTCCCTTCCATCCATTCAAGAAACGCGCCGCCCGCAGTGGAGATGTGCGTAAAGTCGTTAGCAGCGCCTGCATGGTTGAGCGCCGCGACTGTGTCTCCACCGCCGGCAACGGCGACCAGTTCGCCTTTCTTGGCACGTGCAGCGGCAGCCCTCGCCGCTTGAACTGTCGCGGCATCAAACGGTTCGAGCTCGAACGCGCCGAGCGGTCCGTTCCAGATCACCGTGTTGGCGACATCCATGGCTGCGGCCAGGATCGCAACCGTTTGGGGCCCTGCATCGAGGATCATCTCGTCGTCGCTCACTTCATCTGTTCGTGCAATACGATGCGCGGCGTGCGCCTCAAAGGCTTTAGCAACGACGACATCTTGCGGCAGAAGAATGTCGCAACCGGCAATCTCAGCAGAGCGTTCAATTTTACGTGCCATGTCCGTCAGATCGTGCTCGCAAAGTGACTTGCCGACACTCACGCCGCGGGCCGCGAGGAACGTGTTCGCCATGCCGCCACCGATGGCGAGCGCGTCAACTTTCTCGACAAGATTGTTCAGGAGTTCGATTTTGGACGAGACTTTAGCGCCACCGACAACGGCCAGGACCGGTCGCTTTGGTGATCCGAGCGCCGCTTCGAGCGCGGTCAGTTCGCGTTCCATCGACTTCCCTGCATAGGCAGGAAGTCGCGAGGCGAGGCCGACTGTTGAGACATGTGCGCGATGGGCGGCTGAAAACGCATCGCTGACGAAGAGATCGCCGAGCTTGGCCATCTCGTCGGCGAGGACCGCGTCATTCTTCTCTTCGCCCGCATGGTAGCGCGTATTCTCCAATAAGATCACGCCCGCTGGCGGAAGCGCTGTGATGGCGCCAGCAACGCTGTCTCCGACACAATCCGCGACGAAGGAAACCGGGCTACCAATTTGCTTTGAAAAGGCCTGCGCGATCGGCGCAAGGCTCATTTCGGGGACACGTTCGCCCTTGGGGCGCCCAAAATGCGACAGTAAGGCAACCTTGGCCCCCTGGGTCCGAAGCGTCTGGACGGTCTCTGCCGCTGCCATCAATCGGGTCGCATCTGAGACCTGACCGTCACTCATCGGGACATTGAAGTCGACCCGGACGAGGGCGGTTTTTCCAACCAGACTGCCGGCGTCTTCGATGCGGCGAAAGTTGGACATTACCACCCCCTACTAATGATCTGGCTACTCTGCTTTAGATGTGCTTCGCCATTTCGGTGGCTGTGTCGCTCATTCGGGTCGCAAAGCCCCACTCATTGTCGTACCAAGACAAGACCCGCACCAAGCGCTTGTCTGTGACGTTGGTGCCGCCCGACGCAAAAGTAGAGCTAGCAGGACTGTGATTGAAGTCAGCTGAAACAAGCGGCGCGGTTGAAAAGTCCAAAACGCCTTTCATCGGACCCGTCGCAGCAGCCTTGATTGCCTCATTCACTTCTTCGACCGTTGTGTCTTTCCCCGCATCAAATACCAAATCGATCATAGAGACATTTGGTGTTGGCACCCGGACAGCCGAGCCATCCAGTTTGCCGGCGAGTTCGGGCAGGACCAAACCAACCGCTTTCGCCGCGCCGGTTGATGTTGGGATCATCGATGTCGCCGCCGCACGGCCGCGATACAAATCGCTGTGCATGCGGTCGAGCGTTGGCTGATCGCCCGTATAGGCGTGCACTGTTGTCATGTATCCGCGCTCAATGCCAACGGTGTCGTTCAGCACTTTCGCGACAGGCGATAGGCAGTTTGTCGTACATGACGCATTAGAGACGACGAGATCATCCCCCGTCAGCGTGTCGTGGTTGACGCCGTAAACGATGGTTTTGTCGGCATTCTTTGCCGGAGCAGAAACAAGTACCCGCTTCGCGCCGGCCTCGAGATGAGCGGCGGCTTTATCGCGGTCGGTAAAGAGGCCCGTACACTCCATCGCAATATCAATCTTCATATCGCCATGAGGAAGCTCTGCAGGATTTCGGATGGCCGTACATTTGATGCGCATGTCGCCGACTTTGATGACATCACCTTCGACCTCCACCGTCATCGGCAAACGTCCATGGACACTGTCATACTGAAGAAGATGCGCATTGGTTTCGACGGGGCCGAGATCATTAATCGCAACGACTTCGATATCGTCCCGCCCGTGTTCCAGAATCGAACGCAGAACCAAACGCCCGATGCGTCCAAATCCATTGATTGCGACACGTACAGCCATGACCGCACCCTTTCTGCTGAGCTACAAATCGAATGGCGGGTCCTTTAGACGGTCCCGTTCCGCACGTCTACCGTCTTCCCCCTGTAAATGCTCTTTGGCCGCAGCTATTCGCTTGTTAGTCGACTTCAGATTTACCAGTGATTTGGTCCCAGTCGATCCAAGTCTTCTTTTTTCGCCGCAGTCTCTGCCAAAATCGCCGACGCTCTGGCGTCGGAAAAGGCTGTAAATTCTCCAGGAATGCGTGAGCGACTGCTTTCCAGCTATAGCCCTCTGCGTAGCTTCGACAATCATCGCGATTGAGGTCGAGACACGCAATTGCGCCTGCTGCCAGGTCTCCCCCAAGCGCCGTGATGGTGCCGGCTTTCGACCCGGGAATAACATCCTTGGGACCCGTCGCTTCATACGCGGCGACAGGCGTGCCCGATGCCATGGCTTCAAGCACGACGAGACCGAATGTGTCGGTCAGACTGGGGAACACAAAGACATCAGCACTGGCAAAGCACGTTGCCAGCTCATCACCAAATTTCGTGCCGAGAAAGCGAATGGCCGGAAACTTCTTCTCTAAGTCTTTGCGCGCGGGCCCGTCACCTACAACAACTTTCGATCCAGGCAGGTCAAGTTGCAGAAAGGCTTCAATGTTCTTTTCGACTGCAATGCGGCCTACATTCAAGAAGATGGGTCTCGGCAAGCCAGCGAACGGATCTTCGGCGGTGCCGTCCGTCCGCCGCTTATTCGGGTGGAATTGTTCGACATTGACGCCGCGCGTCCAGGCAACCGTGTTGATGAAGCCTTTAGCGCGCAACTCCTCAACCATGCTTTGAGTCGGAACCATCACTCGACCGGAATATTTGTGAAACCAGCGCACAAAGCTATATCCCGCCGAGGTCGGTACAGGAAAACGCGCTGACACATATTCCGGAAATCGGGTATGATAGGCGGTCGAAAAAGGGTGTTGGATTTTCAGGCACATTTTGCGCCCGGCCATTCCAATTGTGCCTTCAGTCACAATGTGAACTGCGTCAGGTTCGAACGTTTCGAATCGTTCTTTGATCCGCCGCTCTGCGAACATGGCCAATTTGATCTCGGGATACGTTGGGAGCGGCATTGTGGCGAAACCTTCGCCGGGATGAACCACGTCAAAGACATGGCCTTCCAATTCCAATTCTTCGATGACGCGCTGCATTGTGCGAACAACGCCGTTTACTTGGGGCGTCCAGGCATCAGTAATGATCATTATGCGCATGAGCGGCTCTTTATCCCGGTGAACGCTGTTTGGCGATACGCGACGGTGTTGCAGCCTTGAAAAGGTGTTGATGTGTTTCGCTTCAGTCGAAATGGTTCGAATCAACAAATTCCGACGACTCGCTCAAAACTGCAAAAGTAGACACTATATATAGTGTTGGGCTTGGTTGCACCGACGGAATAGGTGTGGTGAGCCGAGTCGACAGGTTACGGATTTATTTGGTTAATTTTTTCGATGCTTTTGATAAGATATTTTTTTTCAAGAAAGCAACGGCTCCAACCCTCAACTACCATGGGCTCGAGCGGGGTAGGTTAACCCCAGATTCAGGATTTATCCACCGCCGAAGTGACGGAAAAACGACATCTGGCATTGACCTCGCATTAACCTTGGTCGCACTATATGTTGTGTCAGGGATGGGCTGATGCACTGCATATGGCAGTTTAGGGCTGAAACCCTATATTCTAAGGGCTTGTTGAAGGGGTAAGAAATGGCCGGATCAAAGACAGCGACTCGTGTAGCTGAGTCGTCACCGGAATCTGTTAAAACCGGGGTCGCGCCAACATTGCGCGTGGTCTCTACGCCAGTTGTTACCGACCCGAGTAGAGACGCGAACCTCACCGAGTTCGGCAAGGTAACGCTGAAGGATCGGTACTTGCTCCCGGGTGAGTCGTTTCAGGATATGTTTGCGCGCGTTTCGACGGCTTTCGCAGATGATGATGCACACGCGCAGCGGCTGTATGATTATATGTCCAAATTGTGGTTCATGCCCGCAACGCCGGTTCTGTCGAATGGCGGTGCCGAACGTGGTCTTCCAATCTCCTGTTTCTTGAACCAAGTGGGCGATAGTCTGGATGATATTGTTAACACATGGACCGAGAATGTCTGGCTGGCGTCAAATGGCGGTGGGATTGGCACATATTGGGGAAATGTACGCTCGATAGGCGAAAAAGTTGGTCAGAATGGACAGACCTCAGGCATTATCCCATTCATTCGCGTAATGGACAGCCTTACCTTGGCGATCAGCCAGGGCTCGCTCCGCCGAGGATCTGCTGCATGCTATCTAGATGTTCATCACCCAGAAATCGAAGAGTTTCTCGAGATCCGAAAGGCGTCCGGCGACTTCAACCGGAAATCCCTTAATCTTCATCACGGCATCAACATCACTGATGAATTTATGGAGGCGGTTCGCAAGGATGAGGAATTCGGCCTTCTGTCGCCAAAGTCCGGCGAAGTTCTCCGCACCGTCAACGCACGTAAAATCTGGCAGAAGATTTTGGAGCTGCGTATTCAAACAGGCGAACCCTATCTCTTGTTCACAGACACAGTGAACAATGCGATGCCGGCGCACCAGCGTCAGCTTGGATTGCAAGTGACACAGTCTAATCTCTGTTCAGAAATCACACTACCGACGGGAGTCGACCATCTCGGCGTTGACCGCACGGCTGTCTGCTGCCTGTCGTCTCTTAATGCTGAGAAGTATTTGGAGTGGAGCAAGGATGAAGGCTTCCTCGAGGACATTTATCGGTTCCTCGACAATGTGCTGGAAAACTTCATCACGAATGCCCCCGATGAAATGTCTCGCGCGGTTTATTCAGCTAAGCGGGAACGCTCTGTTGGTCTCGGCCTGATGGGCTTCCATTCCTTCCTCCAAAAAGTGAATGTGCCGTTTGAAAGTGCGATGGCAAAGGTTTGGAATGAGAAGATTTTCAAACACATGCGTCAGGGCGCAGACGCCGCGTCAGTGAAGCTTGCTAAGGAGCGTGGCCCTTGTGAAGATGCGGCCGAAGTTGGCATGATGGCGCGGTTCAGCCACAAAATTGCTGTTGCACCGACAGCATCGATCTCGATCATTTGCGGAGGAACATCGGCAGGAATCGAGCCGATCCCTGCAAATGTTTACACCCATAAGACGCTGTCAGGATCATTTACGGTTAAGAACCCACAGCTTGAACGCCTGCTTGAGGAAAAGGGTGAGAACACGGAAACAGTCTGGGTCTCAATCCTCGAACATGAGGGGTCTGTTCAGCATTTAGAGTGCTTGAATGAACATGAGAAATCCCTGTTCAAGACGGCGTTCGAACTCGATCAACGTTGGGTCATTGAGCATGCAGCAGATCGCACACCTTATATCTGCCAGGCACAATCGCTCAACGTCTTCTTGCCAGCTGATACCAACAAGTGGGACCTTCACATGTTGCATTGGACGGCTTGGGAAAAAGGCGTGAAATCATTGTATTATTGTCGCTCCAAATCCGTTCAACGCGCGAGCTTTGCGGGTAGCCTGAAAGAGACTGAAAGCATCCAGGGTATGGATGTTCCCGACACAGATTATGATGAGTGCCTCGCTTGCCAATAGGTAAGCCGATCCGGGTTTCAGATGCTGACCAATGGTTAACGCCACGGTCAAAGTCATACCAAACCCTTTAGGCCCAAATTGACCCTACTCTGATAGCTGTTTCTTCGGGGACAGCTTTCGGTTGGGTTGATGTACAAACGCATTCTGGGGAATGACTGGACACTTCGACAAGAAGTGGAGCTTGGTGTTGCTACCGCATCCGGGCTTCGGAGTGACCGATTCTTGCGGATCGCCACCTGCTGCTTAACGGTTGCGTTGATTTGGTGGGTCGGGCTCCATTGGACCGCTATCCTTTGGTGTATCGCGGTATTCATGAATGAGGGCACCGAGACGCTAATCGTAAACCGGCTTTCAAACAAAAGCCTGTCGACGATGCAAAGGTTGATCCCGTACTTCTGGCACATTTCGAGCGGGTCTGTGATCTGGGCGTCGGCAGGTTGCGTGCTCTGGTTCACTGGTGATCCGGCCAGCATGTTGCTGGGAATTACATTGCTCATCGGCACATTGGTCCATGTGTCCGTATTTTATGCCAGCAGTCGCCTGCAGACGATGCTCACGATGGCGCCGATTGTTTTGCTGATGGCAGCAGTGCTGATTTCAACCACATTCGCGACGGGGTTTTCGCTTCGCAGCAAGACTTTGATCGCCTTCTCGCTCACCTCTCTGTTTTTGTATGTGGTGACCACAGCGTTTCAGAGTATCAATGTTCAAGAGAAACTCCGGGCTGTTATCGACGATAAAGCTCGAATGGCTGGTGAGGACCCGCTGACGGGGTTGCACAATCGCCGTGCTTTTCTCTCTTGCATTGATGAATTGATGGCGCGCGAGAAACCTTATTGTGTTCTGTTTGTCGATCTAGACCGGTTCAAGCCGATCAATGATGAGCATGGCCACTCCATTGGTGACCAAGTTCTCCGAGAGATCGCGCACCGTTTGGGACAGACAGAAAACGCGCTTTGCGTCGCCCGGTTCGGCGGCGATGAGTTCGCGGTAGTCGTCCGCTATGAGGGCTCTGACCTTGAGACACGCGCGTCGGTCGACACCGTCTATGAAGCGATATCAACGCCCATACAAACAGATGTCGGCGACCTCTATGTCGGTGTCTCAATAGGGTATGCGATCGCGCCGATTGACGGAACAACGGCCGCCGATTTGCTGCACGCCGCCGATACTGCGATGCGCCGCGCGAAATCAGAGCGCGGCGGTGTCTCACATTATGATCCCAGCGTCGATTCTGGTGCACGATCTGTCGCTTGGCTGGAAAACAGTTTCCGCTCAGCGGTGGTTGCTGGCGGTGTGAAGGCTGCGCTGCAACCGATTGCGCGCTCTTCGGATTACACCGTGCTGGGATACGAGCTCTTGGCGCGTTGGCCAAATAGTGGGTTCCCTAAGGACCCGACTCCAAACGAGTTTATCCCGATTGCTGAGAAGTATGGTCTGCTCAACAGTCTGTTGTGGGAAACTCTGCGCCAAGCCCTCCCTGTGATTACGGGAACGTCTCATCGTATTGCGATCAACGTGTCTCCGTCTCAGCTTGGTTCGACGCGGTTTTTCGCTCGGTTGGCATCCGTCTTGGCTCAATTCAATGTTGACCCGTCTCAGATCGAACTCGAAATCACCGAAGAGATCGCTGTTCGAAACATCGAAGAAAGCGCGAAAATTCTAAATCATGCCAAGTCGAGAGGATTTACTATCGCGCTTGACGATTTCGGCACCGGGTACTCATCATTGTCGATGTTGGATGCCTTACCGCTCGACAAGTTGAAGCTTGATCGAACATTCGTTCAACGCGCCCAAGCGCGCGGTGACTCGTCCAAAGTGCTAGCCGCAACAATTCAGCTGGCGCGCCAACTTGGGATCGTATGCTGTGTGGAAGGCATCGAGGATCAGAGAACGGCGGAACTGGTTACAAGATATGGCTGCGACCAATTGCAAGGGTATTGGATTGGGCGGCCACTCTTAGCCAAGGAGTACAAGTCGGACTTGAGGCGCGTATCCTAGAAGCCGCTTCTCGAGATCATCGTAGGCCTTTTGGGGTCGTCAAGAATTGGGATTGTGACGTGTACTTAATCAAAGGACAGAAAAAAACTTGTTCTGGCATTAACTCTCCGAAACATCGATTATTCTGACGATACACCGATCATTATTGAGATTCTGGCGCATGGTTAATGTTTCCAAGTGTTAATCGAGTATACGCTTGTCCTAAATTTGAACCCGGTTCTATAAACACTTGTGAAATGAACCGCGTGCACTCTCCCCTTAGTTGAGGGAGTGAGTAGATTGACCCATAGGACGGCCATTATGCCCTTGATTTCGTCCGGTGTTGTGCTCTTGGCCTGCGGGGCCTGTAGTACAACCGGACCAATCAGCAGCGAATTCGCGGCGCCTGTTCATGCTTATGAAACGGCGACCGAAAATGGCGCCTATGTCGCGCCAGCACCGATCAGCGCAAAACCAACAGTCTGGGCAACAACGAGCGAGTCGCTGCAGTCCACAGAAAACGCGTACGACCCAAATTCTGCGACACCGATGCCGCGGTTCTCGACGGAGCGCCCGCTCAGCCAGCGCCGCCTTTATTCGGCGCCAATTCTGACCGAGTTCGCCGGTATCCGGGAGCGGCAGTCACTGCAAAGCGAACCGCGCGAAGTGAGATATTTGGGAGCAGAATGGTCCTTATCGGCACCTTCAGAGCGAACAGGACTTGGCTTTGATGTCGATGTCACTCCTCGTGTTTCATATTCCAGAGATGGTGATTTCGCGACCCGTCGGGTCGGCGGCGAAGTCCGTATCGGTCAGCAGTTTGATCGCCGCGGAGAGCGCCATGTGATTGATGGATGGTCCTTGTTCGCGGGCGCAGACGGTGAAGCGTTGATGTGGGAACCCGGCGCGGGCGGATCCATGTCCGTCGACCGTATGGCGTTGCGTGACACCGTGACCGTAGGCGATATGCAAGCCGGCATTGCGTTTCAAATGGGGCCAGGGCAGATTTCTCTCAGCTACATTCGACGTGAGGTCGAATATTCTGAGAAGAATCTAGGGGCCAGCCAAAATGAGGAATTCGCCGGCATCACCTTCAGTATTCGTCGGTAAGCTGACTTGAGCTTCGCCCGCATAAGGGCGGGGCTATGCGCCACGGTTCTGCTGGGTTGCAGCGGACTTGCGCATGCCGAACAAAATTTCGGCGTTTGGTCGGGCACCTCAGAAAATGATTTGTTCGGGGGCACCGACCGAAACTATTCTAATGGTGTTCGGCTCGAGCGCGTTACTCCCGCAAATCGGGTGACTCCTGGGCTGAAGTGGGTTGCCGAACGTCTGCCGTTTCTCGACCTTGATCGCACGGAGCTCCGCCAAGGCTTTGCGCTCGCACATGCGATTTATACGCCGGAAGACATTAGCCTGGTGACACCCGATCCAAATGATCGGCCCTATGCTGGCTGGCTTTATGGCTCGGTGACCGCCGTGGCGATCAGTCCTAACGTGCAAGACATTCTCCAGGTTAATCTCGGCACGGTAGGACCATCCGCTGGTGGCAAATTCGTTCAAGAAAATTGGCATGACTTAATCGACGCAGTTGAGCCAAGAGGCTGGGACTCTCAGCTGAAAGATGAACCAGGCCTCGAAATCATTGCGCAACGCATTCAGAAATTTGATGGTCCTGATCTGCCATTCGGATTGGAGACGGATGTTGGGCTACACGGCGGCGTCGCCCTCGGTAATATTCGGACGTATGCGGCGAGTGGTGGTTTCGCGCGCATTGGCACAGACCTCTCTGTAGATTTTGGTCCACCGCGCATTCGGCCAGCCCTTGCCGGTGCCGGTACTTTCAACCCCAAAGGTGGGCTGGGCAGCTATATTTTCGCGGGGATTGAGGCGCGCGCTGTTGCCCGAGATATTTTCTTGGATGGCAATCTATGGCGCGACAGCCCAAGAGTGGAAGACCGGCGTGACTTTGTTGCCGATGCACAATTTGGAACCGCGATCCACTATGATCGCGTCCAAGTCGCTTTCACCTATGTGCATCGAACCGAAGAATTCGTTGCTCAAGATGGGCCACAACGCTTTGGCGCCGTGTCGATTTCTGTCGCTTATTGAGCTGGTCCCAAATGGATATCGACGAAGTCCGCAACGGCCTCAAGCGTTGGGAGACGCATTTCGGTCGTCGATAACCAATGGTCTGCACCCGGCATTTCTTTGAGTTCGACTGTTTTTCCGGCGTTGGTAAGAGCAGCGCGCATCTTTCGGCTTTGGGTGAGCGGAACAACTGTGTCATCACGTCCATGGATCAGAAGGACCGGCGCTTCGAATGCGCCGGCATGGCGAGCTGGCGAATTGGCGCTCAGCTTGGTCGCATCTGTTTCTGGGTCACCAATACTATTTTTCCAATATTCATAATTGTATCCGCCAAGACCTGACGTCCTACGGACATAAGCCAACATGTCGGGAAGGTCTGTTACAGGCGCGATCGCTGCGACGCATTTGAATAGATCCGGCTCTGTCATACCGCCCATCAAAGCGGCATACCCGCCATAGGAGCTGCCAACAATGCAGACTCGTTCTGGGTCAACCCAACCAAGGGAAATCAGGCCGCGCACGCCATCATGGATATCGGTTTGCATCTTTTGGCCCCATTGGCCGTAGCCC
>JBCAWZ010000022.1:0-48944 GCA_038534315.1 Pseudomonadota bacterium | reverse complement strand
CCCGCTTTGATCAGCCCCTTTAGCCTGGACCGCGATAAATCCGCAAACTGGTTCGCTAAGAAGCGATCGAGTCTCTCGCCTGTGTCTGAATCCGTCGTTTGAGCGGTTAAAATTGTCATCTAGCTTGTATAGAACCTTTTTTTCTTGCGTCATGGTATGCACACTGACTTTCAAACAAGACGGGGAAACGAAATGACAAAGCTGACCAGACGCAGACTGTTGAGTAGCAGCGGCGCTGTTCTTGGACTGGTGGCATGTCAGCCTGAGCCCGAACTTCTTCCTGAAATCGAAAGTCGCATTCAGATTAGCGCTGATGATCGTCCGGGTTATCCCGGCCAAGTGCGTTTTGAACACGGCGTTGCATCCGGTGACCCATTATCTGACCGGGTGATTTTATGGACTCGGGTTACACCCGATGGATCGTCGCCTGACTCTCCAATCCCAGTAAGTTTTGCCGTCTATGCCGATCCAGAATTACAGGTGCCGGTCAGCTTTGGTCTGGCATCCGCAAATCCTGGTGCCGATTATACGGTAAAAGTAGACGCTTCGGGCCTAGACGCCGGGACGGTGCACTATTTTCAGTTCGTCGCCAAAACCACCGCTGGTGAGGTGGTGTCACCCGTTGGCCGAACTAAGACAACTAATCCGGAAGGCGACGCTCCGGTCCGCTTCGCGGTTGTGTCGTGCTCAAACTATCCATTTGGTCGCTTTCACGCCTACCGAGAGATCAGTAAGGACCCAGAACTTGATGCGGTAATTCACCTCGGAGATTACATCTACGAATATGGCCTTGATGGGTATGGCGGCACCACAGGTCAAGAAATTGGGCGTAACCATGAGCCACCCTTAGAAATCGTTACGCTTGGCGATTATCGAATCCGGCACGCTCAGTACAAAAGCGATCCCGACTTACAGGCCGCTCATGCTGTTGCGCCATGGCTCTGCACCTGGGACGACCACGAAAGCACCAACAACTCTTATCGCTCTGGTGCAGAGAACCACAATCCCGAAGCGGGCGAGGGGAATTGGTCCGATCGCAAACAGGTCGCCGTTCAAGCTTATCTCGAATGGATGCCGGTCCGTAACCCGGTCGCCGATCGCCCGCGCGAAGCAATCTATCGGCGTTTCGACTTTGGTACTGTAGCGAGTGTGATGTGTTTGGAATCTCGGCTGACAGGTCGGTCCGACGAAATCTCTTGGTTCGCAGAATTGGATGGTTTGGCGCCGGAACAGATCCCCGTGAAAGCAATGTCGGTTCTCAGCCGAGTGAATGATACATCACGAACCATGCTGGGTGGCGTTCAAGAGCGCTGGTTGGCAGAACAACTCGTCGATTCCGTCGAACAGGGACGTCGCTGGCAAGTCTTGGCCAATCAAGTGATCTTGGCTCGCGTTAAGCCGCCGAATTTTGGACAGGTTTTAACACAAGAGCAAATTGGTCAGCAGACATTGGGACTGACCCGCCAAATGATCCCCTTCAGCCAACTCGGCTTACCGTTGAATCTAGATGCATGGGACGGATTCCCCGCTGCACGCGACCGACTCTATGAAAGCGCAAAGACTGCAGGCGCGAACCTGGTTACGTTCACAGGTGACACGCATACGGCCTGGGCGAACAATTTGTATGATGGAACTGGCGAACAACGGGGCGTTGAACTTGGCTGCACATCAGTAACGTCTCCAGGAATGGGCGCATACTTCAACAATGTCGACAATCTTGGCGCACTGTTCTCAGAAGCCAATCCGGAAGTCGATTGGCATGATCCATTTGGCAATGGCTATACCCTCGTTACCATGACACCAACATCCGTAAGCGCGGATTTCATCAAAGTGACGGATGTCACTGCAGAAGAGTACTCGGCAACAACGACAGCATCTTTTGCGACCACGTTGGGAGAGGACGGTCTTGAGCCACTGACGCCCGTTTAGAGCTAAACGCGCTCGAATATTGCGGCGAGCCCTTGACCGCCGCCGATGCACATCGTTTCCAGTCCGTACCGGACCTCTCGCCGCTGCATCTCGTGAAGCAAAGTTGTGAGGATTCTGGTCCCGGTTGCGCCAACTGGATGGCCAAGCGAGATACCAGAGCCATGCACGTTGATGCGCTCATGGTCGTCTTCGCCAAGATCAAGCGCCTTCGTACAGGCGAGCACCTGTGCCGCAAAGGCTTCATTGAGCTCAATTAGGTCAATGTCTGACAAAGTCAGCTCTGCGCGGGCGAGCGCCTTCTCGGTTGATGCAACGGGCCCAATTCCCATCACCTCCGGACCCACCCCAGCTAATGACCAGGAGACCATTCGGGCCAGCGGTCGCAAACCATGAGCGTCAGCATTTTCGAGCGTAGTCACGATACAGGCCGCCGCGCCATCATTCTGACCCGACGCATTTCCAGCCGTCACGGTCGATTCTTCGTCCAACTTCAAACGGATTGGTCGCAATCCGGAAAGTTTGTCGGCGGTTGTGTCCGGCCGGATATGCTCATCGTGTTCGATCACCGTATCTTGCTTCCGGCCTTTCACCGTTATCGGAACAATTTCGTCTGCGAAAACACCACTCTTTTGAGCAGAAGCGGCACGCTGTTGTGACCTCGCAGCAAGTTGGTCCTGAGCGTCGCGGCTAATTTGATATTCGCGCCTCAAATTTTCCGCCGTTTCGATCATGCCACCCGCCACTGGATGATATTGCCCCCCGGCTGTGAGGCGTCCGCGGGTCAAGCCATCTTCCAGCATAATGCCCGCGCCACCTTTGACGCCCCAACGTGCATCGACATTGTAGAACGGCGCTCGGCTCATTGACTCCGCGCCTCCAGCGATCACCAAATCGCTGCCGCCGGTTGCTACTTGCATAATTGCATAGATAACAGCCTGCAGGCCTGACCCACACCGACGGTCAATTTGCAGTCCGCCCGCCGTGATTGTCAGGCCGGCATCAAGCGCGACAACACGCCCGATCGCTGGCGCATCCATGGTTGGATAACAGTTTGCGAAGATCACATCATCAATCGCGTCTCCAGAGAGTTTTGAGCGCGCCAAAATGTCTTTCACCACAGCCGTCGCTAAGTCTTGAACCGGTACAGTTTTCAATCCTCCGCCAAACGATCCGATTGCAGTTCGCCTTGGTTCGCAGATAACAACATCTCGCATCGCGATATCCTCCCTGAATTTATGTGCGTGATCCCATCGCATGGAAGTTGCCAGGAGGAAAGATCGGCAAACTGGACCCATGCAAAACCCGCATAACAGAATTCAATGCGAGCCGTCTGGTGTCGGCACGGCGTGCGATCCATTTGAAGTGCCAAGAGCACAAGAAAGGAGTTCTGATTATGTTAGATATTCGTCGTTTTTCTGATCTTGGCCAGTTCAACAATGACTGGCTCAACGCAAACTACCACTTTGCGTTTTCGAGCTACTTCGATCCAGACCGGCTTGGTCACGGCAAATTGCGGGTTTGGAACGATGATACGATCCGCGCTCAAACGGGATTTCCACCCCATGGGCACAGAGACATGGAGATCATCACCTATGTCCGATCTGGCGCGATCACGCATGAGGACTCTATGGGCAATAAGGGTCGAACTGAAGCTGGTGATGTTCAGGTTATGAGCGCCGGCAGCGGCGTTCAGCACTCTGAATGGAATGCCGAAAACGAGGACACAACCATATTTCAGATTTGGATCGAACCGAACGAAATGGGTGGTGCTCCCGCGTGGGGTGCGCGTGAGTTTCCGAAGCAAGATCGATCCGGTCAATGGGCCGTACTTGCGAGTGGTGAGGCTGAACAGGACGCTCTTTCTATCCGTCAGGATGCGCGTATTCTCGGCGCGACCCTAAAGACCGGCGACGCTTTGAGCTATGAGATCAAGAATGGTCGGTATGGCTATCTGGTTCTGGCTACAGGCGCGGTCGAACTGAATGGGCAGCGGCTAGAAGCGCGCGATGGTGCAGCGATCACCGGTGAGCAGGTCATAAATCTGATCGGACTAGAGGAGGCCGAGATTGTGTTTGTCGACACGGTATAATCGGTCGATCTGGAGAGAGAGTAGAAGTTGGGCCGCAGTTGTATTATGTTCAGGGCGAAGCTGATATGGATGATGCAAATCACAGATGAGAGGCAGAGCCATGAAAATCCTGATTGCAACTGCGGCCATATTTGCGCTTTCGCCTTTCGCGTCAGCGACGGAAATCTCGGTCGAATTTGGACCCAAGATCGACGATGAATGGAAAGACACATATGGCGAGCGGGAACTCGAACGACTGTCAGATGACGTTCGGGAAGATCTAGAACGCGCTTTGGATAAACGCGGGATTGAAACGCAACGCATTGAAGTGACAATTCTCGACGCGAAGCCCAATCGGCCCACGTTTGAGCAGCTGGGAGATCGCCCCGGTTTGGACTTCGGTCGGTCCGTATCGATCGGTGGCATGGCCCTCGCCGGTGAAGCCTTCGATGCAGACGGAAACTCGCTACTGTCGAACGAATACTCTTGGTTTGAAAATGATATCCGCCAATCCGTTAACAGAGCGACTTGGGGTGACGCGAATCGCGCTTCGAATCGTTTTGCAGTCCAATTCGCAAAAGAGCTTTCAAACCAGTAGTGAAAGTCTGACCCGGAGCGATCAATCCAAGAATTTGGTTCTGAGCAAACCTTGTTTTTCAGAACCGACACCAAGCGTATCCGCAAGGTAGGTGTCGATTGATCCGCTTTGCTCAACCATACTTGCAAGCGCCTCTTTCAGAAATGCTGCATCGACCCCGATAAAGGGAAGATAAACCTCTTCTGGGTGTGTTTGACCAATGTGTTCATTGAACATGCGCGCCATTTCAGGCAGGCGTTCTTCGACCTTCGCAGCCTGGTTTGTCAGTTCGTAATCTTCAAAAACAACATCCATATCCACACCGAGCACATGATGGGTCAAGGCGCACAAGATCCCGGTTCGGTCTTTACCCGCGGCGCAGTTTACGACCGCTGACTCATCCGTTTGAAGATCCAAAAGCCCGTCAAACCAATCCGTGAAGACGTCGACATGCTGCGCTTTAAACGGTGCGGCCCGATAGTATTCCGCCATCCATTGATGCGCGTCGTGGGCGTCGACCGACACTTGCGTCAAAAACCGCACATGCGGCGCTTCTTGGGCACGCCCTTTATCGCTTGTCAGCACTTTAACGTCGGCTGCGGGCCAGATGTGACCATGGCGCTCGCGTTCGTCGGGACGCCGAAGATCAGCTTGAAGCGCAATCCCCAAAGTGTTGAGCTGAGTCAGATCACCTTCGGTTGCTTCCCCGAATTGAGCGGATCGATACAAGCGACCCGTTTTTATCTGTCCGCCTTCAGCGCCTAGGTAGCCACCAAAGTCCCGGAAATTTCGGATGCCTTCGAATTCATGAACTCGCATTTCCATTAAGACCGTCCTTTTCTACCGCAAAGTGCAAGATACGCTTTTGGTGAAATCTTCAATCCCTAACGAAACGGCGGTTCGTCAAATGCACGCAACTTGCGGGAATGAAGTGCCGCCCCCTCGCTTGCGAGTTTCTCCAGAGTTGCAACGCCAATTTGAAGATGTTGACCGATAGACTTCTCATAGAATTTGTTCGCCGCACCCGGTAGTTTGATCTCACCATGCAATGGTTTGTCGGAAACACAGAGTAACACACCATAAGGGACACGCAGCCGAAATCCGTTCGCCGCGACCGTGGCGCTTTCCATATCGATTGCGATCGCTCTCGATTGATTGAAACGCCGCGCGGAATCGGTGAACCGCAATTCCCAATTCCGATCATCGGTGGTCGCGATCGTACCGGTTCTCAACCGGCGTTTCAACGCTTCGCCGGAGTCTCCGGTCACCTCGGCAGCGGCTTCCTGCAAAGCAACTTGAACCTCTGCAATTGGCGGAACTGGAATGTCCGGCGGTAATACTGGATCTAACACATGATCGTCGCGCAAATAGGCGTGACCAAGAACATAGTCACCAATCGACTGAGAGTGTCGGAGTCCCCCGCAATGCCCCACCATGATCCAACATTCAGGGCGGAGAACGGCCAAATGGTCGGTGATGGTTTTCGCATTTGACGGACCAACACCAATGTTCACTAAAGTTATCCCGGCTCCGTCTGGTGCAGTGAGATGGTAGGCCGGCATCTGGAACCGGCGCCAAGGCGCAGCATCGATTGCTTCTTTCGCCCCATCCGTATCGGAATCGACCACCAACCCACCAGCAACCGCGAGCTGATTATAGCGTGAACCATTTTTCAGTTGAGCGAGCGCCCAATCGCAAAATGCGTCAACATATCGATGGTAATTTGTGAACAGTAGATAGCGTTGGAAATGGTCGACATCGGTTCCGGTATAGTGCTGCAGTCGCTTGAGTGAGAAGTCCGTCCGAGGGCCGTCGAACAATGCAAGCGGTCGGTGCTCATAGGGCTGAAACATCGCGCCATCGGCGACCTCATCACCAATCTCTTCAAGGCTGGGTGATGGAAACCACTTGGCCAGTTCGGCCGGATTAACCTCATCCAACCCCTCAGCTTGCGCATGATCCCAAACATAGGCGTATGGAATTTCCTGCGACGATTTTCGAACGCTAATCTCGATATCGTAATCGGCCAAAAGTGGTTCCAGTTGCTCGACCAAATACCGACGGAAAAAGTCTGGCCGCGTCACCGTGCTCGAATATGTGCCGGGTTCGGATATCTTGCCAAATGCGCGTGAGATCGGCGGCGGCGCGCCAACTGGATTATATCCGATCACGAGCTCTGGATAGGCAAATGCCCCCGCTTGACGCACTTCTGGATCCGGTGTTTCTCCGTCGCGGAGATAGGCAGCCAACGCATCAGAAAGCGCGGTAACCGATTCCTGGAATAAGGCGTCGAGTGCATCGACTATTTTCGATGAGGTCTTTAGCTCTTGCATGCCACCAGATGCATGACCGTCAAAGCGGGGTCAATTCCCAGTTTGCGGATAGCTGATTTTATACAGCACAGGCTTACCTTCCAAACCTGACTCTCCCCGGATAGGGTCCAGCCAATCAATGGATTCACCACGGTCGATGCGCGCCGCAAGGCTCAGCTTCGCATTTTTCAGATACTGGTTCGTTTCCCCTAGGCCAGGACAAAACAAAAGGTACTCAGCTTCCACATCGCTCAAAGCGAGAAGCGATTGATCCGCAGGTGCTGAATAAATCGAACCAACCGCTTCAATCCCCTGAGGGTTGCGATGATAGGGCCCGGCATAAACTTGGTGTTTGGTATGAATCAACAGGATCGTGCCGAGGTCGACAGGCGCCATTATACGGGCGGGTGTAAGCGCGTCTAATTCTTTATAAAATGCTGGTTCGCGACATGTTGTGCTCGGCTTTGGAGACGCCGAATTCCCGACCGGCCCTTCCAATCTGTCGCCGAAAACACCCCAATTTCCAGGCGCCAGCAAAAGGACACCGGCGAAGGCAGCGGCTGCGCGCACGCCTCCCCTTTTCTTCCGCCAATCATATAGCAATTGCCCGATCAGTCCGCCTGCCGAGATTGCGGCAAATGATGCCGCGAATGAGGCCCCACGAATCTGCCAGGCCGACAAGATGGCCATCGCCATCAAGGCGCAAAGTAATAGGAATCTAGAAAGCCTGTCGTCTTGATCCGCATTTGCTAGCAAAACGATGGCAGCGATCAAACCTACCGAAATGAACCCATACCGACTCACAGCGAGTGATAAATCGACTGCAGACGCTTGAAACATGTTCTGGGCTTCAGAAACATTGTTGAGCCACATCTCGCGGACAGAATCTGGAAGCGTTGCGTAAGGGTCACCCAAACAGCCGGGCGGTAACTGCGCAAACACCGCAAGCGTAACTGCACCAGCCAGCAATCCGAAACCCAGCCTATGCCGGACATCAATAAACCGGCTCGCAAAGATCGCCAATGCGATTAACAACGCCCCTCCAATCATTAGGGCTGACATATAGGGGAACCCGTAAGCGTCGCATTGCGAAACACCGCGCCACGGTCCCGGTGCATCCAACAGAAAAAGGATGGGTGCGGAGAGGAAAATCGTGCCTCCTATCAAGGTCATTCGCTCCGCTTCGTGATGTCCTGCTGCAATCCACGACAGCCCCAGCAATCCGATCAGTATAACGGCATAAATCAGACCCTCGAGCGCTGTCGTCGCGAGGAGTGCAACCACAACACCGAAGACAATTGCAGATTGACGGGTGCGATCCCGTGACACCAAAGCAGCGAACCCAACAAGTGTTAGAAAGATCAAAAGCCCATGATGATCGATCCGGCCAGGCGTGAAGTTGCCGATGCTGGCCGGGCCCAGGAAACATACCAAAGCGCAAGCCTGCGCGAGCATAGGCAAGCCGACTCTTTCAACGATTTTGGCAATCATTGCGAGGCAGCCCATTGCCAAGGCGATCGGCCAGATTGTGACGCTCAAAGCCTCTGCCAGCGGACCGCCGAATACAGGGCTCAGAATTAAGATCAAGAGAGCAACGGGAAGGTCCGGCAAGCGGGACCAATGCATCGCACCGCCTTCAGGTGACAGAATCCGCGACTGGCTGACATCAAACCAGGCCTGCCCAGCCAATAGGTCACGGATCTGCTGAAGGCGCATAAAGTCATCATTGCCGGGCAAAAGCCCACGCATCGAGGCGCCAGACTGAAGAAGCAATTGGACAAGAACGAAGACTGCAACAGCCCATACTAAAATGGACTGTGCGGTTAATCGGTTCCCCAACAGCGTTCGTAAAGTTCTCATTAGGAAGTTGGGTCCGTTTACTTACAGCTCATTAATTACCCTACACTTATATAGCGTTCAGGTTACCGAAAGGCTTAGCCATGTCCTTGAAAGCCACCCTGAATACTACGAGCATGACCAATGTTCGACTTGAGGCTGCTGAAAACAAAGGTGACCTCAATCGGCGAACGGCGAGATCCCGCATTGCTGTGATCTTGCCTTGCTACAATGAGGCGACAACGATCTCGGACGTGATCTACGATTTCCAAGTCGCGCTCCCTGGGGCGGACATATACGTCTTCGACAACAATTCGACGGACGACACTGCCGAAATTGCTGAACGCGCCGGAGCGATCGTTCGCAATGAACCGCGACAAGGAAAGGGCCATGTCGTACGACGAATGTTTGCCGACATTGAGGCCGATATCTACATCATGGCCGATGGAGATGGCACTTATGACGCGTCTGTTGCGCCAAACCTGATCTCACTGCTTCAATCCGAGCATGTTGACATGGTTGTTGGGACAAGATCAGGCGTCACGGAAGACGCTGGTCGGCATGGGCACGCGTTTGGGAATCAACTATTTAATCGGCTTTACACCCTCCTTTTTGGCGACCAGTTCAGCGACATATTCTCTGGCTACCGCGTGTTTAGCCGCCGATTTGTGAAGTCGTTTCCGGCGACATCCCAAGGATTCGAGATCGAAACCGAGATGTCAGTTCATTGCAGCCAATTGGGTATCCCAACGATAGAGTACCCGACACGCTATGGCGTGCGACCCGAGGATTCGAATTCGAAGCTCCGAACCCTTCGAGATGGAATGCGAATATTGGGTATGTTCGCCCTGCTGGCAAAGGAAACACGGCCGGCATCCTTCTTCGGCGGGATTGGCCTGATGATGGCTGTCGCGGCGACGCTGATATCACTGCCGGTGTTTGTGACTTACCTTCAAACGGGTTTGGTCCCGCGCTTTCCAACCTTAATTTTGTCCGTCGGACTTATCATCGTGTCCACCGTCGCAGCCGTTTGTGGCCTTATTCTGGATAGCCTTGCTCGTTCGCGAATTGAAGCCAAACGCTCTGTCTATTTGAGTTATCCCGCACGGACTTGGCAGGAAGAACTTAGGGCAACGCTCCAAGCTTGACCCAATGCCCCATTTTTCGACCGGGTCGGGCGGCTCGCTTGCCATATAGGGTTAGAGTAGCGGCGTCCGGCACAAGCCGCTCTAAATCGTCAACATCTGACCCGATAAGATTCACCATTTCGGCTTCTTCCAAAAGGTGGTTGGGAGCGAGCGGCCAACCCGCAACAGCAAGAATATGCTGGGTGAACTGACTAGACCGGCAAGCTTCGACCGTCCAATGACCAGAATTGTGGACCCGGGGCGCAAACTCGTTTGCGACTACTGTTCCATCTTCCAGCACGAAGCATTCGAGCGCGAGTACCCCCACATGCTCCAAGGCGTCTGCAAGTTTGATCGCAGCATCAGTTGCGTAAGCCTCCGACACCGGATCCAACCCGGAGGGCACAGTCGATCGCTTCAAAATCCCGTCCACGTGTTCATTGCGCGGGACATCAAAGGTTCGGTGGGCACCGTTGGCCGAACGGGCGACAATAACCGAAATTTCGTGTGAAAATGGGACCAATGCTTCCAAAATGCATGGCCGCCTGCCCAGCGAATCAAATCCAGCTTCCGCTGACACGTCGGGAGAGATCCGCGTCTGACCTTTGCCATCATACCCGTCGCGGCGCGTTTTTAGCAGCCCGACCCCGCCGAACTTTTTGATTCCGCTCTCCAAGTCCGAAACGGACTCTATCGGGAAAAATTCGGCGGTCTGAATCCCACAGGCGTGCAGAAACCGCTTTTCAATCACCCTATCCTGCGCAATTTCCAGCGACTTGGCGCCGGGCCTGACGATCATTCCATCCTCAGAAAGCGCTTGAATTGAGCGTGTTGGAACATTCTCAAACTCATATGTAATGACGTCACAATCTGATGCCCATGCTCGTAAAGCCTCGAGATCCTCATAAGCTCCAACGGTCGATTGAGCCGTCACACGAGCAGCAGGTGAGTTCGCTTCAGGTGAATATACCGACGTATCAAACCCAAGCTTTGCTGCCGCATTGCTCAGCATCCGACCGAGTTGGCCGCCGCCAATGATACCAATCGTCGAGCCTATCGAAAGCGGCGTCATTAATCTGGCCGCTCGGCGACCGATTCGGTTTGCGCTTTGCGATAAGCATCCAGTCGTTCGGCTAATTCGAGATCATGGGTCGCAAGAATGGCGGCCGCGAGCAAGCCAGCATTCGCGGCACCCGCAGTCCCTATGGCCAAGGTGCCAACTGGAATTCCCTTCGGCATCTGAGCGATCGACAGCAGGCTGTCGATACCGTTTAGAGCCTTAGATTGGACGGGCACGCCCAGCACAGGCAAGGACGTGATAGAAGCAACCATTCCAGGCAGGTGCGCGGCCCCACCAGCACCTGCGATGACCACCTTTAACCCGCGTCCCCGGGCTTCCTCAGCATAGGAAAACAAGCGCTGAGGTGTTCGGTGCGCGGAGACGATGCGAGCTTCATATGAGATTTCGAGCGCGTCCAGTATCTGGCAGGCCGCTGTCATAACCGGCCAGTCCGATTGACTACCCATAATCACACCGACTGCTGGTTCGCCTGTATCTTGGTTTGCGGTCATCCATTGTCCTGATTCAAAGCGCGCACAATAAAAAGGCGGGGCTTTGCGTCAACGCAGTAAAATGTGCTTATTTGAACCTGGGAAGAATTGGGGGCGCTGATGCCCAAATCCGAGACGACATCCAACGGAAACGGCGGTGAAAGCACAGTGAAGCGCGATTTGGCGCGGATTCTTCGTTCCGTTGGGCTAAACGAGGAATCGATACCAACTTCCCTTCGTCCCTGCGTTTTAGCATTGGCGCAGGAAGTTATTCGACTTGAAGAAGGTATCGCTAAGCTAAACCTCGCAGTGACGGCGGCGGAAGAGCTTGCAGATTACGATCCCCTGTGCCCGGTATTCAATCGACGTGCATTTGAACGAGAACTGGCTCGCGAAATCGCGCACTGCAAGCGACACAGAACGGAACTATCGATGATCTATCTCGATCTCGACGATTTCAAACAAATCAATGATCAGCATGGCCATTCAGTCGGTGACCAGGTGCTGATCGCAACATCAATTCATTTGAAAGGCTCAATTCGCCAGACCGACATTCTCGGTCGTCTCGGCGGAGACGAGTTCGGAATAATATTGCCTGCGACGACCATAGAGCAGGCCTCTAGCAGGGCACACGCTTTAGAAGCCTCGATTTCGCGATTGTCGGTTCAGTCCGATAATCTCGGGTGCACCGATCGCATCATTCGAGGCGCCTCAACTGGCACAGCACGTTGGATACAGGGTCAATCAGCGACAATGCTAATTGGCGCCGCCGATGCGGCTATGTTCAGTCGGAAGTCAAGACGTCACCACACGGCCAATTTTCCACAATCCCCAATGGGTCAATCGTGACTCGGTTGTAGCTATATGCTTAAATACAACTGAACCGTTAGAGTTCAGATGTCTGCAAGAGGAGAAGTATTTATGTCGCTAAAAGGTCGGATCGAAGAGCTTTCCAATCGCCATCGCCAACTTGATGAACAAATCGCGCAAGAACAAAAACGACCAGCGGCAGACATGTCGACCATCAGGGACCTAAAACGACAGAAACTCCGAATTAAAGAAGAGCTTGGATACCTAAAGGCGAGTTAGGCGAATCAAACGCGTTCCCTAGCTCTGTTTGCGCCAAGGGAGCTTTCAATGGAAAAGCCAGTTACGGTACTTCTAGGTCTTGGACGGACCGTCGGTGAAGCGGTGGTTCAGAAATTTCTCGATGAGGGTCACGCTGTATTAGCTGTTGATCCAAACCCAAAACAGCTGGTGGAACTCCAAAAAACAGTTGGCGATAAGGCGGAGCGTTTGCAAAGCCCGATCCACTCTCGATTGGGACTGAAAAATGCATTGTCAGCGGCGCGCGAAGCCTACGGCCGGGTCGATCATGTCGTGGCTATACCAAGATTGGCTGAGCCAGATACTGCGCTGTCGCTCGACCCAGATTTGTTTGACGACGCCATGCAGGAGACTGTGCGAGCAGCCGTCGAGATTTTAAGGGTGTTCTCATCTGCGATGCTAGAACATCGACGCGACCCCGGGTCTTCGGTAGAGCGCGCTCAACAAGTTGGCAGCTTCACCTTTGTTCTGTCTTTGGCGACACTGATTTCTCAGACAGGGCACTTCACCCAATCAGTCACTCAAAGTGCGGTTTTCAGCGTGATCAAAGCCGCGTCCGTTGAGTTAGCGCCCCAAGGGCTGCGCGCGAATGCTGTGATCGCTTTAAGGCCACGCTCCGAAGACCAAGAGAAATGGCTGAAAGCGAGAACGCCTGCCGGTCGGGCCGCAATCGCCGAAGAGATCGCCGAATCAGCGTTCTTTTTATCTCAACCGTCGACGGCGATTATGACGGGGCAAGCAGTGGTTCTTGACGGCGGTCGTCAGCGTCTCTCAGGCCTCACCAAATTCGACGACGAGGCCTGATGCGCTTCTCATCCCTATTTGGGATGGCAGATCACCGGCATCCAAGTATAGCCTTTAACAAAAGCGCCGGATGTGAGCGCGGGCTCTTCCAGCACTTCAACATGGCTAAACCGCTTCATGACTTCTTCCCAGAGGATACGAAGTTGGAGTTCGCCGAGACGATTGCCCACACAGCGATGAATACCGAAACCAAAAGACAAGTGATTGCGGGCTTGTTTACGGTCAATAATCAGCCGGTTGGGATCTTCGTCCCAGAACCGCTCATCACGATTTCCGGACACATACCACATGGCGATCTGATCGCCTTTCTTGATGGTCTTGCCGTGCATTTCTACGTCTTCGAGCGCGGTTCGGCGCATGAATGCAAGCGGAGTCTGCCACCGGATGACTTCCGAAACCATGTTCGGGATCAAGCTTGGATCCGCTTTGAGCTTTGTATATTCGTCTGGGAATTTGTTGAGGCCGTATACCGATGCCGTCATTGAGTTTCGGGTCGTATCGTTGCCACCAACGATCAACAGAATCGCATTACCAAGCAGTTCCATTGGGCTCATGTCACGGGTTTTCTCACCATGTGCCAGAAGGCTGATAAGATCGTTCTTGGGCGGCTCTTGCTTGCGTTTTTCAAAGAGTTCCTGGAACGCAGTCAGGCACTCAATAAGCTCTGCTTTCCACTGTTCTTCTCCACCGGGACAGATGTCTGGGTTTTCTCGGTTGGTCGAGACATCCGACCAGCGCGTCAGCTTGCGTCGCTGCTCAAAAGGAAAATCGAACAGCGTGGCCAGCATCATCGTAGTCAATTCAATCGAGACCGTGTCGACCCAGTCGAACGGTTTTCCGACCGGGACCGCATCGAGACATTGCTGCGTCCGCTCACGGATCAAGGGTTCAAACTCTTTGAGGATGTTGGGTGCCACGGCGGGCTGAACAGTTTTGCGCTGTTCAGAATGGCGAGGTTCATCCATCGCAATGAACATAGGCAATTCAAAGTCTTCAACCGGCTGACCGAGCACGATGCCGCCATGCTCCCAGCTGGAAGAGAAGCGCTTATGATCGATATCGATCTTCATAATATCTTCGTATCGCGTCACTGACCAGAACGGCCCAGCAAAGCTGTCAGGTGTCCAATGCAACGGCTCTTCGTCCCGCATCCGCTGAAAACGTTCCCAGTACATTCCCTGGCGCCAGATTTCCGGATCGACAATATTGAGCTGGTCTAGTGATAGTTCGTTTGCCGGTGGCACAGCGGCGCCAAATTCTAGGTAGGTTTCGTGCATCGGTTCGCGCGGTGTGATTTTCGGCCGCTCGAGACCGTGTTCAATTTTCTGTGCTGTGTCAGCCATACTTCCCTCCATGCGCGAGTTTTCGACGCTTATACCTAGTGCTTTCACACTTATCACAATCTGAAAAGAAAAACTATGACGCCGGCGTCACTTTTTTAGCCAGACGATTGATAGCGCTCAGACCGGGCCCGCAGAACGGCATTTTTTAGGGCTTTCGCCAAATCTACCCGCTCGTCAGGCGCCAAGAAACGACCAATCACGAAGGTTCGCCCTGCGTGACTGACGTGGAGTTCGCTTGGCTGATTGCCTTCACGCTGGAGGTCGACTCGCGCAAAAGCGGTCGGAAGCGTTTCATGCCGATCTGGTCGCCCCGGCTGAATATGATACAAATCCAATGCTTCCGCCGTGATCCGGATTCGCGTTTCCTGTCGCTGGGACCGAAAACTCGCTCGAAACGCCACCCAAATGGCGAGGGCATCCAAGCCGAAAAAGCCGATCACGGGAAAAGCACCCATCGCGAGAAACGCAATTCCGGCAATGAAACTCAAAATAGCGATTGCCAACATTATCAACACGAAAGCGGTCGGGCTCAACGATCTATTCGGCGTTAAGACCGCGTCCATGTAAACAATTTCGCTTCGTTCTTCCATGTGTTTGCAATCGCAATTCATTTCCGGTCTTGCAAGAGGTCGATCTGCCTCTTGCTCCGAAGGTCATTCACACTAATCAATTTGGTATGACCAAAACCCCTGCACGCAAACGCCGCGCGCCGCGAACCTTTGGGAAGCCAAAAGCGGCTGAACTCTATTCACGCCTAGCCGAGGACAGACCCAACCCAAGAACGGAACTGGAATTTGTAAATCCTTACACGTTGGTTGTTGCCGTCGCACTCTCCGCTCAAGCTACCGACGTGGGCGTAAACAAAGCGACAAAAGCCTTGTTCGCATTGGTAGACACGCCACAAAAGATGCTTGATCTCGGCTTGGAAGGCGTCGAACAGCATATCAAAACAATCGGCTTGTGGCGGAACAAAGCCAAGAACGTAATCGCTTTAAGCCAGATGATTATCGATGAGTTTGGCGGTGAAGTCCCGCAAACGCGTGAGGAACTGGTTCGATTGCCGGGTGTTGGGCGGAAGACGGCCAATGTCGTTTTGAACGAGGCTTTCGGCCACCCAACCATTGCCGTTGATACGCATATATTTCGCGTCTCTAATCGCACGGGCCTAGCGCCTGGGAAAGATCCCGATCAAGTTGAACAGAGTCTTGAAAGAACGACGCCAGATGAATTCAAGCTCGGCGCGCACCATTGGCTCATTCTGCATGGCCGCTACATTTGTACTGCACGTAAACCAAGGTGTTGGGCATGCATGATCGAAGATTTGTGTCGCTATAAGGATAAAACGCCCGATCCCGGTTAATGGGAATAGAGAGATTTCCCGCCCCTGACTTCGGGTTGGTTTACCAGTTTACCTTATACGGATGTGTCGATTTGGCTGACTGGATAAAGCGTTGTCTGATCAGGAAACACAGCGAATGCGTCCGCACGCGCCGTCTTGGGATGGCGGCGACGAAATCGTCATGCTTTTGGCTCTCGCAACGGTCAGCATGGCAGGAATGATATGGGCTGGACCGGAAAACAACACTGCACAAAGACCAGCAGATTCGCAGCTGGAACAGACGCCCGAACAAAATCTTAGCCCGCCGGCAGAGGCTCAAATACCTGCGAGTTCTGGTGCACCTATAGCAGTGTACGATTTGCCGCCATCTCGGCCGCTCGCCCCAGGTGAGCAGATCTCAGAGGCCGATAGCTTTATTGATGTCTTCGGGTCACGCCTCAACACGCGGCTCTGGGTTGAGCATGAGAGTGAACGGGACAGAGGCTTTTGGCGGAACGACTTCCGTAAGAACAAGATCCTAACTGACGCGGATGGCATGGCGCTGGAAATTGGCAAACAGCCAGAGCATCCCGAACGGCCTTGGCCTTGGGCGGCGGGTGAAATCAACTCCCGAAGAAAATATGGCTATGGAAGGTATGAAGCACTGATGTCTCCCGCAAAAGGGTCAGGACTCGTATCAGCATTCTTTACATATACCGGCCCATATTTTGGCGATCCCCACGATGAAATCGATATCGAATTTCTTGGACGGCGCCCAAACATCGTCGAGTTTAACATGTTTCGCGACGGCCGGCCTGGCGGCAGCTACGAGCTTGAGTTGCCATTTGATGCGACTGAACAACTCAACCTATATGCGTTCGAATGGCACCCTGACGCGATCACATGGTTTGTTGACGGCGTTCCTGTCCATCGTGTGGAAGCGACAGACTATAAGTTGCCTCGGATGCCACAATACATCTATGCGAACATTTGGACGGGCAAATTGACGATGTGGCACGGACCAGCAAATTTCGAAGCCGGTGTCACAGCACGTTTCGGTTGTGTCTCGTTCCAAAAGGCAGGCGCAAACACCCGTCAATGCTCAGACTTGTTTGAGGCCGAAACCCCGTATCGGCCAACTGGGGTCCGTTTTAAAACCGACTAACGCGGCGCGCGCTTCGCCAAAATCCGCTGCAGAGTTCGACGATGCATGTTGAGACGTCGGGCCGTCTCCGAGACATTATGATTGCACATTTCGTAAACCCGCTGAATGTGTTCCCACCGGACCCGGTCTGCTGACATTGGATTCTCAGGCGGATCTGGGAGTTTGTCCCCTTTATTCACGAGGGCATTAACGATGTCTTCGACGTCCGCCGGCTTCGCCAAATAGTCAACCGCGCCAGCTTTTACGGCTGCAACCGCAGTTGCGATAGCACCATACCCCGTAAGCACGATAGCTCGAGCTTCCGGCCTATGGCGATGCAGCAGCTCAACGACATCGAGGCCGGAACCATCCTCTAAACGAAGATCAAAAACGCCAAAAGCTGGAGGATTGAGCCGCGCAATGTCTTTCGCTTCAGACACAGTCGAGATTGCCGAAACCAGAAATCCACGCTGGGTAAGAGCCCGCGAAAGCCGCTGCAAGAACGGCCCATCATCGTCCAAAACCATACAAGTACGGTCTTCGACATCCTTCAATCGTTCATGGACACTTACTGTGACGGTCGGTTCCATACTGAGCTCCTTACAAGCTAATATTAGGAGTGCTGGACTCAGCATCCAAGGGTTGAAGCGCAGCCCGTGGCCAAATGGCTTGCACAATTGCGCCAGACTTTGGCGTCACCCGATTTCGCGTCGCGACCCGGCCACCTGATCTTTCGATAAGGGTTTTAGCAATAAAGAAGCCAAGTCCCATATCGCCGCCCTCGAGATGGGCTTCGCTTCGCTGCGAAACGTATGGCTCTCCAAGCTTCGGCATAACATCAGACGCGAAGCCTGGTCCGTCATCCCGAATGGTCGCGATGATCTGTTGGTCACTCCAGCTCGCAATCACCCTGACCTCTGTATCCGCAAAGCTGACAGCATTCTCAATGAACGCGCCCAGTGCATGAAGCACCTCAGGACTTCGGCGGATCACTGGCGGTTTCGGATCACCGCCATCAGCGGCCTCATAAGTCACACGCACTGCAACACCGAGGCCCCGATGTGGTGCCGCTGCTTCTTCGACGAGCGCGCTCACAGGCATTCGCGCGTGCACAATATCCTGGGCATCGCGTGCAGTGCCCAGTTGTCGCAAAATCAGCCGACACCGTTCTGCTTGTTCTGCCAGCAAGGAAATGTCTTCATAATTGGGATCGTCTTCCGGAACCGCGTGAATCAGTTCTTTCGCAACAAGATGGATGGTTGCCAGGGGCGTGCCAAGCTCATGTGCGGTCATCGCCGACATTGCGCCAAGCGCGGAGAGCCGCTGTTCGCGTGACATAACCACGCTGGCGGCGTCCAAGGCTT
The DNA here is from genome assembly GCA_038534315.1 of Pseudomonadota bacterium. Classification (GTDB taxonomy): domain Bacteria; phylum Pseudomonadota; class Alphaproteobacteria; order Caulobacterales; family Hyphomonadaceae; genus Henriciella. The sequence goes on along the minus strand of JBCAWZ010000022.1, from coordinate 30,464 downwards.
GAACCAGGCGCGCTTCGTCTTCATTCACGCGCTGGGCGGACAAAGCGAAGAAGACGATGCCGATACACAGAGCGACATAGTGCCCCGCTTCAAACAAAAACGGCAAAGATGGAGGACTGCCTTCGCGCCAGGGCAAATCATACGACACCAGTGGCATGACAGCTGCCAACAGGATCGCGAGTACAGCGATGATCGCCGTGTAGCGTGCGCGCAGGCTGGATGCGGCAACCGTGACGGGTGCAATCAAAAACAGAAGGAACGGGTTAGAAAGCCCGCCTGTCAGCGTGATCAAACAGGCAAGTTGCGTGACATCGAATGCGAGCTGAACAGCCGCCTCCCAACCCCGCAATAGCTGCGGACCCATCGTCACAAATGACAAAAACACGTTGAGCCATGCAGACGCTGCAATTGTCGCGAGGCACAAACCAAGCGGTAAATCAAACCCAAGCCCAAAATACACAAACAAAACTGCAGCCGTCTGCCCGGCGACAGCAAGCCAGCGGAGGGTCATCACGGTGGCAAGGCGCGTGCGCCCACGAGCTGAGCGGACGCCCGATAGACCTTCGGGCAGGACGCTGATAAAAGGCGCGTTCACGTCCTCTTTGAATTGCGTTTCGCTCATCTCATGTCCTATGCGGCATCGCGGCACTTGCGCGGATCAATCACGAGTTTCAAATATATCATCATGAAGCGTCTTTTCCCCTGTGTCATTGTGAGCGCGCTTTTGGCTGCAAGCTGTAGTCAGTCTGCGGAACAAACGCCAACCGCTGGCGGCGCAGAAGCAAGCTGTATGTCACGCGCTTATGCTGAGATAGGCGGACCCTTTTCACTGATCGACCACACCGGAGCCGAACGCACTGAGGCGGATTATCTCGGGAAGCCTACCCTGATTTATTTCGGATTTACCTATTGTCCAGACATCTGTCCCGGCACATTGGTCGCCATTGAACGTGCGTATGAGAGCCTTCCCGAAGGTGTTGCACCGCCGCAAACGCTGTTAATTTCGGTCGACCCTGAGCGGGACACACCGGACGCCCTTGCGAGCTATGTATCGACCGAAGCCTTTCCCGACAATCTGGTTGGTTTGACCGGATCCGAAGCGCAAATCGCCGCGGCAGCCGAACAATTCTTCGTTCAATATGAGCGCATCGAGCAACCCGAAAGCCTCAATGATTACACGATGGACCATACATCTCTGCTCTATCTTATGAATGAAGAGTGGAAGTTGCAGACTTTCTTTGCTGAAGGAGCCTATCGGCCTGACGAAATGGCTGAGTGCTTGGCGCAACACATTAGTTGACACCCTGATTTCCTCTCGTAATGCGAGAATATGGTTGGCCGGCCGCTCGGATCACTATATGCTGCAGTGCAACGTAGAGGCTGGGCAATAATGTTATACTCGCTTGTAGAAATGAATCGCGCAGCGATGGCGCCACTTCGTTTGATGGCCAAAGGCACACGCGCGGCGTTTGATTCACCCTTGAACCCAGCTCGCGATACTGCCCTCGGACGAAACATGATCGCGGTCAGCAGCGTTGTTGAACGCGCAACGCGCTACTATGGCAAACCGGAATGGCAGATCGATGCGACTGAGATCGATGGTGAGGTGCATAAGGTTCAGTCACAAATCGCATGGTCTTCGCCATGGTGTAACTTGATCCGGTTTGACGTCGAAAATGCACCGTCGAACCGCCCACGCCTGATTATTGTTGCGCCCCTTTCCGGCCACTTCGCAACACTGCTCCGCGGCACCGTTGAAGGCTTTTTGCCAACACACGAAGTCTACATCACTGATTGGACTGACAGCAAAATGGCCCCAGTCTGGCTCGGTCGCTTTGATCTCGACGATTATATCGATCACGTTCGTTGGATGCTTCGCCACATGGGCGCCGGTGCCCATGTCTTGGCGGTTTGCCAACCTGGTCCGCCGGTATTGGCCGCCATCTCGATGATGGCAGAAGATGGTGATCCCCTACCTGCAACAATGACTTATATGGGCAGCCCCATTGACGCGCGGCAATCGCCTACAGTTCCAAATCTCCTGGCTGAAGAACGACCCCATGATTGGTTCAAGGAGAAGATGATATTCACCGTTCCGGCGCCGTGGCCGGGCATGATGCGCCGCGTTTATCCTGGTTTTGTTCAGCTCACCAGCTTCATGCATATGAATTGGGACCGCCATGTCGATGCACAGGCGCGTTTCTTCGATCATTTGGTGGAAGGCGACAAAGACAGCGCCGAAAAGCATCGTGCGTTTTATGACGAATATCTTGCTGTCCTCGATTTGACCGAAGAGTTTTACTTGCAGACCATCCGTCGCGTCTTCCGCGAGCACCATCTTGCGCGCGGCGTCTTCAAGTATCGTGGCGAGCGTCTGATCGATCCAGGCGCGATCAAAACCGTCGCCTTGATGACGGTTGAGGGAGAGAAAGACGACATCTCCGGTATCGGGCAAACGCAAGCGGCGCACGACCTCTGCCGGAACATTCCGGATTCACTGCAACAAGATTACATCCAGCCTGGCGTTGGCCACTATGGTGTTTTCAATGGCCGCAGGTTCCAGGAAGAGATTGTCCCCCGCGTCAACGCTTTCCAGATCAAAGCCGTTGCGAAACAGAGAAAGAAATCTAGTCTCCAAGTGACCTGATTTCCGCTTCCACGACCAAATTGGTCGGGCCGGCCTCTGTTTCGAAACTGAGCGTGATGTCAATCGTCTCGCCGGGCGTCAAAGGTTCAGAGAGCCCGAACACCATCAAATGGTCACCGCCGCGCTGAAGGCTGAGCGGGCTTTCTGCGTCAACAGGCAGACTGTCCACCTGGCGCATCTTCATGGTGCCATCTTGCATCGACACCGTGTGCATCTCGATGGATTCAGCAACGGGACTTTCTACTGCCACCAACTCAGCGCTGCCACCCTCGATGCTCAATGTGAGCCCAGCCATTGTCATATCCCGTCCTCCAGGAGGTTGGAAGATAAAAGCATCGGTGTAGGATAGGACCGGCGTTGCGTCAGCGACTTTCAGCGTATCAGAGTCTTCGCCGGAAGCTGGCGAAGTGCTCGCCCCATCAGGTGCACCACACGCTGTCATGAGAACTGCCGCAACAAGAACAACAACTGCCCGTTTAGGGCTGCCAAAATCCAACAACATCTTTAACCTCTTTCAATATTGGGTCTGCAACGGAACGTGCCGCAACAGCACCCTGAGCCAGCACGCGATCGAGTTCGGCGGGGTCATCGAGAAATGCGCGCATAGCGTCGGTGATTGGCGCAAGTTTCTCGACGGCGAGCTCTGCAAGCGCCGGTTTGAACCGACCGAAACCCTGCCCGCCGAATTTTGACAATACGTCAGCATCTGACCGTCCAGACAATGCGGCAAAAATGCCGATGAGATTCTCGACTTCGGGTCGACCTTCCAGGCCGGCCTGCTCCGTCGGCAAGTCGCCGAGTAGATCCGTCTTCGCTTTCTTGATCTTGCGCGAAATCGTGTCGGCATCATCAATTAGATTGATCCGCGACGTGTCCGCTGGGTCTGATTTCGACATCTTCTTTGTGCCGTCTTTCAAACTCATAATGCGCGCGCCAGGGCCTTTGATCATACCTTCCGGAAGCGGGAAAAAACCTTCGACACCAAATTGCTGATTGAAGCGTGCGGCAATGTTCCGCGACAACTCCAAATGCTGCTGCTGGTCTTCCCCCACTGGAACATGCGTCGCTTTGTAGATAAGGATGTCTGCTGCTTGCAAAATTGGATAATCAAACAATCCGACGGACACGCGCTCAGAATTCTCGCCGCCCTTATCCTTGAACTGAGTCATTTTCTCGAGCCAACCCATGCGAGCGACGCAGTTAAATATCCAGCAAAGTTCGACGTGCGCGGTAACCGTCGATTGGGCAAATATGATTGATTTCTCGGGACTAAGCCCGCAGGCGAGCATCGCCGCCGTAATCTGCCGCGTCTGGTCGGCCAACAGTGCCGGGTCATGATCCTGCGTAAGCGCGTGCAGGTCGACGACACAGTAGATTCCGTCCCAACCAGCCTCTTGTAGGTCAACGAATTTCTTGAGCGCACCCAAATAGTTTCCCAGGTGCAGACTACCTGTCGGCTGAATGCCCGAAAAAACGCGTTCCGGGCCATTATATGTGGTCGATTCAGTCATAATGCGGCGGTGTGTAACGCATCTGCGGCGCAAGGCCAGAGAGAAATCAGCCCGATTGGTTCGTCTTGAACGAAACATCTTCGCCGCGAATGGCGCCGAAAGCGATTGCGGCGACACCATAAGCGATACCGCCAACAAGGACGAAGACAATCACCTCTACCAACCGACCGCCGGTAACGAAGTTGGGCAGCAGATACGGATCGAGACGTAAGACATAGAGCAACCCACCCATGACCAAGCTGGCAGCGAGCACCGCACTCAATCGCGAAAGAAGCGCCCAGCCTGGCCGATACCAACCCCGAGAAATCAAGCCGGTGAGCAGTGCGACGACATTGAACCAAGCGGCGACACTGGTCGCCATGGCTAAACCCGGAAACCCATCGGCACCATTGGCTCTAAACCATATGAACAAACCCGCGCCCAGAACGGTATTGAGCGCAACGGACATGAGCGAAAACCGCATCGGCGTTACCGTGTCCTCGCGGGCAAAAAAGGCCGGCGCGAGGACTTTGATGAGCACAAAAGCTGGCACGCCCCATCCGAAATGTAGCAAAGCTCGTCCAGCCTGTACGGCGTCGGTGTCGGTGAACTCTCCTCGCGCATAAAGGCCGGAAATCAGATAGTCCGGTGCGACCATTAGAGCGATTGCCGCTGGCAGCGTTAAGGCCATTGCGAGACCGATCCCATTGTCCAAAAGCTTTGCAGACCCCAATTGATCGTCGCTTCGTGTCGCGCGAGCGAGCCTTGGCAAAATCGCAACACCGACCGCAACACCGACAATACCCAAGGGCAGCTGGTAGAGCCTGTCAGCATAAAACAGCCAAGACTTGGCGCCGGCTTCAAAGCTCGCCAGCGCTTGAGAAACAAGAATGTTTATCTGCGTGCCGCTTGCAGCGATTGTTCCGGGAACTGCCAGCGCGATCACACGCTTCACGGCCGGTGTCAGTTTCGGCACCCCCAAAGCGAGCCGGACACCCGTACGACGCATACCATAATACAGCATGCCAGCCTGCGCGAGACCGGCAATCGATACCGCCCACGCCGCCAGCTTTGAGGTTCCAACGGCCCCCTCGCCCAGCACTGCTGCAGTGATCAAAAAGAGGTTGAGTAGGATCGGCGCACCTGCCGAAAAGATAAACCGCCCAGATGAGTTCATTACACCTGAAAACAGCGCCGCCATGGCCATACAAGCGAGATAAGGCATCGTGATCTGCGTCAGCAATGTCGCCAGACGGAAGCTCTCACTGTCGGCATCGTAGCCGGCATGGATAATATGCATGATCAGTGGCATGGCGAGCTGCGCCAAAACAACCAGGACCACGGTCGCAAACACCAGAACTCTCAACGTGTCCTGAGCGACATCTCGGGCCGCTTCGTTGCCATCTGCTTCCAAGGTTCGCGCATAGGCTGGAACGAAAGCCTGCGCAAAAGCCCCTTCTGCAAAGATTCTTCGAAACAGGTTGGGAAACATCAACGCAGTGACGAATGCATCCCCAACAGGACCAGCACCGACTTTCGAAGCGATCAAAATGTCACGCACGAAGCCGAGGAGTCGGCTTGACATCGTTAGGCTGGACTGGGTGAGCGTATTACGTAAGAGACTCATGTCCAGGCCATCCGCAATAGCACTAGAAACTGTCTGCTGCGCTGGCGCGACGAAGCTTCCGCGCGGGCGTGCTCGGACCTTCCGGCTCCTCGCGACGCAAGACCTCCAAGATCTTTGCTCTTAGGGTTTCGCGGTCATTTTGCGAGAACACGCCGGTCGGTTCAACATAGAACGCGTCGAAGACCCGCTCTCCATAGCTGCCGACATGTGCAGACACGATCGACAAATCGGCCTCAGCAAACAATGACGCCAATTCGGCGAGTAATCCAGGTCGGTTGCGACCTGCAATGTCAATTACTGTATATGCTTCCGAAACATCATCATGGAAGCTAACAGAAGGGCTGACTAAAAAGGCTGCCTTTCTCGCATTTGGTCGTATTTTCGGCGGATCGATCACTTTATCCGTATCAAGCGCCACACGCACAGCCTCCTCAAGGCGTTTTAGGCGGTGCACATCGCCCTTCGCAAATGGCAGTCCGTCATCGTCATGCAGAAAGAAAACGTCCACAATGCGCCCCGAATGGGCCGTGAAAACATGTGCGGAAATAATATTGGCGCCCATCTTGTCGATCGCACCCACGAGCCGCGCGAACAGACCCTTTCTATCTGGACCAGATACAAAAACCTCCGTACCGCCGGCGCCTTCTCTCTGACTGACTTTAACGATGCTTCTTGCGTCTCCGGACAGAAGATCGGCGTGAGCCGCGAGCGTGTCAGTGTCGAGCCCCGTCCAGTACGGATCGTCCATTTCCTGCATAACCGCCGGAAGTGTGCCAACCGACTGAGTGACTGCCGCACGATTGGCCTCAGCTCGAACCCTCAGCTCTTTGGCAACCGCGACCTGATCGGTCCGACCGCCGCGCAAGACGGCCTCAGTGCTGTGATAAAGATCGCCTAGAAGTTGTCCCTTCCAGCTGTTCCACACATTTGGGCCGACGGCACGTATGTCTGCGACGGTCAGTAGGTACAACAGCCGCATGTGTTGAACATCGCCGACCAGCTCAGCAAACCGCCCAATCGTGCTCGGATCGGAAATATCACGTTTTTGCGCTGTTTCGCTCATTTCCAAATGGTTGCCGACCAACCAAGCAACCAATTCGGTTTCCTCTGCACCAATACCGAGCCGCCGACAGGCTTTTCGGGCGGTTTTCATGCCTTCGATTTGTTGATCGCCCAATCCCTTGCCCGTGTCATGAAGCAACATTGAGAGGAACAAAGCACGGGCATTTTCGATTTGAGCAAATAGACCATGCGCGAGTTCAAATCCGTCTTCGCCGCGCTGCATATTGGCCATATGTGTGACGGCTCTCAGCGTGTGCTCATCAACTGTGTAATGGTGATACATGTTGAACTGCGTTTGCGCGACGATGCCGCCAAACTCAGGTATGTAGCGGCCAAGAAGACCCGCTTCATTCATACGATCGAGCGCAAGTCCCGGACTATTCCCATCAAGCAAGATAGCGAAAAAAACATCCGCAAGCGCAGGGTCGGATCGTGCCTGTGTTGTGATGCATTTCGAATTGCGAGTGACAAACGACATCGCGTCAGGATGAATATCGCGCTGCTCTCGGTCTGCCACCCGGAACAGCTCAAGCAAGTTCGCGGGCGATTTCAGAAATGTCTGTTCATCGATGATCGCTACCCGCTCATGCGAGAGGGTCAAATCTGGGTGCGTGAGCGTGGACTGACCCCCGCCTCGGAAAAACCGACGCCATCCCTCTGGTTTTGCTTGCTGCTCGGCTTCCAGTTTCGCGGCGAGAATACGCGTCAAACTCCCAACATCCTTCGCAGCAACAAAGTAGCGTTTCATAAACCGCTCAACGCCGCGTTGTTCGCGGCGATCGCTATACCCCATGCGTTCAGCCAGCTCCGGTTGCAGGTCGAAGCTAAGGCGTTCTTCCGGTCGTCCTGTCAGGTAATGAAGATGGCAGCGAACCGTCCAAAGAAAGCGCGCGGCACGCATGAAGACCGTCGTCTCACGCTTAGTGAAAATTTGCGTCTGCATAACGTCTTCGAGCGAGTTTGTGGTGTTTGGATGCAAGTGTTTCACGATCCAAAAAAGGGTCTGCAAGTCGCGCAGGCCACCCTTCCCCTCTTTGACATTGGGCTCAACGACATAGCGCGTGTCGCCACCCTTTGTGTGACGGCGGTCCCGTTCTTCAAGCTTATCCGCGATGAACTGCGCATCCTGACCGGTCACGCTACGATCGATAAAGAGCGACCAGGTTTCATCGGCCAACGCCTTGTCGCCGAATAGAAAACGCGCATCCAGAAGGCTCGTTTTGATGGTCACGTCGCTGCGCGCGAGCTTCACGCATTCCTGAGGCGTTCGAAATGCGTGGCCAACTTTAAGCCCGATATCCCATAAGGCGTAGAGCATGAACTCAATCACGCTTTCCGCATGCGCGCTGGCTTTGTAGGGTCGAATAAACAATAGATCTATGTCTGAAGACGGCGCCAATACCCCGCGACCATATCCTCCGGTCGCAAAAACGGCGAGGCGTTCCCCCTCGGTGGGGTTACGCGCTCGAAAAACATGCGTTGTTGTAAAATCGTACAGCGCGTGAAGTACCTCGTCTTGCACGGCAGCAAGCAGCCTTGATGTGCTCAACCCATCATCGCCCTGAAACAGTCGTTCTTGAGCAATCATCCGCCCACGGAACAAAGCGCCATGCAAGATATCGATGGCTTGTCGCCTTGCGCTTGCATCGTCACCTTGATGCTCGAATGCGGCGGCCGTGAGTTTTATCCTTAAAGCACGGGGATCGACAATGTCATCGATCCGCCATTTCCGCGGCTTGCGCCTCGAAGGCGTACGTTTGTCAACGAGGGCGACATCTTTGCCAGTCATGCGCCCGTCATAAACCAGTTTGCGAGTATCTGGCTAGCGCCGCGATCACCCCTCCGCAAATGGTTTCAAACATACCAGCGCTTGCTCTAAAAGCGACTCCGAAGTCGCGCAGACAATTTGCCCGCCAGGCTTTGCCGAGGCTCCTCGCCAATCGCATGCATAGCCGCCGGCACCTCTCACCACGGGGATCAGGGCTGCAGTGTCATGCGGCGCTAAACCGGTTTCTGCAACCAAATCAATGGAACCGGCGGCGAGCCTTGCATAAGCATAGGCGTCCAATCCATAGCGCACGATACGTGCCGCTTCACGCAACTCCGTCCAGGCCGTTTGTTCAGATTGCGTCAAAATGAAAGGATCGGTCGTCGCGATCACCGCATGGCGCAAGTCTTGGCATTTTGAAACGGAGATCGGTGCGCGAGAAGCATTGCGCTTGATTGCTGCTCCGCCTGGCCAACCCAAATAGCGTTCATCGAGAACCGGCTGGTCTATAACGCCAACAACAGCGTCTCCGTTGCTATCGACCAAACCGATCAACGTCGTCCAAACGGGTAATCCTGCAACAAAAGCGCGGGTGCCATCAACCGGGTCGAGATACCAGGTCCATCCCGATGTGCCTTCAGTCTGGCCGTATTCTTCGCCACAAATACCGTCTTGTGGGCGCAGTTCAGCCAGCCTCGCACGCATCGCTCGCTCCGCGGAACGATCCGCTTCGGTGACAGGGTCGAATTGATCCGCCGTCCCCTTGTCGTCAATTTTAGTATTGCCGCGAAAGTGGGCGAGCGCGCAGGGTCGCGCGGCATCGGCCAACGCTTCCGCAACCTCTATGGCATCAAAGTCGAGCGTCGTTGACATAGCGCCGCTTAGCGGCACTTTTTGTCAAACGTCAAGCCGCACCGGTTTCGTCTGAGGCCGTCTCCAATGCTTTCGCCAAATCCAAAAGTCGCCGGCGTGGACGTTCTCCCAAGCGATAATAGGCGCGAACCAGCTCAAGCGTCTCTTTCTGGCTCAACACGTCGCCATCCAGCCGATCAGCGTCATTCGCGGCGATGCCTTGCATCTCGTCAGCTTCCAGTCCGTCAAAGAAATACTGAACGGAAACGCCTAGCGCTCGCGACAAAGCATACAGTCGCGACGCGGTAATTCGATTAGCACCACACTCATATTTTTGGATTTGTTGGAATCTGACACCGACTTGGCTCGCCAAATCCTGCTGTGTCATCCCCAAGAGGCGACGCCGGCGGCGTAACCGCTTGCCGACGTGGAGGTCTGTCGTGTCCGTCATATTCTACTCCCGGCAACCCCCGTTCTGAAGGAGCCATTTCTGCAACCGAGATGTACCAAGCAAAAGCCATGCCGAGTGGCTCTATTTGGCCCAACCTGTTGCAATCACGCATTCTTGCAAGCCTGTTATGCGCCATCGCGCTGAAGTATCTCTTGTGTTTTGTGCGCTGCACAATACATTTGGCTCAGCACTGCGGTGCTAACGCCTTCTGGCGTTTCCTCCCTTACCTATTCAAGCCGCGCAATCTGCGCGGCTTTTTTTTATCCAAAATTCCGAACTGTCTTAGGCTCAGGCTTTCTGCCGGGCAACATGGTCGATGATGTCAATCACCACCGATTGAACATCCGCACGGACTTTTTCGAAGTTACCGGTTCGCAACACATCAGATTCATTCATATACAGACCGCGATTAATCTCAATTTGTAGCGCATGGTCACCGCGGCGAGGCCTGCCATAGCGTCGCGTGGTGTGACCGCCTGCATAGGGTGCATTGCGCGTGACTGAGTAGCCAAGCGATCGAAACGCCCGTTCTACACAACCCGTCAAAGCGTTTTCACAACTGGATCCGAACCGGTCGCCCAAAACGATATCTGGTAAACTTGGGCGCCCGGGTTGGCTGGACGGCATAGAATGGCAATCGATCACATAACTACGCGAAGAAGACGCGCGCATCGCCTCAACTTCCTCGATCAGTCGCCCATGGTACGCATCGTACACCGTTTCGAGGCGCAAGCGTCCCTCCGCCTGCTGGAGCTTTGAGCTGTAAATATCCTGTCCGCTCGATGCGATGCGCGGCAGACACCCCAAACCGGCGCGAACACGAGCGCTTGGCATCCCGCAATTGCGGGGTGGTCCATCGACGAACATGCCAATATCGAGTTCCCGACTGTCACGGTTTAGGTCAACATAGCAGCGGCCGTATAAGGCGCGTAATTGCGGCGCGCCAGCGTCCACACAGCCAGAAAACAGCTCATCGACAAACGCATCCTCGGTCCGCCGAATGTCGATCATCGGCACTTGCAAACTTGCAACAAAAGCTTCGGGATAATGCGAACCGCTATGGGGTGATGCAAACAGAACCGATGCCTTAATCGATTCTGGTCGTCTCAACTCAAAGGCAGGAAGACTCGTTCGCGATTCTGACGTAACTGTATGCAGAGCAGACTTCATACGCCCTAAGGTCAGTCAATTCGGCATTGGGTCAAGAGTCTGCGCGGCGTTCATACGAGATTTACCCAAATCGGCTTTATATATGGGCTGATCAGAAGGGGGCTTACAATGAGCAAAATCCTGCTGGCCGAAGATGATCAGGCGATGCGTAGCTTTTTAACGGCATCACTGCGTCGCGCGGGCCATGAGGTTCAGGATTTCGAAGATGGCGAAGGCGCGCTGGAAGCCCTTGAACGCGAAGTCTTCGACCTACTCCTGACGGATATTGTGATGCCCGGCATTGACGGCATCGAATTGGCGCGGCGTGGCGCTGAACTCGACCCTGCGATGAAGATCGTTTTCATTACGGGGTTTGCGGCGGTTGCGCTGTCTGGCTCTACACCAACACCGGCCGGCGCCAAAGTGCTCTCAAAACCCTTTCATTTGAGAGAATTGGTCGACGAAGTAGAGCGGTTCATGGCCGCCTAAGGCTCTCCTGCTCGCAGGACTTGACGCGGTCGCCCCAAAGTTGGAATACATCGCCTTCCTGACTGGTCGATTAGCTCAGCGGTAGAGCACTGCATTGACATTGCAGGGGTCAGAAGTTCGATCCTTCTATCGACCACCAGGATTTTCTTGTATGAATTCAGAAGGGTAACGCCTTACGAATTCTTTCCCAAATGCCCAAACTTCTCGTCTGCCACACTGTGGTTTAGTTCACATCGAACCGAGGCACATTTGTTAGCTTAAGCCGACGCTTTGACCTGACGGCGTCGGAACCATCCAGCGCCAAGCAAAGTCGTCAGAAAGAACCAAGCCGCTGCAGGAAGCGGAACCGGCGCCACGCCGGTCTCGACCGTAAGCGTCGCGGCCCCGACACCACCTGAACTCGACCAAATACTTTGTGTGTTGCTTCCATCCAAGCTCAGGATAGCTCCACCAATAGCAAACCTTTTGTCTGCACCAGACAACACACTGTTCAAAAAACTGATCGCTGATCCATTCAATGCAACCGAAAACGGGTCCATATTAGATTCATTAGAGTCAGTGTAGACATAACTCCCGTAGGAGATGCCGGAACCAAGGTCATTAAATGCAGAGATCCCTCCAGCCCCAGAGACCAAAGGATTGATTGGGGTTGTGACATCAAAAAGTCCGAGCGTCTCAGATGGGTCGCTACTTCGATACCTTCCGTTAGCCCCCCTGAAGCTTATTGTTACAGACAAAACATTCAAACCGGTGAGTTGTGACAAGTCGAATGCGAAAAAGCTGCGAAGTTCCGAAGAGCCAGAACGTCCAGTAAAGACATTGGTGTTAGTAGGACCATGACTACCATCGTTTCTATACCAACCATTATCAAATGAGGTGATGTTGAAGCTCGCCGCGTGAGCCGGTATCGAGAAAAACAAAATCGACAATACAAATGTCATTAGTGATTTGCGCATTCTGACGCCCCCTTTTGCTGTACTAATTTTTGACATTAACCCCTCGCCGGCGTCAACCCGATGTTTCTAAAGTTCGAGAAGATTCAACCTTTCGTCACAAATGCATATTTGCGACATGTAACGTCGTCTGGAGAATAGTAACCGCGTACGATCGTTCACCGGTCTTCAGTAGGTGGCGTGATCTCCCCTTGGTCAGTCAACTGTATTAGCTGCTCAACTATCTGGTTGGACGCAGTCTCAGCCCCGGCTGTCGCCGTTTCGCACGAAACTACGATGCGTTGCCAAGTGGTGTTTGCTCGCGTCAAAGGTTCTCAGAAAGCGTGGCGCAGCTTCCACTGCACTTCTACGAGCGAGCCTCGGACGGATCCAACGCCTCAAGCCTTGCCCAAAAAATCAGAACGTGTTCTAAGTTTTCAAAAGACGATTGGGAGGTCGCAATGACGGACACCACACTCAGCCGGGTGCGGAAATCAATCTTGCCAAGCGAAGGAGACGATTGGACGTCCATCGCACGGCGCGAGTTGGCAGACATGGATGAAGCGAATGCGGTGTCCGGCCTACAAAGCTGGAATTTGCATGTGTTCATGCGTGCCCCAGCGCCTGCGGACAGTCCACGCGCCGGCAATCCGATCTTGCCCAGCGATGTCATCTTCATCGAACCACCGCTCTCTGCCGAATGAGCGGGGCGGTCATCCAATCGAGTGAAATTGTCGCCGCACATGATGGCGTGGCAGAGCTCGTGGTGACTTTGAAATTTGAGAATGGTGGGGAATCCCTCGTCACGCTCGATGAGTATGCCGCGCGTTGGCTGCTCGAACACTCAAACTGCGAACACCCAGAAGCCCTTAGGGGTCAAAGTTGGGAATTGGTCCGTGATGCGCTGGCCGCATCCTCAAGCCGCTATGTGAACGCCTAGCGGGCTCGGAAAAGGAAGAAACGTCTATGTATGATCTCATCATCCGCAATGGTACGATTGTCGATGGCTCAGGCCTGCCCGCCTATACAGCTGATCTCGCTGTCGAAGGCGATCGCATTTCAAAAATCGGCCGCATCACTGAGACCGCTGCGCGCGAGATTGACGCCGCTGGCCGGATCGTCGCGCCAGGCTTCATTGATCCGCACACGCATTTTGATGCGCAGCTGCTCTGGGATGGTTATGCAAAGCCGGCACTGTCACATGGGGTCACAACCATTGTGCCAGGCAATTGCTCACTGTCATTGGCGCCCCTGAAGGCGGACCATCGGATGAAACTGGTCGGCATGTTCAACCAGATTGAAGAGATGCCGCTCAAAGCCTTCAAAGAAGGCGTGGTCTGGGATTGGGAAACCTTCTCGGAATACATTGCCCGCATTCGCAAGGGGCTCGCGATCAATGTCGCGCCGCTGGTCGGGCACAGCGTCATCCGGCTTTGGGTGATGAATGAGGCCGCGACACAGCGCACGGCCACAGATGCGGAGATCGCAGAAATGCAAAGCGTTCTGCGCGAATGCCTGGACGCCGGCGCCGTTGGCTTGTCGACCAGCTATGTCGATATGGATGAAAAGCTGCAGCCTGTCCCAAGCCGCTATGCGGATACGCGCGAAATCGATGCGCTTGCGAGCACACTTGGCGAATTTGGCCGCGTGCTACAAATCGTGCCCGAATTCTATGATCCCGATCTCACCATCGCCCGGCTTGATCAGCTGGCCGAGCTGTCGCTGAAGTATCAAATCCCGACGACCTTTTCGCCGCTCTTCGTGACGTCGGATTCGGTAGAAGCCGTCGACCGCGTGATGGCCCGCGTTGACGAGCAGTTTGCCCGTGGCGCAAGGGTTTGGCCGCAAGTGCAGACCCGTCCGATCGACATCTCGTTCTGCTTCTCAATCCCGAGCCTGCTCTTCATCCGCTTCCCCGGCTGGTACCGCGTGATGCGGTTTGGCACGCATGAAGACATCATGGCGACCTTCTCGGACCCCGGGCGCCGCAAAGAGCTGATTGCTGAAGCCAAAATCTATGAGCCGCTTTGGCCAAACCTGATCCTGCGCCAGGTCCAGACAGAGGCCAATCAGCAATATGTCGGCAAGAATCTCGGCGAAATCGCTGAAATGCGGGGTACGACGCCGGTCGAAGCGATGATCGACATCTCGCTTGAGGAAGGCCTGGAAGCCCATTTCCTGGCAGCGAGCATGGGCCATAACGATACCGAAAAAGTTGGCGGCCTGCTAAACCATCCACGCGTGCACATTGGTGCCAGCGACGGTGGCGCGCACATTCTGTCTTTCTCCACCTATGGCGACACCGGATATCTGTTCTCGCATTTTGTGCGCGAGGCGAAGACCATGCCGATCGAGGACGCCGTTAAGAAGATCACGTCGGACACCGCCGCCATTTGGGGCATTCCAGAGCGTGGCCGATTGGAGCCAGGCTATGTTGCTGACATCGCCATCTTTGATGCTCAAACCATCGCGCGTGGCGAAGAACGCTTCGTCCAAGATGTGCCTGGCGACGGCTTCCGCTATGTCCGCGACTCGCACGGTATGGACACAGTGATCGTTAGCGGCGGCGTCGCATGGTCGGCTGCGGAAGGGTATCAAGACGCGCGCGGGCAAGTGGTACCGGGCGCCAATGACACGACGCCAGAATTGGTGGCGGCCGAATGAGCTGGCCAGGTGTTTCGCAGCGCCGGGTCGCAACCAACGGGATCGAGCTGAATATTGCGGAAGCCGGCGAGGGCCCAATGGTGTTGCTCGTGCACGGCTTCCCGGAATCCTGGTATTCGTGGCGCCATCAATTCGCGCCCCTCGCAGAAGCCGGCTATCATGTTGTGGCGCCGGACATGCGCGGCTATGGCAAAAGTGATAAGCCGCAGGACATCGAGGCCTATAATCAGGTCGAAATCGTCAATGACATGATCGGCCTAATCGAGACGCTCGGCTATGATGAAGCCGTGGTCATCGGCCATGATTGGGGCGCGCCCACCGCGTGGTCTTGCGCCCTGAACCAAACCGACAAAGTCCGGGCAATCGGTGCGCTATCAGTGCCGTTCATGCCGCGCTCGCCGGTCCAGCCCATGCCGATGATGCGGGAAATGTTCAAAGACCAATTCTTCTACCAACTGTATTTCTTTGAACCGGGCGTCGCTGAGGTAGAGTTCGAAGCCGATATCCGCACCGCCTTGAAAAAGTTTATGGTGCTGGCCGGCGGGGAGACCGACCTGACCGCGCTGCCGACCAAAGGCCCCGATGATGACATGTTTTCCGGTTTGCCGGACCCGGATACACTGCCGGCCTGGTTGAGCGAAGCTGATCTCGACTTCTACACGGGTGAGTTCACCCGATCGGGTATGCGCGGGCCGCTGAACTATTACCGCAATCACGACCTAACATGGGAGCTAACAGAGGGCGCACCGATGTATATTGATCAGCCGGCGATGTTTGTCGCTGGCGGCAATGATGGCGTGATCATGATGGCGGGTCCGGCCTTGGAAGCGATGCCGAGCTTCGTTCGCGACTTGCGCATCAATGAACTGATCCCGAGCATTGGACACTGGACCCAGCAAGAAGCGCCGGATGCCGTCAATACCCACATTCTCAACTTCCTCAAGGAATTGGATGGATGAGCGAACAGGTTTTGGTGATTGGCGCGGGCATAGGCGGCCTTTGCGCAGCCTTGTCCCTTCAGCCGACAGGCCGACAGATCACGTTGCTCGAACGCGATCATGCGCCGCCAAGTTCGGATCCAGATGTCACCTTTCTGGATTGGCACCGCCGCGGCGCAGGGCATGTACGGCAGAGCCACGCTTTCTTGGCGCGCCTGCGCGGGATTATTAAAGCCAATCATCCGGCGCTTTTGGAAAAGCTCAAATCACTTGGCGTTCGAGAACTCACCTTCGAGATGATGCTGACGCCACAACAGCGAGAGATCTATCAGCCGGAGCCCGAAGATTCCGAACTGACGATCGTCACGAGTCGACGCACAACGCTTGAATTGGCAATCCGCACCTATGTCGAACAGCTCGATGGCGTGAACATCCTAACTGGCTTCACCGTCAAGCGCTTGTTGACCAGGAAAGCCGGCGACGGTCCGGTCGACGTCTATGGTGTCACCGGAGACGGACCAGACGGTCCCGAAGATCTCATCGCGGATATCATCGTCGATTCGACCGGCAAGTCAGGATTTACATTACCCCAGCTGATGGAAGCCGGCGCCAACATCAAGGAAGAAGGAGAATCAGCTGGCATTCTCTACTTCACGCGCCATTACCGATTGTTACCGGGCCAGGATGAGCCCGATCGCACAAAGAACCCGCCCGCAAGCGGCGATCTCGGCTATCTGAAATTCGGCGTATTTCCAGGTGACAATGGGTGTTTCTCCATCACCATTGCGGTTCCAGACATCGAGTTGGAGCTGCGCAAAGCGATTGTCGATCCCGACAAGTTTCACGCCATCACGCTTGAGCTTCCTGGACTTTACCCCTGGACCAATGCTCAGCGGTCCGAGCCACGCGGCAAAGTCTATGGCATGGGCAATCTGGTGAGCCGTTGGCGCGATATGGTCGTCGACGACACACCTGCGACGCTGAACTATTTTGCGCTTGGGGACACGCTGGTCCGTACCAACCCCCTGTATGGTCGCGGCTGCTCCTTCGCTGCGGTCAGTGCGGAGATGTTGCGGCAAACCCTCGAGGAGACCGAGGACGCAACCGCTCGGCAACGCGCCTATCACAAGCGCCTTCATCGCGAGCTTAAGCCATACTATCTCAATCAAAGGGCGCAGGACCGGACTGCGATTAAGCGCGCAACTGCCAAACTCACACCAGGGCATAAGAAAAGCTGGAAATCAAAGGTCGCTCAGAGTTTCTTTGAAGACGGCGTGACAATTGCGCTGCGCAAAGATGTTCGGATGTTGCGGGAAGCGATGCGAGGCTTCCATATGCTCGAACACCCGAACAAGTGGCTCGGCAAACCCGGAAATCTCATCAGAGTCCTATATGTCTGGTCGCGCGGCAAAAAGAGAAATGCTGACGCGTATCCGCCCAAACCTGGTCCCAAACGCGAAGCAATGATGACGGCGCTTGCGATCGACCACAAAGCCGATCTACGTCCCGTCACAGACCAGGAAGACTTGGCCGCTTAGACGCGGGGTCAGGAAAACACATGTCAGATGATCTCGGCAAACGCGAACAAGCCAAAGCGGAACGCCGCTCACGCATCGTGCAAGCGGCGAGAGACCTGATTAAGGAAACGGGCAATACCGAACTGTCGATGCGCCTCTTGGCCCAGCGAGCCGAAGTCAGCCTGTCCACACCCTATAATCTCTTCGGATCAAAACGTGCGGTGGTCCTCGCTGTGCTCGAAGACGAACGAGATTTCGCAAAACGGTTTCGACGCTTGCAGACAACCAATAGCGTTGAGCGTGTGTTTGCCGCGCACGAACTCGCCTTTCGCTATTACACGAGTGACCCAGAGTTTTATCGCACCCTATGGCGCGCGCTTCTTAGCACCACGAACGAAGACGATAGCGGTCTCGCCAGTCCAGAACGGCTCGCTCAAACCCGCGCCATTTGGCATGGCTTGGTGCAAGCCGTCGCCGATGAAGGTCATTTGACACCTGGCGCAGAGGTCGACTTGGTGTTGCAAAGCATGGCGCATATTACGGGCGGCGCACTTTTGTCTTGGGCAATGGGAAGTCTGCGAACGCCGCAGCTGACGCCGAGTGTGGGACTTGGTTATGCCTTATGCCTGAAAGGGGCGGCAACTCAGTCAGGACAAAGGCTTCTGGATCGCCACATCTCAGACTATCAAAATGTGTTATCTAATTTTGGACCTGGCGTACTCTTAAGGTCACCAGAGACGCTTTAACGCCCAACCAAAATCGGGGTCCAGACTGGCTGAACCCCGATCCGTGGGAGGACCCGACCCAAAAGGGCGACAACCGGGTCTCAATCTCTATAGACCAATTCCAAAGAGAGCCCGTCAGCGTTAACACTTCCGCCTTCAGCTAGAATTAATAGCAACGTTCGAATTTGTTGAGCCGGCTGGTTTTTCGCCCTTGTCGCGCCGTCTTTCTGCACAATAGTGTTTCCTATGTTCAAATCCCTGATCTTTGCGAGTCTGATTTTTGCCTCCTCTCCTGACTTCGGGCCGTCGGAAGAGATGTTCGACGAACTCAAATCCGCAGAGACGCAAAATGACGCCAGTAGCGTGGCCAGCGACATTTGGGATGCGTGGATGGAAAGCGGGTCAGCGGCCGCAGATCTCGTCATGAGCCGAGCGGTGGACGCTCAGGCCAATGGCGATCGCGTTTTGGCGCGTTCGCTTTATGATCGTGTGATCGCGATCCAGCCGGACTATGCAGAAGCTTGGAACCGCCGAGCAACCTTATTCCTGGAAGACGAAAACTACACCGAAGCTCTGCGCGACGTGAATGAGGCGCTGCGTTTAGAGCCTCGTCATTTCGGCGCCTGGGCCGGACTTGGCGCCGTGCTCGAAAGCTTAGGCGCAGAGGACGAGGCGATTGAAGCCTATCACGAAGCTTTGAAAATCTACCCTCTGTTTCCTGCCGCGCGTCGGGCCCTGACCCGCCTCCAACAGGATACGGAAGGACGGCCCGTTTGAGGCGACTTATGACCGTTGCCATACTTCTGGTGTTGCTCGCATTGGCCGGATGCGTCACGGGTGCCGTTTATACCGCGCGGGTTGAATCCAATTACCAGACAGAACGTTTCGTTGATGTCGAAGGCACGCAGATCCATGCCCGCCTGTCCGGAACGGACGGCCCTGTGGTCGTGATGATCCACGGCGCATCTGCCAATGCGCATGAGTTTGACTGGTCGCTCGCACCGCTCCTGTCAGACGATCATCGCGTCCTCATGGTTGATCGACCAGGACATGGTTACTCGAAACGACCCAAGAATGGACACACACTTGGCACGCAAGCCGATCTGATCGCCAAAGCGGTCGCAGAACTTGCCCCGGACGAGCCGGCCGTCATCGTTGGGCATTCCTTTGGAGGGGCCGTCGCGCTGCGCATGGCGCTCGATCGGCCTGAACAAGTCAGCGCATTGGTCTTGCTCACCCCGGTGACCCATGATTGGGGCGAAGGCGGCACGGCCTGGTACAACCGCGCCGTCACACATCCCGTTATCGGTCCGGTGTTTCGCCAGCTGGTGCCGCTTGTCGGTCCAGCACAGGCAGAGGGCGGCGTGGTCTCGGTGTTCGACCCCGCCCCACCGCCGGAAGATTATGCACAAAGGGCCGGTCTGCCATTGTTGTTTCGACCACATGTGTTTCGCAACAATGCGCAAGACGTGATCGCGCTTAGAGACGAACTCGCCGCACAAGAAGATCGTTACGACACGCTGGATCTACCGATCACGGTTTTCTCGGGCGCGCTCGATACCGTGATCAGTCCGAAATTTCATGTCGGGAAATTGAAACATCAGGCCGATCTTGATTTGGTCAAGCTTCAGAACGGTGGCCATATGCCCCACCACACGCATTCAGAAGACATCGCAGACGTTATCCGGGCTTATGCCGCGCAGGCCGCCTCCAACGCAGCTGAGTAAGTCCTGGCCCCGGGATTGCCGCCAGAATGGGCTTATGATTAGGTCGGGCGGGAGACGGGGCATCGCCGCCAGGGGCTAGACAAAATATGACACGCAGAGAGTCGAAATGGATTGTCACAATCCTATTCGCAATCATCTATTTCGGCTTCATGGCGGAGTTGATGACGCTCCTCATCGAGTTTCATCCTCATAATCTCGCCATTCCGTTTGCAACGATCTACGCGCACAATTTTCTGTTCTTTCCGATCGTTGGGTTGCTCGCTTTAATCGCATTTTGGCGTCCGACCGTTTTGATTGTAGATGCTTTGGCCTTCAACAAGGTGCAGTTCGGTCGGATCACATTGGTAGCGACCACGGCGATTGTGCTCACCTTGTCCGTGATGATGGCGAATGCGTTCAGCAATTCGAGCGTGCGGTCTCTATTCGAAGTCGCACCGGCGACGCTCGAAGCCGATCGACCCGTTGAAAACACAGATCAGACGCAAAGACGGGCCTCCTTTCAGGAAATCTTGATCAAGTTGAAAGTGAATGCGAATGGCGATGGCGGGCTGTCGCCGTATCAGATCAATTGCGATCCTCAATGGTTGGAATTTGCGGTCAGCAGCGATGAAGAGCGAATCTGTTTCCCGACAGGGACGGTGATTTCATTGGCTGACTGCTGTCAGGCGCGGTCGAGATTCATCAGCTTTGTGAATCAGACGCAAGCTGCGTCGCCGTCGCAGTTGAGCCAGGTGCACCGCCTCACCTTGCCGGCAAAAATGTTGTTCTTGTTTCTGCTCCTCGCGGTCGGGATATTATTGGTCCGTTTGCGGGTTCCGATGACGCGCATCTATGGCAATGAGATTCAGGATATCTCCTTCCAGATCGCGATTGGCGGCGTATTGATGCTGCTTTGGCCGCTCATGAACGCAGCCTATTTGGAAACGTTTGCGCTGCTCACCGGCGATGGCAACTCCAATCTGTACCGCATCACCGCGCCGCTCTTTGCGTTTGGCTTTGGGATTTGGGTGATGCTGCTGGTCTTCTTCCATCTGCGCACCTTTCCGAGCCAAGTCGAGTTGGCGTTGAAAGCCGGTGGCGTCGTCATCGCCGCACTTGGTGTCACACAATATCAGGAAATCCTGTCCTATCTGACGCGGACGCTGGGTGTTGGCGGCGGCCTCGTCGCCATCATCGTGTTTGCCACCGGTGTTGCCGTCTTGGTTGCGACTTTATTGTTTGGCGTCAGACCGCCAGAATTTCTCGATCCGCGCGCAGAAGACGATCCGGACGCCGCGTCCAGCGATGACAGATAGAGCCCTTGGTTTTGACTTATGACACCTAAGCAGCAAGAGTTGGCGCCATGAGCTGGCAACCCGAAATAGACGAGATCGAAGCCCGCCGACGCCTCGCCAAGGAGCAAGGTGGGCCAGATGGCATCGCCCGCCAGCATGGTAAAGGCCGGCTAACGATCCGCGAACGAATCGACGCATTGATCGATGACGGCAGTTTTGACGAAGTCGGCGCGGGTGCGGGCGGGGCAGAACGCGGATCGAATGGTGAATTGCTCAGCTTCACACCGGCCAATTTCGTACTCGGCTTTGCCAAGATTGGCGGCCGTCGTGTGATTGTTGGCGGCGAGGATTTCACGATTAAAGGCGGTTCGCCGTCTCCGGCGGGTTTGCGCAAATCGGTCTACACCGAAGATTTGGCACTGCAGTACAAACTTCCGCTTGTCCGCCTCCATGAAGGCGCCGGCGGCAGTGTTGGCGGCTCTGGCGGGCCCAGCCTGCCCGGCCCTGTCTTTGCCCCGTCGCGCTTCAAATCCGTCGCGCAGACACTCGCCACCGTTCCAGTCGCAACCGCCGGTATGGGCGCGGTTGCCGGCCTCCCCGCCGCGCGGCTGGTCTCCTCGCACTTCTCCGTCTTGTCCAAATCAACGGCGCAAGTCCTGATTGCCGGGCCGGCCGTTGTCGAACGCGCCATGGGCGAGAAGCTGACAAAGGATGAGCTTGGCGGCGCGCAAGTGCATGGCAAGAATGGCACTGTGGACAATGTCGGCGACGATGAACCCGCAGCGCTGGCGCAGATTCGGCAGTTCCTCTCCTATATGCCCGACAGTGTCTGGCAAACGGCACCCGTTCTCGCGTGCGACGATCCGGTGGACCGCATGGAAGAGGCCCTTGCCGTCATTGTCCCGCGCGAGCGCCGCCGCGCCTTCGATATGCGCAAAGTGCTGAAACTCGTCCTCGACCGCGACAGCTTTTTCGAGATGGGCAAAGGGTATGGCCGAAGCCAAATCACAGGTCTCGCGCGCCTCAACGGACAACCGGTCGGTATATGGGCGAATGATGGCCGGTATTTGGCCGGCGCCATGACCGCCGATGGCGCCCAGAAAGCGCAACGCTTTATGGAATTGTGCGAAACGTTTCACCTACCAATCATCGCCTTCGTCGATGAGCCTGGTTTCATGATTGGCTCCGACTCTGAGAAACAAGCCACGATCCGGCATGGCGCCCGCACCGTATTGACCGCGGCAATGACCAATGTGCCCTGGGCCTCGATCATGGTGCGGCGAAGCTTCGGTGTCGCGCAAGCCGCACATTATGGCCCGGACGCCTTCGTCTTGGCGTGGCCATCCGCTGAGAGTGGACCTCTCCCCGTCGAGGGCGGTGTCGCCGTCGCTTTCCACCGTGAGATTGCCGCGGCCGAAGATCCAGACGCAAAGCGCCGGGAGCTGGAAGACATGCTCGCCGCAAGACAATCTCCCTTCCCGCGCGCCGAAGCGCTGTCGGTGCATGAACTGATCGATCCACGAGAGACACGGCCGATGCTGTGTCGATGGCTGGACCGCGTGCAGCCCTTGCTGAGTGATTTAACCGGGCCGGTGAGCTTTCCGCTCAGGCCGTGAGGATATGAGATATGGCGACGTCAATTGAACTCGAAACCGGTGGAACCGTCTGGAAAGTCTTGGTTGCGCAGGGCGACACAGTCACAGAAGGCCAGGAACTCTTCATCATGGAAGTGATGAAAATGGAAGTACCGTATGAAGCGCCGCAAGACGGCACGCTGTCAGAGCTGCGTATCGCCGAGGGCGACGTCGTCAAGGAAGGTATGGTTGCGGCTGTGATTGGCTAAGTCCAAAAAAGAAACCGCGCCAAGCATGGGCCCAGCGCGGTCTCCTGATTTGGATTCAGCTTAGCCTAATGGCCAGTCGGCAAGCCCTGCTCTTTGGCCATTTTCTGCATCGCTTTTTGCAGTTTCTCAAACGCCCGGACTTCGATCTGACGGATCCGTTCGCGGCTGACATTGTAAACCTCTGACAGCTCTTCCAGCGTCTTTGGTTCATCGGTCAGGCGACGTTCCTGCAGAATGTGCTGCTCACGCTCGGAAAGATCCGCCATGGCTTCGCCGAGCAATCCCATACGCGCATCAAACTCCTGCGTCCGGGCAAACTCGTCAGCCTGGTTTGGCTCGTCATCCGCCAGCCAGTCCTGCCACTCCATGTCGCCTTCCGTGCCCATAGGGGCGTTCAGCGAAGCGTCGGAGCCGCTCATCCGGCCATTCATCGAGATCACATCCTTTTCAGGCACATTGAGCTGCGTCGCAATCTGCTTGACCTGATCGGGATTGAGCTGCGCATTGTCGAGCGCATTGATCTCACTCTTCATCCGGCGAAGATTGAAGAACAATTTCTTTTGCGCCGCCGTGGTACCCAGCTTAACCAGGCTCCAGCTGCGCAGAATGTATTCCTGGATCGAGGCGCGGATCCACCACATGGCATAGGTCGCCAAGCGGAAGCCCTTGTCTGGATCAAACTTCTTCACCGATTGCATCAAGCCGACATTGCCTTCGGAGATCACCTCCGCCATCGGCAAGCCATAGCCACGATAGCCCATCGCAATCTTCGCCACGAGGCGCAGATGCGACGTCACCATTTTCTCGGCAGCGGCGGAATCTTCGTGTTCGGCCCAACGCTTGGCCAGCATGAATTCCTCATCCTTGGCGAGCATCGGAAATTTACGGATCTCGCTCAGATAGCGGCTGAGTCCCTGCTCTGGGCTCAGTGTCAAAGCGCCTACATTTTTATTGGCCATGACAGTCTCCTTCTTCTCGGCGCGACTCTATACGAGACATCAGCGCCTTTGGTTTCGCAGTTTTTAGCCCCGATTGACGGCGGCGTCTCTGCTGGAAATGCGCATAGGGTCTATCGCGCAGATGCATAGATAAGGAGGGAATACGGCATCGCTAGGGCGAAAGGCCCTGTAAAATAACGAATTTGAGGAAAATTTTGCGCGTCGCGGTATGAAACTTGGGTTTGCTAAGCACTGGCCTCAATGATCACAATGGTGTGAGCGATGCCTTGTCGGCACCGCTCCAATGGGTTCGCTGTCGCTAATTCGCGGCCAAAGCCTGATCCAGGTCAGCGATGATGTCATTCACGTCCTCGATGCCGACCGACAGGCGGACCACGTCTGGTCCGGCGCCGGCCGCGACCTTTTGTTCGTCCGACAGCTGGCTGTGCGTGGTTGAAGAGGGATGGATGATCAACGACCGCGTGTCACCGATGTTCGCAAGATGACTGAATAGAGTCGTATTAGAGACCAGTTTGATACCCGCCTCATTCCCTCCAGAGACCCCGAACGTAAACACTGCGCCCCCACCTTGTGGGCAGTATTTCTGTTGCAGGGCGTGGTACTTATCCCCAGGCAATCCGGCATACTGTACCCATTTTACTTTGTCGTGACCGGTCAGAAATTCGGCCGTCTTGAGCGCATTGGCGCAATGCTTATCCATGCGCAGCGGCAGCGTCTCGCAGCCAGTCATAATCATGAAGGCGTTGAAGGGTGACAGCGCCGGTCCGAGGTCGCGCAGGCTGAAAGCGCGCGCAGCGATAGAGAAAGCGACATCAATCGGCGCGCCCTCTGGCCCCATCGGCAAAGCGTTGAAAGTACCGGACAGAACCATGTCATTATAGAAGCTCAGCGGCTGGTTCATGGTGGGGAATTTGGTGCCCTGTGCGGCCCAATCGAACTTGCCACCATCGACGATGATGCCGCCAATGGAGTTGCCATGACCGCCGATGAATTTGGTCAGGGAATGGACCACAATGTCCGCACCATGCTCGAGCGGACGGCACAGATACGGCGTCGCCATTGTGTTATCGACCATGTACGGAACACCGTGCGCGTGCGCGATCTCGGCCACGGCAGACATGTCGGTCACGACACCACCCGGGTTGGCGAGGCTCTCGGTGAAGACGACGCGGACGCTGTCATCCATGGCGTCGCGGAGCGTGTCGAGATCGTCGGTGTCGAAGAAGACAACCTCCCAGCCGAACTTCTTAAAAGCGTGATTGAGCTGGTTGATCGAGCCACCATAGAGCTGTCTCGCCGCGACGATCTTGGTGCCGGGCTCCATCAGGACGTGACAAGCGAGCAGCTGCGCCGCGTGGCCCGAGCCAACGCCGACCGCCATTGTCCCGCCTTCGAGATCGGCGATACGGGCTTCTAGCGCCGCCACGGTCGGGTTGCCGATCCGCGTATAGATGTTTCCGAATTCCTGCAGAGCAAACAGCTTCGCGGCATGTTCGGCATCATTGAACACGTAGGACGTGGTCTGGTGGATTGGCTGGACGCGTGATCCTGCGACCGGATCTGGCTCTGCGCCGGCATGAATGGCGCGTGTCGAAAAACCTTGGCTCATCGTAAATTCCTCCTGCGTGCGTCTTGCCATCACTGGTCACTTTGACGCAACACATTATCTGGAAAACAAAATCACGGGGATGAAACCCCGGTAGCGACTGGGAGTGACCATGATTGATATTGAAAGCATGCCATTGATTGCGGACATTCCGCGCGTTCAAGCGGAACGACGCCCAAACGAAACGGCGCTGTCATGCCTCGGTGAGGACACAAGTTTTGGGGCGTTTGAAACGCGCTGCAATCAAGTCGCGCATGGTTTACTGGATCTCGATGTCAGCCCCAATCAGCGGATTGGCTATCTCGCAAAGAATACCGCGATCTATTATGAAATGCTGTGCGGCGGCGCCAAGATCCGGGCGGTGATGAATGCGGTTAATACACGCCTCGCGCCACCTGAAATCCAGTTCATTCTGTCCGACGCACAAGCCAGTGTGCTGTTTGTTGGGGCGGAATTTTATGACGTCATCGATCAGCTGCGTGACCAACTCCCAGATTTGAAAACCGTAATCGCAATCGATGGGCCGCATGGCGATTGGCCGACCTATGCGGCCTGGCGAGACAAACAATCGGATGCTGCCCCCAACATCACTCCGCTCGACGATGATGATGTCATCCAGCTCTATACGTCAGGTACGACGGGCCTGCCCAAAGGCGTGATGCTGACCAACAAGAATTACAAAACCTTTTTCGAGCTGGCGGGCATGCTGGATTGGTCCAATTATGATGCTGGCGAATCCGTGATGAATGCGATGCCACTCTTCCATGTCGCCGGTGTCAATGTCGGTATTCTGGCGCTGCACCAGGGCGCGCGCACAGTGGTCCTCCCGGAGATTGATCCAACGGAAATTCTGCGTCTCGTGGAAGAGGAAAAGATCAATCACGCCTTCTGGGTGCCGGCCGTGATCCTGATGTTGAGCCAGCATCCGCGGTTTCTGGAAACTGATTTTAGTTCGCTCCGTTTTGTCTCCTATGGGGCGTCACCAATTGCAGAGGACCTGTTGCGGACAGCGGTCGAGGTGATGGGCGCAGGTTTCACCCAGCTTTACGGGCTCACAGAGACGGTCGGCGCCGCGACCTATTTGCCACCAGCAGCCCATGATCCAGCGAAAGGCAAGTTGCGCTCCTGCGGTATCCCGTGGCCGGTCGCGGAAGTGCTGTGTGTCGATGAGAATGACAAATCCGTACCTCAAGGCGACGTCGGCGAGATCGTCATTAAGGCCGACTTTGTCATGAAGGGATATTGGAACCGGCCGGATGCCACCGAAGAAGCGATGCGGAATGGGTACTTCCATACCGGCGATGCCGGCTACTTTGATGAGGAAGGCTATCTCTACATCCATGACCGGGTAAAGGATATGATCGTCTCTGGCGGCGAGAATGTGTATCCTGCGGAAGTCGAGAATGCGATCTTTGGTCATCCCGATGTCGCCGACGTCGCCGTGATCGGTATCCCCGACGACCGTTGGGGTGAGGCCGTGAAAGCACTGGTCGTGCCGAAGCCCGGCACGTCTCCGGAACCGGCCGATATCATTGCATATGCGCGCGAACGGATTGCCGCTTACAAGGCCCCGAAGACAGTGGATTTCATCGAAGCGATGCCACGCAATCCGTCCGGTAAGATCCTGCGCAAAGATTTGCGGGAACCGTTTTGGAAAGACCAGGAACGCCGCGTCAGCTAGAATCGGGAGAGGTGCGGGACCGGATGCGCCGTCTTGGTCTCGTATCCCGTCGACCTAGTAACTAGGTGGGTGCCAGTTGAAGAGCACCACGGTCCTCTCCAGCGCCAGCTCCCTGACGGAAATCAAGGTCGGCGGATAGCTGACCGCCTCGAACGCTCCAGCCCCGTATGCGTATATATAAGCCCAGTCTTAGCAGAGGGTAAGGGGGCGACCCAATTCTGCTCAGTCCGCTGCTGCTTCGTTTTCACCTAATTCTCTCAGATATGGCCATGTGAACAAGCCGCTCGAATGGCCATCCGAGAAGAACATCCGTACGGCATAGCGGCCGACGGGCTCGGCTTTGTCGATGCTGAGATCTTCTGCCAGGATTGGCGGCGGCGGTTTTGGACCTGCGCCATGTCCTTGGACTTCCGCTGATGGGCTGTTTAGGCGCAGCACCGTGTAGGGCAGGTCAAACACAGAGTCATCGTCAAACGCGATGCGCAGTGATCGGGCGCTGCGAGAGAAAGTAAGTTTTACCGGCCAGCTATGGGCCGTCATTTGGGATCTGCATCTAGGTCGCGGGCTTCGCTTTCCAGCATGATCGGCATGCCGTCCCGGATTGGGTAAGCGAGCTTCGCCTTTTTCGAAATCAGCTCGCATGTCTCTTTGTCCAACACCAATGGGCCACGCGTCACCGGGCAAATCAAGCGTTCCAGCAGGCGAGGGTCAACGCCGCAAGGGCCAATACGGGCTTTGATATCACTCTCATCACTCATTGCAGTGTTGCGCTTTCTCCGCCTGGCAAATCCATTTCGAGCAATTTTATCAAAGTATCGCCGCGGTCAACAACTGTTTCGGCTTCGAGCAGCGCTTGTTTTTCCATGACATTAAACGGACAGCCGGCGCACAGCGCATTGATCAGCGTTTCCAAGGGCGCATTGCCGACGGCATCCCAATCGACTTCCATTGTGTTTCGCTCGGAATAGGTGCGCAACGCGGCCGTCAAAGTCGACCGGTCTGGTAGGTCCCCTTCGTCGCTATCGCGAAAATCAGTTGCATATTTGGACCAGTCCGCATGAACCTGACGGTAAGGTGTCGACACGTCGAGCTCTTCAATAATGTTGAACCGGCATATGCCCGTCAAAGAAACAAGATACCGTCCATCTTCCGTTTCCGAATAGGATGTGATGCGTCCGACGCAGCCAATATGAGCAAGGTCAGGACAGGCGCGATCTCCACCTGTCGATTGGACCATGCCGATGAGACGACTGCTGGCCATGGCATCATCGATCATGTTGAGGTAGCGCGGCTCGAAAATGTTAAGCGGCAGCGACCAACGCGGAAACAATAGGGCACCAGCCAAAGGGAACACAGCAATGTGTTCTGGAAGATCTTCAAGGCCTCGATACTGATCAGTCACGCTGAACCTCCTGGTTCAAGACGGGAAATGGCGCGATGTCACCGAAAGTCGAGCTGAATGCTGTGTTCCGGTCACGCAAAAAGCATGGAGCTAAGGCGGCGCCGGCCTCTTATCGTGACTGGGTCTTTTGGACCTGCCGCCTCAAACAGTTCCAGAAGCTTTGTCTTGGCACGCCCTTCTTGCCATTCCAAGTCCTTTTCAAGAATCACAAAAAGATGCTCGACGGCCGCGTCAGTCTCTCCCTTTGCGGCGAGAAGTTCCGCCAGCGCCATACGCGCGTCAATATCAGCTGGGTCTGTACTCACCTTTGTCTGCGCGGCATGAAGCTCTGCATCTTCGGGCGCATCAGCCAGCAGCTCAAGCGCAGACTGGACCGACTTGATCAGTGGATCATCAAGCTTCTCAGGTGGGGTCATAGCGAGCACTTGTTGCGCGCGTTCGGGGTCACCATTCTTCAAATAACAGCGCGCCAGGCCCGCAATAGCGCCAACATGAGTTGGGTCAGCCTCGATGATTGCCCCATAAATCTGCGCCGCTTCTCCAATTTCCTCGGCTTGCAGCTTGGCATCCGCTTCTTCCAACGCTGCGTCTAATTGTTTGGCACCGTCGGTTCCGCCGATGATTTGCTCCACGAACTCGCGAAGCTGACCTTCCGGCAACGCGCCTTGGAACGCATTGACCGGGCGACCCTTGTCGAATGCGAACACCGCCGGGATCGAACGAACACCCAATTGCCCGGCAATCCCGGGATTGTCATCGATGTTTACCTTGACCAATTTGATGCGGCCATTCTCACCATTCACGACTTTTTCTAGAACCGGGGTGAGTGTCTTACAGGGACCGCACCATGGCGCCCAAAAGTCGACCAGAACGGGCTGCGTGTTCGACGCCTCAATCACATCCGTCATGAATGTTTGATCTGTTGAGTCTGAAACGTGGCTGGTCTGTGCGCTCAACTCTGTCATCAATCTATCCTCTTCACTGTCCGCCTATGTGGGCGCCAGAAAGGACTGCGACAAGTGCTTTTGCTGTGAGAGTTTTTAGGAGTCGCCGCGAACCGACCAGACTTCGCGCAAACGTTCGTCACGCTTGCAGCCCTGCCTGTAGAATTTATAGCGGACTGGGTTCTTCATATAGAAGTCTTGATGGTTCTTTTCCGCATTGTAAAATGGCGCGACATCTCGAATTTTCGTAACGATCGGAGCTGGAAGGTTACCGGACGCTTCGATCTCTTCAAACTCCGCTTTAACCGCGTCTCTTTGCTCGGGCGTATCCACGAAAACAGCGGTCGTATAACTGTTGCCTCGATCGCAAAATTGGCCGCCATCATCCGTCGGATCGATGTGCCGCATAAAATAGTCCACGAGCTCCGGATAGCTGACTTGTTCAGGATCATAAGTGACACGAACAGCTTCTATATGCCCTTGCTTTGTATGGGTTTTATAAGTTGGGTTTGAGGACATACCACCCGTATATCCAGACGTTGTTTGAATAACACCGTCAACCTTATCGAAATCCGCCTCGACACACCAAAAACAGCCGCCAGCGAAAATGGCTGTCTCATAGTTTTGCGCAATGCTCAGATCTGGCTTGTCCTGCGCGCCGGCACTCATGTAGTATGTCGTCATTGTGGTGGCTGTACCAGCAATGGCCGCAAAGAG
>JBCAWZ010000021.1:0-49829 GCA_038534315.1 Pseudomonadota bacterium | reverse complement strand
CGCTGTTCTCGGCAATAGAACCGCCATCCAATTCGAGATCGGTCGGGCCTTCGTTCACATCGGTGACGTCCACGGTGAACGTTTCGCTTGTCGAGAGCCCTTCGCTGTCTGAGGCTGTGACTGTGACGTCGAGGCTTTCGGCCTCTTCGTGATCCAAGCTGACATCGTCTTTGAGCTTAAGCTCGCCATCGACGACTTCAAACCGATCATCGGAGACCGAGTAGGTGACGGTGTCACCAGCATCTGGATCAAACGCCGACAGCGTGCCGACGGTTGCGCCAGTCGCGTTCTCGGCAACGGCAGATCCGTCGAGCTCGAGATCGGTCGGACCTTCATTGACGTCTAAGATATCAATGGTGAAAGTCTCTTCTGTTGAGAGACCTGCAGCGTCTGTTGCGGTGACCGTGACATCGACGCTGTCGACCGCTTCATGGTCAAAACTCACCCCATCGATCAGCTTAAGCTCGCCATCGACGACTTCGAACCGTTCGTCTGAAACAGTGTAAGTCACCGTGTCAGCCAGATCCGGGTCGAATGAGGAGAGCGTTCCGACGGTCGCGCCGGCGCTGTTCTCAGCGACGCCTGTATTATCTAAGGCAAGATCGGTTGGTGCCTCATTGATGTCGAGGACTTCAACAAAGACAGATTCCTCAGTCACATTGCCATCAGCACCAAAGGCTTTAATGGTGATTTCGAGCGTGGGTTCTGATTCATGGTCAAGGCTCACGCCGTCCACGAGGCGCAAATTGCCGTCGGCAACTTCAAACCGATCATCGGACACGGTAAAGGTGGTGCCGTCCTGAGCGATGTTGTCGAATTGCGTTAGGGTCGCCACAACCACGCCGGCATTGTCTTCTGCGACCGAATTAGCCGCTTCGTCGCCGATTGGCGCAGTCGCTGCGTTCAAATCGAGATGTGTTTCTTCGGTGGCTTCGGTGGACTTTAGGATATCTGCGTCTGGCGTGGTGCCGTAATGCAAATTGGCCAGCGACATCTCAGCCGCCTCGTCCATAGCGTCAGGCGTGTTCTCGCCGTCCCAGGCATCGATCTTCTTTTCGGCGTTCTGATCGCCAAAAGTGAAGCGTTCGTCCTGAACGTCGGTGTTCGTTTTTTGCTGATCCCCAACGGATTTATCCGCCATAAGCCACCCCAACTCATAGATATGCAGACTTATGTATCACCGGACTGGTGTATTTATTCGCTAAGCCAAGTCTGAAATCTGTCCGAGTGTGTTAACAGCGCTGCAACCATTCTGATCCCGAAACCCAGTTTGAGGCTGCGTTCGATCATGCGGCTCGTTCTGTCAGGCCAAATAGCCTGCGGAAGGACGCTAAGATTTACCACTGGCTAACCACTAACGAACTCTATTTTAACGGGAAAGCGGTTACGGACGGCGTTGTTCTAATGAAAGCGTATTTCCGTGAAGCAGGATGAGATCACAGAAACCAAAAGAGTCACCAGCTTGATCGAGTTGATCAAAGGCAAGGGTGACCACTTCAAAGAGCCTGCTTTGCCGGTATCGGTGTATTTCAGCTCTGCGGTCATTAACCTTCTTGGTCTCGGTCTACCGCTCACCATTTTGCATATATATGACCGGGTGCTTCCAAATCAGGCCTTCAACACGTTGACGGTTTTGGTGTTGGGATTGATGGCGGTCGTGGTGCTTGATGCCGTTTTGCGGATTGCGCGCGGATCAATCATGAGCTGGCATGCCGCGTCATTCGCCCATCGACAATCGCTTGATGCAATGACCCGGATCATGTCGGCGAATTCGGGAAAAGTCAGTCGCGTGCGCGCCAGTTCGATCATGAACCAATTGAGATCGTTGTCGGAACTGGCCGACTTTCATGGCAGTGCGTCTCGGCTTCTGCTGATTGATGTCGCATGCATTCCTCTGTTCGGGATTGTTATGATCCTGATTGCTGGACCGCTTATTGCGGTGCAAATTTTCATGCTGATCGGCTTTTTTGCGTTCATCGTTGCGCGTACGCAGAGTTTGCGTGGCATTATCGAGACGAAAGAAGGCTTCGAGGAGCGGAAGTACGACTTCATTCTCGAAACGCTGCAGACGATGCAAACGGTCAAGTCGCATGCGATGGAGCCACTATTGCTTCGGCGCTTCGAGCGCCTTCAGTCCTCGAGCAGTCAGGAATTGAAGCAAAATGTGCTCGCTTCTCAAACGATTGCCGAAGCTGGCGGAATGTTTGCGATGCTGATGACCATGGGCGTTGTTTTCTTTGGCGCCTTGATGGTGATCGGCGACAATTTGACGATTGGTGCGCTCGCCGCTTGCATGTTGTTGTCATCGCAAATGATGCAGCCAATCATGCGGTCCATCCAATCCTGGAACACGACCACTCAGACCGCACACAAGAGAGACGAAGTCGCAAAACTGTACAATGAAGTTGCCAGCGACGTCAGAGAAATAAAACCCGTTATTCGGACGCAGAATGAGTTTGCGCCGGCCCGGATCGACATCGAAGACTTAGCGGTCGTTTTTCAGGATACGACTCGCATTTTTGAACATGTAAATATGGGGATAGAACCGGGGGCGCTGGTGGGTTTGAAAGGCGCGGACGGTAGCGGTCGAAGCGTCCTGATGAAGTCTATCAGCGGTGAGATCACACCGACACACGGGCGCGTCCTGTTGAATGGTGTGACGGCCGATTTAAAACCAGCGCGTGTGTCTTATGTCGGCCAAGTGCCGCAACTGTTCCAGGGCACGATCCTCGACAATCTGTCGCTGTTTGGAACCCACACGGCTGAACAAGCCCGCTGGATCGCAGAGGTTTCAGGTTTGGCGCATGAGATCAATCGATTGCCAGATGGATTTGACACGCAGCTGCTTGGTACAGCGGGTGCTGAGTTTTCTGCTGCCGTGTCACAGTTGATCTGTATCGCTCGGGCCGTTGTCAGCAAACCGTCCGTACTGCTCCTAGACGACGCCAATAGCGGCCTAGATGCAAAGACGGAATCCTATTTGATGCGCATGCTCGAAACGCTCAGCGGACAAATGACCATTGTGATGGCAACCCAACGGCCATCCGTTCTGCGGCGCGCGGATGCTGTGTTTGAGCTCGCCGGTGGCACGCTCACGCGCTACGATCCAGATGCAGATCGCATGCGATCGGACGCTGCAACGCGGAGGGTCTCATAATGGAAACAGCGACCTCTGAAACTCAAACTGCGCCGAACATATTTCAAACGTGGCGTGACAAAATCACAGCTGAGTTTGGACAACGCGGCAAAACCGATACCACAATCATCGCAGAAGATAGTCTGAGCAGCGTTCGCTACTTTCTAGATGCGATCGGTTGGTCGGGTTCGGACCGGCGATTTCTTGAGGCGCAGCCCTATTTGGATCCGGTCAACGAGATCAACTCGCTACGAACACTATTGTTCAAGCTCGACTTTAGGACGACGCTCGGAAACACACAAAACACAGTGTTGCGATCGGAGTTCCTGCCTTGCTTCTTGCTGGACACGGACAATCGGTTGTTTGTGGTTCGCTCTGTTGATGATGACGGCACCTACATGGTGTTCGATCCTGAAACCAACCAATTGGACCCTAGGGCGCGCGCGTCGCTCAATGGAATGCTGATCTTTCCCGAGGCAAAGCCGTCGGCTACAGCCCAGGGTGCAGCCGCAAAATGGACTCAACTCGCCTTCAAAGCGTTTGGTCGCGACCTCAAAATGATTTTCTTGGTGAGTTTTCTCACCAATATGTTCATGCTGGCCGTGCCGCTCTACATTATGAATGTCTACGACAAGGCAGTTGGTACTGGGTCCGCAGACGTGCTGATTTGGCTGACTGTCGGGCTCTTGCTTGTGATTGGCGCTGACCAGATTTTGAAGGGCATCCGAGCCCGATTACAGGCACGACTGGCGGCTAGGTTGGACCACCAAGCCAGTACGGCGATCTTTCAGCAATTGCTCTTCTTGCCGCTGCAATTCGTAGAGAATTCACCGATCGGCAGCCAGATCACGCGCATTCGCCAAATGAGCGCATTTCGCGACGCCTTCACGGGCGCTTTAGTCAGCGCAATCTTCGATCTCCCCTTTCTATTATTGTTTCTCTTCGCAATTGGTGTCGTTGCCGGCCCGATCATCTTTATTCCGTTGGCATTGATCGCAATGTTTGCGGTGCTCGCGGCATGGGCTGTTCCTGCAAACCGACAGACGAGCATCGAAATTGGGCAAGCGAAAACCGCACAGCAGAACATCTCTCTAGAGATGATCGACAATCACAATCTGATTCAGAATCTTGGCTGCGAGGCGATCTGGTTGGAACGATATCGCGAAGCGAGCGCGAGGGTCGCGGCTGGAACGCTTAAAATGCGCCAGTTCAATCTGTTCACTGAGTCGGTCGCACAAGCCCTGATGACGATATCGGGTGTCGCCACACTGACGATTGGAACGATCATGGTGGTCAACGGTTCCCTCAGCCAAGGCGCTTTGATTGCTTGTATGGCACTAGCCTGGAAAGTGCTAAACCCGATCAAAGCGATGTTCTTAACGGGTATGACGCTTGGCCAGACTCTGCAGAGCTTCACACAAATTGACCGGTTGATGGCGATCAAGACCGAACGTGCGCCTGAGAAGGCACCCAGTATTTCGCACGACTTTGGTGGCCGGATCGACTTTGATCGCGTCGCCTTCCGATATGGCAATAAGCGCGAACCGGCGCTTCGACAGGTTTCGTTTGGCGTTCAGCCGGGTGAGTTCGTTGTGATTTGTGGCCCGAGTGGTGCGGGCAAGTCGACCATCGTTAAATTGTTACTCGGTCTCTATCAGCAGCAGTCCGGATCGATCCGTGTTGATGGGATCAATTTAAGGCAAGTCGATCTCGGTTCCTGGCGCCAGAGCATCGGTACCGCGCTAGAAGTCTCGCACTTCTACCATGGAACGATTTCGCAAAACATTCGCCTTTCCTATCCGCAAGCAACAGATAAAGACCTCGATGCCATCGCGCTCCGATTTGGTCTCAACGCCTATTATGGTGACACACTCCCCAAAGGGTTGGATACGCCGATGAATGCGCGCAACACAGCGCGTTGGTCCGATGCATTGAAAACCCGGATTTCGCTTTGCCGTGCCTTTATCAAAGCGGACGCGATCCGAATCCTCGACAACCCTGCGGACACGCTTGACGCTGAAGGTGAGGAAGCGCTCAAAGCGGAGCTCCTGCGCGCCCAAGGCAAGTCGACCATAATCATGACATCACACCGCCCAAGCCTGATGCGGATGGCGGACAAGGTCCTGTGGATCGATGATGGCACAGTTGCTGGATTTGATACCCCAGACGAAATCGTTCCGAAATTTTTGGCAGCCTATTCGATGGGGGCTGCCCCCAAAACCGCCCAAACAGGGAGCTGATGATGACTCAAAACAATCTGGAATCTGTGAGCAAACGGACCAGCTTGGCGCTTCCGCTCGAACTCGAGGAAGGCGCCGCGCCGCTTTATGCGCGCATGTTGGTTTTCACGGTCTGCTCCTTGATCGTCGGCCTCATCCTTTGGGCGAATTTCGCGAAGGTTCGAGAGCTGTCTGTGGCGGCTGGAGAGATTGTACCCAGCGCGCCATTGCAAACGGTTTCGCATATTGAGGGGGGAATCGTGGAATCCCTTTATGTGGCGGAAGGCGACAAAGTTCAGGCCGGTGACCCGCTATTGAAGCTTCGACCCGAAACCGCGGGTGGCGAGTTAGAGAAACTGATGGCGCAAAAAGCGACGCTGCAACTGACAGCTGAGCGTCTCGATGCTGTGCTTGAGGATCGAGCACCGGATTTTTCCGCATTTGATCCAAAGTGGCAGGCGCAAATACAAGAACAGAAAACGCTCTACAAAAGAGTGTCCGTCGAGCAGAAGGCGACGCTCGCTGCCGTTGAGCAGCAGCTACGAATCGCCGTTTCAGAGCGAGACACCGCACTTGCGAGCATCGGTTCAAAAGAACAGCAAGCGAGTGCGGCGAAGGAGCAATTTGAAATTCAGGAATCCCTGTTTGCGGACGAGTTCACCTCGCGCCTTCAATATTTAGATGCACAATCAAAGTGGCTCCAGGCGAAGGACGCGCTGACCGAAGCAAAGAATCGTGTCGAGCAAGCGGAGGCTGATATTACGCGCCTGCAGTCGGAGTACGACAAAAGTGGCGCTGGTTTTCAACGCCAGGCGTCGAACGAACGCTCCGAAGTTGAAGCGCGTCTCGCAGAACTGGAAGATCCCTTACACTCTTTGAGCTTCATTTCAGAAAATATGACGGTCACGGCTCCTGCAGATGGAACGGTCAAAAAGATATATGTTGCCGGCGCGGATAGTGTTGTTCGAGGTGGTGACGTGATTGTCGATATTCTTCCTGGCGACGCGCCGTTGATCGCCGAAGTTCAAGTGCAGCCGCAGGACATCGGCAACATCCAGATTGGCCAAGAAGCTGAACTCGTCGTCTCGACCTATGACCCCAACCGTTTCGGCAAAGCCCAAGGTGAGATCATGTTTATTTCGCCAGGTACCTTCGTCGATGAGAAGACTGGGCTGGTCTACTTCTTAGCGCGGGTTCGATTTGACGAGCAATCCATTGGTAATGGGCGATATGTCGGTCAGTTGGCGACCGGAATGACGGTGTCTGCTGAAATCGTCACCCGCCGGCGATCGATCGCGGAATATCTGCTTAAACCCGTAGTCCGGTCGGTCGACATGGCGTTTACGGAATAGGGTTTTGTTGACGCCAATGTGCAACACACGGCCAGCGCGTTCGCTCACCTAAGCTGGGATCGAATCCGGTCGAGTGGGTCGCGACGGCAAAGATACTCATCGCCTAACGTGGCTGGACGATCGCTCAGGACCGGGCCGCCAACCGCTCCGCATGCCATGCTACATGGTCTGCCATAAAGCTTGCGACAAAATAGTACGAGTGATCGTAGCCTGGCTGAGAACGATAAGTAACAGCCTGTCCGTGATTGGCAGCCTCCTGCAAGAAGAGAGTCGGGTCGAGCTGCTCGGCAAGGAATGTATCGGCATCGCCTTGATCGACGAGAATCTCCGCACCTGACTGTGTTTCTTTGACGAGTTCTGTGGCGTCATAAGCCTCCCACGCCACGGAAAGCGGGCCGAGATAGGCATCCAATGCCTTCTGGCCCCAAGGGACACGCGCAGGTGAAACGATCGGCGCGAAGGCTGAACAGGTTTTGTAGGTCGACGGATTCTTCAAATGCAGTGTGATCGCGCCATGGCCGCCCATTGAATGCCCTGTAATGCCCTGACGAGACATATCAGCAGCAAAGTGTTCGGAAACCAGCTCTGGCAGTTCGTCGGTGATGTACTGATCCATCCTAAAGTGGGCGGCCCAAGGCGCTTGAGTTGCGGTGAGATAGAATCCGGCGCCTTGGCCAAGGTCATAGGCCTCATCATCCGCAACCTGATCTCCGCGCGGACTCGTGTCGGGTGCGACAATCATTAGACCGTGCTCCGCCGCGTATCTCTGAATCCCGGACTTTTCCATGACATTCGCCCAAGTGCAGGTCAGGCCCGACAGATACCAGAGGACCGGAACCGGCCCGTCTTGTGCCTGCGGCGGCGTGTAGACGGCAAACCGCATTGTGCAATCGGTCATGGCGCTGCGATGATCGTGAACACTGAGCGTGCCACCGAATGAAGCCCAGGAGGTGACAAGAGTTAGGGTCATCTGAGTTCAGCATCCTTCTTCGTAAGTTTAAAGATCATTTCGCGCGACGTCTGCGGAACAAACTGCGATCCGTCCCAGTCGCCGAGTAGCTCCGAAACCGACAATCCCGCTATGTTTGCAAACGCAACAAGTTGAGCTTTGTTCAGAAAGCGCAGCGTACTTTCGGACGTGACAGTCTCATCCGAGAACTCATAATCCCAGGCGAAACTAAGATAGCCAGGTGTTCCGTTCGTTTTTGTCATTCGGCGTGTCGCTCGGACCGGACCTTGCTCCGTCTGCATCACATAGCTGTGGGCCCAAACAGAGTCCCAGTCCAAGTCTGGATTTCGCGTTTCAAACACGACCATCCCATCAGGCTTCAAATGATCCGCCATTGTTTGTAGTGTTTGGGTGACCTGATTGTCGGTGAGGAGCACTTGAAACGCATGCCCAGTCATAATGATCAGGTCAAAACGCCGCTCCGATTGAAACGATTCCGATGTTGCTTCAGTCCAGGTAATCGCCTCGCTGTGCGCTTTTCGTCTGGCGACTGACAGCATCGCTGCGGCTGGATCGACGCCGACCACGCGATGGCCTTGTTTCGCGAGCGCTCTGCACAGCAATCCCGTGCCGCATCCCAAGTCGAGAATGTCTTGCGGTGGCGGTCCCGGCAATTCGAGATAGAAGTCCCGATCTACTGATCCGGGATTTCCCAAATCATAGAGTTCTGCGAGCTTGGGGTCTGTGAATTGGCGGTCGGGCACTAATACACAACGACACTGCGTATGCTTTCGCCGGCATGCATAAGATCGAACGCGTCATTGATTTTATCGAGCGGCATGACATGCGTGATCATTGGATCGATCTGAATCTTGCCCTGCATATACCAGTCGACAATTTTCGGAACATCGGTGCGGCCTTTGGCGCCTCCAAATGCGGTGCCGCGCCAATTGCGCCCGGTGACGAGCTGGAACGGTCGCGTGGCGATTTCCTTACCCGCTTCGGCAACGCCGATGATGACGCTTGTGCCCCAACCGCGATGGCAGCATTCTAATGCTTGGCGCATGACATCCGTGTTTCCCGTGCAGTCAAAGGAATAGTCCGCGCCGCCATCGGTGAGCTCGACCAGATGGGCAACCACATCGGCGGTCTCCTTCGGATTGACGAAATGCGTCATCCCAAACTTCTCGCCCCATTCCTTCTTCGAATTGTTAATGTCGACGCCGACGATCTTGTCTGCGCCCACCATTCTTGCACCCTGGATCACATTCAGACCGATACCGCCAAGCCCAAAGACGATGACGTTATCGCCGGCCTGAACTTTCGCCGTATTCGTCACCGCGCCGACGCCTGTCGTGACGCCGCAGCCGACATAACAGGTCTTGTCGAATGGCGCGTCTTCGCGGATTTTTGCGACAGCAATCTCCGGCAGGACGGTAAAGTTCGAGAAGGTTGAGCAGCCCATATAGTGATAGATGGTCTTACCTTTGTAGGAGAAACGCGATGTCCAGTCCGGCATCACGCCTTTGCCTTGTGTGGCGCGGATCGCAGTGCAGAGATTGGTCTTGCCAGAGAGGCAGCTTTTGCACTGGCGGCATTCTGGCGTGTAAAGCGGAATGACATGGTCGCCTGGTTCCACGCTGGTAACACCTGCGCCGATTTCGCGAACAATTCCAGCGCCCTCATGACCGAGTACGCTTGGGAACAACCCTTCTGAGTCGAGACCATCGAGCGTATACGCATCTGTGTGACAGATGCCCGTCGCCATGATCTCAACCAGCACCTCGCCATCCTTTGGGCCTTCCAGGTCTAGTTCGACAATTTCCAATGGTTTGTTGGCCTCAAAGGCCACTGCGGCGCGGGTTTTCATGCAGCTCTCCCAAATCAATGTTTTCTCTATCAGCGCTTCGTCCCGCAGGCTCAACCTTTTTTTGGCGTCCACACTGCCCCGTCTTTTCCGCTTCCACATCAGCGCTCAAGCCCAACCTGTTTGAGCGATAAGACCATCCATGTGAAAGTGACCCAAATTCAAGAGGGGCCGGAATCCGTCCAGCTCAAAGGCGCGTGTGGGCGCTTGAATTTGACGAAACGAACAGCACGGGTCGAAGCCTATGCACCCGATAGGCTGTCTACAAACATGCCGCAGCGTCCTGGTGTTTTATGAGCGTGCGGTAACGTCTGAAATCTGTAAGAACGCGGCGAAACCAAAGAAATTTGTAAAAGGCCACTGGGCTAGACGCTATGCAACAATCTTGGATCCTTTGTTTTTCCTGTCCGGATAGAGCAGGTGTTCAGGCATTCATTTCAACATTTATTCATGCGCATGGCGGTTTCATCGCGAACGCCGTTGCGCATAGTGATCCAGAAACCAATCAGTTCTTTTCGAGAATTCTGCTGCGTCCAGTTGAGGATGCCGGGTTCGATTTCGATGAATTTTCGTTGAAGCTAGGAAAAGACGCTGAAGCATTCAGCATGGACTGGTCCCTCACTCCGGTGAGCGAAAAAATGCCAACGGTGATCGCAGTGTCAAAGTTCGGCCATTGCTTAAACGATATCTTGCATCGCTGGAAAACGGGCGCTTTGCCGATCGATGTTCGTGCGATTGTCTCCAATCATGAAACCATGCGCCCGATGGCGGAGTTCTATGGGCTTCCTTATCACCACATTCCAGTGACCAAGAAAACCAAGATGGAATGCGAGGCGGCGTTCCTAAGCATCGTTGAGCAAAGCGGCGCGGAACTCGTTGTTCTTGCTCGGTACATGCAGATACTGTCCGACGGATTGTCTGCGAAATGGGCGGGTAAGTGCA
This sequence comes from Pseudomonadota bacterium, assembly GCA_038534315.1. Taxonomy (GTDB): domain Bacteria; phylum Pseudomonadota; class Alphaproteobacteria; order Caulobacterales; family Hyphomonadaceae; genus Henriciella. The sequence goes on along the minus strand of JBCAWZ010000021.1, from coordinate 39,364 downwards.
TCAACATCCACCACTCATTCTTGCCAAGCTTTAAAGGCGCTAAACCCTATCACCAGGCCTATCAGCGCGGCGTGAAATTGATCGGCGCGACAGCACATTATGTTACATCCGATTTGGATGAGGGCCCGATCATTGAGCAAGACGTTGAACGGGTCGACCATACCCAAACGCCGGCTCTGCTTGTCGAGCAAGGTCGTGACATTGAAGCGAGAGTTCTGTCGCGTGCGATCAAGTGGCACGCATCAAGACGGGTCTTTATGATCGGGCGCAGAACGATCGTTTTGCGCTAGCAGTGCGGCTCGAGGCACTCAACAAGAGACTTGAGCTGATGATTGTCACTCAATGGCTTAAAATCGCTGAGCTTCGACAACATGGTTGATGTCGAAAATGTGTGCTTTGTGTTTGCGCGTTGATGCCATCATCTTTGCGGTTTCGCCAAACCAATATTGCCAGGTCTTCAAATCTGGCCATCTGTGAATGGGTTTGTGAGGTTAAGACGCTCGCATAGGTACTGTCGAATTGCTGGACGAGTAGGAACCAGGAAGATGTACGAGATCAGTCCACCATACCTGCACTTTCTGGGTGCAGCGCCCGACCGATTGACGACGAAAACGTCGATTGGTGTGCATCAATGGCGGCCAGAATATTCGGTCGGGCAGTATCGTTTGGAGGGTTGCCAAGGAGATCTCGGGATCGAAGACCTCTCGATAGATGCGGCTGTCCAGCGCGGGGCAAAGACACTCATCATCGGCGTCGCAAACCGAGGTGGTGTCTTCTCAGATGAGTGGGCTGAGCCAATCGTTCAGGCGCTTAATGCCGGGCTCGACGTGGTGTCGGGGCTACACGCGCGTTTGATTGATCAGCCGGAATTTGTGGCGGCGGCAGCGGCAAATGGTCAGCGACTTATCGATGTCCGGTTTCCGAAAGGACCGTTCCAAGTTGCAACGGGGGCTCGGCGAACCGGGAGCCGGGTTCTGACGGTTGGTACAGATTGTTCTTGCGGTAAGATGTATACCTCTTTGGCGATCGAGCGGGAGATGCGTTCGAGAGGCATGGATGCTGACTTTCGGGCGACAGGTCAGACTGGCATCATGATCGCGGGTGATGGCGCCCCTGTGGATGCTATGATTGCTGACTTTATCTCAGGCGCGGCAGAAGCACTCAGCCCATCCAATCAACCAGAGCATTGGGACCTTATCGAGGGGCAAGGATCCTTATTCCATCCGTCCTTTGCCGGTGTCTCGCTTGGATTGATGCACGGCAGTCAGCCTGACTGGCTCGTCATGTGTCACGAGCCCACACGCACCCATATGCGCGGATTGCCGGACTATCATCTGCCCACCCTACAGGCGTGTATTGATGCCAACCTTGATGCGGCCCGGCTCACAAATGAAAACGTCAGACTGGCAGGACTTTCGATTAATACGTTTGCGCTCGGTGAGGCTGAAGCCGCGGCTCTTGTTGAGGAGCTTTCGACACAATTCGGGCTTCCCGCCTGCGATCCGGTTCGTCACGGCGTGGCGGATATTGTCGATGTGCTGATGGGCGCCTAGCCTAACCGCTTCAAAGTGCAAAGAATAACATGCGGCCAGGTGGTTCGACAGATCGTTGAGCCGGCACCGGCAGCGCGATGGATCTGTAAGTTCCTTGCAGTGTCAGATTGGCAACTCGGTTGAGTATTTGTGCTGACGCAACGAAATTTGTGAAGATGCCGACGCGACGGATGGGTGCCCGAGGATTTGCTCCATCAGAAACGTCTCAAAGTCTAGGACGCTCTTGGTCCTAACAATCAGCATATAATCGAACCCACCTGTTACGGAGAAGCACTCCATGATCTCGGGCGCACTCTGAATAAAAGACTCAAAACTTTTTCGGATCTTAGCCTCGTGTCCGACGAGATTCACCGACAAAAAGACGCATACTGGGACGCCGACGATTTCCGGATCAAGCAAAGCAACTCGCTTGCGGATTGCGCCGCTCGCTTCCAGTTCGTTGATATGTCTCCAAAGCGTTGATGGCGACATGCCGGCGGCGTCCGCGATGTCCTGCTTCGTGCCGTCGAGCGTCCGCTGGAGCAGCTTCAACACGCGAATGTCAGCGTGTGAAAGAGACTGAGCGTGGTCCATATATGTCATTTATACCGAATAAGTGAACTAAATCAATCAGATTATGAAAGTAGCCAGGTGAGTTTGATCTGAAAATGTGTACGTTTCGCGGCATACTAGTCAAGAAGTCTAGAAGGCGAATAAGCCATGACAGGGCTCAAAAACCGCTACACCGATGCACCGAGGAATTTGGATTACACGATCGATCAGGCTTGGGAGACCTACTCCAAGCAAGAGCATAATCGATGGGATCGTTTGTTCGCGAGACAGGTAGACGTTTTGCGTCACCGCGCTTGCACGGAGTACCTTGAAGCGATGAAGTCTTTGAGGCTTTCGGAGCGCGGTATTCCCAACATGGAACGTCTTTCCGATCGGTTGGAAGTTGCAACAGGGTGGCGCGTCGTGCCGGTCGCTGATCTCGTTCCGGATGAGATCTTCTTCGACCATCTCGCCAACAAACGTTTCCCAGCGGGCGCATTCATTCGTCCAGAGGACGAGTTCGACTATCTCGAAGAGCCCGACATTTTTCATGATATCTTTGGTCATGTTCCAATGCTGGCAAATCCCGTCTTCGCTGAATTCATGCAGGCCTATGGTCGCGGCGGCCAAAGGGCGCTGAAGCTGGGTCAGCTGCACAATCTGGCCCGGCTTTACTGGTACACTGTTGAGTTTGGTCTGCTGAAAACGGATGACGGTCTTCGGATTTACGGAGCCGGCATCGCTTCATCCCCGCAAGAAAGCGTCTTTTGCCTCGAAGATACGTCACCCAATCGTGTCTTGCTCGATCTTGAGCGTGTCATGCGAACAAAATACGTCATCGATGATTTCCAGCAGACCTATTTCGTCATCGGCAGTTTCGAAACCTTGCTGGAGACGTGTTATGCCGATTTCGGCGATGCATATGACACTGTTCGTGCCGCTGAAGACATTGAGGCGCACCGGATTATCGACGGCGACCATGTGCTGCATCACGGCACACATGACTATTTCGATCAAAAACCTAAGGCGACCGGCTAAGCGGACTCGCCTGCAATGCATTGGAGCGAAAGATGGCAGACTTATTTGACAATCCAGCCGGACTCGATGGTTTTGAGTTCATCGAATTCTCAGCGCCAGAGGCTGGTGTATTGGAGCCGGTCTTCGAGACGATGGGATTCGAAAAGGTGGCCAGACATCGCGCCAAACGGGTTGAGCTTTGGCGTCAAGGTGGCATCAATCTGATTACGAATTACGAACCGAAGTCCGCCGCGTGGTATTTTGCGCGTGAACATGGGCCGAGCGCCTGCGGCATGGGGTTCCGAGTGCGCGATGCGCGCGCAGCGTACGATCATTTGCTCGAACAAGGTGCAGAGCCGGTGCGGGTGGAAACCGGCCCCATGGAGCTCCACATTCCGGGCATTCGCGGTATTGGCAATTCGATCATCTACCTAATTGATCGCTATGGCGAGGGCGACAGTGATCTCAGCATTTACGATATCGATTTTGAGTATCTTCCAGGTGTCGACAAGCGTCCGCAAGGTTGCGGGTTCGAGTTGATCGACCACCTCACCCATAATGTTTATGGCGGCCGGATGGCCTATTGGGCGGACTTCTATGAGAAGCTGTTCAACTTTCAGGAGATCCGCTACTTTGACATCAAAGGCGAATATACCGGTCTGACGTCTAAGGCGCTCACCGCTCCAGACGGAAAGATACGCATTCCACTGAATGAGGAAGCCAAAAGCGGGGGTGGCCAAATCGAAGAATTCCTGCGCGATTACAATGGCGAGGGTATCCAGCATATCGCTTTGATTTGTGATGATCTGGTCGCTTGCTGGGACAGGCTTTCAAAGAAAGGCGTTCCGTTCATGACGGCGCCACCAGAGACCTATTATCAAATGCTCGACGAGCGACTTCCACAGCATGGTGAGTCTGTGACTGAGCTTCAGAAGCGGGGCATACTTCTCGATGGAACCACCGCAGACGGACACCCGCGCCTGTTGCTGCAAATCTTCGCTGAGCCGCGTATTGGACCGGTCTTTTTTGAGTTTATTCAGCGCAAGGGAGATTACGCGGAAGGCTTTGGCGAAGGAAATTTCAAAGCCCTGTTCGAGAGCATTGAACGCGATCAAGTTAATCGCGGCGTTCTGAAAGTTGAGGAAGACGCATGACCGACGCGCCCGCGCTTCAAGGCATTCACCATGTCGCCTATCGCTGCAAAGATGCGAAAGAGACGGTGGAATTCTATCGCGACGTGCTCGACATGGATTTCCAGCTGGCGATTGCTGAAGATCGTGTACCGTCCACCGGCGCCGATGATCCTTACATGCACATCTTCATGGACGCCGGAAACAATAACGTGCTCGCTTTTTTTGAGCTTCCTGAGCAGCCCGACATGGGGCGCGACCAGAACACCCCTGAATGGGTTCAGCACATCGCCTTTCGTGTTGCTAGCATGGACGACTTAACAAGCGCTAAGGCGCGCGCTGAGGCGTGCGGTCTAGATGTGATCGGACCCACGCATCATGGAATCTTTAAGTCGATCTATTTCTTCGATCCCAATGGGCACCGTTTGGAGCTTGCCTGCGATATTGGAACACCCGATCAATACGCGGAGCTCAAGCGCGTTTCGGAGGAGATGCTGGAGGAGTGGAGCCGGACCAAGAAGGCGCCACGGCATGCAGCTTGGCTGCACGAAAAGATCGCGCGGGAGCGTGACGCGTCTTGAAACTGTTCGGCTATTTTCGATCATCGACCACATATCGGGTTCGTATTGGCCTTAACTTGAAAGGGCTCGATTACTCCGTTGCGCCGGTCAATCTTCTCGAAGGCGACCATACCGGTTTTGACTATACCAGGCTAAACGCCTTCCAAACTGTTCCAGCCCTCCGGATCGGGGACCGAACATATGTCCAATCCATGGCGATCCTTGCGGCGCTTGATGATCTGTATCCTGAACCACCTTTGCTACCAGTCGCCAACGATGCACGACAGGTCTGCCGCGAATTGAGCTTTTCGATTGCGACCGAAATCCACGCGCCGAACAATGTCCCAGTGCTGACCTATTTGAAGCGAGAATTCGCCGCGCAGCAGAACGATATCAAGGCGTGGTATGCGACTTGGGTGCGCAAGACCTTCGCGCCAATAGAGGCGCGTTTGGCGGCATGGAAGGCGCCTTCCGAGTTTCCGTTTGGGGATCAGCCTGGCCTGTTTGAGGCTGTGTTGATACCGCAGATTTTCAATGCGCGGCGATTTGAATTTGATATGAGCGCCTATCCGCGCCTGGTGCAAATTGACCAGCAGTGTCGGACTCGACCAGCCTTCGAAAAAGCCCATCCTGATATCCAACCCGACAGCCCAAAGGCCTGACACAATGAAACTTGCAACGTTGAAAGATGGAAGCCGCGATGGGCGCCTCGTTGTCGTTTCGAAGGATTTGACCCGTTATTCAGATGCGGCTTCCATCGTGCCGACGCTTCAAGCGGCGCTTGATGATTGGAATGCTGTGTCACCTCAGCTTGTGTCCTTGGCGGAGCAGGTTGAGCTCGGATCGGTTCCAACCGCACGGTTTCACGAGCATGATTGCGAAAGCCCTTTGCCGCGCGCCTATCAGTGGGCTGATGGTTCGGCCTATATCAATCATGTCGAACTCGTCCGAAAGGCGCGGGGCGCCGAGGTGCCGGAGAGTTTTTACGATGATCCGCTAATGTATCAGGGCGGATCGGATGCTTTCCTCGGACCGCGCGATCCTATCCCTTTGGGCGATGTCGCCTGGGGTTGTGATATGGAAGGGGAGATCGCCGTAATTACGGATGATGTTCCTGCTGGTGTTAGCGGAGCGGACGCTGATCGGCACATCAAGCTGATCATGCTGTGCAACGACGTTTCGCTGCGCGGACTGATTCCGGCTGAACTGGCAAAAGGTTTCGGCTTCTTTCAGTCCAAGCCGCAAAGCGCATTTTCACCTGTCGCTGTGACGCCGGACGAATTGGGCCCGGCATGGCGCGACAGCCTCGTTCGCTTGCCGCTGCACGTGGATTACAATAATGCGCCATTTGGTCGAGCGGAGGCTGGCATAGATGCGACTTTCTCACTGGCCCGTCTTGTCAGCCACGCCGCCAAGACCCGGCCATTAAGTGCGGGAACCGTGATCGGCTCCGGCACCGTCTCAAATAAAGGCGCCGATGGAGGGCCGGGAAAACCCGTCAGTGAAGGTGGGCTCGGCTATTCCTGTATTGCGGAAATCCGGATGATCGAGGCGATCGTCAATGGCGCACCCTCGACCCCGTTCATGAAGCCGGGAGATCGAGTTCGCATGGAAATGTTTGATGAAAATGGCGCGTCCATTTTTGGAGCGATCGAGCAAGAAGTACGCGCTGACAGTGCAAAGTGATCTTAGCTGGACTGGTCACCGAGGGCGCTAAGTTCGTCCGGTGCCAAGACGCCGTCTGAATTTGAGTCGGCAGATTCGAACAGAGGGGCGGGCGCGTCCATCATCTCTGACTTTGTGATGCTGCCATCATTGTCGGTATCAGCAGTCGATGCGAGCTGGTCAAAAGCCTCCTGGAAACGGTTCTTCCCGGGCCCGAACCTTGGTCGATCCGTTTCATTGACGAGGCCGTCGCTATTGCGATCCATGCGCTCAAATCCGGAACTCCGCATGTCGAGTACTTCTTGCCATTCGATACTGCCATCGCCATTAGCATCCGCTCGGGCGAGACCTTCTGCCGTCTGCGCCGCAGCGCTGTTTATTCCCATAAGCAAGCAGAGGCTACCCAGCGCGCTAAAGACGAAACGCCGTGGTTTTGAATTACTAGCCATGCTCATACACTCCTAATCTGGCCTAATCTGGGTCGTTGCAAAAGCGGGCCGTACCAGCCCAGCCAATTAATGTAATAGATTAGACTAGCTTGGTTGCAAGGCCCGAAATGTGACATTGCCTCAGTTTAATCCGTTGCCGCAAAAGGAAATTTACCGGTTCCGATTTCAAGGAAGATTTGGAAAATTCGGTCGATCCCTTAGACGGAATCAAATTCGAGTTGGACAAAAACTATTCAGACAGGCTGTAGTATTTGATTGCAAATAATGTAAACCATTAGATCTAAGGTTTTGCCGCGCAATTATATGCGACGCACCGCAACTTAGTGACGGCTGGATCTGGTGCTGTTGTCGCAATTTTGGATTCTAGTCGGAGCCTATTCGCATAACAGCTACCGATCAGTGTAAATGGAAGAGAAGCTGAGACCGCAGTCGGGCTCAGATGAAACGAAAAGGACATCAACAATGATTTGGGTCGCACGAATAGCCGGGACTCTCGTATTCCTGTTCACCTTTGTTTTAGGCGCATCGGCGCTGATCAATCCGGATCGTGCGGCGGAGACGCTCGGCTTTGCTCCGCTCAGCGATATGGGCAGAAACTCATTACGCGCGGATATCGCCGCGTTTGCATGGGGTAGTGCCCTACTATCTGCCGGCGGGTTGTTCGCGGGACGGCCGCATTGGTTTTTTGGCGCGGCGATACTTTTCGCTATTGCCGTTTCAGGCCGGATTTTGGACGTGATTGTATCGGGCCCACCCGAAGGTGCCGTACCGGCGATTGTCGTTGAGCTCATTGCGGTCGCGCTTGCGCTGATCGCCGCAAAATGGTTGCCATCCAGGGTCTAAAGCTGTGGCTAATTGCGCTTGATAAAAACTTGCGAAACGCCAATCCATCTGACGGCGTCGGCCATGTCGCTAGCCTGACCGACCTCCGAGCGGGGTGAAGCGTGCAATAAGCTTCCAAAGGAGCCAAATTGAAGTGGCAATGAGCGCTAAGACGATAATCACTGTCAATACGATCCAATGCCAATAAAAACCCAGCATTCTTTCCATAGTGTTGCTCGAGATTTGTTGGACGACCTCATATCCCTCTGGCAACTCCAGAACACCCATTCGATCCGCATAATCGCCGTAATCGAGCATCAATTCAGCTTTCAGTTCCGGTAGGTCATTGCTCAGATCCCGGGTCTCACCGGGGTCATCTTCGAGATCAAACAAGCGCCAGACGCTATCGCCAAATGGTGGGAGGTTGCGGACCAATTTGTAGCGCCCGCGATAAAGCGCCGCCTGACCTGATGTCGAAAAACCAACTGCGTCATCGGGGCCATAGACGGCGTCGGTTTCTCCTCGGATCAAGGGCAGGAGGGAACGCCCGGTCATCTGTTTGGCATCGGCAGGCGCCGTATCGTCAATGTTCACGAGGTCGATTAGCGTCGGCGCGATGTCTGCCATTATTGTGAACGACGAAATGGTCTGGCGCTCTGGCAAACCGGGTCCTGCTATGATGAGCGGTACTCTTAGCCCACCTTCTCCCGCATGGAATTTGAACAGGTGGTTCGGCCCTGCTGCCGCGCTTGCGCCACCGGGTCCGATCGCAACAAAACTACGTTTCTCTCCAAGCGTCTCATAATCGCGCGTATAGCCGACAAGATCGAACCAAAACTGCGCCGGTGACCCCCAGCCATCGCCCGCTTCAGGGCCATTGTCAGAGGTCACAACGAATATTGTGTTCTCAAACTGTCCTGAGTCTTTCAGATAGGCGATGAGGTCTCCCAGTTCCTTGTCCATGGCTTCGAGCGCACCTGCATTTACGGCCAGGCTTTTCGCCGCAAGCTTCTGCTCCTCGAGTGACAACTCTTCCCAACGTGGGATGGTCTCGGGTTGATCCGCCAGCGGTGCTCCATTTCGTACAAGACCAAGTTCCTGCGCGCGCTGCCAGCGTTGATTGCGCACGGCATTCCACCCGTCTTGATAGGCATCAATGTATTTTTCAGTGTACGCTCTGGGCGCCTGAACCGGAATATGAATCGCGAGAAAGGCCACGTAAGCAAAGAAAGGTTCGGGCCGATCTTGATCTGCTTCAAGATAGTCTTGCATCTTCTCGGCGATGAAGGTCGAAGAGTAGTAGTCGTCGGGTAGCTCGGCTTCGCGCCCGTCTTCGAACCAAGGTGCATCTTTGTAATAGGGCAGATAGGGTTTGTCTTCCCAATGGTCTGCGCCGGACGCGTCGAGAATGAAGGATCGGTCAAAGCCGTGATCGACCGGCAATTCCCCCTCGCCATGGCCCATATGCCACTTTCCCGTCATATATGTCCGATAGCCCGCCCGTTTCAGCTTTGTGGCAATGGTTTCAACGCCGGGTTCCAGCTTCATCATGTATCCAGGCTGTCCACGATGTTCTCTAGGAAGGACTTCTGCGATCGTTCCAAATCCAGCCAAGTGATGGTCCATACCTGTGAGCAGCATGGCGCGGGAGGGGGCACAAAATGGTGTTGCTCGATGTTGCTGGAAAATCATGCCTCTGTCGGCAAGCGCGTCGATGTTCGGTGTTGCTGCCTCGCCACCATAGACGCCGAAGTCCATCAGCGCGGCGTCGTCAACAAGCACCACAACGACGTTTGGCTGGTCTGTTTGCGCCTGCGCTGTCGATGAAAATAGGACTGCGAGCATTGTGAGGCTTAGAAGGTAAATCATCATGATGAGACCGCGTGACGTAAGGGTTGGTTCAAGCTCTATAGGGCAGAGGATTCCGGTTGCGAGGGCCAGCGCAGCTTAGTCAATGCTGGGCTTGGTCCTCAGCTTGGTTGAAGACGGGTTTCCGTTTCTCGACGAAGGCCATCATACCTTCTTTGGCATCAGCCGTTCGCGCATTGGCGTGAACCGCGCGGCGCTCGTCAAATAGCGACTCCTGGAAGCTCTTGGATTCAAATCCAATGATGCAGTCCATTACGGATTTGACAGCGAGACGCGGCATGCTCGCAAGTTCCTCGGCCAAAGCGATCGCCTTGGGTTTCAACTCCCTCAAAGGCCAAACTTCGCTCACCAATCCGATCTGGAGCGCTTCCGGACCACTGATTTTCTTGCCACGCAAGATCATATCGAGCGCGTGATCTCGGCCAATACAGCGCGGTAGGCGCGCCAGCCCGCCCCATGCCGGAACCGTTCCAAGGTCCATTTCTGGGAGACCAATTTGCGCGCCTTCTGATGCGGCCAATCGGAAGTGACAAGCAAGAGGAAGCTCCAAACCGCCGCCGAGGCAATAACCGAACAGAGTTACAACCGATGGCTTTCCCATCCGTTCGATTTTGTCCAAGACGCGCCAGCGTTGGTCAAACACTCCGTCTATGCTGCCCTTCGCTGCGATCCCGTCGCGCATCTGTTTTAGGTTCATGCCCACCGAGAAATTGTCGCTTCCTTCCGATGTGAAGACCAACGACCGAACGGACTTGTCTCGCTCAAGCTCGTCTACGACACGCTCTAGCTGATCCATGAAGTCGAGCGTCATCCGATTGTACGGCGCATCATTGATCGAAATAATCGCGACAGGACCGCGACGCTCCAACAGCAATGAATCAGACATGGTGTTCTCCCGGTTTTTATGTATTCGAGTGTCGTCGTCTGAACAGAGCGCCCGTCGACCCGTTATTGTTCAGCGCGGTTCATATTGCCCCACAGAAACCACAAAGCGGCGACCGCGGGAATGTAATAGAGAAAAACGAAAATAGAGATCGCCAAGGTTTGGTTGGACAGTAGGCCAAAATGCAAAAGGGTCGGCAGATCCACAATGTCGGTGATCAATCTCACTAGGATCAACCCAAACAACATGGGCGCGCTCTTCAACAGGAATGCAACGATCAACGCGATGCCGACGGCCACATTACGAGCGGAGTAGATGAATGCGGCCTGATTGATCATCTCGGCGTCGGATCCCCCCATCATCGCGGGCCGGGTCAAGGCAATGACAGGCCCGATAAACATGGGCAGCGTCTCCAAGATGATGATGATTGTTAGCCACCAAGGCCAGTTTGATTCCTCATTGGAAGGCATACCACCCGTCCTTACGGCTTAGGAGATCCCTTTGCGAGACCGGCAAGTGTGAGACGCCAGCGGAGTGTGTCGATGCGATCCTGCCCAAAAAAGGGTTCTTCCTTGAACACCATTGTTGGCACACCCCAATGACCGACAGCTTCGAGGGCGTCTTGGTTACGCTCCACTTCGTCCATGTGGTCGCCATCTTCGATGGCTGCGTCGAGTGTTTCGAGATCAAGCCCCGCCTCTGCCACGGCATTCTTAAGAAGGTCGCCTTCGTTCCATCCTTTGGTGCCTCCGAAAATCAAATCCGAAACACGATCAGCGAGCTCGACGCCTTTGCCGCGTCGACTTGCTTCGACTCCCAACTTCGTCAGTCGATAGATATAGGGCTGATCTTTGGAGACCTCCATTGTCTTGAAGTCTTGGACGATCGGGTCGGGCTGGGTTGGAAACACAATCGGGCGGCCCAACATTTCGCCGCGGCGGATACTGTCGCGGACAATATATAACGGCGCTTTGCGATCATTCGCATCAAACAGGCTGTCCGGACTGCGCACAGCTATGGGAAGCACGGGTCGCAGGCGAACATCCACGTCAAAATCCTCGCCCAATTTGAGCAGATCCGGCGTGACGAGCCTCGAATACGGGCTTCGAAATGACCAGTAAACGTCTACAAATTCGGACATATCGCTACTCCCAATATCAATCTGAAGACCCGCTCAGCTCCATTGTAAGTGCGGATCCGCCGTGCCTTTGTGACCTATCGTGCGGTTTGCGGAAACTCAAACCTTCGTAGGTCCCGGTTTGACGCCATGCTTCGATGTGTTTGAAGAACCCTTCAGCGCCGCCTGGGTGCCCTTGTGCTTGACGGAATTTGGCGCTCCAGCCTTGGCCTTCATTGTTCCAAAAACCTGGTGTGCAGTCGGCCGATGCGACCATGGATTGCTGGGTGGTCAAGATCAGGTCGACCCAAGCCGCTTCAGCCTCTTTTGTCGGCTCAATTTCGGCGAACCCTGATTGCTCTGCATAGGAAACGGTCTGAGCAATTGTCTTAGCATGATCGACGATATTGTGCGGAACATTGGACACCATGTTCGCACCCTGATTCATCTGAACCATAAAGGCGTTGGGAAATCCGTGCGTGTGAATGCCGTGCAAAGTCCGCAAACCCGAGCCCCAATGATCCGATAGCATTTGCCCGCCTCGGCCTTTGAGGTCGAAACCAGTTTCCAGCTGGAAGTTGGCGCCATATTCGAAGCCGGATGCGAAAATGATACAGTACGATGTCGACTGTACCCCATTTGCTTTGAGGCCGGTTTCGTTGATTTCTTCGACACCCGCGCCATCCGTATCAATGAGGGTGGTGCTGGGCGAATTGTACGCTGGGAGGTATTCGTCACTAAAGCAGGGTCGTTTGCACAGCTGTGAGTACCAAGCCTTCAATCGCTCGGCTGTATAATCATCTTCGATAGTTGCATCGACCCGGGACCGGATCTCTTCCATCTTTTCGATGTCAGTGTCTTCAAACGCCGCTCGCATTCCTTGCGGGTTCATTTGATCCGGCGGCAAATTCATTATGCGCTCTCTGACCCGCCGCGAAATCTCCGTCCAACCGTCATCGATTAGGTCCTCGGTGGGAATACTGCGGCCCATATTGTCGACGAAATTGTCCATCCAGCGCTGCTGCCAGCCGGGCGTGGCCATTTCGGAAAACCAATCAGGATCGATCGAATGATTGTTTCGTTGATCTACGGAAGAGGGCGTTCGCTGGAAGACAAAAAGCTCTTTGGCTGAAGCGGCAAGCGCAGGTATGCACTGGACACCGGTCGCACCCGTTCCGATAATTGCAACGCGTTTATCTTTTAGTTTCTGTAATGGCGCGCCATCAGCATCACCACCCGTGTAGTCATAATCCCAACGGCTGGTGTGAAAAGCTTTTCCTTGGAATGTTTCGATACCAGGAATGCCGGGCAATTTGGCGACATGCAGAGGGCCCGTGCCCATTGCAAGATATTTTGCAGTAAAGTCATCTCCACGATTGGTTTTGATACGCCAAACTTGAGAGTCGTCCTGCCATTCCAGCGCCTGCACCTCAGTATGGAAAAGGGCCTTCTCGTACAGCCCATATTGGTTGGCGATGCGTTCGCAATGCGAGCGGATCTCTGGGCCTTTCACATACTTTTCCGTCGGCATGTAGCCGGTTTCTTCTAATAGAGGCAGATAGATCATCGCTGCTGTGTCGCAACGCGCGCCTGGATAACGGTTCCAGTACCATGTGCCGCCGACATCACCGCCTTTTTCGATCAAGCGCACATCTTCAATACCCGCCTCTTTGAGCCTTGCACCAACGACGAGACCAGAAAGGCCGGCGCCTATACAAGCGAACGTGACGTGATCTGACACGGCGTCTCTTGGCTGATATGGGGTATGTGGGTCGACAGCATACCCCTCGAATTTTCCTTCCAGCCGCTGATACTGTGCGTTGCCTTCTGGCTTTAGACGTTTGGCGCGTTCAAGCGCGTATTTCTGTTTGATTTCGGTTTTAAGAGAGTCCGTCACTGTCATCGCTGATACCCATCTCCACAATTAATGTGTCGTATTAATTCGATGATCGAGTAACAGGGATCAATGGGTGATGCAAGTCCCATATTGGGTTGCTACCTATTGGGCAGGTGCGCTTAAATATCCGGTCAAGCTTAACGCAGCCTCGCGCACAGCGTCTTCTATGGGTCCGGCCGTTCCCGCTTCGATGCTCGCGGCATAATCAGCGGCCTGCATAATAGAGATCTTGAATCCCTGTCTGAGGCGGGTCGACAATATGTCTTCTGGTAGGTGCTCCAGGCACTCTACTACCAAACCTCGCAACGTCAGTATGCTGACGCTTTCTGCTTCCCGGATCATTTCGGCGACGTCGAACCTTGGATCGGAGGTGAGCTGCACGCAGAAGCGCACATAGAGCCGACCGTCTTCATCTAAGCAGGTTTCCAAAATGGGGGCCACAGCGGCCTGGATAAGCGCGAACAATCGAGCGTCCGAGTTCGCAACATCAACTTTGGAAAGCCGAACCAAACGTTCATGCTCAATTCTATGATATCGCTCAAGAAACGCTTCCTTTATAAGCGCCTCAATGGTCCCGAAGTGATAGTGCACAGCGCTTGGATTACGCGCACCAGCAGCGAGCGTAATTTCTTTCACGGATACTGTTCCAATGCCTTTTTCGGCAAACAAACGTTCAGCGGATCGAATCAGTGCAGCTTTCGTATCCGAGCGCGGGGACTTTCTCATAGATCTATTCCAAGTGGTTTTTGACAGCTAATTCAGCTGATTAATCAGGGTAGAGTTTCAGGCATTTCGGTAAATATTACAAGATGAGGCATTCCTTGATGCCTTGATTGGCCTTGCAGAAAATAATGTAAAGCATTAAATCCAAGTGTCTGAAGCCTTGTTTATCGAACTTAGGAATAAAAATGATGTGGCGTGTGCTTATTGTCGCCTTCGGTGTCCTGATCGCAATTGGAATCGTCGGTTCGGTATGGATTACCCGTGGAGGACATGTCGTGACTCCCGAAGGTGAGGGAGAAATAAGGATTGGGACCAAGACATTTGAGGCGTTCCCCTTGCCGGATTATGCGGCTGGGTTCGTTACCGAGGAGTATCGAAGCTATTTGATCGAGGTTGAACCCGGGATCAAGGTTCACATGCTTGAAGCAGGCCGCGGCTATCCTGTGTTCTTGCAGCACGGCAATCCGAGTTCGGGATTCCTCTACAGGAAAGTGGTGAATGAGCTTCCGCTCGACCGCGTGCGCGTGATTATGCCAACCATGGTTGGCCTCGGTTTTTCGTCAAAAGTTCCGGTAAAAGACCATACAATTGAGAACCACAATAGATGGCTGAACGCAGCATTGACCGAACTTGATTTGCAAGGACTTATATATGTTGGCCAAGATTGGGGCGGCATTGTCGGTGTTGGAGCGCTGTCTCTTTCGCCCGAACTGATTGAAGGCATCGTCATAATGAACACGGCGATTTTCGCGCCGACTGAGAAGATGAAATTGTCGCGCCTTCATGATTTGGTCAGAACACCCATCGTCGGAGAGCTGTTGATTGAAAATATCGCTTCAGCCTTTGGAGGGATGGACACCGTGCAAGGCGATCCGAGCTCAATACCCGACCCGGTAAAAGACCTTTACCGCCGCCCGGTCGAAGAGAGTGGCAACGTGAAAGCCCCCTTAGCGTTAATGCGCATGGTCCCTCATGCACCGGATCACCCTAGCACCGCGCCGATGCGCGACCTCATTACTTTTGTGCGTGGTCTCGACGTGCCGACAGAAATCGTCTGGGGAATGAATGATCCGATTGCTGGAAATGCGCTTCCGGCGATGCAAGCGCATTTCCCTGATGCACCAGCTACGGAGACGATGGCGGGTCATTTCTTGCAGGAGGAGGTGCCGGATGTCATCGCCGCAGCTGTTCTGAGAGTGTTGGACCAAGTGCAAATCGACAACCAGCTGCCGCGAGCTGGCCAGAATCCAGGGATGGCGATAACCGCAACGGATGATGGTGATCAAACCGGTGAACTCCGGCCTTAATAACGCCAATGACCTGTCCCGTTCTTGGCGGTGGTTGCACCTTGGTCCGTGTCAGCTTCGAAGCATGACCGATTGGCATTGTTGAATTGACTCGATGCCCGAGCTGCGCCCTAATGGCAGGTGTAATGACAAAACATTTGACGAAGTGGTGCGTAGATACCGCTCGTTGTTGTGGAGGAAGATTTTGATGTGGAAACGGCTCTTGATTGGCGTCTTGCTTGTCATCATTGGCGGTGCGGCCCTGGCGTGGATTAACCGTCAGTCGATCATGATTTATATGGTGCAGCGTGCAATCCAAGTTGATGTCGCGGAGCACAGAACTATCGAATGGTCTGCCGGTCCGGACACGGCCAGCACAGACCGATCGCAAGGCCCCCCGAATATTGTATTTATCCTCGCGGACGATCTCGGCATCAACGACATCTCTACTTTTGGGGGCGGCGTTGCCGGCGGCCTTGTCCCGACCCCAAACATTGATCGGTTGGCTGCCGAAGGTGCGATTTTTTCAAACGCCTATTCGGGAACAGGAACCTGCGCACCGTCCCGCGCTATGCTGATGACCGGTCGGTATCCGACCAGAACAGGATTTGAGTATACACCGATGCCACCCAATATGCCGGAATTGGTTGGCATGTTCACTGAAGAGATAGACCAGGACACCGGCATGCCTGACGCAACCAGAAATCAGGATGGCGAGGAAAACGCTGTTGAGTTTGTCGATATGGGTCTGCTGCCAGGCGAGGTTACGATTGCTGAGGCGCTCAAAACGCAGGGCTATCACAATGTTCATATTGGCAAATGGCATCTCGGCCGGTCGGAACAGTTTCGCGCCGTGTCACAAGGGTTTGATGAAAGCCTGTTGATGGCGAGCAATCTTTTCCTCCCAGAAGACGACCCAAATGTTGTGAATGCCAAGCTGGAATTCGATCCGATAGATCGGTCCCTTTGGACCATACTGCAATATTCCGCCGAGTTTGATCGTGCGGGAGAGGAGATTAGCGAAGAACGCTTTGAGCCTGGCGGTTATCTCACCGACTATTGGACAGACGAAGCTTTGAAAGTGATCGACGCAAACAAGAACCGCCCATTCTTTCTCAAACTTGCGCATTGGGCACCTCATACACCCCTCCAAGCAACAGTCGACGACTATGAAGCTGTTGGTGATATCGAGCCTCACAGGCTCCGCGTCTATGCTGCAATGATCCGTGCCGTTGACCGCTCCGTTGGTCGGGTCATGGACAAGCTCGAGCAAGAGGGTTTGGCTGAAAATACAATCATAGTGTTCTCCTCAGACAATGGAGGTGCGGGCTATATTGGCCTGCCAGAAGTGAACGCCCCTTATCGGGGGTGGAAGATTACGCTGTTTGAGGGCGGTATTCGGGTACCGTTGTTCATCAAATGGCCGAGCCAGATTTTGCCCGGAACTGTTATCGAGGAGCCGGTTGCCCACATTGATGTTATGCCAACCTTGGCAGCAGCCGCAGGCGCCGCCCTGCCCACTGACCGGGTCATCGATGGCAAAGATCTGTTGCCATTGGCAACAGGCGACGCCGACACGATTGTGCGAGAGAACGACGCGATCTTCTGGTCGAGTGGGTTCTACAAAGTCGTTCGTGCGGGCGATTGGAAACTTCATTTCAATGAACGCCAAGATCGACATTGGCTGTTTAATTTGGCCGACGACCCAACGGAACAAGTTGATCTTGTCGACGCGCAGCCTGACAAAGTTTTGGAGCTTCAAGCGATGATCGATGCGCATTGGGAAGACGCTGTGCCGCCGCTATGGCCGCACCTGACAGAGGGTGTGATTTGTATCGACAAGACGATTGTCGACTTGCCCTGCAACACTGGTGAGTATGTGATTTGGCCCAACTAACCGAATTGCTTGTGGACTTGGCCTCCAGTGCTGAGTGTTAGGTTTGGATACATCTTGGCGCTCGAAGAGCTGGAGGTTTAGATGCGATCTGTTCGTGTGTGGATTTGGGGCGTACCCTTTATATTTTATGCCTTGTTCTGGCTTTGGTACACGCCGCTGTCCGGCGCTATGTCCGACAAGGAGATTGGTGAGATCGTCGCATCGCTTGAAGAGCGTGGCTTTGACGAAAGTCGGGTCGAGCTATTGCGCTCTTTCTTTGAGGCGGATGACGGGCGATCCTTTGTGATGCTGAACATCATCGATATGGAGGAAGAACCGGCGATTTTGCCTGCAACTGGGCCAGATGCCAGCTCTGGCGATTTGATGACACACTACATGGAATACATGTGGCCGGCACTTTTTAGTCGCGCCTCGCATCCTGTCTTTGCGGGTCAGTCTATCAGCGACGCGGTTGATCTCGCTGGTATCGAAGGCGCTGAACATTGGGAGTCTGCGGCGTTGATGCGTTATCGAAGTCGACGGGACATGTGGGAGATCAGCTCCCATCCGAGTTTCGCAGACCGACACGACTATAAATTGGCTGCGGTTGAGAAAACCATCGCTTTTCCGGTATCGCCACAGCTCTTCTTTGGCGATCCGAGACTGATCCTGTTTCTCATTTTGGTCGCGACGCTCGGTGTGGTCGACGCGCTTTTGTTCCGTCGCCAATGCTCCCTAGGCCTTCCGTCCAACACTTAGCCAGCTCAAGACGCAAAAGGGAGTGCTTTGGCGGTGCGGTATCGTTTCTATCTTCAACAATGGGTTCAGACCGAGTATTTTGTGCCGAAATCTGCAGACCAAGTGTCCTTAAAAAACATGCTTGCCGCCTGCGATATTGAGGCACTGTTTGATACGACACTCACCCGAAGGATTGGTCGCGATTGTACTTTTGAAATTTGGCTCTGAGGGTTACATTTAGCATGCTGGCGAAACTGTCCAACTACGCGAAATTCTATGGTCGCATGAAAGGGGTCATACGACTCATCAAAGAAGTCGACGCGGATCCATTGGTGCTCGTTCCGGACGACGCCGAAGCTGCGGTGGAGCAGCACTTCGATAGAGCAGCATTCATTTTTGAGGGGCAAACCACCACTTTTGGCGAGTTTGATGCTCAGGCAAATCGTATCGCGAATTGGGCGTTGGAACAGGGTTTCGCGCCTGGCGACACGGTTGCGCTGATCATGGAAAACTGCCCGGACTTCATTGCTGTCTGGGTTGGGTTATCCAAAATCGGTGTCGTAGCCGCATTGATCAACACGAATCTGGAAGGAGTCGGGCTTGTCCATTGCGTCGACATTGTTCAAGCAAAAGCGATTGTTGCGAGCGGAGTGCAAGCGCAGCGCGCCGATTCTGTTCTAACGCGTCTCAAAGGCGGACCGCCGCTGTGGGATATGGGCGGCCAAATAGGTTCAGACTTGCGGGTAGCCCTGGAAGCGAGTTCCGATGAGCGGCCGGCTCGGAAACATCGCGCCGGTCTCAAAGGAACCGATGCCTGCGTATACATTTATACGTCGGGCACGACCGGTTTGCCAAAGGCTGCGCGTATTTCACATGATCGAATGCGTCGTGCCATGAGGATGGCGATCCCGCTCGGTGAGCTTACTCAGGACGATATCGTTTACAACAGCCTCCCGCTTTACCACATTACAGGTGGAGCGATGGCAATTGGTTCGGTCTTGAATGCGGGTGCCGCGATGCATATCCGTCGCAAATTCTCAGCGACCGGGTTTTGGGACGATGTGGCGGAAAGCGGCGCTACGGCGTTCGTGTATATTGGGGAGTTTTGTCGATATCTGGTCAACTCTCCGGAGCACCCCAAGGAACGAAGCCACAAATTGAGAGTGGGTTTTGGAAACGGGTTGCGGGGTGATGTTTGGGCAAAATTCGTTGAGCGCTTCGACGTCCCCACCCTGCATGAGCTGTATGGCTCAACCGAAGGAAATGTGTCGTTCATGAACCTTGATGGTAAAGTTGGAGCCGTCGGCCAATCGCCTCGGTTCCTCGACCGCTCCATGGGCGTCGCCTTCGTTCGATTCGACGTAGATTTGGAGCAACCGATCCGCGACAAAAAAGGCTTTTGCGTGAAGTGCGATGCCAACGAGCCCGGAGAAGTTCTTGGCCGGATCGAGGATACGGGACGCGCAACGTTCGAAGGCTACAACGATAAGACTTCTACGGAAAAGAAGATCCTGAGTAACGTCTTTAAACCTGGAGATAAGTGGTTCAGAACGGGCGACTTAATGAGCCGCGATGAGCTCGGATATGTTTATTTCGTTGATCGCATTGGTGATACGTTTCGCTGGAAAGGTGAAAACGTTTCTACCAATGAAGTCGCCGACATCGTCAGCAAGTTCCCAGGGATCGAGCTCGCTAATGTTTTCGGTGTCGAAGTGCCGAATGCTGATGGCCGCGCCGGCATGGCGTCGATCACGGTTCAAGGCTGGCTGGACTATGAAGCGCTTGCCCAGCATCTGTTGAACAATTTGCCACCTTATGCGGTGCCGATTTTCATTCGCGAAAACAAGGAAGCGGACACGACGGGAACTTTCAAGTTCCGCAAAGTTGATGCTGTGCAGCAGGGCTTTGATCCCGCGCGTATCGGTGATCCGCTGTGGGTTCTTGACGCAAAGCTTGGGGTCTACAAACCCCTCACGTCAGAACTGCATTCGGAAATTGTTTCGGGCGTTTTTCGGCTTTAGCTACGCGCAGCGGACGCCGAAGAGTGCACTCAAGAGCGGTCTCAAAAGAGTACTGTCAGACCGATGAGTATGTTTGTCCCAATCCTCCACCCTTCCGGCAAGAAAAAGGCCTCTCAAGAGTGGCCTTTCGTGACACAATGATACATATATTGACAGAGAGCATGCCATAACAATTTATCAGGCTGAGGTAATGGTACGACTAGCTGATCTTCCCGAACACGATCGAAACCATCTTCTGATGAAGCAGTTGCCGCCTTTGGGGCCAGCACAATGGGTCTTCACAACGAAATCGTTGAGCGAGATGAAATTCGCGCTGATAACAACGGCAGGGCTCCACTTCCGAGGAGACCAGCAATATCTGGGTCCGGATGCATCTTATCGCGCAATTCCATCGGATGAGGACACGAACAATCTGATCATGTCGCATGTTTCCGTGAACTATGATCGCAGTGGGTTTCAGGACGACGTGAACGTCGTCTTTCCGCTGGATCGGTTCCGCGAGCTTTGTGACGCGGACGAAATCGGTGGCCTCGCAACAATGCACTACAGCTTTATGGGCGGTGGATTGATGCCTGATGCCTATGAAACGTCCGTCCGTGCTTTGGCAAAACACTTAAAGCGTGACGGTGTTGATGCGGTCTTTATCACGCCCGTTTGCCCGAACTGCACCAGAAGCACATGCGCGATCGCTTACTATTTGGAAAGCGAAGGTATCATGACGACCGGCATTGCCTTGGTGCGCGAGAATGCAGAGGCGCTGCAACCGCCGCGACTTTTGTGGGTATCGTTCCCGCTTGGATATCCGCTCGGAAAACCGAACGATGCTGCGTTTCAAAAGCGCGTGATTGACGCTAGCCTCGCGCTTCTAAGCCGCCCGTCCGGTCCAGTGCTTGAAGATTTTCCAGAAGATCTGCCAGATATTAAATTGGAATCGCTTGATTTCTGCCCGGTCAACTTTGCGCAGCCGACCCAAGACGCTGAAACATGGCAGCAAAAACTCTCCAATGAGCGCTTGATTTTGCAACCTTGGTACGACGCCAGCAAGCGGCGCCGTGGCAGGACCACTGTTGGTTTATCCGACGCAAGTATGGAGGAGATCTTGCAGATGCTTGGCAGCTGGCTCGACGACCGGCAGCAACCCTTGCCCAACTTTCAAACCTTCAAGAACGGCATTGAAGATGCAAAGGCATGGTATAGCGAGGCCATCAGCGCTCAGCCCGGCGAGTACGCGCCTGGACAAGTGCAGATGCATCTTTACGCCGAAACGGCGTTTGGGTCTGCACTCAAGGTGTATTTCGAGCTTTTTGTCGATGATCCGGCGCTCGCCTTGTACGCCCGAACCATTGCGCCGCGCTGGGTGGTCGAAGCTAATACCGGCTCTGAAGCAATCGATAGGGACGGCAACGTGATCGAACAACCTGGAACAAAAACGCTGCGCGATGCACAACAAAAACTCAGAGGTGCCAATGATTGAAATTCGGCAGATGCGGCAAGGCTTTGGTGCCGATATTGGTGGCGTCGACTTGGCGACGATTTCGGATCAAGACTTCGAAGAAGTCTATCAGGCTTGGCTCAAATATGGCGTGCTGCGGTTTCGCAATCAGGCGCTCAACAAAGACAGTTTGCAATCCTTCAGCCAGCGTTTCGGTCCGCTTGAAGAGATCCCCGTCGGGCGTTTGACTGCGGAACAGCGCGCAAAGATCGACAATCTATATGTCACCGCGATCTCCAATATTACGATCAATGGCCGACCGATCGGTGGTCTGGGTAATGGTGAGGCGGCGTGGCACTCAGATATGACTTACATCGATACACCGCCGCCAGCGAGTGTATTGCTTGGTGTCGAGATCCCACCTCATGGTGGCGACACATTCTTCGTGGATCAGCGCGCCGCATTCGCGGCGCTGCCAGAAACTTTGAAACAACGGATCGAAGACCTCACGATTAAGCATGACGCGGCGCACACGAGCGTTGGCGATCTTCGCGCGGGGTTTGAGCCTTTCGACGACCCACGAGACGCACCTGGCGCAATTCATCCTTTGGTGCGTGAGCATGAAGAAACAGGCGACAAGTGTCTTTATCTCGGCAGGCGTGACTGGGCTTATATTCCAGGACTGACGTTGGAAGATAGTGAGGCGTTACTGGAAGAACTGTGGAGTTATGCGATCCCGGAGCAATACATCGTCGAACAAAACTGGGCGCCGGGAGATGTGATCGTTTGGGACAATCGTCGCTGTCTGCACCGCCGGTCAGAACTTGATCCGAAAACGCGTCGCTTGCTACTGCGATGCCAAGTCCTCGCCCGCGAAATAGTCGCAAGCTGATAAAGTATTTCGGACAGCTTTGCCGGTCTTGGGTGGAGCCTAGGCGTTCAGCTTGCGAAGGTTTTCTTCGTGCACTTTACGATCAATTCGATAGGTCGAAATTACAGCGATCATTGTGAGATATAAACACAGCACAAGGGGCACATAATAAATGCCTAGGCGCCTAACTGCGTCCGGACTAACCTCTTGCACGTCTGCGCCTGTTGGAAACTGCGCCAAGGTCAGCACGAGTGTCGCTGCCGCAACGCCGAATCCCTGAACGGATTTGCGAATAAAGGTTTCGGCGGCTGTGAAAACGCCTTCGGATCGACGCCCCGTTTTCAGCTCGCTTTCCTCGACCAAGTCAGCAATCATCGATGCAAAGAGGATTTGAAACGTGATGATCAATCCGATGTCGACAATGTTGGTGATCGTCACAAACCAAAATACAAACGGCGTTCCATTTGGCGGTAATAGATCGAGTAAGCGCAAGACGATCGGTAGCGGCGCACCGCCAAACGCAACCAAGCCAACAATCATTGCACCCCGTTTCTTTCCGATCGTGCGCGTTACGATGGGTGCGAGCACAAAGCCAATAATAGCTGCAATGAATGTGCCCAAGAAAATCAACCCGGTCTGAACATCCGTGAACTCCCAGAAATAAGTATAGAAGTAGAGCGATAGGACGGACACCACGCCACTTGCGACAGCACCGAAAAGGGCTGCAATAAAAAGAGAAAGAAAGGAACGGTTAGATAGGGTCTCGAACAATTCCTTGAAAATAATCACCAAACCCATTTTTCTCGCAGGCGGCGGAGGGTTGAGATAGGGAATTCGTGCGTGGGTGCCATACGACGAGACCAAAATTGACACGAAAATCATGATCGATCCTATTACGCCGTAAACCTGATAGGCTTCAGCATTGAACCGACCATCCGAGAATTCTTCCGTCACGAACTGTGGAAACAGGATGAAGAACATTAGAACCGCCAAAGCATTGCCGCCAAACCACGCGAACAAAAAGCGAAGGCTGTAGAGTGAAGTGCGCTCATCATAATCACGCGTGAGGTCAGGTATCAGCGCCGTGCTCGGTGTTCGATAGAAAGTCACCGCGGTTCGAATCACAACCGCCAAGATCAAGACGTACCAAAACAGCGTCATTTGACTAGCGTCCTGCGGTGGTGACCAAAGGAAGTAAAAGCTCCCCGCAATCGGAACCGCAGAGGCATACATGAAGGGGTGGCGGCGGCCCCACCGGGAGCGTAAATTGTCTGACCAATAGCCGACGATAGGGTCGCTCACTGCATCTAAAACAAGCGCGATCCAAATGGCGAGCCCAACGAGGCGGGCGTCTAGCCCGATCACCTGACTGTAGAAGATGAGAAGGAAGAAATCGAACGCACCCACCGTTACTCCGGGGGCGACGGCGCCAAAGCCATGAGCCAGCTTCGTGGGACGCGAAATTGGAGGTCTTGAGCTCTCCGGCGATGCACCCGAGCGCTCCGAAGCGACCGAGAGTTCGTTTTCAACTTCGGCGGGCACGTGATCGGTCATACCTGACTCCTGGGTTCGAGCGATGAGAGATTTGTAAGAAAAAAAGTCCCGCCGAAGCGGGATTAAGGTGACGCAAAAGTGGTTGGGAGGAAACTCCAGTTTTGCGGAAGTTTGATGTGCTCGCTAACGTGATTTGGCGAGGGATAAGGGACTGCTCTCCGTTCTAGACGTCGTGCTGAGTTTCGAGGTCCATCAAAGGCTGCGTCAAGAAAGCGGTCACTCTGCTGCGAAAGCGAGAGAAATCGTTGCACGAATGCTCGACAATACGCTTGCTGCATTTGATGATTCAGACTGACGTCCGCGCCGATCAGCGCTGTACTATTGTGCTCGCGCGCTTCATAAATTCTTTTGTAGCCTCGTCGTCGTCTGTCATGTTTGGCAGCTTGAAAGGCACGTCGATCCCTCGCTGACAGGCAGGCTGTTCCTCCATCCGGCGTTGGAGACGCGCACACGTCTATCATGGTGTCGTTTCCTTGATTTAAACCGCTCAGTTGAGATGGGCGAGTTCTTTCGCAACAATTGGAGCGTAGCAGGGCAGCGCGTGGACTCGCTCGATGTACGACGCCATTTTTGGCCATCGTTGAGGATCAACCTTCTCGCCTGCGAGCGCGAGATTCACAAAAGCCACGGTAAGAGCGATGTCGGCAATCGAGAATTCGCCACCGATCATAAAATCATCGTCCCCGAGGCACTTGGTTAGATAGTCGAGAACCTTGGGTAGCTCTTTGTTCATTGTGTTCGCGACGATATTTTCATCTGTATCTTGCTTGAATACCAATGGCATGACCACGCGTTGGAAGAACACGCCGCCAACGATCTTTGGCAGCATTTCGGTGTCGGCATATTCTTCAAACCAAAGCGCACGGGCGCGCCGACCCGGATCTGCAGGCAGCAGTGCTGGCTTCGGGTGCTTGTGTTCGAGATAACCGAGGATCACTGAAGAGTCGGGAAGGATCAGGTCTCCTTCTTCCCAGCAGGGCACCTTTGAAAGCGGGCTCTTCTCAATATATTCAGGGGGCGCGCCAAACGGAACCTGCTGAACACTTTTATACTCGATACCTTTGTATGCGAGAGCGACCCTTACTTTGCGTACATAGGGAGAGGCATCGGAACCATGAAGTATAGGTAGCGAGACAGAGCCGTTCATTGGGATCTCCTATTCGGTTGGAATATTGTTTTGGTGTTTGCGGTTTACGAAGTGGCTTGCCGGGCCAAAGCTACTTCAGCTTTCTTTCATTGCGGACCCGCATCAGCATCCTGAAGTATACGTTCAGGTCTCCTTTTAACTTTGATCTGTACCGTCGCTGTCATGTTTTGTGCCCAGTGAACTGTTCGCACCTAATCGCCCCATCGGCGTTGTCGCTTATGTAGTTAGCACCAGTACCAGGGTGTTTAAATTGACACAAGAGCTGCCAATTTATTTGGCGAGCCCGATATTGGCTACGGTATCCGGCGATCCAGAACGCTCGTCTGGCGCGGCAATTGCGGATACTCATGGCTGAGAAGGCCACACCCAGATATCAACATTATCCTAGTGGCAATGAGCCGAGTGAGCGTTGCGTCGAGCAATGAAATCATGTTGCAGGCGTCGCGCGAACGAAGTCTATTATTGTTTTCGAAAGTGCCTCAGGCGCTTGCTCCTGAATGAAGTGTCCGGCGCCCTCGATGTGCGTGTGGGGTTGCCCCTTCGCACCCGGTACACTTTCAATGAATTGCTGGTCGCCGCCCCGCGTCACGGGATCACTGTCGCCGAAGGCGCACAAGAACGGCTTTTCAAAAGACCGGAACACCTCCCAGGCCTCGCCTTGCGCTTGTTGACTTGGATCGTCAGGCAATGAGGGCACTTGGCTCGGCATCGCGCGAGGCCCCATTTTATAGCTGGCATCAGGAAAGGGCGCAGAATACGCCTTAGCAATCGGCGAGTTAATCAGCTTGCCCATACCGAGCTTGCTCAGGCCGAAATTCACAGCCTGAGATAGTCGAGAGTCATTTGAATTCGACACCGCCATCAACACACCGACTGGTAAATCTTCCGTTTCCCAACAAAATTTCTGCCAATAGGCAAATTGCATCGCACGGTTATCACCCTCCATTTTTGCGATGGCGCGGCCCATGTCGATGAGACTTGGCGTGGGTGCATTGGCTTTGAACTCTTTCACCATCTGGATCATATCGTCAGGCATATCGATATCGGTAACGTGCGGAAGTCCGGTATTCGAAATGACCACGCGATCGAAACGATCCGGTTGGCTCGCCACCAGGCGAAGACCGATCAAGCCTCCCCAGTCCTGCCCGAAAAAAGTCAGTCTCGAGAAGTCGTTCGCGGTCAACCAAGCGTTCATCCAATCCACTTGGCGCTGATACGAATAGTCTTCCCTCCGAGCGGGTTTGTCCGATTTGCCGAAGCCCGGCAAGTCTGGAGCAATCACTCGCATCCCTGCCGCCGTGAGTATTGGGATCATTTTGCGATAAAGATAACTCCAAGCCGGCTGGCCATGCATGCAGAGAATTGTTGGCCCGTCTTTTGGTCCCTCATCGATGTGATGTATGCGCAAATCGCTTCCATCGTCGGTCTTTATTTCCGTGTAAACGGGTTCAAACGGATAATCGGCCAGGTTCGAAAACCGAGCATCCGGAGTTCTCAATACGTCCACGATGATACTCCGATACAAAATTAATTGAGAGCATTACCTAACGATGGTGTGGTTTGAGCGCAAGCATGGCGTGAACGCGTTCATCTTGGCGTTGCCAATGCTCTCCAAAAAAAAAAGCGTCTATCGTATCTCTACTCGGTAGGCATAATCTTTATGATTTCGCCGCCGCCGGGGCCTTCCGTTGATACGTAGATATATCCGTCTGGACCGGTAGCGATGTCACGCATTCGAACATTCTTCTCAGTCAGAAGCGAAACTTGTCTCGCATTGGGGGCGGTTGGATCAACGAGACGAATTTCGCGCGTAGCGAGGGCAGAAGAAAACAGCAAACCCTGCCAGTCAGGAAACTTATCCCCGTCATAATACATGAGTGCGCTTGGAGCGATCGACGGCGACCAATATAAGATCGGGTCTTCGGTATCCTCTACCGTCTTGTATGGGCTAATCTGGGCACCAGAATAGTCCACGCCCCAACTTGCTAGAGGCCATCCATAATTCTTGCCTGGTTCCACGATATTGATTTCGTCTCCCCCGCGCGCGCCATGTTCGTTGATAAACACGCGTCCGTTAGACCCGAGCGCGATTCCCTGATGGTTACGGTGTCCATAAGTCCAAATCTCGGCCAACGCGTTTGCCCGTCCGATAAAGGGATTGTCCGGCGCTGGTGCGCCGGTGTCGGTTAGGTGGAGGATTTTGCCAAAATGAGAGTTGAGTTTTTGGGCTTCATGTCGGTACGCATACCCCTCTCCACTGGTTAGCAAGAGCGAGTGGTCAGGCAGGAATACGAACCGACCTCCATAATGCTCTGTTGTGTGCCGGTACGCCTGCGCCTCAAAAAGCACCTCAACATTTTCTAAGCGCGCGGAAGCCTCCGTAGCAATGTATTTGGCGCGGGCTAGGCGCAGCGTGTTTCGCTTTTTCGAACCGTGGGCGTAGGTGAAATACAGCCATCGATTCTCGGTAAAGTTTGGATGCGGGACAACTTCAAATAGCCCGGCCTGACTATGCGCCAGTACAGGTGGAATGCCCGGTATAGTCTGTTCCAACAGTTCGCCGTGTCGAACGAGCCGTAAGGCACCGTGCCGTTCGGTGATTAACATGTCGCCATTCGGCAGCCAGGCAATACTCCACGGTGTATCAAGGCCTGACGCGACGATTTCTGTGTTGTAGCCCTCTACCGGGTAGGGGGTTGCTGAACCAAAACCTGGCGTCTCTGCAAAAGACGGCGTGCCGGCGGTGATCGAGATTTGTAAGATCATTACCATCAAACCAAATCGCATTGATGGGCTCCCATTTGATGAAGAGTAATGTATAGTATTAACGGTAAGTGTTGAACATACCTTTTTGGCCGCCCACGGGAGTGACGCTCTTGAAAATGCTCAAAATGATTGGAGCTTGGTGCGCGAGCGGCATTGTCGGCTATATTTTTGCGGCACTTTCTTCACAAATTGTGGTGTTGGTTGAACTGATGCGACTGGGATTAGAGATACCTTTGCAAGACAATATTCAAAGCGTTCTGCATGCTATCCTAAACATGAGACCGTTCCTTATTGTCTTTCTCATCGGTTTCGCCATAGCGTTCTCTGCGGCGTGGGGGGTGAAGAAACTGTTGCCGGCACTTGCCATCATTGCCTACCCAATCGCGGGTGCCGCATCCATCGCAACTGCGCTTGGCCTGATGCACGCGCGATTTGGAGTGTTCCCTATTCTCGGGGCTCAGGAAACTTACGGACTGGTACTTCAGATCATCGCGGGGGCAGTCGGCGGAGCCGCGTTCGAGATTCTTCGACCGAAGCAGCCGCTGAGCGCTTGAAGATTAGAAGTTCGACATGGCTCGTATTCACTCAGATCAAGAGCTCTCAATAAAGACTGCGTTTGCATGCTTTGAGAAGATCGCAACATCAAAGCGTGCCACCGCAGAGGTGACAGCCAGCATTCGCAGTGACGGCCTTCATGTCATAGTTATCGCCGTTTGAAACGCCGGTCGCGCGGTGATGCGATCAACGTAGGCTTTTAGGTTCTTCATCTCATCGCTCACCGATCCGATCCGATTTGACATGAAGCAAGCATGGCCGAGCATAATGTCAGCGCCCGAAAAATCGCCGATCAAATACTCTTTGCCTTCCAGTGCCTCGTCTATCGGGCCCAACGCCTTGGTCAGCAGACGTTGAGCCTGTCCGAGAACGGTGGCGTCCCGGCGATCCTCTGGAAGGAGTAGGGTATGGACAACGACTGTATTGACGGGTGGCATAACCATGCCTTCGCAATAGTGGAACCACTGGAGATATTCAGGAAACCGTTCATCCTCCACCGCAGGTTTCATTCCGCCATTCTTGTGTCTTTCGAGGATGTACTCGACGATGGCGCCGGACTCAAAGATGGATACGTCACCGTCTTCAAGAACTGGAACGCGGCCTAACGGATGACGGGCACGGTGCTCATCTGACTTCAGATCTTTGGGGTGGAAAGACATTTTGTTGATTTCGTAAGGCAGCTCCAATTCTTCCAGGAGCCAAACAATACGTCCCGCGCGAGAATTTGGTGCAAAGTGAAGTTTCAGCATTTTGGTTTTTCCGTTCCTTAGAGAGTTATGCTTTTCGAAGGTCTTTTTGGTCGAGGCGCCATCGCAAAGTGTCGACACGGTCTTGGCCGAAAAATGGCTCGCCTTCAAACACCATGGTCGGCACGCCCCAATGACCGGCCGCTTCCAATGCTTCATGATTGGCCTCGACCACTTTCGCGGGATCATTAACGGAGATGCCCGCCTCCAAGTCGGCCAGATCTAGTCCTGCCTTGGCCACGGCCTCGGTCAGATGCGCGGGGTTGAGCAACACAGAATTATCCCATCTCGTTTTGTGACGCGCCAATCGGTCCGATCATAATATCTGCGAGCTTTTTCCGTTGGTACACTCCATCGCCAAGCAATGTTTGATTGTGAAGATTGCGCTTGAAATAAATGTGTATCCCATACTCCCATGTGAACCCTATCCCCCCATGAAGTTGTACGGACCTGTCGGAGATGAAGGCAGCCGCGTCAGACGCCGCGCTTTTCGCCATGCGCGCCGCGCGCTCGGAGTCTTGCGTTCCGGCATCAATCTCAGCGCACGCATTGTAAAGCAGAGATCTGGCGCGATCGATCTCGACCATTGCATCGACCAGTGGGTGCTTTACGGCCTGGAAGAAGCCGATCGGCCGATCGAATTGCACCCTCTCTTTTGCGTATTCAACGGTCGTCTGCAGGAGCCACTCGCTTGCGCCGCAGAGATCAGCTGAAACAAGCACCAACAGCCCCGGCCATGCTGCGTGCAGAACCAATGCACCTTCTCGTGACACCAAAGAATCCGCTTCAACGCGAACACCGCTGAAATGTGCGCTGGCCTGATCTCGGGACAGGTCATGGATATGATCCGCGTCGAGTGAAAGTCCAGATGCATCAATGTCTACCGCGCACAGTATAATTTCATCACCAAGACGTGCGCTTGCGATGAGTATATCAGCTTTGAAGGCATCTTGGACAAATCGAGCCGTGCCATTGAGAACAATGACGTTTCCATCTTCCGTACCAGTTAGCGGCACATCATTGGGCTCCCAGCTTCCGCGTTCGTCAGTCAACGCCAAGCTGGCGGTGGCACCTGCGGCAATTCTGGCCATGATTTGATTGGAATTTTTACCGCCGGCAGCGCGCAAAACCAAACTCGCAGAAAGCGTTGGAATCAATGGTGAAGGCAGTGCGTGTTTGCCAACCTCCTCGAGCATTCCGGCGATCCCAGCCAGCGAAATGTCGGACCCCCCTTGCGCCTCACCGATTGCAAGTCCTGTCCATCCAAGCGCGACTATCTCAGACCACAAATCCGGGTCCCATTGTGTTCGTTCACCCGCCTCATAAATCGGCTGCGGTGAGTCTGCGACCAGGCTCCGAAGTTTCTCCAATGGAAGACGATCATCGAGCATTTTCTTTGCGACATCGCGCAGCATCGCTTCGTCTTCGCCAAAACCAAAGTCGCGTGGCACAGTTTGAACATTTGTCATTTCAGCGTTCCTATTTTGACTTTGGTAGACCGAGCACGCGCTCGCCCAGAATATTTCGTTGGATCTCATTGGTTCCGGCGGCAATCGTATTGCCGTATGAATTGAGATATGCCAGCGGCCAATGCCCTGCATGTGGTGCGCGTGGGTCCAGTTTGTAGAGTGTTGAATGAGCGCCCGCGATCTCTACACCAAGCCTTGCATTGTCTTGCTGATACTCACTCCCGCTAAGCTTTTGCTGCAGCGGAAGCCGCATGGGATGACTGCAAAGCGATTGGACCCGCGCCCGCCGGGCATTTTGACGAATGCCTTCGCCAACAATTGCGCGCTGAACAATCGCGTCTCGAGTCACCGGTTCGTCTGCAGCAAGCATGCCGAAGCGCAATGTGTTACGCGCCAATTCGATGAGTTTGGGGATCGCGCCTGCACCTTCACCGCCACCGCTGCCGGCACCTTCAGCCGCACCGCGTTCCGACAAAAGCGTCGTCATTGCCACGGTCCAACCTTTGCCAACATCATCCAGGCGGTAGGCATCTGGAATACGAACGTTGTCAAAAAAGACTTCATTGAAGCCGGTCTCGCCTGTTATCTTCACGAGCGGACGAACAGAGACGCCTGAATGCCCTTCAATCGGACACAAGAAATAGGTCAGGCCTTCATACTTGTGATCTTTGCTCGTGCGGGTAACCAAGATCATCCATTTGGCGAAGTGGCCAAGGCTGGTCCAAACCTTATGTCCATTTACGATCCAGTCGTCGCCTTCTCGGACCGCGGATGTACTTTGATTGGCTAAGTCCGATCCGGCCGTTGGCTCTGAGAACCCTTGGCACCAAATCTCTTCACCAGACAAGCAACCTGGGATAAATTTCTGCTTCTGCGCTTCGGTCCCGTGCTGCAGAATGGTTGGCGCCGCCATGCTGAGCCCAACTATGTTAATTAAGAAGGGCACGCCGGCGCGGTTCATTTCGCGGTTTGCAATACTTTGAAAGCCCTTGTGCCCCTGACCGCCATATGCCGTCGGATAATCCGCGCCAACGAGACCCGCATCATAGCATTTTCGTTGCCAGGTCTGCAGGTAATCCCGCTGACCCACCGTCATCACTTCAATCGGAGTGATGGGCAGGCGTTCGGGCGGAGGAGGTGGTGCGTTTTCCAGCAACCAGGCGCGGACATAGTCGCGATATTCTGTTTGCTCTTGGGTTAGGTCTCGTCCGGCCACTTGAATCTCCCTGTTAATGAGGCGGCGCTTTTCGGCGCAACTTTTTTTCGGGCTTAATCATGGCACAAAGCGCCGCTGCCAAAGATAAAGTATTTTGGATTCTTGAACTGAGCGTCTGGAAATTGGTTCTGTAAATAGGAATGGACCCATCGCTAGACTGCGCCGGTCTTGCGCAGCCAGATTCCGAGGCGCGTTTTGTCCTTCACTCTGACGCATCGATATCCAGGCACAGCAAGGTTTGCTGCCTCGAGCTCCTTGAGCGCAGCACCAATCGATACCTGCGTTACGCCGAGCAACGCGGCGAGGTCCCTCTGAATACAAGCCACACCCTCAGGAACAGATCCCCTTCCAGCATGTACATAAAGCACTTTGGCGACCCGTTGCGGGATGGATAGCGTGCGGGCATCTTCATAGAGTTCAATCAGAGCATTCAGACGCGCAGTGTTGCAGCGCCAGAGTCCCATAGCGAAGCCTGGCTGTTGTCGAAGCAAGTCTTCCAAAACCGCCGCACTCAGAACGTCGATTTCAGTTGGCCCGACGGCATGCGCGTCGTGCGTTTGTGCCTTTCTTTGCAGACCAACCTCGCCGAAATGTCCACCGGTGCCGATCATGCTTATCATCGTGAACGACCCATCATGCTGGTACCGACCGAGCCGCACTGCGCCAGAAGCGACGAGGCAGAGCCGAACAGTCTTATCGCCCCGCATCTGCAGAGTTTCTCCATCTGAGAAAGCTGTGCGCTCAGCGCGCCGACAAGCCTCGCGAAAGGCGTCGTCGGAAAGATAGGTGCGAAGCGGTTTCAGTCCAAAATCCAGAGTATCCATGACAAGCTTTCAAATACAAAAATGTTTATTTTTGCAATGATGCGTTTCTCAAATCGGGGGGAGCTCATGATTGCCAAAAAAGACTGCATCGTTATGGCGAATTTCATGAACATGAATTCGGACGATTTCGACGCCAAACTCTCGGCTGTCCTTGATGCGAAAACGAAACCGGTCGGCTCCCTTGGGCGCATCGAGGCTCTTGCTGCTGTGGTTGCGCGGGTACAGGGCACGCTTGTTCCCAAGGCGGAAACGTGTGCGTTGACGATTTTTGCAGGCGACCATGGCATGGCGGAGGCTGGGGTTTCGGCCTTTCCGCAAGCGGTGACCCGGCAGATGGTGCTGAACTTTCTGAGCGGCGGCGCTGCGGCAAACGTCTTCGCTGCGTCAGTTGGAGCATCGATGGCTGTCATAGATGCGGGCGTCGCTGGCGCTGCGATAGATCATCCTGAACTTGTAAATCGCCGGATTGCGCCGGGAACCCAAAACGCGATCGAGCAGCCGGCAATGGATCAGAGCCAGCTCGAAACGGCATTAGAATTCGGAAGAGCGATCGGCAGTGGCATCAAAGCAGATGTTGCCTGTTTCGGAGAAATGGGCATCGGCAACACGTCATCGGCATCCCTGATTGCGGCTAAGGTCTTGGGTCGACCAACAGCCGATCTTACAGGTCGCGGTACAGGCGTTGATAATCAGCGCTTCGAACGGAAGTGCGCATTGCTGGAAAAAGCCGCCCTGCGGACACCCGGGAAAGTGGATGCTGTTACCGGACTTTATGAATATGGCGGCTTCGAGATCGCCATGATGGCAGGTGCTATGATTGGTGCGGCAGAGCGGCGTCGCGTGGTTATCGTTGATGGCTTTATCGCGACGGTCGCAGCTTTGTGTGCCGACGAGATATCCCCGGGCTGCAAAGCGACTTTCGTGTTTGCGCACAAATCTGCCGAAGCTGGCCATGCATTGGTGCTAGAAGCACTCGGTGGTGATCCCTTGCTAAAGCTTGAAATGCGGTTGGGCGAGGGAACCGGAGCGCTTCTGGCGTTCCCTTTGGTAAAAGCGGCTGCAGCGATGCTGAGAGACATGGCGAGTTTCGACAGCGCTAATGTCAGTGGGCCGGCATGAGAAATGAAGCGGCGTCCTTCTTGCTGGCTGTCCAGTTCCTTACGCGGCTTCCGATTTCTTCGAGCGGTTTGTATTCGCCAGAGCGCATGGCAGCAGCAGTGCGATATTATCCGCTGGTGGGGATTCTGGTTGGTGGGATGTCATCCATCACCTTCCTCTGCGCCAACATCGCGCTTCCGCAAGTGATAGCTGTGTTATTGGCCATCGCTACGGGCTTGCTAATCACCGGCGCATTTCATGAAGACGGCCTGGCGGATACGTTCGACGGCATAGGTGGTGGACACGCGCGTGATCAGGCATTGGCGATCATGAAAGATTCGCGGCTTGGTACTTATGGGACGACCGCACTGGTTTTGGTCCTAGGCCTCAAAGCCACCGCGCTCGCCGCCCTACCGTCTGAATTGATCGTCGCAGGGCTCATTGCCGGCCATGGCTTTTCCCGCCTTTCCAGCGTTCTGGTCATCGCCACCAGCCGCTATGTCAGGGACGAAGGCACGGCCAAACCGGTGTCTGGCGGTATATCGAGTTTCGGCCTTATCGTTGCTCTCCTGATCGCCGGTGCAATGATCTCTGCTTGGTGCCTATTTCAACAGCCTGCTGCATTGGCTTGGGCGGGAGGCGGGCTGATCGTTGGCCATGTTGCCATGCGCTTATTCTTTGAACGCAAGCTTGGTGGCTACACTGGCGATACGCTCGGCGCAGTCCAGCAGGTCAGCGAGATCGGTTTCTATCTCGGATTGGTCGCATGGCTCTGATCCTTCTGCGACACACCGCGCCCGACATCGAACCCGGTATTTGTTACGGCCAGACGGACGTGAAAGTCGCACAAGATTTCGAGGCGGACGCAGCAAAGGTCTTCGAATCCCTTCCGCGGGTTCGTCAGATTGTGAGCAGCCCGCTTGTCCGATGTCGGAAACTCGCCGATTATCTCGCCAGCCGACTGGAGCTCGAAAGTAAAGAAGATGCAGGTCTCATGGAAATCGATTTCGGAGCATGGGAGCTGCAGGCTTGGTCGGACATTCCCAGAGCCGAGATTGACGCCTGGGCTGCGGACTTTTTCAACGCGCGTCCCCATGGCGGAGAGAGTGTGGCCATGTTGAACGCGCGAGTCCGGGCCTCGCTCCGGAACTGGAGCCATAGTGACGAACACACCCTGATTATTACCCATGCCGGCGTCATTCGAGCTGCACTTTCGACTGGCGATACAGCCGAGGACTTCGATCGACAGATCGCCTTCGGCGACTTTGTCACCCTGTCACCGACGCTAGGAACCGTAATATGAGTGATACTGACGCCCACAAGGCCCAGATGCAAAAACTGCGGGCTGAGCAGAAGCGCAAAACAGACGAAGCGGTTGATCCCGGACGGGGGCTTGTGCTGGTTCATACAGGAGATGGAAAGGGCAAATCCAGCTCTGCATTTGGAGTGATCATCCGGGCTTTGGGCTGGGGCCACAAAGTTGGCGTGGTGCAGTTCATCAAGGGCAAGTGGATTACCGGCGAGCGGCAGTTCTTCGACAAGCTCGGCGCAGTTGACTGGCATACGATGGGGGACGGTTTCACTTGGGACACACAAGATCGGGACCGTGATATTGAAGCTGCCGAAGCCGCGTTCGGCAAGGCGGTTGAGATGATGGCTTCTGGTACTTACGACCTCGTCGTATTAGACGAGATCAACATTGCTTTGCGCTACGACTATTTGTCGATCGAGGTCGTTCTTGAGGCGCTCGAGGCGCGGGCTAAACGGACATCCATCGTCTTGACCGGTCGTGATGCCAAGGCGGAACTTTGCGACTTCGCGGACCTTGTCAGCGAAATGCGGGAGATCAAACACCCCTTCAAAGCTGGGATCAAAGCCCAGCGCGGGATCGATTATTGAGGATGTTCGTTTGACCGCAAAAGCTCTGATGCTCCAGGGCACCGGTTCGGATGTCGGAAAATCCGTGTTGACGGCGGCTCTCTGTCGGATTGCTCGGCGGCGGGGGCTGAGCGTGGCCCCCTTCAAGCCGCAAAATATGTCAAATAATGCGGCTGCATGCCCGAGCGGCGGCGAGATCGGTAGGGCACAAGCACTGCAGGCTATGGCGTGCGGGATTGAACCGCACACCGATATGAATCCAATATTGCTAAAACCCCAGACCGACCGGACCGCCCAAATTGTGGTCCATGGCCAAGTTGTTGAGGCGATGGAAGCTGCTGACTATATGGCTCGCCGCGACCGACTCATGGGCGCCGTCATGAATAGTTTTGAACGCCTCGCCGCACGCCATGATCTCATCCTCGTCGAGGGCGCGGGCAGTCCGGCGGAAATTAATCTCCGCGCGCGTGACATCGCTAATATGGGCTTCGCCCGGAGCGCTGGTGTGCCTGTGTGCTTGATTGGTGATATCGAAAAGGGCGGCGTTATTGCCAGTCTTGTCGGTACAAAGGAAGTAATCGATCCCGACGACTCTGCGATGATTGGCGGGTTTTTGGTGAACAAGTTCCGAGGCGATCCTCGCCTGTTTGATGATGGTGTTGTGGAGATAGAGACGCGCACAGGGTGGCCCTGTTTCGGGGTTATTCCTTGGCTAAACGCCACGGCGCGGCTTCCCGCCGAAGATGCTGTGATACTCGGCCGAGCGACCGCGCCCAAGGGTGGTACCTTGAAGATAGCCGGGCCAATGCTGAGTCGTATCGCAAACTTTGATGATGCCGACCCGTTGAAATTGGAGCCAAATGTTGACTTCCAATGGGTGCCACCTGGCCGCCCCATTCCGAGAGAAGCAGACCTTATCGTCCTATTTGGCACCAAATCAACACTTGGCGATCTCGCCTTGTTGCGCGCCCAGGGCTGGGATCATGATATTATTGCACATGCTCGCTCGGGTGGCCGTGTGCTTGGTGTCTGTGGGGGCTACCAGATGCTGGGGCACAAGATTACCGACGTGGGGGGTGTCG
The DNA here is from genome assembly GCA_038534315.1 of Pseudomonadota bacterium. Taxonomy (GTDB): domain Bacteria; phylum Pseudomonadota; class Alphaproteobacteria; order Caulobacterales; family Hyphomonadaceae; genus Henriciella. The sequence goes on along the minus strand of JBCAWZ010000021.1, from coordinate 2,589 downwards.
ATGGGCCACCCGGCGAGGCCACGGGGCTCGGCCTGCTCGACGTCGAAACCGTTATGGCTGGCGAAAAAAGGGTTTCTCCGGTGCACGGCGCTTGTGCTATCACGGGAGAGGCCATCTCCGGTTACGAGATCCATATCGGCCGTACCAGTGGACGTGATACCGAGCGGCCATTCGCCTTAATCAATGGTGAGGGAGATGGCGCGCGTGATCTAAATGGCCGTGTTGAGGGCACCTACTTGCACGGCGCTTTCGCAAATGACGCTTTCCGCAGGTCTTGGCTGGCAAGGGCGGGGGCTTTTGGAGATCCTGGCCTCAACTTTGTAGATGCTGTTGACCGTGCCCTTGATGACGTTGCTGATGAGGTCGAATCCGCGGTCGACGTTGCTCGTTTGCTGGCGCTCGCCAAACCGACTATCTATGCGTAAAAAAGGAGCATGAGCGCTGCCGCCTTAATGCTGCTTGCCTGGGCGTTGGAAATAGCCCTTGGTTGGCCTAACGGGCTCTATCGCCGGGTCCGCCATCCGGTGGTTTGGATCGGCACTTTAGCTGGTACCCTAGACGCAGTTTTGAACTTGGACATGTGGAACCATAAAGTCCGTTATGCTCTTGGCGCACTCACGGCGCTGCTCACCATCGGTACGACCGCCGTCATTGCTTTCGGCCTGTCGACCTGGCTGCCGAACAATTGGTGGGGAATATTATTTGAGGCACTTATTGCGTCTAGCTTGATCGCATCGCGGAGCCTCTATGCCCATGTGGCTGCAGTCGCAAGGCCATTGGCTTCTGGAGACCTTCAAGCTGCTAGAGCCGCCGTTTCAAAGATCGTTGGTCGGGACCCAAATCGATTGGATGAAGCCGGTATTGCCCGGGCTGGCCTCGAAAGCCTCGCCGAGAACGCTTCAGACGGTGTGATTGCGCCTCTTTTTTGGGGTGCAGTTTTCGGCCTGCCTGGACTTGCCGCCTACAAGGCGATCAATACGCTTGATTCCATGATTGGACACAAGAATACTCGGCACGCGGCGTTTGGAGGTTTTTCTGCGCGATTAGATGACGTCGCAAACTTTATCCCCGCGCGGCTGACAGGCATCCTGATCTCGGCTGCTAGCTTCAAAGTCGGCGCCTTCAACGCGATGGCGAAAGATGCCTGCCATCACCGTTCTCCGAATGCGGGTTGGCCAGAAGCAGCGATGGCGGGCGGGCTTGGTGTGCAATTGTCTGGCCCTCGTTCGTACGAAAGCCATGTCAGCGACGAGCCCTGGTTAAACGAAGGCGCGCGCAATCCTTCAGCGCTGGATTTGCGGGATGGTATGGCGTTGTACCAGCGCGCCATGGTTTTGGCTGCTGCGCTTCTCGTCATGCCAGTCTTGATAAACTTGTGATGAGCCTCGATCTCACCCATGGTGGCGCATTGGATGCGATGCGCGCAGCCTTCCCGATAGCCCCCAATCCTTGGATCGATCTTTCCACCGGAATTAATCCTTGGCCTTATCCAGACATCCATACGTCGCAAGCCGCGTTTGCCGGTCTACCGACCCGTACAGAATACGAAGCCTGCCGGAATGCGATGGCGGCGGCCATTGGGATATCGCCAGAGTCGCTTCTACTCGCGCCAGGAAGCGAACTCCTAATCCGGCTGCTGCCCGATGCGATTGGCCCACGTCGAGTCGCAATACTTTCTCCGACCTATGGCGATCATATCGATGCCTGGCGTCGAGCGGGGGCGGACATCTTCCAAACGTCTGATCCCCTTAGTTATGCTGATCGGGCGGACGCGGTGATTGTTACGCATCCCAACAACCCTGACGGTCGAGTTTTTGATGCCGATGCTTTGGAAACTGCGCGGCGGACACTTTCGGCTAACGGCGGTTGGCTCATCATCGATGAGGCTTATGCGGACCTTGTACCTGATCGCAGCCTGGCATTCCGAAGCGGCGCGGATGGTCTTATTATTCTGCGTTCCTTTGGGAAATTCTTCGGTCTTGCCGGAGTTCGTCTTGGCGCACTCATCGCGCCTCAACCGGTTTATGATGCCGTCAACGACCGACTCGGTGTCTGGCCCATTTCTGGCAGCGCGCTTGAGATTGGCACGCGATGCTATGCCGATACAGAGTGGCAAGTACAAACCCGGGAAAGGCTGGCGCAGGCGTCAAAACGGCTCGACACTCTCCTGCGCCATTGCGCGGTTAAAGTGATCGGCGGCACTCACCTCTATCGTTACGTCCAAGTGGCGAGCGCTGACGATGTTTTTCAGCGGCTTGCTCACAAAGGCATCTATGTTCGCCGTTTCGCTTGGTCAGAGACGGAACTACGCATTGGCCTACCATCCAACCTGCAGGCTGAAAACCGCCTCGCCGCTGCACTTAAGGCTTAAGCGTAATCGGTAGACCGGCAGCAACAAACTCAACGCGGTTGCAAATCGCTGCGACCGCTTGGTTGAGTCGACCCTGCGCATCCCTGAAGGTTCGGCCAAGCGGCGTTTCTGGAACCAGCCCTAGGCCAACCTCATTCGACACAAGAATGACGGGGATGGCTAGGGTACTGAGCGATCTACATAGTTGTGTGGTTTCGGTCTCTACGTCCCGGTTATCG
>JBCAWZ010000020.1:0-50763 GCA_038534315.1 Pseudomonadota bacterium | reverse complement strand
GAAACAGATACGAGAAAAGATTGAATTTTTCGTATCTGTTTCAAATAGCCCGGCCAGTGCCGCTCATCTGTTGGTTCGCAAAGCAAAATGACCGTTTGCCCGCCTTTGCGGAGATTGTCCCGCAGCTCTTTTTCGAACCACTCCATCTCCTCGCCACACCAAGGTGAGTCGAGGAATTTTTGGGACATCATCACGAGAATGACGCCGGATGATTTGACCTTATTGTTGAAGTACATGGTCAATGGGCGCTGAGCGTCAGCCCGTTTTCCGACCAGAACGCTGAGATTGATCATATCGCGCTCGTAGTCGAGGATTTCGCTTTCAACTTCTTTGACCAGTTCATGGGTCCAGTCGCTGAACTTCTGGTCAAGCCCGTGATCGAAACTCACGAACACATCGTGATCGAATGGCTTGTCCAAAAATGCCATATGTTCATCCCCTTTAACCGCGACAGTTCAGCTCGACTCGGCCAGCTGCGCAATGTTGGCTTTGGCCATTCTGCGAAGGCCTATGCCAATTGAAAACTAACGCATATCCCGAACGGCGCGTCCAGACCGAACACCTAGAGTGGCACGGTATTGATCGAATTACGAGCGCCGAGCGAAACGATTGCCCAAAACCGCCAATAAAAGCCCAAAAATCGTGAAACCGGCCAGCACATTGATGATCATCACCAACTGCCCCAGACCCGTTATAGGTTGCGCCACGTCAGCGATACCAAGCGTTGTGAACCCCATTGCGGCAACGAACCATGGCATGAACCAATGTTCGCTACCCGGCGCAGGTTCCGTGCAGGTTTTCGACAAACTATCCCAGCTGTCGCAGGCGAACGTGACGTGAGTGCCGCCAAGGAAATAGTAAAATCCCCCGAACAGTGCGATCAGACACAAAGCAAGCAACGCAACTCGGTCCCAGTCGCGACCAAATCCAAGTGCTTTCCAGACCCGAAAATTGAGGCGACGACCGGCCCAGCTCTTCGCCAGTATGATCAAGAAAGCCACCAATAGAGAAAATCCAAGCGTGGGCAGTAGAAGCGCCAGTCCACGATCGAAGGTCGCTGACTCAGCGCCGGCTGCGCGTTCGCTCAACCACCGCAAAAAGTCAGGATGGACGACAAAGGTGAGCAAAAGGCCCGCACTGATCGCTCCAACGGCCATTGCCACCCACTCCGCGCGGTCGACATTCGGGTTCAGCAGCCGCTTGAAATTGTCGTACAGGCGCCGCGCTCGGTCCGGCAGTTTTTCATCGCTTGAGGCCGGCTTTTCCCAGGTCGGGCGCGTCTCAACTTGTCTTGCATTCAGCGTATCGATGTAGTCCTGATCCTGAAGATCTCGTCGCAGCAACGCATCGCCCCAAATCGAAGCCACACCTTTCATGCCGCGGCATTTGTCCTCCATCAGATCGCGCTCATATTTGACCTCGCGAAACTCGCAATCGACCAACGAAGCGCCGCTCCAAAGCACTTTGGTGGTCCGCAAGTCAACCTCCTGAAAATGTGCGTGGGACAAATCCGTGGAGTTGAATTGCAGAATGTCACCAAACTCTGCTTCCTGGAAAACCGCCTCTTGGAGTTTGGCATTAGAAAAGGACACGAAGCTGCCAAATTGGGTTTTGCGGAACTCCGACCCCAGCCCAAACTCGGCGGAGTTGAAGCTGGCGCGGCCCAGCTTGCAGCCCCGGAAATCGGTCGCCGCGCCGAAGCGCGCATCTTCAAACTTTATGTAATCGCCGAAGAGGACATGTCGGAACGAGGTCCGGTCGCCAAATCGTACCGCCTCAAAGTCAGTTTCCGTGCCAAATTCGGAGCGATCGAATGATGTGTTTGCGCCAAATTGGGCTTTGTAGAATTCAGTTTGATCTCCGAAATTCGATTGATCGAACCGAACCGAATCCCCAAATACGGCGGTGCTGAACGTACAGTTTTTGACGAAACGACATTTCTCAAACAGACTCGTATCGCCAAAGCGCAATCCACTTGCCGCAAGTGTCTCAAACTCTGCGAGCGGCGCCCGAATGTACAGCGACGGGTTGCGAAACCCAGTCGGAGCGCGTCCAGCGCGCTGCATGATAAGGTCAATATTTTTGACCCGTGCGCCACTCAGCTGCACTCGATTGTCGACGCCGCCGGTGTCCGGTCCAGAGACTTCCAATCGTTTGCTGAGCGCGCGCGCCAGCAAGCCAAGACCTTTGGTTTCATCCGACAAGGCATCAACGAAACTCGCTGTCGGACGATGTAGGATGTGCCAGAATCTGCCTTCATACTCGACCAACAGACCAGCCGCGATCAATTGGTCATCGGTGAAACGGATGGGGACTTCCTCAGCATCATCTGACAGCAGTGACTTAAAGCCAAATGACCATCGCCAGTAATCCTGCAAATTGGCTTGGCGATAGGCATGCTGACCGTCGCCAATCACATCACCGTCTCCCGGAAAATCGACAGGCGCCCGCCATTGTTTCGAGACCGCTTCGGAGTCTGGGCCAAACTCCCAACTGGCGTCAGCCAGGCCGTCCCAAGAAAAATCCTTGGACCGCCACGTAGCGAACCAGCGCTCAGAGGCGCGGTCCTCGCCCTCAGAAAAGCCCTGCACAGCGGTTTCCTGATTCATTCGCCTCAATCCCCATCCATTCGCGTCGCGCTATGATTGCGTTTGTTTGACCAAAAGTCGACGCTAAACAGAACTACATCCGTTTGATGCACCACGTGCAGCGCTGTGCTAAAGCCGCGACAGCGCTTTCGGCTTTCGCAAACAGGACGCCCGGTGGATATTCAAGCTCTAACATATGACGAACTCGATCTGGATCAGGTGCATGCCGTTCGTCGTCTCGCATGGCTCGACAAGTACCCGGTTTTTGCTGAGCACATTGCGGTTTGGGAGGATGCTTTTGAGCGTCGAGCCACCCACTTCATAATGACGGACCTAGAACAATTGGTCGGTGTCGCACGCTTTAATTACGCCGACGCACCAAGCCTTCGCAGCCAATTCAAGCACGCGCCGGATATGGTTCGATTTGTTGGCTCACTCCGGTCCCCCGTCGGTGTGATCAGCCGGCTCTCTGTGCACCCGAATGCGCGCGGAAGAGGTGTCGCCAAACAATTGGATGAAGCCCGCATCGCATTTGCGAAGGCGCAGAACTGTTCCGCTATCGTGTGTGAGGTCAAAACCGGAGCGCATCGCGAAGCCGCGCTGGCGCGGCTGGGATTCACCCCAGTGGAAAACGCCAAGCCCTATCCGGCTTACCCATTTCCCCATGTCGATAAAGCGCCAATACGGCTGTGTCAGCCACTCTTCATGCAGCTAGATCAAAGACCGTCGAAGTAAGTTTTGCGCCGAACGCTCAAGCGTCAACCCAGGCCGGCAGCTTTAACGCCGTTCCGGCCAGCGGCTTTGACCGCATAAAGCTGTTGGTCTGCGGCTTCGATGAGCTGCTCAACTGACATATTGCGTTGAAGCGCGGCCAGACCAATCGATGCTGTAACGGTCAAAGACGCTTCGCCTTCAGGGTCGTTTTCGAGCGCAAGCCGGGCAAAGGCATGGTTGATCGCGACCAATAGATTGTAGGCCTTCAGCAGTTCGGTGCCCGGAAGGATCACCACGAACTCATCGCCGCCATAGCGTCCGACGAAGTCTTTACCCTTTGTGTTTTGGTCCAACACATTTGCAACTTGACGAAGGATACTGTCCGCCGCGACATGGCCGTAAGTGTCGTTGATCGATTTGAAATTATCGATGTCGATCACCGCCAAACACAAAACGGAGCCATCGCTCCGAGCGGTTTGCGCTTCGGCTTCAACGCGGAGATCGAAGGCGCGGCGATTGAAGATACCCGTCAATGGATCGCGCATGCTCTGGTCCTGGATGCGTTCCATTTCTGTATTAAGGCGTTCGACTTTTTGTTGCGATTCCGCCAATCCACGATTCAGCTCGGCGGTGCTTTCAACGATGCGCTTATTCTCGCCGACCAAAACAGAAACGATGCGCTGTAGCTCTTCATTTGAGAGTTCCGAGTTGGACTTCGCCTCAACCTCGTCAATTGTCTTGTCGATGCCTTCGGTCTGTTCGAGGTTCGTTTTAATCAATCCCAAGACGTGCGACAGCTCGTTTTCAAATTGATTTGCGATTTCGAGCTGCGCCTGGTTTTCATCATGCGCCGTCAGATGCGTTTTGCACATCTCATCGATATCGTAGGTGCTGATGGCGCGACCTTTGGAGATCTCGTCATCGATATCATCGACGAGTTTCTTACTGGCACCCGACGCATAAGCGTACCAAAGCGCGTACGTATTGGGATAAGGCGGCGTGCCGTGTTTTGCGATCAAGTCGAACGCTTTTCCAGCGGCTTCGTAGACTTGCTTCCTTGAAAGCTGATCTGCGTCCTGATCTTCTGACGCGTGTGCGGTATCGGTCATTTTCGGCTCTGTCAGTCCCATGCGCATTCCCCTCGCACGGTGATTTAAGCGAAAAGTTTGATAAGATAGTTAACGAGCACGGCTGAGATCACAGCTGAGACGGGGAAATCGCTAAAAAACCTTAATCCTTTGAGGGCTCAAGATGCAGTGGCGAGTTGATCGAGTGCTAGCAAAGCCTTCGCGAGTTCGGTGCGTCGAAGATCAAATTCCCGCTTAAGTTCGACCCATTCAGTTTGTGCAATTTCTACGTGATTCAACAATCGTTCGATATGCGCCGCCTGGTAAACAAGACTGTCAGCACCAAACCCGCCTTCCGGTGACTGCGCTGCGGCAATTGCGCGCTGAAGTTTCAAGATCTTGGTCTTAATCGCTTCAAACGCGGCCTGAGCCACTTGAAGGTCCTGCTCCGCTTTTTGCCGTTTCAACCGAACCAATTGTTGCAGCCGCGCCCGATCTTTAGGTTTTAGGGGCTTAACTGTCACCACGAACCCGATCTACGAATTGGATCGCGGCAGCGACCGCCGCAAAATGCTCAGGATGAATTTCCTCATCGATGTCGACCAAAGCATACATAGATCGTGCGGCAGGAGGATCTCGATAAATCGGGATCTGGTTCTCGATTGCGATCTCTCGAATGCGCGCGGCGGTATGGTCGACGCCCTTGGCGACGCAGACGGGGGCACGTTGACTGTCGGGATCCCATCTCAATGCCACCGCATAGTGTTCCGGATTGGTCATGATGACGGTCGCCGTTTTCACATTGTCGAACATCTCTCGTTTTGACAGCTTGGCGGCTTTTTCGCGCCGTTGCTGTTTAAGCTGAGGATCACCTTCGCTTTGCTTGACTTCCTTTTTCAATTCTTCGCGACTCATCCTCATTTTATTGGCGTGAAGCTGACGTTGAATCGGAAGATCAATTGCGGCGAGCACCACGTAAAAGATCGCAAACATGCTGATCAACGCGAACACCTGGCCGAACGTGAACTCAAAAAAGTACGCCATCTGCAGCGCACTCGCGCCATAATACTCGCGTACGAACACCAACAAGAACACAAAGCCGATTGCGCCAGCAAACAGCATTTTCGCGGCGTCCTTCGCGAAATCGATCAACCCCTTCGGTCCGTACTTCTTCTTGAGGTTCTCAACCGGCGACAATTTCTTTGCATCCGGTTTGATCTTCTTGAACGAGAATGTGATCGCTTGTTGCGCGACCAGTGCGATCAATATCGCCGCAGCGATGATCGCCAGGGGAGACAGGATCTGAAGCAGAACTTGGGTAAAGACTTGCCGAGATCGCTCGCCGTCAGACTCAAACACGTCATGGGAAAACGAATCCGCATGATACAGGACACCTGAAAAGGAATCGAACACCGCCTGACTTGTGATCGCATTGAACACAAGGGCCGCGATGACGAGCCCTATGATCAATGCCAATGCGTTGACTTCTTTCGATTGAGCGACATCGCCTTCTTCACGCGCTCGTTGCTGTTTCTGTTCGGTGGCTTCAAATTCCTTTTCGCCACTGTCCTGTTCGTTGTCAGCCATCGTCTACCTCACAAGAACAGGATCAAGTCGAACACGCGCGACTGCCAAACCAATAACAGACTCACAATCGAGACCGCCATGAGAACGAGGCCAGCACCCACCATGAAGGGGGCGCCGACAAAGGCCACCATCAATTGCGGCAGCGCTTTGTTGATGAAACCAAGGCATATTTGGTACATCAAATTCACAGCGGCAAAGGGCCAGGCGATGAGCAATGCAAACCCGAAAACGGCGAGTAGGCTATGAACCGCCAGATCCATATCGAGCTGAGCAAGTGCCCCGATTGGGATGTCATTGTAGAGCCGAAGCACGCCGACCAAAGCGCTGAGGTGGAAATCAACCGACAGCAAAAGCGCAGCGCCTGCCATTGCCAACAAATTGGACACGACAGTTTGTGCCTCATGCTCAAGCGCGATTCCCAGGAATTGCGCCAGTCCAATCGACTGCGCGATGACTTCCCCTGCAATGGTGAGCATCCAGATCGAGGCCCGGATTACGGTGCCCAGAACGAAGCCGATCGCGATTTCAATGAGCAACAATACCAACAGGTCTGTTGCACCGGAAATCGGCGGTACTGTTGGGGCAAGCCCGGCCATTGCAAAAGTCGCAGAGACACCGAGCAAAGCCATCATTCGGATCCGAATCGGCACCACCTGTTCGCCAATTCCGGGCATAAAGAACATGATGAAGCTGAGGCGCGCCAAGATCATCAAATAGGCGATGATCCAGGTTGCGACCTCAACCGTTTGGGCGAGATCGCCAAGCATTAGACCACACCGATGATGTAAGGCCTGGTTTTCGAGCTGATCTCTTCATAAGCCAAAACGGCATTGCGAATACCTTTGCTCGACAAGACTGTCTGCAAAAAACGCCGCCGCTTGGACGAGGTCGCAATCGAGGCGACGACACCCTTTTGCGCGGTTTCGTTCAGCCGCGTCTGAACTGAATTGATCAGCTCATTGAACAGCTCCGGCGGCAAGGCGATATCCGATCCGCCTTTGTCATTGTTGACCTCATACTGGGAAAACTTCTGCTCCCAATCGGTCGACAGCTGAACCAGCGGCAAACGGCCTTGTTCATCTTGCAATCGGTCGAGGATCTGGAAAGACAAGCGCTGGCGGACCAATTCCACGATCCGCGTCGGCTCTTGAGTGGTCTGTTTGACCTCTGAAATTGTCTCCAGGATCAAGAAGATATTTCGGATCGAAACGCGCTCTTCAAGCAAGGCCCGTAACACCGAAAGCAGAAGCTCAGGGGCCACTTTTCCTGGAATATACTCGTCTAGAACGCGTTGATTGGCTGACGCACGGTCCTTGTCGCTGATCTGCGTCAACGCATCCAGCGTTTCGAGCATGACCATGCGCGTGAAGACAAGCGAGAAATTCGCTTGGATGACTTCTAGCAAATGGGTTGCAAGCACCTCTATGGGCTCGATCACCGGCGCACCGGTGGCGGTAAGCTCTTGCTTCTTATTGCTCGGCAGCCATCGCGCGGCCGCCTTGTAGACCGGCTCTTTGACCTTCTCACCGGCGAGATGCGGCAGCTGATCATCTTCCATGAGTGCGAGGATTTGGCCCGGACGTAAGACGCCGCTATCGAGCCGCACACCTTGTATGCGGATGCGATACTCATTCTTTGGCAAAGTCGGATTGTCCGTCATCCGAATGGATGGCAAGACAAATCCATATTCCTCAGCAACGTAACGTCGGATCTTGTCGATCCGATTTTCTATCCCTTGCTCGCCTTGCAGCACCGCATTGACCAAATCAGGCGACACTTCGAGATGAATCTCATCGGCATGGATCGAATCGCCAATGAGAACTTGGGTATTTGTATCCGCAGCTTCCTCTTCCGCGGCTTCGATTGAGTCGGCGTCAGCTTTCCGTCGGATCAACCAATAACCACCGGCAAACCCGCAAGCGGCGAGCATGAATGGAACGAACGGCAATCCCGGGAAAAGAGCGAACGTCACCAATATGCCGGCAACAATCAGAAGCGCGCTGGCATTGCTGCCGAGTTGTGCGACCAATGCCTGGTCAATCGCGCCATCGTCGCGACCTTTAGACAAAAGCATCGCCGCCGAAACAGAAACGATCACCGCAGGGATTTGCGACACCAAGCCGTCCCCAACGGTCAGGATGGAGTAGTTGGCGAGCGCTTCACCGAAGCTAAGCTGGTGCGCAACGAGGCCGAAACCGATCCCCGCAACTAAGTTGAGCGCTGTGATCAACAAGCCGGCGATCGCATCGCCTTTTACAAATTTCGAGGCACCATCGAGGGACCCCAAGAATGAGGCTTCCTCTTGCTCTTTCTGTCGTCGTTGTTTGGCTTCTTCGTGGCTGATTGCGCCAACAGCCAAATCGCTGTCGATCGCCAGCTGCTTGCCTGGCATCGCATCCAAAGCGAAACGCGCGCCGACTTCGGCCATCCGGCCCGCACCACGGGTGATGACCATGAAGTTCACGATGATCAAGACGAGGAAGACGACCAGGCCGACAAACAAATTGCCGCCCATGATAAACATCGCAAAGCCTTCAATCACGCCGCCGGCCGCGTCGGTGCCGGTGTGACCTTCGCTGATGATGAGCTTGGTGGACGATACATTCAACGCGAGCCGCAACATCAAGGACGCCAGCAGCACGCTGGGAAATGACGAGAAATCAAGCGGTCGTTCGATGAATATGGCGGTCGTAAAGATCAAGATCGCGAAGGCAAAGGAGACCGTCAAGCCGACGTCAAGCACCCAAGCGGGCACCGGCAAAACCATGATCAAGATCACAGCCATTAGGCCAATTGCGAGGATCGCAGTCGGCGTCGACAGGTCAAGCAATTTGTTTGCTGGCATGCACTGCCCCTCAGCCGGCGATCAACGGCAAAACGTTATTGTTGAAAAGGTCGAGGGCGATCCGGGTCATGTAGCCAAGCGATAGAAAGAACACGACGACGACGGCCAAGATCTTTGGAATAAAGGTCAGCGTCATTTCCTGAATTGAGGTCAGCGCTTGTAACAATCCGATGGCGAAGCCGAGCAGTAGCGTCGCAATGAGGATCGGCGCCCCCATCAAGGCGGCCGCCCAAAGCGAAGCTCGCAAGACTTCAAATACATCACCTTCAGACACGACCGCCTCCTGCGCTCAGTTTCCGAGGCCGGATCAGACCGGCATGCGCAACAATTCCTGGTACGCTTCAACGACTTTGTCGCGGATGGTTACCGCGGTATCCAAGACCAGTTCAGCATTCGCTAGAGCCTCAACCATAGCGTGCGGATCCGCGCCGGTGACGGCGGTTTGAACAGCCGTCTCCTCTGCTTGTTGTATGGCCGCGCGAAAATCGGAGACGCCTTCGGCAATTGCCGATTGATCTCCGGTGACTTTCTTCGCGGTCTCCGCAGCGTCGGTCGGCTTTACCGTGGAAAGCGATGTGTACGGATTAAACGAAACAGATGACATGTTTGCTCAAGCCTCCTAGCTATCTGCGCAACACGTCCAACAAGGATCGGTACATGGTCCGAGCTTGTTGGAACGAATTCAAATTGGCCTCATACGACCGGTTGGCTTCTCGAAGGTCTGCCATTTCTGTGACCAATGAGACGTTTGACATGGTGACGTAGCCATTCTCATCGGCGAGCGGATGCGCCGGATCTAGCTTCACTTCACCTTCGCTTTGATCGAGCACCACCTGCGCGACAGAGCGAAACGCCTCGGCGCTGGTCTGTCCCATCTGCGGCACCAACAATTTGCGCCGGTAGCCCGGCGTGTCGACGTTTGACAGGTTTTCGGCGGTCACTCCAATCCGTTGAGATTGGAGCTGCATACCCGCAACCGCTTGTGACATTGAGGCCTTAAAGGGGTTCATGCTTCACACCTCCTTATTGCCGTTTGCCGAGCGACATTCGGAGAATGTCGAGCGATTTCGTGTAAACGGTCAGCGCCATATTGTGCTGCCCCACCGCCTGAGCTGAGGTGAACACTTCGCGTTCCAGGCTGACCGTATTTCCATTCGGGGCAGCGGGCGTATCGGCGTTGCGGATCTTGAACGCCTGATTGATGGCATCAGGAGACGCGCTGCCAGCGACACGTTGCAGATAATCTTGAAATGATTCGACTTCACTCGCTTTGAAGCCGGGCTCGCCAGCACGCGAAATATTGTCCGCGCTGACGCGCTGCGTTTCCGAAGCGTGCCGGGCCATTGCGCCATAGATCTGCAACAGGCTGAGATCCGAAAACATTACCAAATTGTCCCTGTTGGTTAACCCTTTGGCAAAAATGGGCGGATAAGTTGAAGAAAGTCTTAACCAAACCCTTCGGACCGCCCCGCATGACCCAAGCTCAAACTCAGATGCCCGACACGCTCGCCCAGCTCTGGGGCACGGTCACTGCCGTCCATCCGGGAATGATTGACATCGCTGGGATCAGCCAACTTGTCGGCGTCGGGAATGAAATCATGATCGACAAGCCCGATGGGCGGTTGTTCGGCGAAATCTTGTCGGTTGGCATGCAGACAGTCACTGCGCTCCTATACGCAGATAGCAGCGCCGTCCGATTGGGTGACACGGTCTGGATTGCCCAGGAAGCCCAAGTCGAAATTGGCGATCACTGGCTCGGACAAGTGATCAATTACCGCGGTGAGCCAATGCAAACGACGGCATCCGCCGGCCTCGGTTTGACCGCGACACGCCCGCTCCGAGCCAAGCCACCAGAGGCGAATGCGCGCCGTCGCCTCGGCGAAAGACTGTCCACAAGCTTTATGGCGACCGACACATTGCTGCCGATCTGTATGGGGCAACGCGTCGGATTGTTCGCCGGCTCCGGCATCGGCAAATCCACCCTTCTTGGCGGCTTGGCCGGCGGAATCACAGCAGACCGAGTGGTCATCGCGCTGATCGGGGAGCGCAGCCGCGAGGTCAATGAGTTTGTCACGCGCAAACTCGCACCAGATGTCATGGACAAGACTGTCGTGGTCGCCGCAACCTCAAGCGAATCGCCTGGTGCCAAAAAAAGAGCCGCCTATTGCGCCATCGCCGCCGCCGAACACTTTCGCGACCAAGGCCACAACGTCTTGTTCCTGTTTGATTCGTTGACCCGGTTTGCTGAAGCGCACCGTGAAGTCGCCCTTCATTCGGGCGAAACACCCGCCTTGAACGCCTATCCACCATCGACGCCTCGAATCGTCGCGGAACTCGCGGAACGCAGCGGACCAGGTGCCGAAGGCATGGGCGACATCACAGCAATATATTCAGTCTTAGTCGCCGGATCCGACATGGAAGAACCGGTAGCGGACATGGTTCGCGGCATATTGGACGGCCATATCATCTTGTCTCGCAACATTGCCGAGCGAGATCGCTTCCCAGCCATCGATATCTTGCGCAGCGTTTCACGGAGCCTGCCTATGGCGGCAAGCGGCCCTGAAAATGAGTTACTCAGTCAATATCGACAGAGGATTGCGCTGTATGAAGATGTGATGCCGATGCTGCGCGCAAATCTGTATGAATTCGGGCGCGACCCACAAGCCGATCGCGCGATCCGGCAGTTTCCTCAGCTCGATCAATTTATCTCGGAACGCAATACGCGCGGCACGGCTGATGCTTTTGAGCGGCTGCAAGCATTACTCGATCGTGACGAAGAAAAGCAGGCGGTGTCCTCAGCCGAGGCCGGCGAGGAATAGATTCTGACTGGCAGTGCTGCCAAACCCGAAGCTAGGGTTTAGAATTGCCAAAGCAGATGCGCCGGGTGAGCTCAAGCTTGGACCTTGCTGAATCGAATTGATTGCATGGAACCGTTTCAGCACATCATCAATCGCTTCGAGTGAGGTCAGGTCAGAAAGGTCCGTGATGCCGAATTTGCTTTGTAAACCGTCTTGGAGAATTTCGGCCTGTTTGTCCAAATCAAGTTGGCTGAATTCGGCTGGCAAATTCAAAGACGTTTCGAGCACAGCGCGAACCGGCAAACTCCCAAGCAAACGAAACAGGATGGCCTCGTCACTTTGGTCGACGCCGACCAGATCAACAATTTTCGACTGATAATTCAGGCTGAGCCGCATATTGTCGTCAACATCGCCGACAGCGGTTCTGAAGGCGACGGTTTCGAATTGGTCTGCAATGTCTGCGAGCGCATCGGCGGACAAATTGATTTTGCCATTTACCGGTTTCAGCCCTTCCGCAAAAGCGGTGTATGCAGGATTGTTCAGCCGGGCCAAGAACGTACTTTCTGGATCGCCGACTTCGTCCAAAACCTTGTCCACAAAGCCGCGCTTCCATTCTTCACCAACCAGATCATAGGCGGTCATTGTAATCCGCATGAGCCGCCGGTCATCTAGGAAGGTTTCGACTTCCATAGGCTGAGACAGCTTCTCCAGAACATATTCCCGGTCACGCTGAATCTGAGGGGCGTCGGCAAAAGTTTCCAGCTGAGTCGAATAGGTCGACTGGAGGAACTTCCAACCACCATAACCAGAGACAGGGACAATCGGCTGAAAGGTCATCTAAGCAACTTTGCGCTCGAATGCAGGCTGCGTTTCAACGCCGCCACGGCGGAACAATTCCGCTTCTAACGTCACCAAGTGACGGAGTTGGCACAACGCCGAATAATAGTTTCCACGAGACACCATCTCACGCAGCTTGGGCACGAGACCGGCATTGATGGTGGCAAAAACATCTTGCAACAATTCAAACTGCTCATCGATGGCGGGCAGCGTATTGTCTTCTTCAAGATCGCCTGTGATCAACAACTGTATCGCATAATAAACGCGCTTCACAGGTGTATCGACCTCTTCCGGACGCAACGCGTCGCGGCAACGCAGAACGCGCGCATCGGCATCTGCTATTCGAATTCGTGTTGGCTTGTCACAATTTTCAACGACGGCGCCGTTAACAACAAAGCTCTCACCAGCGGCAAGCTTTAATACGAGACCTGACATGCTCCCTCCTAGACGGACTCAGCGTTAGGTTGACCGGCAAGGCCCCCCATTATGCTCTGATTGACTTCAATAAGATCTGCGAGTTCCGCATCACCGGCGAGCACTTGTTGGCTGTGGCGGCGGACAAATTCGGAGATGAAAATCAGGCTGCGCTTTAAGTCGTCGGGAAGCGCGTTGGCTGGCTGTGCCAGATCGACGGTGAGGGTTGTCCAGAGTTGCAGATTGCGATGAATGGCATCGGCCCAATCTGAGGGCGCTGGCTGTTCGGTACGGTCGATGTCGATGAGCGCCTGCGTAATTTGCTGGAACAATGCGAGCTCGATTTGTCTTTCGCTCGCCGTGCGCTTTTCGACTTGTCCGTATGCTTTTGAAGCCAGTTGCTGCAATGGGTCCTCCCGGAGCAATTAAGATGACGGCCCGGACAATCATGCCCGGGCCGTCGCTAAGCTTATCTAAACAGCGACAACAGTGTCTGCGGTGTCGAGTTCGCAATCGACAAAGCCTGAACACCAAGCTGCTGCTGAACCTGCATCGCCTGAAGTTTGGCCGATGCGGCTTCAATGTCAGAATCTGTCAGGCCGCCGATACCGCTTGTGAAGCTATCGATCAGGGTCTGCATGAACTCTGACTGAGTTTCGATCCGCTTTTGCGAAGAACCGAATTCAGCAGCTGCGTCGATTGACGTTTGCAGAAGTGTTTCGATCGATGTCAAAGCGGCGCTCGCGCCGGCATCTGTCGTCACATCAACGGTTGCCAATGCTCCCAAACCACCAGTTGACGTACCGGCGGTACCGCCGGTTGCAGATGAGGCAGTAACACGAAGATCTTCAGTTGCGCTAGCAGCGTTGTTGGTGATCGTGATTGTGTCACCACTGCGAGCAACTTCATAGTTAGCTACGCCGGTGGCGCCGAAGAAGTTGTTGATCTGAGCGGTCAAATTGGCGGCAACAGATTCAGCACTATCGTCTGTACCCGCAACATATTCAAAGGTCCGCTGCCCGATTTCATTCAGCTCGCCATTGGCGAAGTCGGAATCGTCGAGAACGATCCGGTAGCTGTTTCCATCAGCAACACCTTCAATAACGATATCGGAGGTGTTTGCCGGAGTTCCGCCACCCGCGACATCAGACGTAGAACCAGCGTTGCCACCGTCAATCGAAAGGATTGTTTGGTCAGCAACTGCAGCACCACCGAAGGTCTGAACCTGACCGGTGTTTTGAATCGACAAGTCTTGGCGCTCGACGTTGATGTAAGACGCGCTAACTGAGCCAGACGAGTTCCGGTTAAGCGACGCAAGAACCTCAACATCTCCTGAGGCAGAACCGTCAATCAGGTTCAGGCCGTTAAACTGGGCCGCACCGACGATGGTTTCGATTTGCGCTTCAAGCTGGTCGATATCTGTTTGGATCTTCGTCCGGTCGACGTTTGATTCCTGAGCAGACACGATCAGGGATTTGATGTCCTGAAGAGCATCGGTGATTTGTTCAGACGCGGAACGTGCAACACCAACTGTCGAAGAACCAAGGTTCAGCGAGTCAGTGATCTGCTTGAAGCTTTCAACGTCTGTGGTCATGACGGTTGAAATCGCCCAGATCGCTGCGTTGTCTTTCGCAGTGGCAATTTTCTTACCGGTGGAAATTTCACTTTGGATCGATTCAAGACCGCGGTTGATTCCCCGCAGAGTCTCAAGAGCGACCATGGCGCTATTGTTTGTTAGGATACTAGACATCCGAATTCCTCATTTTATCCGGGAGCAGTGTCGTACACTGAACCCCCCACACTTTTACAAATGTCTTCCTGACAATAGGGCGATCCCCACGTCGCCAATCATGGCGTCCTACCCTGAGTATCTATACCCCGTGTATAATTGGTTAATGATCAGACTTTTTTACTGAATCCGCCCGACGCATCGGGGAATGCGACCTTACCACCCTGTCGCCCGTAAGAGCCCACATAAGCAGTCGAGTCAGCCGATTGAAGCCGGCTGATAACATTGGTTAATCCATTACGAATGGCCTCAAAATGACGTGCATTTTCCTCGGCAAGCTCAGCAATGAATTTGAGGCTCTCGCGCTGCTCGATGGTGACTTCGCTGAGCTCCTTGGCGCCGAATGTGATTTCGAATGCCTCAATTGCCGTCAACTTTTGGTTGATCAAAGTGGCCGCTTCATGAGCGCGACCCGTTTGCAGCATTTCACCTTCTTCCGCTAAGACCGCTTTGAGATCCGACATTGCCTGTTCAAGGGTGGCCGTGCTCATCAGATCTTCTCCTGCAGTGCTGCATAGCTGTCCAAGGATCCAAGACTTGGACTGTCCGCGAAATTGAAATCGTGCTGGGCGGCGAGATCTTCGGCGATCGCCTCGACCAAATAGCGGGAAAACGCTGCGGCATCTTCACCGCCTCCAAGCGTAAACGCTTTTTCAAGCCCCGCATGGCTAAGCATTTCGGTCCAAAGCATCTGCTCCAACCGCTCAATTGTGTCTTTAAATGCGTCGCCCTGCTCGGCCATTTCGGGCACCGAATCGACCGCCGGAGACATGCCGGTTTGCGTGGCCAACCCTTGTAGAGACTCGATCATCTCGCCCTCTTCCCACACGACTGAATTCGCGTGTTCGTTAACGCATATTTTACAGGCTTTAGGTCTACTTTGGTTAACGAACTCCTACCGTTTGGATGTGCATGACCGGTTTGACAGACATCGACGTGCTGGCTCCTAAGCCTCCGCTGCAGGCCCCGCCTCGTGACACGATCGCTAGAAGTGATCGGGGTGGCCGGGCATTTGAGGAGACGCTGGAAAAGCTCTCAAAACAAGATCAGACTGACCCCGACGCCGAGTTAACGGTTTCGGCAGAGGCGAAGACTGATTCGGATATTACGGTTACAATTGAAGGTGCCGCACAGACGACCGACTTTGACGCCAAGGCGGCCACGGCCGATGCCACGCTCAGAGCACAACAGACCGAACTTGCGGCGAGTGCCACGTCTGAACCGGCTGGCACCAGGCTCGAGGGTGAAGTTTCGAACGAGGCCGCTTTCGACGTTTCACGGAACAGCGCCGACGGAAGGGTCAGTGACACCGTCGATGGGAGAGGCAGGGATACCGCTGACAAAACCCTGCCACCGCCAAACGATATCCAGCAGCTTGCCGATGCGAACACAAAAGACGCGCCAATCGAGCGCCCCGAGGCGTCCGTTGAAGTTGATCCAGGTAAGGATCCGAAACCGGCAGCTCTGTCCGCAAGTGATACGCCGACGCTCGAAACCGGTGAACTCGCAAAAGCCGCCGACGCTGACTCACGCGCTTCGGCACAACAAGTGCGGGTTGAAGCGGCAGACGGCGTGGCCACCTCAGAAGCGCAAAAGCAAGCCGCCGTTGAAAGCGCGGCAGATATCCGAGCCGCGACCGATAAGGCTGACGCAAAATCTGCCTCGGCTGAGCCGAAACTCTCAGCCGACGCGCAAAGCGTCAATCCAAGCTCCGCGCAGGCTCAGCTGGTCGCAGGCGGCGAGACACGCAGCGCCGGCGAGCTTGCGACCGCAGCGCCGATAACGACAAGCAGTTCGGCGCCAGCAGCGCTCTCACCACTCACCACACCGCAGGCTTTGCAAGCGCAGCAACAAGCCGTCCTCATCGCGTCGCCAAGCGATGTGCCCGACATTGTTTCAAAGGTGCAGGCGCAAGGCAGTGAAGATGGCGATCAAAGGGTTCTGGTGCGCCTGGATCCGCCTGAACTCGGGAAAGTCTCAATCGACTTCAAATTTGATGCTCAGGGTCTCCAGCATGTGACCATTACAGCGGAGACACCGGAAGCCATTAAGCGCTTGCGGGAGTTGCATTTTGAGCTCGTGCAAGGGCTCGAACAGAGCGGGCTGAGCGGTCAGGACATGACGTTCCGCCAGGAAACACCCAACCAAAATCCATCCATCGCACAATTGGCCGTCGAGGCGTCAGAGGAAGCAGGAGCAGACTCTGCCGGGCCGCAAACCCAAACCGTATTGGAAACCCTCTCAGGAGCGGCTGCGCACAGAGATGCGTCGGGCCGATTGAACATCAGGCTCTAGGAAGGAGCGGACATGACAGAGATCAATCCCGTTGGCACCACAACGCAGACCAGCACTGCGACAACGACCGCGGCGCAGACCGAAGAGTCCGCCGTCACGGCGGAAACTATCACCTCAGACTTCGACACATTCATCCAATTGTTGACCGCGCAGGTACGAAATCAGGATCCGCTATCCCCACTCGACTCGACCCAATTTGTCGAGCAGTTGGCGACCTTCTCCAATCTCGAACAGCAAGTTCGATCGAACGACACATTGGACAGCATCGCGGCCATGATTGGCGATATGCAATCCATGTTGGCCAGCGAATGGATTGGTGAACAGATCGAGGTTGAATCGTCCTGGGTGCCCTATACGGGCGATGCGGTTGAGTTCACGTTTGATCTTCCTGAAAATGCGGACCGAGCGGCCCTGACGGTGCGCGATCCGAGCGGCAATGAGATCTTCACCCAAGCGCTCGACGCGGATGCGCCATCGCAGAGCTGGCTTGGCCAGACGTCCGCGGGCGGTCTTGCCAGTCCGGATGGCCTCTACAATTTCAGTATTGATCTTTACAGCGGCGACGATTTCCTCGGCGCGCTGGCACCGCGGATTATCACCACTGTGACCGACATTAGCAGCGAGAATGGCAAGACCAGCTTGGGCACATCCGCTCAGCTGAGCGCAGATGTCGAATCCGCGCGCAAAGTCACCGCTGAGTAGTCATCAGCCTGAACTGCGAGATCACAAATCCTGCTTCGCAATGTCGAGAATAAGCACATTGTGAAGCCCCTCGGCGACCACGTCCTCGAGATTCATCAGCACCATAGCGCGGATGGTTTCATAGTGCTCAACATCGGTCAGATTTGTCAGCGTATCGCCATCATTGCTGAGCGCGATCAGGGTGGACATGATATTGTCGCGCAGCTTTGGTTCCATCGTAAACAAATTGCGGGATAGTTCGAGATCTGCCTCGAGATTGAGCTGGATGATCACCAGGCTCTCGACACGCCCTTCACGCAAGATTGGCACAACAAATTCGCGACTGAATTCAAAATAGTAGACGTCACCTGGAGCGGATCCACCATACTCGTCTTTGTCACCTTTGCCGCCATGGCCATCGTCTTTCTTTTGGCCTTTATCGTCCTTGCCATACGAGTCTTTCTTGTCCGCTTTTTCATCGGTACCAGAGCTCAGCTCAGCTGAAGACTCGCTGCCACCGCCGCCCGTCTTGAGAAAGTGTCCACCGACACCGCCAATGACGATAAAGACGGCGATAATAACCGCACTGATCACCGATTTTATCACGTTGTGCTCCTAGAATGGCATGACCTGGTCGAGCACTTTCGCACCTTCGCCACGGCCATTGAGGTTCGACGTATCGCCGCTTGAAACATACGCCATGCGGGCATTGGCGATTTTGTCATAAGTGACCGTATTGCTGCGCGTGATGTCTTGCGCTCGGATCACGCCAGACACCGTCAAGTAACGCACCTCATCGCCCACCAGTGTCTGTTGATAACCGCGAATGATCAGATTGCCTGACTGCTCGATCCCGACAACGCGGGCAGCGAGCCTAAACGTGATCTGCTCGGCCCGGTTTACGGCGCCACTTCCGCTCAATTCAGAACTGCGATCAACGTCGACACCGGGAGAAAGTGTCGCGTCTCCTGGTAGCGTATTGTTCAGCCATTGCGGCAAACCAAACAGCGCCTGAACATTCACATCCTCACTGCTGCTGCGTGAGCGATTTAGCGAACTTTGCAGATTTGCTTGATCGTTCATCTCGACCACAACGGTCAGCAAATCGCCAACATCTTTGGCGCGGCGCATACTCAACAAGGCTGTCGGATCCGTGGTCCAGAGCGACGCCGTTTGAACGGTCGCTTTGGGCGTTGTGTCGACATAGACCGGTGCCGGTGGATATGGCGAGGGCGGCGCGATCTGAGCGGTTTGCGTCTGCGCGCATCCGCAAACCAACATGGCCGCCGTCATAAGTGTCATGGAGTGTTTCATTGTGCGAGGACCCATCCCTCTGCTTGCACGACGCCTTGGACCATTTGTTTTGATTTCAGGTTAAGCACCGTGACAGTTTCATTGTGTGCGGCTTCGCTCATCGCGCGCCCGCTCGTGGTGATCTCAAGACCACCATTGATGTATTTGACCGTGACAATCTGGTTCCGCGTCACAAGCCGTTTGGCACGCGTTTGTTCGTAACGGATTGGCTGGCCTTTATAGACGGTTCGCGCAACTTCTCGTCCGATCAAATTGGCGTCCTCGGGCGTCGCTGTCTCGGAAGAAACATTTGCCAGTGTTATGGTTTGACCGGCCGGAATGACTTCTGAGGCGACCAAACCAGAGACGCCGGTCAGACTCGCCGTGAGCCAGAATGCGGAAGCAATAAAACTCATCCTACCTACCTCACACGCGTGGTTGCAGCGAGCATCTCGTCAGATGCGGTTATGACTTTGGAGTTTAGCTCGTAGCCGCGCTGCGCTTCGATCAAATCAGAGATTTCCTTGACCACATCCACAGCAGAGCCTTCGAGATAACCCTGACGAAGCAGACCCATTCCATCGGTGCCGGCGACCAGCTGAGTCGGGGTACCTGAGGCTTCAGTCTCTCTGAAGAGATTGTCGCCAATCGCTTCCAGCCCTTTTTCGTTGACGAAGCGAACCAAAGAAATCGTCCCGATCGACTGCGACTGCGCACCGCCATCGAAGTAGGCGACGACTTCGCCATCTCGGCCAATCGAGATCCGGCGTGCATCATTCGGGATAACAATGCCATCAGCTAATGGGTACCCGTCCATGCTGACCACTTCGCCCGTCGGGCTCCGGCTCAGCTTGCCGTCTCGTGTGTAAACTGGATCGCCCGAAGGCAGGGTGAGTTCGAGAAACCCGGTACCATCAATGGCCAAATCAAGCTCTGCTCCCGTTTCCCGAAGTCCACCTTGTGTGATCTGCATCGAAACCGTTGATGGCCGAACGCCTGTGCCGAGCTGAACCCCGGTTGGTACAATGGTGCCGGTTTGTGATGTAATCGTCCCAGGCGTCAGATATTGCTGATACATGAGATCCGAAAATTCAGCGACCCGCGGCCGATACGCCGCGGTGCTCATATTCGCGATATTGTTCGAGATCACTTCGACGCGCAGCTGCTGTGCAGCCATTCCTGTCGCGGCAATTTGCAGTGATTTCATTGCGGACTCCTTCCTAGAGTTTCAAGCGCTAGCGCTCGCGCAGTGTGCTGATCGTTTGCTCCAATCGGTTGCCATCAAGTTCGATGAGGGATTGTCCGGCCTCATAGGCGCGCTGGACTTCAATCATGCGAGAGATTTCGAGCACCGGAGAGACGTTGGACTGTTCAAGGGCCCCTTGGACGACTGTTGCAGTCTCAATCGCCTGGTAGCCTTGGGGCGCGACGAAGTAAGTGCTCGTCTCGCGCTGTAATTCACCCGTCGCTTCAAACACGCCGAGCCGGTTGACGATCTCCCCATCAACGGTCAGCGTGCCATCTGCACCGATGGCAATATTAGACGCGTTTTCCGGGATATTGATCGGATTTCCGCCGGCCGCCAGCACGGCGCTACCCTGTGGATCCATCAAAACCCCATCGGGTGACAACGTGAAACTGCCGGCGCGCGTCAAGCGCGGACCTTGCGCTGTATCAACTGCGAAATAGCCATCGCCTTGGATCGCGGCATCGAGCGATGCGCCCGTCATTTTGATGGCACCCTGATCGAGATTGAAGATTTGCCCGTTCACACCGCCCATCGACAGCGACCCCATGGCCGACTCTGTCGAGACGAGGAATTCCGCAAAATAAGGCCGGTCAGACTTGTACCCCGTGGTGCTGGAATTTGCGAGATTGTTGGCGACGCTTCGCATCTCCATTTCCAAACCATGCAGACGCGTCAAACTCGTATAAACAGCATTCGACATTAGCGGATCTCCGTCTGTAGGCCGGGCAGAGCTTGCAAGCTACGCGATAAGACCATGCCAGCATCAGCCAGCGTCAACTTTGTCGGCGTCTCAGTATTCTGCGCGCGCGATTTCAACGCTGAGACGCGCCGAATCCGATCTCGCAACACATCATCCGAGGTCTGGCTGGCGAGGGCATAGGTGCTCTGCGGTAGGTACCATGTCCCGGCCGCAGCATCCGCTTCAAGCAAGCCGATCAATGCCGATGGGGTGGTCGCCAGTCGCGGGAGAATATCTGTTAAAGCAGCCTTGTTTTTGAGGGCGATTGCGGCATGGGCGGCGGCCAATTGCACTCGCTCATAATCCGGTTTCTTTGCTGCCAGTTCGAGCACATCTTCGTGGCGCTGTTGCACCAAGCTTAACTCAACACGCGCATTGAGCGCCAATTCCTCATTACCGCTTTGACCAGCCACCACCTCGGCGATCGACTGAAACCCAAGATCGCTGGCCCGCGCGACCGCTTTTTGGAAGAGCGCATCGCGACCCGGCGTGCCGTCTATTACGCCACCATTTTTGAGCAGCAAATCCATGGCCGCCAATGCGCGGAGAGAGCTTTCTTGGTCCAAATCGCGATCGAGCGTATCGACCAGGTTGCGACGAATTTCGTTTTGCGCGAACGGCGCCTGCAAATTTGCGATTTCCAACAGGTCGATGATTTCCGAATAGCGCGACCTGGACGACAATTCTTGCAAGGTGAACCGCAAGCTTGCAGCGATCTCGTCCTCGCCCGTGGCACGGTTGATGCGGCGTTGTGCTTCTCTCAGCAAAATCTCTCTTTGGCCCGGTTCGATGCTGATGTTCGACCGCAGCAAACCTTCAAGCGCGATCTCCTGAAAGCGCGGTTGCGATGCCATGCTCTGGATGGTTTCGCGCGCTTCCGGGCTGCCACGATCAAGATTGATGAGCGCTTTCGCAAAGCGAAGCTGCGACGAAGTTTCAACTTCTTGCGCGGTGAAATCCGCCATCACTTTGCTGACCAGAACACGCTCACCTTTGGTGTTGAGAATCGGCACAATCAAACCGGCCAACCGAACCCGCATTTCCAGCGGCAATTTCCGAAACTGAGTGAGGCGCTGATCAAATGCATCAACACCGGCTTCTTCGCCCGAAATGAGCAAAGCTATGGCCAACCAAAACTCACCTTCCGGATGACAATCGCTCAAGGTCCGGAACCAATTCATGTCAGGTGCTTCATGCGCATCCAGCAGCGCAATCAAACGGCCCATGGCAACGGCCGACTGTCCACCGTCCGATCCACGCAGCATGGTGCGCAGCTCCGAGCTCATATTCAGCGCAGCAAAGGCCATTGCCATGCGATTGCCGGCCTCACTATCGACGACGCTTCCCGCCGAACGATAGGCTTCCTGAAACGGATACAGATCTTGATAGGATTGCATCCGCCGGAAATCGGTAAAGTCATACGGGTATTCTGCCGAACACTTATTGGCGGTTTCAAAAACCCTGTTCCGTGGACGGAAGGTGGGCTTTTCGGTCGCCTCCTCGGACGCCCCGTCTTCAGTTGGCACCAAAAGGCCTTCATCAATCGCGTCATTTAAAAAAGCATCGAGCCGGGTCGGCAATCGCTCATTACTATTTGTCGATGCACCGTCTGTATCAGACTGTGCGATGGCCACTGGTGCCATGAACAATAAGAAGAGCGATAGCCATCGGATCATGCCGCCTTGCGCAATCCTTTCAGGGCTTCCTCAACCTCATCATAGCTCGGCCGCACACGCGCCGGCGCCTGTCTGCGCGCAACTTCAACGCAGATATTGATCGGGTTCTGGTGGAGATTGGAGACGAGGATCTCGCCAATCATTTGATAGAATAGGTGTTCTTCCGCCCGAAGATGCTTCACGCGCGATGCAAACGGGCCGACCACGCCATATGACAAAAAGACGCCCAAAAACGTCCCGACCAGCGCACCACCAATCATCGAGCCGAGGATTTCTGGCGGCTTGTCGATCGACGCCATGGTCTTGATCACGCCGAGCACGGCCGCAACAATGCCGAGCGCTGGCAGCGCGTCAGCTGTCGACTGCAAGGCATGAGAGCCGTGAAGCTTTTCTTCGAGCAAACCATCGAGCTGTTTCTCAAGCAGAAGCTCAACTTGGTGGACATTGTCAAAGTTCATGATCATTGAGCGGATCGTGTCGCAAATCATCTCGATGGCTTCATGATCCTTCATGATCCGCGGATACTTTTTGAAGATCTCGGACTCTTCGGGCTTTTCAATATGCGCTTCGATGTCGACCGGATTCTTGCGCAACACATTGAGCAGCTCGGTCATCAAGCAGAGTAAATCTTGATAATCTGACTTCTTCCACTTCGCGCCCTTAAAGGCAGCGCCAAGATCGCCCATGGTGTGCTTGATGGTGCTCATATCGTTCGCAGCGATAAAAGCGCCGACCGCAGCACCGCCAATCATCATCATCTCAAATGGCAAAGCGTGGGTGATGATCCCCATCTTACCCCCTGCCAGAATGTATCCGCCGAACACCATACACATGGTAACGGCCAAGCCGATCAGTGCGTTCACGTGCGCCTCCCAATATTAGCCTTCAGGCACATGCACGCAAAACCTTACAATTCCGCCAACTCGCGAGAGATTTCTTCATCAATGGGGGCGGTTAGCTTAATCGCACGCAGATGACGCCAGACGCCAAGCGACCCTTCCCCAAGCTCAATCAGGCCGCCATCCATCGTCTCTGCGCACAGAGTCAGCTCCGACATGTCGATGCCGGGCAGCGGTAAAATGTCTTCAACTTCAAGCGCAGCGCATTGGGCAATGCTCATCTCGATCTGCTCGATATGGACGCTGAGATGGAGGTGCGATTGCTTGACGATGGCACGCAATGTTTCCTGCGCAGGCGAGTCTTTTGAGGGACGCGCTTTGGCGAGCAGCTTTTCATAGTTGCGGGTGATCCGCTCAAGCTGCTCCATATCAAAGACGATGAACAGCTTTGCGTCTGTCATGCCATGATCGAAATCGATTGCTACGCGCAGGCATCTTGTGTCCCGCTCGAGACGGGTCTCGATCAATTCCGTGCTGCCAAGGGTCGCGTCTTGAGCTTGGTCGGTCATGCCCGGCAGTGTGTCGAACAGCTTGCGCCATAACAGGCGGGCCGGTTCCTCGCACGCGAGTCTGAGAAACACGTCCGGTGTGTCCTGCAATGACTCAACCGGACGTTTCAGGCGCGCTGCTGCAAGGGTCTTCGCAAGCGTTGGATCGAACGAGATGGCTGAGATTTCCGGAGACCCGGCTTCAGAAAACACCAGGCCGTAGGTTTCTTCGGTGGCTTTTGATGCAGAATTGCCGGCAAGCGCTGTCCGCGCGGCAATGTTCGGCGTGCTGACATCATTGGTGAAATTCAGCAGCCACGCCTCAATGCCCTCGAGCAGGATCTGCCAAAAAGCATCCATCTCAAGCAAGCGGGTCGAGACACCGCCAGCGAGTTCGATCTTTTTCATCAGGGCCGCAGACATATTAACACCAAGGGCAGTTTTGTTCATCTTTGGCGTCACACTGTGGTTAACTTCCTTTATGAAGCGTTATCAACATCACAAAAAGTGTCGCTCTCGCTCAACCTGGCATTGACCCTGTTTTGCTACATCCTTCTGCAGTGGTAGATGGGTGACGGCGATGAATTCGGATCAGGGCGGCGAACTGCCCCTCATAATCAAACGCAAAAAAGTTGTTAAAGGCGATGGCCATCATGGCGGCGCCTGGAAAGTGGCCTATGCGGACTTTGTGACCGCGATGATGGCCTTCTTCCTGCTGATGTGGCTGCTCAATGCGACGACGGAAGATCAGCGCAAAGGCATCGCAGACTATTTCAACCCAACAATTCCGTTGAGCCGGATCTCTGGCGGCGGATCGGATGGCCTTAATGGCTCATCGATCTTTACCGAGCAAACCTATGCCCGGATGGGGATGGGCGGCAGCCAGCGCCAAACGGTCGAACACCAAGATGGCGGCGGCAAAGAAGACGAGGACGACAACATCGGCAGCGGTGGCGTTTCCGAAGCCTTTGAGAGCCTAACGGTCGAAATGAGCAATCAGAATGACGAGCTCGCAGACCACATCTCTGTCAGGATGAGCCCCGAAGGCATCGTGCTGGAAATCGCCGACACCGAAGCCAATGGCCTGTTCCAAACCGGCAGCAGCGCGCCAACGCCTCTGCTCCAAGAGCTGCTCACCATCGTCAACGGCTCTATGGGCAAATTCCAAAATCCGCTCAAAATTGTTGGGCACACAGACAATCTTCAGTATCGTGATGACGCGGTTTACAACAATTGGGATCTGTCCGTGGACCGCGCAAACGCGGCGCGCCGGCTCCTCATTGGTGCAGGCCTGCCTTATGCGCGCATTCAAGAAGTCTCTGGCAAGGCCTATACACAGCCCTTGATAGAAGAGAATCCCGCAGCACCACAGAACCGGCGGATATCGATTACTATCCTCACGCAGTAAAAGGGTAAATGTAGCTTATTAGCTTATTAACCAAATGATCGCAGTTTCTGGTGAATTCAACCAGAGGAGCGATCAGGATGAGTATATCTTCCTCTCTCAATGCCGGTGTAATGGGCTTGAATGCCAATTCGACCCGGCTTTCTACGATCTCGGATAATATCTCGAATTCGTCGACCTATGGCTACAAACGTAGCGAAGTCGAGTTCGCCAGCTTGGTTTTGGAAGGGCAGTCAACTGCTTATTCCGCCGGTGGCGTGCGCAGCCTGATATCGAAAGATGTCTCGGCGACGGGATCGTTGATTTCAACCGGGAATTCTACCGACTTGGCTGTCACCGGTCGGGGCTTGTTCCCGGTTACTGATGCCGGCGGCGTGACTGCGCTTGCGAGCGATCGGTCACTGCAATTGCTGCCTACCGGGTCATTCTTTGCCGATGAGAGCGGCAATCTACGCACACAAAGCGGCCTATTCCTATTGGGATGGCCGGCTGACACCGCAGGCGAAATTGGCAGCGTCAACCGCAATAGCGGCGCCGATCTTCAACCAGTGAACATTGGCACCAACCAATTCGTTGCGACACCCACGTCGGAAGTGTCGCTCGGCATCAACTTGCCAGCGGACGCAACAGCCGCAGGTGGCACGGGAAGCCCGTACACTTTGCCGGTGGAATATTACGACAATCTTGGTCGGACCCAGACAGTGGACTTTGTGTTCACACCGTCGGTTCCGGGCACCGGGTCTTCGAATGCGTGGTCTGTTGAGATTATTGACCAAGCCGGTGATCCGACAACACCGATCGGAACCTTTGACCTGACGTTTAGCGATGCTGCCGGAACTGGCGGTCAAATCGCTACCGTCACTGCTGCAGGGGGTGCAAGTTATGCGGCCGGGACCGGCAACATCTCCATCGGACTGGAACATGGCCCAGTTGATGTCTTCATCGGCGGTACGGCATTCGCGGAGGGTTTGACCCAGCTGTCTGGGCCATTTGCGCCAACTGCGGTGACCAAGAATGGCGCGCCAATCGGCAACCTACAATCTGTTGAGGTTGACGAGAATGGTATGCTTCAGGCGGTCTACGATTCTGGAAATCGGCGTGTGCTGTATCAGATCCCCGTTGGCGATGTGCCGAATATGAACGGACTCGAAGCCCGCGACAGTCAGGCCTTCTCGCTGTCAGCATCAAGTGGAAATCTGTACTTTTGGGATGCTGGAAGTGGCCCTGTGGGCACGATGGCAGGGTTTGCGCTGATGGAGTCGACCACCGACATCGCAGCGGAACTTACAGATCTGATTGAGACGCAGCGTGCATATTCATCGAACGCGAAGATCGTACAGACGGTCGATGAGATGCTTCAGGAAACAACCAATCTTAAGCGGTAGTACCCGCGGCTGAGAGGCTGTGAATTAGGTGAGTATTTCAAGCGCCCTCGATGCGGCAAATTCAGGTTTAAGGGCGACCAGCCTCAGAGCCGAAATCGTCGCAACAAACGTCGCCAACGCGTCGACCCCTGGCTATGTTCGGCGGTCGGTTATCCTCAGCGAAACCATCGTTGGGGGCGAGACGCAAGGCGTACGTGTGGATGGCGTTGGCCAAGCGCGTAACGCAGCGCTCACCCAACAAAGAATGCTCTCAACGAGCGACCTTGCACAGGCGGAAGTGCTCGCTTCCGCCTGGCAAACCTTGTCTGCCAGAGTCGGCGATACCGCCGAAGGTAATGGCATTTTCAATGAGTTTGAGCGCTTGGAATCGGCGCTCGCCACGGCCGTAACAACGCCCGAATCCGGCACCAGCGCGATCGCCGTGCTCGATGCCGCACAAGGCATTATCACTGAATTCCAAGACCTGTCCGCATTGTCTGAAAACCTACGCGCTGAAGCCGATCGGGAGATCGCTGAGGGCGTCGCATTTGTGAACACGTCGCTGCAACAAATTGAAGAGCTGAACACGCGGATATCCGGTATTGATCGCACAACCGAGCAAGCTGCTGCAATCCGCGATGAACGTCAGCGGCTGATTGACGGTATCTCGGAATACATGCCGGTCAGAACCGTGACCCGAAATGCCGGCAAAGTGGATTTGTTCACCCCTCAAGGCGTCGCGCTATTGGCAGGTTCGGCGCGGGAAATTGAGTTTTCACCGGCCAACACATTTGGCCCTGAGCACACGCTGGCAAGTGGCACCCTGTCACCGCTTTCGGTTGATGGTATTGAACTCACGCCTGGCAGCCCCGATTATGGCGCCTTGCCGAGCGGCATGTTCGCTGGTTTGTTCGCCATTCGAGACAGCGACATTCCGACCTTTACCTCGCAGCTTGACGCCTTGGCAGGGGACCTTGTCGATCGCTTGTCAGCAGACGGAATTGATCCGACCACGCTGCCAGGTGATGCGGGCCTCTTTTACGATCCAGATGGCGCGGCAACGATTGACGGTTTGGCCGCGCGGCTGTCTCTCAATCCAGCAGTGGATCCAAACCAAGGCGGGTCAAGCTGGCGCCTTCGAGACGGGATTGGTGCAACAGTCCAAGGACCGCCCGGGGACAGCTCCGTTTTATCTGCGCTATACGATGCTTTGACGGAAGTCCGGGGTGTCGATAGCAATGGCGTACAGGGCGCGTTCTCCGCGACCTCTATGGCGGCCCAAATAACCTCCCTGACGGGTCAAACCCGCATCCAAATGGAAAGCGTTCAATCGTCGATCCAGGCGCAACATCGGATCATTCTCGACGCAGAACAAACCGACTCTGGCGTCGATGTTGACCAGCAAATGCAAGAACTCTTGCTGGTGGAACAAGCCTATGCCGCGAATGCGCGTGTCATACAGGCGGCGCAGGAAATGATCCGACAGTTGATGGAGATCTGATATGACAGGCTTATCCTCAATTGGTCCCGGTCTCGCCGCCACGTTGGCGCTTGATATCCAAGATTTGCGCGAGCAAGTTACCCGCGCCAGTAAGGAAGCGGCGACAGGACGATATGCTGACCTAACGTTGCAGCTCGAAGGACGGATTGGCAAAGGCATGCTCGCGGAGAAAGCCGTCAATGATATTGACGTGCAGCGTGAGCAATTGGTTATTCGGGAAGGTCGGCTCGACACTGTGCAACGCAGCTTGGACACAATCCAATCCCTCAGTCTGGGCCTTGATGCGCGTACATTCTCTTCCATCGGAACGGGTGACACGTCGGTGCGGACTGCGATTTCGAGAGACGCCAATAACGCGCTGGAAACGGCGTTTTTAAACCTCAATGCGCGGTTCGGAGATCGCTACCTATTTTCTGGCGACGCCACAGCGACACCGCCATTTGGTGATGTCGATGATTTGCTCGCGGATATCGCAGCGATTGCCGCGACCGAACCCACGGCGGCTCAGTTTACCGCAGCCGTAAACGACTATTTTGATGACCCAGCCGGCGGTTGGCAAACCAATATTTATAATGGCACCGCGACGACATCGGATCCAGATGGCATCCTGGCGATTGACCCCGGCATTACCGAATTGATCAAAGGGATCGCGGTCTTGACCTTTGCCGATCCGGATAGCGGTTTGGCATATGGCGGCGAGACCAATGACGTTTTGGAGTTTGCGGCCAACACAATTGCGGGTGGTCTTTCAAAATTCACAAATCTGCGCGCGGATCTGGGCGTGATCCAAGGTCGGGTCGAACTTCAGCAAAATCAGCTGGATTTGGAAGAAACGGTTGTGACCCGGACATTCAATCAATTGACCGCACGCGATCAATATGAAGCCGCTGCCGAATTGCAGGAGCTCGAGACCAATCTCGAAGCCTCCTATTTGTTGACCGCACGTCTAAACAATCTGAATTTGTTGAACTTTTTGAGGTAGACCGATGAAACGTATTGCTCTGCTTCTGATCCTCTTCATGCTCGTCTTTGAGGGCATAATGGCGGCCGCTTCAGCGCAAACGCGGATCCGCGACGTGGTCGACGTCGAAGGCGTGCGGCAGAATGATTTGGTCGGATATGGTATTGTCGTTGGTCTCAATGGAACCGGCGATACAGTTCGGAACTCTCCGTTCACCGAGGACACGCTGACCTATATGCTCGAGCGGCTCGGCGTAAACGTACAGGGCGAAGAGATAAAGCCGAACAATGTCGCCGCCGTTTTGGTGACCGCCACCTTGCCCGCTTTCGCGCGCAATGGCTCCACAATTGACGCAAGCATCGCCTCGATTGGCGATGCGGCAAGTCTTGAGGGCGGGACGCTGATCCTGACGCCGTTGAAAGCGGCCGACAATCAAGTTTACGCCGTCGCTCAAGGCAACATCATCGTCAGTGGCATAGATGTCAGAGCGGCGGGCGCGCGCGACACCACGGGGTCGCCAACCGTTGCGGCGTTGCCAAATGGCGCACGGATCGAACGTGAAATCAGCTTTGACTTTAACAGCCGCAAACAGTTGACCCTGGCCTTGCGGGATCCCGATTTCACCACGGCGGCGCGGATCGAAGACACAATCAATGCGGCGTTTGGCATCCGAATGGCGGCGATGCGTGACCCTGGGACGGTTGATATTCAGCTCGCTGGGATGCAAGCGACACCAGCGCGCCTGCTCGCAGAAATCGAGAACCTTCCAATTGAAATCTCCACACCGGCGCGGATCGTAATTGATGAACGGTCTGGCACGATTGTACTCGGCGAGGATGTTACCATTTCGACCGTGGCAATCGCCCAAGGTAATATCTCAATCAAAGTGCGCGAGCGACCATTGGTGTCTCAGCCCAATCCGTTTTCCGATGGTGAGACAGTGGTGTTGCCGAATACAGAAATCACGATTGGGCAAACAGGTGACAATCAAATCGCACGCCTGAATTCGAATGTGACCTTGTCGCAATTAATTGCCGGCTTGAACGCGCTTGGCGTTACACCGCAAGAGATGGCGGACATTATTCGGTCTATGAAAGCCGCGGGCGCACTGCATGCGGATTTGATCGTTCGCTAGGACGCCTTGCCCGCTATGAGGCCGGTTCCAACTCCACAACGCCACGCCGCTTGAGCGTCATCAGATTGACCAGGAAGTCTTGCTGGATCTGATCGACCTGCTCTCCGCTTGGTGTCGCCATATCGGCGAGCTCTTCGCGCAAGCCATCCGCGATCCGCGACGAAATATTGCTCAATAGGAAGTCTGCAATCGGCTGTTTTGGTCCGGTCAAACAAGACAACAGCGCGAGCATCTCTGGATCGCCCAATTCGCGGAAAACGACGGCAACATTATTGCGAGGAAGGATTTCCGGCAGAGCGTCGATGGTGAACATCACTTTCTCGATCGCTTGCAGTTCGGACTCATGTTCCTTGCGCAGGAACGACATGAGCATTTC
Organism: Pseudomonadota bacterium; assembly: GCA_038534315.1. Taxonomy (GTDB): domain Bacteria; phylum Pseudomonadota; class Alphaproteobacteria; order Caulobacterales; family Hyphomonadaceae; genus Henriciella. The sequence goes on along the minus strand of JBCAWZ010000020.1, from coordinate 20,062 downwards.
GCGCTTGCTGTCTGGCACAAGGCTAAGCAGTTCGCCCAGCGCGGCGAGGTGCTCCTTGTCTTCGCCGGCGGTATCGCTCGCAACATTGAGGAACTGGATCTCGATCATGCGCTCGATCACCTGAGTTATGCCCTCATCAACAGGGGCGACATCGACCATGAAACTCATCACCGGCAGCAATTTGTCTTCGGAAAGATCGGTCAGCACTTTCGAGGCGAACGCGACATCGAGTCGGCTTAGAATCAACGCGATAAGGTTTGGCGATAGGCCATCAAGATAGGTCGCAATCTCACCGGCTTCGCGCTGTGACAGGCGGGTCCAGACATCGACCGTGACGTTGAACTCATCATCCTCTTCTGCTTCCTCACGCGCCGGATTGCCCATCACGGAGATCAAACGATCGCGCTCCATTAGGCTGCCCATAATCTCGCGCGCCTGCAGACGACCTCCACGCAGGGCGCCAGATGCGCGCCGTAAATGGCCGAGGAAATCCATTGCCACTTCAATCTGAGCCGCCTTTGGCAGGACCGCAATTGTCTCCAAGCCCTCCGCAATCTGAGACATTGCGAAATCATCAAGCTTCTCAACGATCGGTTTGGCCGAAGCTTCACCCAAGAGTGCGATGACAATCGCTGCGCGCTGCGCTTTGGTCATTTGCGAGGCGGTCTGCTCACCGGGCAAAGGCGGCGGCGCGGACTGCGCCTGACGGGACGCATCACTGCGGTTCGGAACATCGCGTTTTGCTTGTGCACTCATGCTGCATACCCCCTGAGCAATGCTTCTGTGATCTTCAACCACCCGTCCGCTAGGACGAAGAAGCCGAGTTTAAATGGCAGCGACACAACAGTCGGCGGCACCATCATCATGCCGACCGCCATCAACACCGACGCGACCACCAAATCTATCACCATAAAAGGTAAGAAGATTACGAATCCGATCTGAAAAGCATGTTTGATTTCGGACAGCATGAAAGCGGTTGCGAGCAGTGCGAAGGGCGGCTCGGCACCTTCTGCGAGCGGCCGGTTCACGGCATCGGTCAATGTCGCCAAGGCTTCCGGATCGGTTCGCGCCATCATGAAGGCACGGAACGGCTCCGTCGTCAGCGCCCAGGCTTCCTGCTCTTCGATCAGCAAATCCATATAGGGAGACAGGCCTTGCTCCCACGCCGTCGTGAATACCGGCTCCATGACAAAGAAAGTCAGAAACATCGCCAGCGCCATAATCATCATATTTGGCGGCGCCTGCTGCATACCAATGGCTTGCCGCATGATCGAAAACACAATCACCAAAAACGGCAGACAGGTGATCATCATCGCGATGCCGGGCACCAGGCTCAGCACGGTCACAATCACAAAGAGCTGAATGACGGACCGGCTTAGCCCGCCTTCGCCATCACCGGCTAAGCCATCCGTCAGAAACGGCAGCCCGCCCGGCGTTCCTTCCTGCGCCGCAGCGCCCGGTACAAATAGGAGCATCGCACACAGCAGCAGGAATAGCGCGCTTGGAGCCACGCCCCATTTAGTCATATTCCCCATCCGAGCGTTCCGTAATCTCGGTGATTTTGAGGCCCAGCGTGCCATTTCCAGTTTCAATCAGATCGCCACGCGCAATCACCCGGCCATCGACAATCAATTCGACCGGATCTTCAATCTTGGTTTCGAGCGCCACAATAGAATTTGGCTTTAATTCAAGCACTTCTGAAACGCTGATCCGCTTTTTTCCGAGCGACACTGTCGCCGTCACCGGCACCGAATAGATACTTTGACGAAACCGCTGACCGCGAGCTTTCGCATCAGAGTCGTCGGTCTCAGCGTGCGCCGCTGGTTTTGGTTCAGGATTCGACATGTCCTAACGCTCCCGTTTGTTCACGATCGTCCTGGAGTTTCGCCAGGCAGGCCTGTAAGAGGCCATCAAAATCGAAGACCACCCCACCGGATTCCCATGACACACGGATTCGGCTGTCACTGGGAGACGGATCGACCACAATCTCACAACGTTTGGCCAACTCTGTTGAGGCCAGCAGCTCGTTCAGTTTGTAGACCAAGGATTCGTCAGCCTGAACGTCAATCCGCGCCGTTGGAAAGGGGATCAATTCCGGCAATTGGGCGACAATTTCGTCTGCTAGAAAGGTTTCACCAAGTTTTGGGAACAAGCGCATGGCAAGCGTGTGCGTGGCCCGCATGACCTGGCTTTCAATTGCTGTTTCAACCGACTCAACCGCCACTTTCAGCTCACCCAAAAGGATTTTGAAGTCTTCCTCATATGTTGGCGGCTCGACCTCGGCCGACGGTTCTGAAACGCCTGCCTCGTCTGCGTCTGGGTCCAGCACAGCGTTCTCGGCCTCGGCGCCCTCCGTCTCTGCTTCGACGGGGTCGCCATTTGGGTAGATTGGCGGATCACCGCTGGCCGTTGCCTGGAGCAAGACGGCGAGTTGTCCGGGTTCCGGCGGCGTGTCAAATCGAGGAAGGTCTTGGAAAGCAGGCTTACTCATTTCCGGCGGCCTTCCGGTCTTCATTCAGCCAGTCTTGAAGCAACGCCGCCGCATCTTCCTGCTTGTCGGACGTGTAATCCTGCAAATAGGCGATCGGGTCGGTTACTGAATCAGGCGACGGCTCCAGACCATCAGCACCCGCCATCGCGGCCTGCAGATTGCCTTCCGCTTCGCTCGGCTCACGTGTCAGCATGGGCCGGATCACGCCAAAGGCGAGGGCTAGGACGACCAGGCTCAACATTAGGGCTTGCACGCCAGACCAGAGGTAGCGTTCCAGCAAACGCTCTACCAGTCCGGGAGCGGCGACAAGATCTTCGACCGGTTGTGTCTGGAACGGCATCAAATTCACCGTCAAACTGTCACCACGTTCAAGGTCCAAACCCGCGCCGGAAATGATCAATTGTTCAAAATCAGCTGCGATTTCTGTGAGCTGCGTCTCGAAACCTGGCGCCGCAAGGTCGAGCCCGAGAACGTCTTGATTGAGCAACACCGCGACCGAGACACGCTCGATTTCACCGGGAAGTTTTTCGGTTTCGGTTCGCACTTCATTGAAATCATACGCCACGGATTCAGACGCATTCTCGGCCTCGCTGGACCCACTTCCGCCCTGCCCTTCGCCAACCGGCAGATTGCTTGCGACGGTAAGGGCGCCTGAGCCACCTGAATTTGTCTCGCTCGATTCGCTTGTTGTTCGGTTGCGGAGCACCCGAGAGGCCGGGTCAAATCGGACTTCGGAAATCCGCTGCATCTCTCGGCTGACATCGACCGACGCTGAAACCCGTGCATTGCCGACACCGACCCGCGCTTCAAGCAGGCGCATCACTCTTTGCTCTACGGCGGTTGCTTGATCTTCAGCCACGATTGCGGGCTGCAAGGTCTTATCGACATTCGGTCCGGCCAAGATCCCTTTGTTCGGATCAATCACAGCGACGTCTTCGGCGTCCAAACCCGACACGGCCAGCGCGACAAGATATTGGATTGCTTCGGCTTGGTCCGCGTTCAAATCGTGGGCCGTGGTGAGGGTTACCGAAGCGGTTTGCGGCGCCTGCGTACGAGAAAACCCACTGCGCAAACTCGCACCAATGTGCACACGGGCGGAGGTGATGCCATGAATCGACAGAATGGTCCGTGTCAGTTCACCTTCTTTGGCACGCCAATAGGCGGCATTGTACATTTCCGAAGTGACGGAAAACCCGTTAATCCCGTCGAGCAATTCATATCCTTGCACAGATTGTCGCGGCAAACCTTGCTGTGCCAGCGAGAAGCGCGTGCGGTCACGTGCGCTTTGCGGGATGAAAATCGACTCACCGCGAATCTCATAAGCGATGCCAGACTGCTCGAGCTCTTGGATGATTTCGCCGCTTACAGCCGGATCGAGCCCCGCATACAGCAGCGCCATCGGCTCTTTCGCGACCCCTCTCACCAGGAAAAATACTGCAAAAACAGCCGCTAATACGGCAGCCGCGAGCATCGCTTGGCGCTGAGGGGATAGGCCCCTTAACGTATCAACAAACTTCATTCCCGCGCCGTCCTAGCCCAAGGGTTGTTTCGAATGCTTAATAGAAAGGCCCAAAACGTTAACGCCGCGTTTACCGTGTGATGGTGTATTCATTAATGATCCCAGCTATACGAATTGTAGGGGCAAGATGGCGGACACACCCGAAACACCAGAAGCAGCCGAGACCAAGTCTTCGGGCGGCTTTATGGGCACAGTCATACTCGCAGTTGCAGCTCTGATTAGCGCGCTCGCCACGGTTTATGTGTTGACACCAAGCCAAGCCCCATTGGCCGTTGCTGCCGGCGAATGCGAACCTGCCATGTTGACGTCGAGCGCGATCAAGCCCTTGGCGACGGAAGACCAGACCTATGTCGAAATGGAAGAAATTCTGATCACCATCGGCAGCACGCCGGCAACTCGCTACCTCAAGATGAATTTGCAAATCATCACTGACAAAGACGGCGCGGCCAAGATCAAGAAAGCCGAACCGGTTTTGAAGGACGCATTCATAAACTATCTGCGTTCTGTCGAATTGCAGGACTTCGAGAATCCGAATTTCTATTCGCAAATGCGAGATCAGATGGCCCGTCGTGCAGAATTAGTCGTTGGCGGATCCGTGGCTCGCGGCGTTCTAATCACTGAATTTTTGCTGAGATAGGTCATGATCGTCGATCCCACCGACATCGCAATCCTCCTCGTTTCAGGCGCCGCCTGTGTCTACTGCTTCGTACTCAACCGTCGGCTAAAAGCTTTGCAGGACACAAAGAATGGTTTGGGCGCGACGATTATGGCGCTGACCAAGTCAATCGCTGACATGTCCGCTAAAACCAAACAGACGCGTGTCCAAGCAGATGACATCGCCACCCGATTGACTCAATCCATGCTGGAAGCCGAAGCCGCGCGCCTGAAGCTGCAGGAAATGACGGACATGATGCAGTCCAGCCATACCGAAGCGACCGCTGAAGTTCGCGCCGCACAGGTCGAGCTCTCCACCATGATGCGGGATGTCGTGGCGCAATCGCGAGACCGCATTATGGAAATGACCATGCTGATGCGCGAGATGCGCGCATTGTCCGAACAGGTCCATCCAGACCCGGATCAAAATCAAGATCAAGGCGCCGAATTGGAATCCGTCCTTTTCGCAAGTTCCGGACAAAGATCGGGTTAAGTCATGGCGTTCAAACTGACCGGCCAATCTAGCGTGTTGATTACGCTTGGCGTGTTGTTCACCGTCGGTGCGGTGGCGCGTTTTGTGCCAGACCCGACAGCACGAGCAGAAGATGTTCCGCAAACCGCTGCCGCACGCGCAGCGGCCACTTCGGTCGAGGCCGCCCCGCAATCCTTGCCGCAAATCTTACCCGGCTTGGGCCAGGTCTGTTTTACCGAAGAGATGGCGCAAACCCTTACAGCGGATCAGCAAGCCGTTGCCGAACGCGAAGCAAAACTGGTCGAACGCGAATTGGCCCTCACCGAATGGGAAGGTGAGCTTGAAGATCGCACGGATGAGTTGATCAATTTACAGTCCACATTGGACACAAGATGGCGGACAATGACCGCAGAAGCCGACGGAGATATCGACCATCTTGCAAGTATGTATGGCACGATGAAGTCAAAAGATGCCGCCCCCATTTTCAATCAAATGGATCCCAAATTCGCGGCTGGATTTCTCCGCCTGATGGACAGCGAACAAGCCGGCGCCATTCTTGCGGATATGGACTCCGACAAGGCCTACATTACCAGCGTCACGCTCGCCAATTTAAACGGCGATGTTAGACGTGCCGCCAACGCCGCTGACACCTCAGCGGCCCAATAGTCATCGCTGATTGGAGACCCGGTTTGCCATGCGCCGAGCCGGGTTGGGCACCCATTTGGTACCCGACTTAGCCGACTTTGCGACCCGTCTTGAAGAGCGCGTATCCACGGTTTCCGACTTTCAAATTGAGCGACGACACTGAGAGTTGCGTGATCCGAGCAAACAGGATGCAGGCATCGCATTCTAGCCGAATAATGCAAAACCCAGTCTCACGCTCTGGATCAATCCGTGAGATGGAGCCTTGCAGACAATTCTGCATGCTCAACCCATTTGGCCGTTCCGTTGCGATAGCAACATCGTCAGCGTGAACAAAGGCGCGGAGCGGATCACCGACCTGTTCCTGCCCGCCGAGCGGCAGTTTTACGCGATCATTCCCGATCCTGACCGTCATCATATGAAACGTCTCGTCTCGCGCCTCCACAACCCCATAAACTATTGATCCTATTTGTTTTTCTGAAATTTCCTTCCGGGTTTGAAGATCTGGAATAACGGTTTCGGGTGCGCCTTGGCCAATAACCGCGCCGTGTTCGAGAACAAGGGTTTGATCGGCCATCCAACTGACTTCTTCGAGATCATGACTGACATAGATGATGGGTAAGCCAAACTCGGTGTTTAACGCTTTGAGATAAGGTAGAATTTGCCGCTTTCGAGCATGATCCAGCCCGACGAGTGGCTCATCCAGTAGGAGGAGTTTGGGGTTTGTCAGCACGGCTTGAGCGAGCGCGACACGCTGGCGTTCGCCGCCGGATAAGGTGTCGGATGCCTGTGGGAGTAGATGCGCGAGATCAAACGCTTCGACGACGCGTTCCACACTGTGGCCTGGGCGATCGTCAAGACGGCGGGCATAGGCAAAATTCAGGTTTCCAAAGACGCTGCGTTGCGGCAGCAATCGGCCGCTTTGAAACACCAAGCCGACCGGGCGCCTATGAGGTCGCACGAAAAGTCCGGCGGCTGTATCTACCCATGTCTCGCCAGACATCTTAATCTGTCCGGCGCTTGGCCGCTCAAGTCCCGCCAACAAACGCAACAAAGTGGTCTTGCCACTTCCCGATGGCCCGAAAATGGCGGTTATACAGTCGAGGTTGAGCTCAGCATCGATGGACAGATCGAATGCCGCTCTGTGCAGCCGCAGGTCGATTTTGAGCGGTTCAACCAACATGGATCGACGTGCGTCGGTTGAATCGGTAAACGAGAAGCAGAATGATGAAAGACAGGGCGAGGAGCGCCAAAGAGAGCCCGTGCGCCTGATCATATCGCAGCGTTTCGACATGTTCATAAATGGCGATGGAAACGACGCGCGTTTCGCCGGGGATGTTGCCGCCCACCATTAAAACAATCCCGAATTCTCCTAATGTATGGGCAAATGTCAGGACGCCCGCATTGATGAAGCCACGCACGGACGCCGGCACGGCGACGGTAAAAAACGCATCTATGGGAGACGCTCTCAGCATCGCGGCGAGTTCCATGCTTTGCCGGGCGCTCGCCTCAAATGCGGTCTGGAGCGGCTGCACCATGAAGGGCAGCGAATACACGATCGAAGCGACGACAAGGCCGGTGAAAGAGAAGGTCAGCGTGTCACCGGTCAGCTGCACCCAAAAGCCACCAATCGGTGCGTTGGGGTTGAACAGGATGAGCAGATAGAAGCCCAATACGGTCGGCGGTAGCACAAGCGGCAAGGCGACAGTCGTTTCCACAAATGGCTTCAGCGCAGAGCGAGTTTGAGACAACCACCAAGCCAGGGGTGTGCCGAGCAGGAATAATAGGACGGTCGTGACCAAAGCCAGCTGAACCGTCAGCCATAGCGCCGAAAGGTCCGCCAAAATCATGGCGTTGTGTATCCGAGTTCAGAGATTTGCGCGCGTGTGTCGGGGCGTTTTAGGAACGCTAGGAAGGCATGGGCTGCTGGGTTGTCAGCACCTTGTTCGAGCAGCAAAGCATCCTGATTGATCGGGGGATAGAGTGTGGGATCCGGCTGCCAATAGGCGCCGCGCTCATCTTCAGGCAGACTGAGAATTTGCGACTTCGCGACCCAGCCAAGATCTGCATTGCCAGTGCGCACAAACGCAAAAGCCTGTCCGACATCTTCGCCCATGACGATCTGTCCGTGAAGGGTGCCCTCTTCCGCCAAACGCCGCATCATCGCCGCCGCGGCAGCGCCATATGGCGCGAGATCGGGATTCCCCATGGCAATAAAGTTTATGTCGCTGTTAAAAATCGCATTTCTTGTGTCTACGGGGTCGTCATTCAGCTGCCAAAGAACCAATTGTCCGACCGCATAGGTGAACCGGCTTCCGGCTTGTCCCCGGGATGTGCGCTCCAATTCAAGCGGTCGCGCCTGATCGGCAGCGAGAAAGATATCGAACGGTGCACCGTGCTGGATCTGGGCAAACAATTTGCCGGTGGACCCGCTCGAAATGATGACGTGATGTCCGGTCTCCGCCTCAAATTGGTCGGCCAATTGTTGAAGCGCAGGCTCGAAATTCCGTGCCACCGCGACGACAAGTTCCGCCGATGCCGTGCCGGGACTTATCCACGCTGAGACCGCGATTATCAGGATTTGAAAGACCCGCATCTCAACCTGCCATACTGTTAAGCGGTTGAAGCGTTTACGACCCCTACCGCGTCATAGCGATAGATCCAGTCTTGCTGTTTCGCAACAATCGACGGAAACAAGATGCCAGCAATCTTCATTGGAGCATAGGTTGTTGCTTGATCGACCACCGCGCGTTTGTGAAATCTATCCTTGTTCGCTCTGGAAGCAGTTCGGATGGCTTTTGTGCGAGGGCTCCGGAGCTCATAGTGTCGTTGGAGCGCCGTCTCCAAATTTCGTTTCCCTCGATGGCAAAGCTGAGCAAGGATGTACGCATCCTCAATCGCCATGGCGGCCCCTTGCGCCATAAACGGCAGCACCGCATGACACGCATCACCAAGCAAGGTTGCTCTACCTTGACTCCAGCTTGGCATGGGCGCTCTGTCATACAGAGCCCAAAGATAAATATCGGCACAGGTTTCCAATAAGTTGGTCAAGATCGGGTGCCAGCCTTCAAAATCCGCCAGAGCCTCTTCACGTTTCCCGAGCGTGTTCCAGGATTCGCTGCTCAGGTCCGTCCGCTCCACCACGCCCACGAAGTTGGCGAGCGTGCCACTTCGCAAACGGTACGTCACCGCATGTTTCCTTGGACCCACCCAAACTCGCGCGGTTGGTGGCGGTGCAAGCGCTCCCAGCTTCGCAATAGGAACGGTGGTCCGCCAGGCAAGACAACCCGTGAAGTCTGGCGTGTCGGGTCCAAATAGGCACCGGCGGACGGCCGAGTGTATACCATCGGCACCGACAAGAAGATCCGCTTGCAAAGTGTCGCCGGTCGACAATTCGGCTGAAACGGATCCCGGAATTTGGCTCAATCCGACGAGTTCTGAAGAAAGATGAACTCGAACTTTGGATTCGGACCGAACAGCTTTTTCTAGCATCGAAATCAGGTCCGCGCGATGGACGTGTAGATAAGCCGCACCCCATCGCTCTTCAGCTGCAGTTCCGGCTTTGATCGAGAAAATCTGCTGGCCTGACTTACCTTGATAAAGCTCTAAAGCAGAAGGGGCAAAGCCAATATCATGAAGCTGCGCTCCTAAACCAAGAGCTTGCAATAATCGTGTCGCGTTTGGACTCAGCTGAATTCCAGCGCCGATCTCCCCCAAAGCTGGTGAACGTTCGATGATATCTACATCCCAACCGAGGCGCGCAAATGCGAGTGCGCAAGTTAGTCCCCCAATTCCTGCACCAGCAACGATCAGTTTCATCGTAATGTCTTGTCATAAATTTCGGAGTAGTGCGACTCGTCAAAACGATATGAGGGCGCCGTTCCTACAAACCAAAAAAGGCCGCGACGATTGTCGCGGCCTCTATATCGGAAACTAAAGCCGACTAGGCAGCTTCAGTCTTTCCGCCTTCGATAACTTTCGGAGTTTTCGAGTCTTGAGAGCCGGAAAACCCAATCTCGATTTTCCTTGGTTTCTTGGCTTCAGGAAGTTCTCGTCTAAGCTCAACCCGAAGTAAGCCATGTTTCAAATCGGCGCCGGTAACGATTACGTGGTCAGCTAGCTGAAACCGCCTCAAAAAACCGCGTTGCGCAATCCCACGATGAAGGAATTGTCGTTCAGCAGAGTCATCCGCCTCTACCTTTCGGCCTGCGATTGTCAGCAAACCTTCATTTGTCTCGATTTCCAACTCGTCCTCGCCAAACCCGGCAACAGCGACCTCGATGGCGAACTCATTCTCTCCGACGCGTTCAATATTGTAAGGGGGGTAGCTCTGCGTGCCGTCTAGTCGCGCTGCATTGTCAATCATGCTAGCCATGCGGTCAAAACCGACCATAGTCCGGTAGAGAGGCGTTAAATCGATCGTATTCATTTTTCAGTCCTTTCTTAGCAACTGACCCCGGTCATCCAGGAAATTGAAGGTTGAACAGATCTGGGAAAACGGACCCAAAAGTGGCGTCAGCTCCTGATCTGGCGGAAGCCCACAATGCAGCACTTCCACTATGGGCAGGTGTGTGCTCAGAATGCGGAAATCAAGACCCTACCTGACTGGATCGACCCATGCACACTGCCATTCGCGCCTTCTTTACGCTTCTGCCTTTGGCGTCATGCGGCGCTCTATCACCGGAAGAGTCCGCCGCGAACGCACCTGGCCAAGAACCCGTTTCAATCGAAACCATTTCAGATGCGGTCGCTGGAGCGTGGCGATCTGAAGAAGAGAGACAGCGAGACGCTTCGCGACGTCCGGTGCAAACACTTGAATTCTTTGGTTTGGAGCAGTCAGATACAGTTGTCGAAGTTTGGCCAGGAGGCGGTTGGTATACGAATATCATTGCGCCTTTTTTAGCCGACGGAAATGGCCAGTTGATCGCAGCGCATTGGGATGTCGCAGCCGCCGAAGGAGACAGGCAAAACAGACTCCGCGCGGCGGTAGATCAATACGTGCAGACCTACTCAGATCAGGATTTGTACGGCTCTATTGGAGTAACTGCATTTTCCCAAACTTCGCAGCCATTCGCGGCGTCAGAATCAGTTGACGCGGTTTTGACATTTCGCAACGTGCACAACTGGATGTCAGGAGATTATACGACAAAGTTTTTTGCTGACGCTTTTGACGCACTGAAACCTGGTGGCGTACTAGGCCTGGTCGAACACCGACTGCCCTCAAGCCAGCAGCAGGAGCCTCGCGCGCTAACCGGTTATGTCCATGAGGATTATGTTATCAGCCTAGCAACTCTATCTGGGTTCGAGTTTGTTGCTTCAAGCGAAATTAACGCAAACCCAAATGACACCGCCGACCATCCCTTCGGAGTATGGACCCTTCCACCCGTTTCTCGAACGCTCGACGCTGACGGCAATCAACCTGAAGGGTTCAATGCGGACGTTTATGCCCAAATCGGCGAAAGCGACCGAATGACACTGAAGTTCATTAAGCCCTTGGAAGCGGGTATGGAGAATGGGTCATCAGACTCAGGAGACTAGAATCGGTCGAGTAAACGTTGAAGATACTCGCGTTCTGCCTGGTCAGATGTCTCTTCGTAGCGGCGTCTCAGCAGATCCAGAATGTCTCTCGCGCGTTGTCGCTCAACCTCATCGGGAATATCGACCGAGTTTCGATCATCGGCACCGCCTGTGTTTGGAAGTCCAAAAGGAGACCCGTCTGCGCTTCGTTCAGTCTGTTCAGAGCCAGCTAATCGGTCCGCGCGCAAAGCATCCAGCGTTTCTGCTAATTCCTCAGCGAGGCCTCGCAACTGCTCCGTTGCTTGTTCTTGGTTGCGAAGTGCTAAACCTTCATTTCCGCTGTTTAGAGCTTGCTCTGCACGTCGTTGTGCGCGCTCAATTGCGCGGAGGATTCTTTCGTCGACGCCAGACTGGCCCTCACCCTGCGGATCCGTGCCTTGTCCATCCGAGAGCTCACCGACCCGATCGCCAAGACGGCCCTGTCGTTCGGCGAGATCGCTCTCTTCCTGGAGCATCCAGTCCGGCAGGTCGGGTTGTTGACCAGATTCACCACCCGGTTCATCACCATTTTCCGTAATCTGTCCCCCCTGTTGTCCCGGTGCGCGTTCGCCGCGTTGCTGGGCCAAGGTCTGGTCATTTAATTCGCGTTGTTCTCGCAACAGATCCAACAACTCCTGCATTGTTTCCGTAACTTCGCGCTCCTCCTGGGGAATATCTTCAGACTCCTCGTCGCCGGATTCTCCGGGCATTCCAGGAAACCCTTCCCCGGCAGACTGGCCTTGCTGGAATTCGAGATTTTCCAGCATATTGGTGATATCCGCCAGCAATTGGCGCGCCTGATCGGTGGCTCCGGTCTCCGTTAAATCCTCAAGCGCATCCAACATGTCAGAGAAGCTCTGGCTCCCCAAAGACTGACCAGCTTGCCCCTGATCGGAGTCTGTAAAGTCCTGCCCTTCCGGCAAACCTCGGGCCAGTGCCTCAGCCATTCGCGCAGCAACATAGCGTTGCGCCGCATCTTTAAAGGCTTGCATTCGGCGGCGAATTTCTTCTTCGCTCGCCCCGTCCCGCAGCGCCTCCTCAAGCGCCGCACGGGCCGCCATCAAAGCCGTGAGCGCGTCCGCAGCTGAGCCGTATTCGGCCCGAAGCGCCAACGCCCAAAGCAAGGGTTCTATGGATCTCGCTTCGTCAAGCGAACTGGACGCCAAAATCGTTTTTTGCGCGGATCTCAAGCCCGTAAACATCATGACGTCATCATAGTAGGCCGCGCCATTATAGGTGATCCCATCGAGCATCAGATTGGCCCGTTTCAGCCGCCCCGGAGCGGCTGCAATTCTCTGTGTCGCAGAGGCGAAAATCGCGTCGCTTTGCAGGCCTTCAGCGCCCGAGGGCAAGGCCGAATAAGGCGTGTCTTCTCGCAATACAGTGACCCGGACATCTTGGATCGCTTTTGCAAGCGGCTGAAGTAAGAGCTTCTCCGGCAACAGCATTTCATGCTGGTCTGACTCGGCGATCTGTCCAGCCCCATCGGTTACGATCAAGACCAGCTGTACGCGCGCTCCCGCCCAGCGTTCGCGGGTCAGATCAAGCGCCGCATCAGCCTCTTTCGCGCGCGGCGAAAGCTCCCCAAGATCAACCTGGACACGATCTTCCGTGTCAGGCGATTCGACAGGTCGGATTGCGAGCTCAAGCCGCTCAATGCCGAAATCATCCTCCACTGACCAACGAAATTCAGTACGATCCCCTTCCCCCAAAATGGGCAGCTCGACAAAGTTCACGCTCGGCGGCAGGTCCGGATCTGTCTGCACCATCCAGCTGGCGCGCTCTCCCCACCAGCGGACGGACACCTGAGCCGAACCGTCCAAGGTCGCCATTGCCTCAAACGCACCTTCAGGCGTTGTTTCGAAACGCGTATCCACCCTCTTATCCCCCCGCAAACGGAGTGTTGGCGCAGACGGTGCCTCTGCCCGAATTGTGAGGATAGATCCGGATGGAACCCGCAAAGAGGGGGTATCAGATGTGAGGAAGCGGGGTGCCTGGCCCGTATGGGGCGGGGGTGTAATCCAAGCTTCCACCCGTATGTTTTCCGCGCCCATTAGGCTGCCATAATCAGGATCAATAGCGCCCGCGAACCGGGCTGGCAGCTGTCCCAGATTAAACGCCAGAATCCCAATGAGAAGGACCGGCGCAATCCAGCGGAGGCGAAATGGGTCCTGGATGTGCCATTCCGCATCAAAGGACGGCACGCGCAATCGCCTCGCCGCATCGCTGAGATGTTCTTGATGGGCGCGCCAAAGCGCTTGGCCTGATGGATCCGGCCTGGCCGGACGATCCGAGAGTGCTTGCAAGGGTCGTAAGTCAGATTGCAGGTCGAGCGCCTCTTGCGCGTTTGCCTTGCTCGGCGCTGTGAAGCGGTACAGTCCGCGAACAGCGGTGATCCCGATCGCAACCCAGAATGTCAGCGCCATCATCGCGGCGACTTTGGCGTCCAACCGCTCCAACACACCGCCCGCTGCGGCCGCACCATACACCGCGATCACTGCCATGTGCGGCCAAAATGCCTGCCAAACCGCAAGCGTCCGCATCTTCCAATGCGTTTTAGCAATTTGGCCACGAAGGCCAGGAATGGTGCTTAGCTCAGCCAATCAGGAATCTGCTCCAGCGCGATCATATCTTCAAAGTCGGGCCGCCGCCGGACAATTGCAAATTGATTTCCGTCCACCAACACCTCTGGCACCAATGGTCGCGCATTGTACTGGCTCGACAAGACCGCGCCATACGCGCCGGACGACAAGAAAGCGACTCGGGCGCCATCGCTCAAACGCGGCAAGCGTCGCGCGGTTGCAAATTTGTCCGTCGACTCGCAAATCGGCCCGACCACATCATAGTCTGCAATTTCGGCATCTGCCGCCGGCTCCGCAAGCGGCCAGATCTCATGATGGGCTTGATAAAGTGCCGGGCGAAGCAAATCGTTCATGCCCGCATCAATCACGAGGAACGTGCGATCTGGAGCCGTTTTTTCATATAGAACTTCGCTTACTAGCACGCCGGCATTGCCGGTTATGACACGACCCGGCTCCACAATTACTTGGACGTCCAACCCCTCCGTTACGTCGCGGATCATATCGGCATAATCCTTCGGAGAGGCCGGCGCATCGCTCTCACGGTATGGGATGCCGAGGCCGCCGCCGAGATCGATCCGCGTCAGATTGTGTCCAGCTTTGCGTAAAAATCGAACAAGCTCCGCGGTCTTTTCAAACGCCAGTCGCATCGGTCCGAGTTCAGCGATTTGAGATCCGATATGGACATCAACCCCAACAGCATCGACCCCTGGAAGAGCCTTGATTTGATGATAGAGTTCGGGAGCGTCCGCCCATGCCACTCCGAATTTATCACCCGACTTACCGGTCGAAATATTGGCATGCCCGCCAGCGGCAACATCTGGATTAACGCGAATGGCCACCGGCGCAATTTTGCCCATCTGCATGGCCACTTCTGACAAAGCGAGCAGTTCAGGCGCGCTTTCGACATTGAATTGATGGATACCTGCGTCCAGCGCGTAGCGCATTTCTTCGCGGGTCTTGCCAACACCGGAAAAGACGATCCGTTCCGCCGGCACACCGGCAGTGACAGCCCGGGCCAATTCACCGGCACTCACGACATCGGCACCGCAGCCATGCTGAGACAGTGTCTTCAAAACGGCCAAATTTCCGTTCGACTTGACGGAAAAGGCGATCAAGCTGTCCATGCCCGAAAACGCGCTTTCGATGACCTGGATATGCCGGGTCAACGTTGCCGTCGAATACACATATACCGGCGTGCCGACCGCATTCGCGATCGTGTCTAACGCCACGCCTTCGCAGTGCAGCTGGCCGTTTGAATAGGAAAAATGGTGCAAGTCGGGCTCCGATCAGCCGGGTTCAAATTCGCCCATACTCTCTTCGAGCACATCTTCGCCTGGCGAAGGCTTCGGGATTTCACCACCGAAGGAATTGAGATAAGTCCGAGTCGGATCCATCTCTGCCACCTGGTACGCCACGAGAGTGTCGAGCGGTTTTTTGGCCTCTTCAGATGGCGGCTGCGAGAAAATCGGCGGTGGTCGTTCCAGATCTCCGCGCAGTCCGCAACCGGCGAGCGCCAGTGTGAATGTGGCAGCGATGGCGAGTTTCATTTGCCGTGTCATGTATCGTCTCCGATAACGAGTCTTGTTTTCCACTGCTCAACCTGCTCCGCAACGCGATTGGGGGCAGTGCCGCCATAGCTTTGCCGAGACTGAGCTGACGCTTCAACAGTCAGAACTGAAAATACATCAATTGTGAGGCGCGGCTCGACAGTTTGCATCACATCCAAGCTGAGATCGGGCAAGTCGACGCTAGCCTTTTCGGCCAAAGCAACGATCTGACCGGTCGCATGGTGCGCTTCGCGAAATGGCATTTCCAGTTCCCGAACGAGATAGTCCGCCAAGTCCGTGGCAGTGGAGAATCCCTGAGCTGCTGCAATTCGCATCTGTTCACGATCGAAGGCGATCTCTGTGATCATGCCGGTCATCGCCGCGAGACAGAGGCTAACCGTATCAAACGCGTCAAAGGTCAGACGCTTGTCGTCTTGCAGGTCTTTCGCGTAAGCGAGCGGCAGGGCTTTCACTGCGCCTTGCAACGCAATAAACTGGCTAGCCAATAGGCTCGCTTTCGCACGCACAAGCTCAGCGGCGTCAGGATTGCGCTTTTGCGGCATAATTGATGAGCCGGTCGACCATGAATCTGAGAGCTTCGCAAACCTGAAGGGTGCGCTTGTCCAAATGACAATCTCCTCAGCCAATCTCGACAAATGCGTGGTGGCGATCGCCAACGCCGACAACGCTTCTAACGCAAAGTCACGCGCTGAGACAGCGTCCAGGGAATTGGCCATTGGGCGGTCGAAGCCAAGCGCTTCTGCCGTTGCGTCTCGGTCGATCGGGAAGCCGGTGCCGGCCAGGGCGCCTGCGCCAAGAGGCGATTCATTGAGGCGGGCCGCGCAATCCGACATCCGGCCGCAGTCACGTTCAAGCATCTCGACATAGGCCAGTAAGTGATGACCTAAGGTGACCGGCTGTGCGGTTTGCAAATGGGTGAAGCCAGGCATGATGGTTGCGGCCTCTGTTTCGGCACGGGCAAGGAGCGCTTTTTGCAATCGGCGCACGGCTCGGCGCACATCGGTCAACGCACCGCGCGTCCAAAGCCTGAAATCGGTGACGACTTGATCATTTCTAGACCGCGCTGTGTGCAAACGGCGGGCGGGGGTTCCGATCAATTCGAACAAACGCGCTTCGACATTCATATGAATGTCTTCGAGCTCCTCTCTGTATGGAAAGGTGTCGGCACGCACTTCATCCAAAACCTGATCCAGCCCCGATTGAATTGCTTCATTGTCGTCAGCTGAAATAATCCCCTGTTCGGCCAGCATATCGGCGTGCGCGCGGCTGCCGGCGACATCCTCAAGCACCATCCGCCGATCTGTATCAATCGACGCATTAATGGCGCGCATGACATCAGAGGGCTGTGCGGCGAAGCGTCCGCCCCACATCTTCTGGCCTTTGCCGCTGCTTGTCGCCATATCACTCACTCTCTTCGACTTAGAGGATCCGCCGCGATGGACCGTTTTCTGCGTTACGCAATACCGTCAATGTTCTTCGGTATCATTGCCGTATTACTGTATTGGGTGTTTAGCGCCTCTTCTGATCCGAGCAATAGCGACCCAATCGCGCGCTTTGCCACGGGCGAATTGGAAAATCTCGACACCTCTCTTTCTGGTGAGATGGCGCCTGAGTCTCGCTTTGTCGATGCCGCGGGCAATGAAGTCACGTTGCAAGACTTTGAAGGGAAGATTTTGCTGGTGAATTTTTGGGCGACTTGGTGTGGGCCATGTGAGCGCGAAATGCCGTCACTGGCAGCCCTTCAAACAGCCAAAAAAGACGTGTCGTTCGAGGTGATCGCCATCAGTGTCGATTCTCAAGACGACCAAGATTACGCCAAACAACGGCTTCGCGAGCTATCAGGCGGCGTACTGGACTATTATGCGATGTTACCGGAACCGGAAGGTTGGGATATTGTTTATGAGACGGGGGGCGGCGCCGGCTTTCCGACCACCATACTGTATACTGAGACGGGGCTGCATGCCGCCAAATTGGAAGGTGAAGCCGATTGGGCGAGCTATGAAGCGGTCGCTCTGATCAATGAGATGCTCAACGATTAGCATCCAAATCGAACGCGAAAAGAAGCGTTCTTTGCCGCGGATTAAAGTTGTCGTCAGAGATCAGCCACAAGCGACGTTTCCCGTCATTCAACGGTCCGAGCGCGATGCCCTCAATATTGTCGACGGGTTCAGGGGGTTTCAACGTGCCAGAGGCGACCAGTGCGGTTCCGCGCGCAACGGTGAAGGAAATGCGGTTGCCGCGAACCGGGTCGTAGGCCCGATAGACCGTCGCCATCAAGCCGTCGCGATGGTCCAGTCCGGTCAACAGTTGGAACGCGGGTGGTGTGGTTTCAACCACATTCCCAAGTGTGCCATCGGTCATCATCGTGCCGGACACAGCGGCGCCGGTCTCGCGCGCCTCGATACCGATGCGGAGCGTTCCATCCGGTAGAATGGCTAAGCCTTCCGGGCCGCGATTGTCGGGAAGAGCTACCCCCGCCAAGGTTCGGTTTAACCGCGCCAGCACAACCTCCTGAGCGGCGCCTCGACAGCCCTCCAAATCGAATGCGGAGACGCGGTGATCCCGTTCAAAGCTGACAAAGGCGACGCCATCGCGCAGTGCCAATCCCTCTGCATCGCCCTGCGATTTGCCCGACAAGGGCGCGCCATCTGGTCCGCGCATGGGGGCCATTCGACCCATCTCCGCTGGTGCTCCGGTTTCGCGATCCATGGGGAGACTGACGAATTGCCCTTGATCGGAAACTGCGATCAAAGCCCCGCTCTCATCGGCAACAAGTCCCGAAAGGCCACCAAACGCTTGGCGTGGCGACTCCAGGACCCAGATGCCGGCCAAGCTCATCCCGTCGAGCCGCGCATCAAAAGTAGCTTTGTCAGTCGGTGCGATTTCTTCCGCCTGATAGAAGAATTGTTCCGATTCATCGTCGCTGGGCGGATCTTGGCAAGACATTTCAGCGATCGCGTCTCGGTTTCCGTCAAATGTCCATGCCGTCGCAACACGCTCGCTTTCAGCCAGCGCTGCTGTTTCAGGCAACGGTTCCGCTTCAACATCGCTGACCGCACAGGCGGACAACAGCACAGCTAGTCCGCTCACACCGTACCAGAACCGCATTGCCGTCTCTCCATCTTTCCTGTCGTGTCTGGGGTGACCTAAGTCCGTCGCCGCACATCTCTGCCAGTGCCCACTTTCGGACCACCATAGCGGGGAGCCCCGGCTGTCGTACCCGTTACTGCGCCGGCCGGTCGCATGGTTTCTCGCGTCAAAGGCGGGACCGCCATGGCTTCCGGGCGCGGGCGCGGACCGGTATCCTCGTCATCGAAGAGGCTGGCCAGCTGCTCCGTCATCGCGCCCCCGAGCTGCTCAGCATCGACGATGGTCACCGCGCGCTTGTAGTAGCGCGTCACATCATGGCCGATCCCAATGGCGATGAGCTCGACGGGGCTGCGCGTTTCGATCTCTGCAATCACTTGGCGCAAATGGCGTTCTAGATAGTTGCCGACATTCACCGACAGTGTGGAATCATCGACCGGCGCACCGTCCGAGATCACCATCAAGATACGGCGCTGCTCCGGGCGTCCGAGCAGCCGCTGATGCGCCCAGAGCAAGGCTTCGCCATCAATATTTTCTTTCAGCAGCCCCTCGCGCATCATCAGGCCCAGATTCCGGCGCGCACGACGCCACGGCGCATCGGCCGGTTTGTAGACAATATGGCGCAAATCATTGAGACGACCGGGACCCGCAGGCTTGTTCGCCTTGACCCAATCTTCCCGGCTGGTGCCGCCCTTCCAGGCTTTGGTCGTAAAGCCTAGGATCTCGACCTTCACGCCGCAGCGCTCTAGCGTCCGAGCCAGAATATCCGCGCACAATGCAGCCACCATGATCGGTCGCCCACGCATCGACCCGGAATTGTCGAGCAACAATGTGACCACAGTGTCTCGGAAATTGCTTTCGTCTTCCTGCTTAAAAGAGAGCGGCGCCGTGGGATCTGTGATCACGCGGGTCAGTCGCGCTGTGTCGAGCACGCCCTCTTCCAAATCAAATGACCACGATCGGCTTTGTTGCGCCATCAGCCGGCGTTGCAGCTTATTCGCAAGCTTTGACACAGCGCCTTGCAGGCTTTCCAGCTGATGGTCGAGATACGAACGTAGCCGTGTTAGCTCTTCCGGGTCGCAGAGGTCCGGCGCTTGAGCGATTTCATCATGTTCGGTGGTGAAGGCGCGATACACAAATTCCGGACGGTCATCGCCCGACTTATAGTTCGGCCGCAACGGCTGGGCGCCGTCCTCGGTCTCATCGACGTCATCTTCGCTGTCCATGTCGAACTCGGCATCGACCGAGACATTCGTCTCTTCGCCCTCGCTATCGTCCGACTCGCCAGCCTCCATCTGCTCCATACTGGCGCCTTCGCTATCGTCGCCAATCTCGCCATCATCGAGTTGAATTTCGAAAATGGAGACAGAGAGGAAAATGTGAGACCCTTCATCACTATTTCTTTGACACTGGCATCATTCTCTGCGACAAAGGTTGCATCGCTTCTACAACTACCACCGACCCAAGCAGAAAAACGAACAAAACCAAAGA
>JBCAWZ010000019.1:0-50894 GCA_038534315.1 Pseudomonadota bacterium | reverse complement strand
ACCGTTTGTCGCTTCGGCGACAAGGCAATTTAGTCGGAAAGCCGTTGGGTCCGCCCAGCGGCTTTTTGCTGTTTGGGATTAGCGACCCAAGACACTCCGATTTCGCGAATTTTTTCATTTTCTACTTATGTGTGAATTTTGATTGAATCTTTTCAGCACTCTTTCACGTGATTTCTATACCAAGATACTGTTCTCGTGTGGGGGACCTAAAATCCAGGTCGGAACGCTACTTTAACCGAAAAGTGGGAGTTCCCCAATGTCTACAATCTTCAACAATGAGGCTGGTGCAACAGCCATCGAATACGGCCTCATCGCAGCTTTGATCGCTGTCGCAATCATTGCCGCGCTGGATACGCTCGGCTCAAATGCCGCCGATACCTTCAGCACCGTTGCCGACGAAATGGGTTCAGCAGGATCCGACGATAGCGGCGGTAGTTGATCAGCTCTTTAAAAGCACCGAACAAAGCATGGTCGCTGATCACTTGGTGGCCATGCTTTCTCGAGTGTTAACACAATGCGTCATCATTTCAGATTCAATTCAATCTGCTTTGAGACTATACGAGTATACGCGACTTGTTCCCGTGTTGGGGGGGCTCAGAAAGCCGGACACTACTTTAACCAAAGTGGGAGTTCCCAATGCGTAAATACCTTAAACCATTCCGGAAATTGAAAAACATCTCCGGTGCAACAGCGATCGAGTACGGTTTGATCGCCGCCCTGATCGCCGTCGCGGTCATTGGTGCAGTTGACGCGCTCGGCACAAATGCCGCGACGACGTTCAACGCTGTTGCAGACGAGATGGGCTAAGCCCCGGATCGGTTTGGCCGATGCGCCGAAACCAAGGAAAGCCGCTGGGTTCGCCTAGCGGCTTTTTGCTTAGATTGCTCACTCTAGGGCAGGCTTGCCCGGCCGATGCGTGGCGGCTAGGCCAGTGGCATGACGCAATCAAATACAAGCTACGCATCGCTCACCAGCATCGAAGCAATCACCGCAGGTCTCGGCTCGGTTGGGTATATTTCGACGCAAGAAATTTCGACAGCGATTTACCTCGCCCACAATCTTCGCAAACCAATCCTCATCGAAGGGCCTGCAGGTGTGGGGAAAACGGATCTTGCCGCCTCTATGGCGCGCTTTCTGGATGTCCCGCTTAACCGCTTACAATGCTATGAGGGCCTTGATGAAGGCAAAGCCTTGTATGAGTGGAAATATGGCAAACAGCTGCTCTACACCCAATTGCTCAAAGAGAAGCTCGGAGAGGTCTTGGAGGGCGCAACAGGCTTAGATGCTGCCTTTCAAAAGCTGACCAGTTTTGAAGATTTATTCTTCTCTGAGACGTTTCTTGAGCCCCGCCCGTTGCTGACAGCCATGCAGCAGGACCAGGGATCGGTTCTTTTGATCGACGAAATCGACAAATCGGATGAGCAGTTCGAAGCGTATTTGCTGGAAGTATTGTCCGACTATCAGGTTACTGTGCCTGAAATTGGAACCATTCATGCCAAGGTGCCCCCCTTGGTGATCCTGACGTCAAACAACATCAGAGAATTGGGCGATGCTTTGAAACGGCGCTGCCTGCACCTTCATATAGACTTCCCAGAACCCGCCCGCGAACGCGCCATTGTCAGGGCCCGCGTGCCAGATGTGTCCGAGACTTTGCTCACCCAGCTTGTGGCCTTCGTTCAAGGCGTTCGCGAGCTCGACATACGTAAGCGACCGTCGATCTCGGAAACAGTCGACTGGGCCCGCACTTTGTTGCTGATGCACGCCAATGATCTCGATGAGGAGATGGTACGTGCAACGCTAAACGTGCTGCTCAAACATGAGAGCGACATTCAAGGCGTCGATCGAGAGATTGCTGGCGTCGTACGGGAAAGCCTCAAGCCAGAACGCCCGCATGGCTGAGCAAGTCCTCACAGACTTTATCCGCGCGCTCCGTTCTGCAGATGTGCGCGTGTCCACGGGTGAGGCGATCGATGCGGCGCGCGCGGTCAGCGTGATCGGCTATGATGATCGCCAGCAATTGGCTGATACGTTGCGCTGTGTGTTGGCCAAATCTCCAGACGAGAAAGTCACACATGACCGCCTGTTTGAGCTCTATTTCTCGCGCCAGAAAACTACGCCGCCGCCCGAACAAAACCAAGCGCAAACGGATGATGAGTCAAACGGTCAGAGCGCCGATGATTTGCTCGATCTGATCGAAAGCGGCGACGAGACTCAGATCTCCGTTGCGATGGAACGGGCCGGACAGGAAGCTCAGATCGCAGACATTCGGTTCTCGACACAGATCTCCTACTACACGCAACAAATGATGAAAGTACTCGGACTGGAACGTCTCGAATCTAACATGATGGACGCGTTTCGCGAACGCACGCCAGCAGGCGAAGGTCGCGCCGAAGAGCTGATTGAAGCGCGCAAAGACATGTTCCTGCGTGCCCGTGAACATGTGAAGCAAGCGTTCGATACCTATGGTGCTGGTGCGACCGAACTGTTCCGTGAAGAGATCTTGTCCGACAAACGGATCACGCAACTCGACCGTCGTGATCTCGCCAGGATGCGCGCAATTGTCGACAAAATGGCGAAGCGTTTGGCTATAAAGCACTCGCGCCGCACCAGCCGACGCAATCGCGGCAAGCTGGATGTCCGCAAGACACTGCGTGCCAATGCGGGTCTGGACGGCGTGCCGTTTGATCTGAAATGGAAACAGACGCGAAAGGATCGACCGAAACTGGTCGTGGTTTGCGACGTGTCTGGATCGGTCGCTCAAGTCGTGCGCTTTTTTCTGATGCTGGTTTATAGTCTCAATGATGTGATCGATGACATCGAAGCCTTCGCGTTTTCCGGACGCTTACAGAATGTTGGTGACATTCTGGAGCAAGAGGATTTTACACCGGCGATGGATCGGATCATCAATACAGTGGGCATGAGCTCGACGGATTATGGCCAGTCTCTATCGGACCTTCAAACAGATCATTGGAACGTGTTGGATCGGCGCACGACGCTAATCGTGCTGGGCGATGGGCGTTCGAATTATGGCGATCCACGTGTCGACATTTTTCGGGACGCCGCCTCGCGGACCAAACGGACGCTCTGGCTGTGTCCCGAAAGTCCGTCGCAATGGGGCACGGGCGACAGCGAAATGCTTCGTTATCAGCCGCACTGCGGACGCCTTGTCCACGTCGCGACCTTAAAAGATCTCGAGCGCGTCCTCGATGAGGTGTTGGCGAGTTACACTTAGGAGCGCCGACGGAATATGTCTTCTGACCCTTCCGCTGAACGGCAAATTTCTGGAGCCCCCAAGCCGCTTAGCGAAAACGACATTCTGCTGCTAACCCTGGCGAGCGCTGTGGTGACTGCAAACGCCTACTATATCCACCCCATCATTGCGCGTGTTGCAGATGATTTTGGGGTCAGTCACGCGCTCATTGGCATCGTTCCCGCGGCCAATCAAATTGCTCTAGCCGTAGGGATTTTCTTGCTGCTGCCACTCGGCGACCGGGTCTCCAATCGGGTCCTCACGTCAATCTTCGTCGCCGCCCAGTTTGTCTCGATTTCACTCATGGCGTTTGCCGAGCAGTTTGAGCTTTTCGTACTTGGCTCAACGGTGCTCGGCTTTTTCACAATCGCGCCCTATTTGTTACCCGCCTATGCGTCTAAGCGGGTACCCGTCGAACAGTTGGGCAAGGTCACGGCAATGTTAACGACCGGCGTGATCGGCGGTATTTTGGTAGCGCGAGCCGGTGCCGGCGTAATCGGTGAATATTACGGCTGGCGGACAGTTTACTACATCGCATCCGGTTTGATGCTCGCAATATCGATACTGCTACCGCTTTCTATGGACAAAGGTGAGCGCCCAAACACCGAAAGCTCCAAACAGTCCTATGTGCAACTTCTTGGCTCTATTGTCGCTCTGGTCCGCGATTATCCACAAATTCTACTTTATGGCGCGATGCAAGGCCTCGGCTTCGGCACCTTCCTCGCCGTTTGGATGGGCATAGGGCTGCATCTGACCAGTCCCGAAATGGGATATGGTGTCGACACGGTTGGCTATCTGGCTTTGATCGCCTTGGTGAATTTGTTCATGACTCCTCGGCTTGGTGCATGGGCGGATCGGATCGGCGCGCATCGAGCCCGCATCATCGTCGCAGGTGTCAACTTCCTCGGCGTGGCGGCTCTTCCCTTTGTCGGACACAGCCTTTGGCTACTCATCATACCAATCACGATCATGAACATTGCAGGCCCGTTGGTCGACGTCACCAGCAGAATGACTTTTTTGAAGGAAGCGCCAGACATCCGTACACGACTGATGACCGTCTATATTGTGATGATGTTTGTTGGTGGAGGCGTTGCCAGTTGGTCTGGCACGGCAACGTATGACTGGGCGGGTTGGATCGGAAACAGTCTGCTTGCAGTTTGCCTCTCACTTGGTCTGTTGAGCCTCGCAGTGTTTGAGTATCGTCGCCAAACACGTTGAGTTTCAAACAGGGTGAGTGGTAAGTCTGCTACATGCTTTACGATATAGCGAAATTCCTCCACGTCACGGGTGTTGCCATGTTGATGGGCAACATCACTGTTACCGCGATTTGGAAGTATTTCGCAGACCGCGATGGTAGCCCGCAAGTGCTGAGTTTCGCACAGAAACTGGTCACATATACAGACTGGTCGATGACTTTTTGGGGCGTGGTGCTGATTATGGGTGGCGGTTATTACATGGCGTTCACCGCCCGTTACCCCCTAACTGAAAGCTGGCTTCTTTGGAGCCAGATTTGCTTTGTGATTGCGGGCTTAATATGGCTCTTTCTGATTGTGCCGATCCAAATCAAGCAAGCGCGATTGGCGAAGAATTTCCCACCTGATGATGTTGGCGATGAGTATCGCGCTCTATCGCGCAGCTGGATTGTCTGGGGCTTGATCAGTACAATTCCTCTAATTGCTGCGACGTGGCTGATGGTGGTGAAACCGGTTTTTTAGCAATCACCAAATTCTCATCGCTCACCGATTGCGCCTAATACCCTTCCCTTAGGTCCACATTGGCATCCCAGTTTCGAGCGCCTAGACTCAAGCGAACTCGGAGTGACTGGCAGGTTGGGAGAAGAAAGCATGCAGGATTTTAGTGGAAAGCTTGCCGTCATTACCGGTGGCAGCTCCGGAATCGGTCGCGCCCTCTCGCGCCAATTGGCGGCGGAAGGATGCAGTGTTGCAATGTGCGACATTTCGCAAACTGACATGGACGAAAGCTGCGCGCTCGCGATGAGTGGGGCGCCGCAAGGCGTACGCGTCACCGGCTTTTTGGCGGATGTAGGCATCGAAGAGCAGCTTGCCGCCTTTCGCGATGACACATTGGAACAACACGAAACCGATCACATTCATTTGCTTTTCAACAATGCGGGCATTGGCGGCGGCGGTAGCTTTGTCAATGCGCCGAGGGACACCTGGGAGCGCACATTCGCCGTATGCTGGTACGGCGTCTATTATTCAGCGCGGGCCTTTTTGCCAGCCCTGATGCGTGCAGATGAAGGCCACATGATCAATGTCAGTTCTATCAACGGATTTTGGGCCAGCCTAGGTCCAGACACCGCTCATACAGCCTACTCTGCAGCAAAGTTTGCGGTGAAGGGCTTCACTGAAGCGCTGGTCAACGATTTTCGCATCAATGCGCCGCACCTAAAAGCGAGCGTGGTTATGCCCGGACACATAGGAACAAATATCGCGCTCAATACGATGCGCGAATTCGGCGATCTCGTCGACGGTGACATACCTGGCGACGATCCCGAACTTATGGACAATCCGCGCGGCCGAGGCGAAGC
Organism: Pseudomonadota bacterium; assembly: GCA_038534315.1. GTDB lineage: Bacteria > Pseudomonadota > Alphaproteobacteria > Caulobacterales > Hyphomonadaceae > Henriciella. The sequence continues at coordinate 45,093 of JBCAWZ010000019.1, read as the reverse complement.
GTTCCGCGATACGGGGCTCGATCCTGAAATTGCGGCCGAGATCATTCTCCAGGGTGTGCGAGATGAAAACTGGCGAATCTTGGTGGGCCCCGACGCGCATGGTTTGGACCAAGCCGTACGCGGCGCACCGGAAGAAGCGTATGAACGCGATTTTATGGAGAAACGTGTGATCCCCATTATGCCAATGCTCGCAACAGATTAACGGGATCGTAGAGCACGATTTCCAAGCTGCTAGCAAATTCAATCACTGGCAATCCAAACGTCAGTGATCCAGTTCGCCATATCTGGCCAACTCTCGTCAACAGGTCCGTTGTGGTCCCAGAAAACGACTGTGCCGTCTCGCTGGATGCAGTAGAAGTTGCCATTGTCTTCACAAATCGGGATGAGCGTTTCGGGACCGTTTATCGCCCTGAAATTCACTAGAACCTCCGTGAAGTGAGTGTGTGCGGTTGGATCCATGACGGTTATCGGTTCGATCGCACCGAACGATAGGTCCCCTGTCTCCAAGAGGAAGTGAATCAAGTGGCTCGGAAAACGACGAGCCGTCTTTTGTTGAATCGATTCAATGTCACTCAGCGTCGCACGCTGTCCTGGATTCGAAACGGGTTCCGTGAGCGCCCTAAGTCTTTCCAAGGCATGGTTCAATGCGCTCAAATCAAAATTACTCCCCATACGATGAGGTTGAACAAGCTTATGCAAATCACAGCTAGCGCCGCTGGTAGTGCTTGCTCGATCAATGTGAAACGTGGGAAATTCCGTCGTTTTTCAATATGTATCTCCCACTCCCGAGTGAAGGGTGCAAATTCGAGGAATTTCTCGATTTCGCCAATGGCATCATATTTTGAAGCGCTCAATCTGCGCGCCGCGAAGATGGTCGACAACCAAAGCAGCGAGTTCAAAAAGCCCAGCATCAAAGCACTCATCACGATGACACGGCTCGGAAAGGCCTCATTTTCTGATTGCAAGACAAATGAGATCGACACAAAAATCGCAACGAACACAGAGAAGTAGAACTGGTTTTGAGAATACCGCCGATCGATGCCTCGCTCTGCACTTTCGACCATAACTTTGTAGATCTCCATCCGGCGGTCATAGTCAAATTCACCAATGGTTCCGTCTTGCGCAAGCGGTTTTCTCTTGTCGTGAATTGTGATCGCAGGGCCGGTTGCGGATTTAGTTCGAATGAATTCCGCTACGCGTTCAAGTGTGGCCGTATGGAGTCCAGGTTTTTCCGAGAACAGCTTGGCACAGAAATCACTTTTTCCAGCGGCGGCCTCTCCGAAGGCTTCTTCGGACATCCCAGAGTCTTCAAGAAAAGTCCGGACTTGTAAGCGAAAGGGATCGAGAACCGAACTCAAAGCGTGGACTACTCCGCCTCTGTGTTTGAACTCGCGATTCTGAAACCGTAAGCACGATCGCGAATGTCTGTTCGACCACGAGCCCGGTTCGCTGACCGGTGGGCCGCCTCACTCGCATCATAATGTCCACCTCGTAAAACGCGTTGATTACACCCAATTCGAGACTGGGCGTTGCCGTTTCCGGGAGCCGATTCGTAACTGTTATCGTAGCAGTCTTCGACCCACTCTCGCAGATTACCGAGCATCCCCTTCAATCCGAATGGATTTTCCGCCAACCCAACAACACTTATTGGCGCGTCCAGCGGGACCTTGTTCCGGTCAAAGCGATCACCCCACCAATAAGCGGTTTCCGTTCCGGCACGAGCCGCATATTCCCACTCAGCTTCGGTCGGCAACCGATAGGGCCGTCCCGTTTTTTGGCTGAGCCATCGAATATAGGTCTGTGCATCATCCCAACTGATCCCCATAACCGGATTGGTTCCACGGCCGAAATCTCGGTCTAAGGGTTCGTACCCGTTGCAGCCGCCATCATCTAAACACCGTTGCCAGTCGTCAAACGTGACTTCATGGCGAGACATGGAGAAGCTTGCCAACACCACCGTATGCTGGGGAGCTTCCCAAGGCTCATGCCCTGGCTCATCTTGTGCGGAGCCCATCTCGAATGTACCGCCAGGAATCGCGACCATGTCAGGGCACTCGCTACAAACTGCCTGAACTTCTTCTTGTTCCAGCAAGCCTAGATACTCGGTGCCGTAATAACCACCAGCCGCCAAGACTCCGAGAAACAGGACTGCACGGACAAATGGAAACCCGCTCCGTTTATTGGTCTTCGGTTCCTTTTTTGGTTTCGTCTTCTTTGATGGCTTTTTCGCGTCACCGACCGGGGCTTGGGTCGCTTCAGGAGCTGGCTCAGGCTTTGCAGATGGGGGAATAGCATCAAGCGCACTTCTATTGTTCAGCCGGTTTCGCGCCAAGGATGCGAAGTGCCCATCGGGATAGCGCTCGAGATATGCTTCAAAATCTGCTGGATCCGTCCCGTCCTTAATCGACGTCCAAAACGTCGTTTCGATATTTGCGTCGCTTGAATTTGCGGCTGCCTCGATCTGCGCTTCTGGGATTTGTTCCGCTGCCTCGACCGCACTACGAATATCAGCAATGAACTGTTTCCAGCGTGGATCTTCGCGATCATTCTCCCAGCCGATCAGGTCCGCCGATTGCGTCAATTCAAACATGATCGGCCGTTCAGCATCGTCGATCATCGCCGGGACGAGAACGGACGTCCGCTCACCCAGAGTTGCCTCGGCACGAACCCACTTCGATTTGACTGATACCTCAGACCATAACACCACGACGACTTTGGAATCGCGAAGCATGCCTTCTGTCACCTCGTCATAGGTTTGCCCCGCACGAAGTACTTTGTCCCACCAGACTGAAAACCCTTCAGCCTCGAGTGCCTTTGAAATGGTTTGCGCGCGATCACGATCGGCGCGGCTGTATGAAAGGAAAATATCAGCCATGTTCCACCCCATAAACACTTAGCACGGCCTCTAGACCGACTAACCTTTATGTCACAATTGATCGCGGCCACAAGCAAGACCTTTGATCCCGCGAAACTTTTTCGAGCTGTGCCAGCACGCGCAATACGATTTGGGCCGCACATGCCGGACGGACCGTTAGCAAAAAGCCCTCTTCAGATCCCAAATAGAAACCTTGGGCTAACCCTTTTCCCACTACCACTCTCGCAGCTCATGAGACCTATTCTGTACTTTTCACTTTTAGCCCTTTCGGCTGGCTGCAGCGATGTGAACCGCGAAGCTGTGACGTTTCGTTGCAAAGCGATAGAAACTCGCAACGCCGATGTCGGGCGCGAAGTCACATTCCACTATGATGACGGTTACTTGTTTCTCCAAAACGCACAGGGAGGAGCGGATAATGTCTGCTCGCAGTTCGGCACGATCGCCTGCCAAGTGGCGATGACTGATCAAGCACTGCTACTGCGCCAAACTGTTGATCGACCGTCCTGCAGCTGGCGTTCCGCTATAAATACGTCGCTGGATATTAACAGAGAAACTAGCGTGTTCCGCTTCGTACAAGAAAACTGTGATCCAAGCGGCGATATGGTTATCAAAGGCACGTGCAGATTTTGGTCGCCTCCTTAGGTAGCAGAATACACGCGGTTGAGTTCCTCTGCGCCACCAGCGGCATATTCCCTAATTAACACTTTAATGACTGAATGATCGTGTCAGTCACGAGGCAGGAGTACATCATGGCCGTTCTCAACATTGATCTGCATGAGCACATCGGAATATTCACCCTCAATAGACCAGATGCGCTTAATGCGCTGAATTACGAACTGTATAAGGCGTTAGAGGATGCTGTCAGGGACACAGCGGCCCGGATCATCGTTATCACCGGCGCGGGAGACAAAAGCATTCTGCACGGGTGACGGTGTCAAGCGGATACTCTCTTAGGGAAACAAAGCCGCGCCCCCTGAAATGGCTGCGCGCGCTCAGCCGCCAAATGAAAAGATCGACCAACAAACAGCAAACGCTATCAATAGCGCAATAAGCACCCGAAATGGAGAGGCGTGAACGGTTGCGTGCCCATCCGGAACTGACGGGCGCTCTTGCTGACCGTCCAACATGGGTCCAACCAAGTTTGTCTTCAAAATCAGTCTGTACGCGGCAATTGCGATGACATGCAATGTAATCAGAGCGATCAGCCCGTTAAAAACACTTTCGTGGAAGTCCGAAAACGCACGCCCTGTATCGAAAGAAACATATCGACCAAACCAACCTGAAAAGAGTCCATCGACATCAACGGCGAACAATCCTGATCCCGCTTGCAGAGTAAGACTAGTCAGTAAAGCGAGCACACTTAAACCGCCAAGCGGATTATGCCCCATTGCAGGAACATAGGGTCGATCATTTAGCGTCTTGATATAACCAACGAGGCTTTTCGGTCCGGGTACCAATCGGAAAAGTCGCGCTGACTTCGGTCCAATCACGCCCCAAACCAAGCGGTAAACCAGCAGTCCTATGAGCCCCAGACCGAGCCATTTGTGCCAACCCATAAAGCCTTGTTCGGCAGTCCACCACATCGCGCAAACCAAAAGGGCGAGCGCCCAGTGAAATGTCCGAACCGTCCAATCCCATACGCGGACTTTGACTTGATTAGCGGCCATAGGCGCTAATCGTCTAAGCGATACTTGTCATGGCACGCTTTGCAGGTGCCACCTGTGGCTTGCGCCGCAGCTTGGACAGATTCGACTTCTCCAGTCTGCGCTGCGATTTCAAGGGCTTCGATCGCCGCTTTGAAATCATTGACTTTGGCTGCGTAATCTTCCGGCTCGTCCCAGATGATTGCAAGCGCCTCTGTTTCTACGCCGCTTTCAGGACCGGTGCCCTGCGGAAACCAATCGGCAATCCCTGCAGAAACTTCTGGCAGCTTGGTCGCCGCAGCCTGAATTGCCGCTATGTCCGGTGAACCAGACCTCAGTTGATCATTGATGGTCTTAAACTCTGCTCCGATCGCTTTGAAACCATCTTGGCGTGCTTCGATCTGCGCTTTTACGGTCATGCCGTTAGACAGCATCTCAGATCCGGCGTTCGGATCTACAGCGTCCCCCCCTCCTCCGCATGCAGTGAGCCCCAAAACCGCCGCAGCACATAAGGTGAAAGAACTTTTTCGATAGGCCATTTGCAGTCTCCCGATATCCACCCATAGAAATTGTCTAATTGTAGCCTGCTCTTCAATTGAAAAATGAAATCAGATTGAGAACACGCTTTGGTGACCACATTCTGGTCAAGTAATCGCCCAAGTAGCGTGTGCGTATGGGGTATGGGCAGAGGCTGAAATCATCCCAGGGCTTTCGATTAGGAGCAAAGCGTGGTTCAAGCTTCGTCCGGTAGGCGCAATTGCGGCAGAAAGGAACTGGCAGGATGACCACGCTCGCATTGGTCGACGACGATGAGAACATCGTCGCCAGCTTAAAAATCTTCTTTGAAGCGGAGGGTTATTCCGTCCGCACATACTACGACGGTTTGTCGGCCCTGACAGGACTGACAGACAGCCCGCCAGACCTCGCAATATTCGATGTGAAAATGCCAAAGATGGACGGGATGGAACTTTTGAAGCGGCTTCGGCAAACTTCAGAGTTGCCAGTGATCTTCTTGACGTCGAAGGACGAGGAGATTGATGAAGTTATCGGCTTCAATATTGGCGCCGATGATTTTGTTCGGAAACCGTGCTCGAACCGTTTGCTATCTGAGAGAGTGAAGGCGGTTCTTCGGCGCGCGCGTATCGGAGACGGCGGTAACGAAGACAGCGATTTGAAGCCAATTGTGCGCGGCCGGCTAACACTGGATCCAAACCGGCACGCATGCTCTTGGGATGGTCACCCGGTAAGACTGACTGTGACCGAATTTCTGATCCTACAAGCCCTTGCAACGCGCCCCGGTTATGTGAAGTCCCGCGATCAGTTGATGGACGCCGCCTATGACGATCAGATTTATGTAGATGACCGAACCATTGATAGCCATATCAAGCGACTTCGGAAAAAGTTCCGCGAGGCAGATAAACAGTTCGATGCAATCGAGACCCTCTATGGAGTGGGCTATCGGTACAATGAGAGCTAACGGTCGGTGATGATCGCTTGGAAATCAATATTCGGAGCTTTTTTTGCAGCGATGTGACTTATCGCGTCCGGGTGCCAAACCAGTGCGGAAACGCCCGCGTCGTGTTTACGAACCGCACCAACCGATAAGAACACCTAAGCTAAATTGGAAGCGCACTCGTTGTTGGTTCGATTTGACTCGAACAATGAACTCCGAGGCGATCAATGCAGTCCGAAGATTCACTTCGCTCTTAGAACGGACGAAGAAGCGTATTTGCTGAACGACAACTTTGAAGTTGTTGATCAAAACCTTGCTGGGTTTGGTCTGGCTATCTTCAAACACGAAGATAACGATATTGCGACCAATTCAGCCGACTTCACCAGGTCTGATCCCTGCCCCTTGGTGTGTGCAAAAAAACGAATTCTCGTGCAAGATCTGAGCTGCAGATTTGAGTCCGAAGATACGTCATTCCCATGCCCAAACCCAGTCTTTCAGGGCACGGACATGTTTGCCGGCTTTCGTGGTCCAAGAAGCGACTAATTCGCTAGCTTCAACCACGCACGAGCCGCCTGCAAAGCAGATTTGATGTCGTCTTGCTCAAGCATATCCGCAATCTCGCCGCGCAGCATTTTGGCGTCGTCCGAGCCCTTCATGACAGCGAGGTTGAACCATTTGTGCGCGGCGACAAGATCACGTTCGACGCCGACACCTTCTGAATACGCTAACCCTACGCGATAGAGTTCCGCGCCTGTTGCCGTAGCCGCAGCAAGTCCGGTTTCTGGGGCCAGCTCGATTGCTGAATCTGAATAAGGCATCGCCTTTCCTTCCCGTTTTTGATCGGGCTCCGACACTGTATTCAGTATTCGAAGCACCCACTCATCACGTCGCCAACACCTCAGCGACACGGGAAACTTGCCGTAGCAGGCCTTCTGTATGGTTAACGTTCGGCCACCCAAACGAGCAGTGTGTTAACCTTACCAGTCGGCGAATTAACCTGGTACAATTGCGGCAATCAAATGCGGTCCGGCCTTAGCCATCGCATTCGCCAACGCTGAGTCAAATGCCTCTGCAGTCTCCGTCTCGACGGCGGCAACACCCATACTCTCAGCCAGCGAGACCCAGTCAATATCGGGTCCACCGATCGATAGCATATTTTGCGCCGTTGGCCCCGGATTGCCCGCTCCAGTCCGATGCAACTCGATGTTCAGGATCCGGTAGGAGTGGTTGACGAACACTATCGTTGTGACATCCGCAGCCTCTCGTGCCATGCTCCAAAGTGCTTGATTGGTGTACATTCCGGCGCCGTCACCCGAAAGACAGATCACTTTACGTTCTGGAGCAGCGATTGCCGCCCCAAGGGCTAATGGCATGCCTTGACCAATCGCCCCACCCGTCAGCATCATCCAATCATGCGGTCTTGCGTTTTGCGTCGGAAGATAACTCAACAGGCCATTGGAAACACCATCATCGGATACAATGGCATGCTCCGGCATATGACGCGCCAAACTCGCACCCACGACAGCCGCGTCTAGCGCGCCAGACGGTGCCTCCGGTAATAGAAGCTCTGTCGGCGGCACTGGGTCCGCGGCCCCCAAAGCGTCCGCAAGCGAGTGGAGAGTCTCTGCAGCATCGGTATCGGCTCCCCCAAGTTGGAGGGTTTTACAACCGTCTGGGACAAGTAGACTGGGCTTACCCGGGTAAGAAAAGAAAGCGACCGGCAACTGCGTGCCCACGGTAACCATCAGATCACAGCCTTCGATGTCCGCCATTGCGGCTTCCGCGAAATACTGCATCCGATCCGGCGCAAATACGCCTGCGCCGCGGCGCATGATCGGAAAAAACGTATCCGTCATCATCCGTATACCAGCACCTTTGAGTTGCGCTGCGGCCTCTAAGCCAGTCGGCTTCAGCGCAGTCCCATTCATCAAAATCAATGGCGCCTTTGCCTCGGAGAGCTCCGTCGCCGCCGCATCAATCTCAGCGGAACTGACATGCCGCAACCCGAGTTGAACTTCGGGCTTCGGCGCTTTTTGAGCGCCCGTTGTCCACGCCGTATCCGCTGGAAGAATAAGAGCGACTGGACCCGGAGCGGGTCCTAAGCTCGCCCGATACGCCTCTACTGCCAAACGGCCAATACCTTCAAGAGTGTCGGCAGATTTGGTCCATCGCATAATTGGAGCAACGAGACCTCGAATATTCGATGTCAACGGCGCGTCATATTTGAGATGGGGGACAGCGTGATCTCCAATCACATTGATGATTGGGGAGTTGGCTCGATTGGCATTGTGAAGGTTCGCTCCAGCATTTAAGAAGCCCGCACCAAGATGTAGCAGCGTCATCGGTGGTGTACCGGAAATCCGCGCAAACCCATCTGCAGCGCCAGTCGCGACGCCTTCGAACAGACAAAGTACAGATCGAATCCGTGGCTCTTGATCTAGCGCTGTGACCAAATGCATTTCAGAAGTGCCAGGATTGGCAAAACATGCGGTTACGCCCTGATCGGCGAGTGACTCCACCAGTACATTTGCACCCGTCAAATCCAGGTTTGGCACATCTGTCATATCAACCTCTCGATACTGGTTCAAAGTACGATCACGTCATTGCCCGGTGGTTCTGCGTAGAGACGATCCACCTGACCCGCTCGTCGAGTAAGAATTCGCGATTGATTGATGTAACCCTTCTCGGTGATTTCCCCTGCATCCGCATCAGGCTGGTGCGCTTGGAGTAAAACTCTAGAAATCCTCGCTGCAGCGTTCGGGTGAGCGGCGTTGTGCTTTGCTAATCCCAATAGCACTGTTTTGATGATTTCAGGATGCAAAACCAATTCGTTTAACGAGAGCCCACCACCAACAATTCGGGCACAGTACCCCTCATTGAGAAATCCGAGCAGCGCGATTTTATCTTTGTTCAATCCGCAGACAACAGCATCAGACATAACGCCACCCACAGCCGACACCGCTTTCACGCGAATCTGACCTGCCGACACCCAAGTTCCGTTCGACAATTTGAATTCTTCGGCAATTCGGCCATCGAAGGCCAAACCCAATTCCGGATGGTCTGGATCAACAAATCGAACCGCATCACCGAGTTTGTAGTAACCCTCCTGATCAAAGGCTTCTTCCGTCTTTGATGGGTTCCTAAAGTAGCCTGGAGTTACATTGATGCCTTTGACACGCAACTCGAGTTTCTCGCCGACGGGAACGAGCTTAAAAGTGTTGCCAGGAAGCGGACACCCAATCAATCCCATTGTATCATTTGGCCAGTGCACGTTTGACGCCGTTGGGGCCGTCTCAGTCGCACCGTAGCCCGCCGAGAGCGATATCCGCTCTCCGGTGGATTCAACGGCCACTTTTTGGATTCGCTCATAGATATCTTGGCCCATTGATGCGCCGCCATAGGCCATAACGACGAGGCGTTTGAAGAATGTTTCTGCTAAATCTGGGTCGCGCTCAAGTTCCGTCGCTAGAGCCGCCCACGCAGCCGGCACCGTTGTGTGTTGTGTCGTCGACACGTCCTTCATATTCCGAATCATTTCTGGAAGCCGTTCGGGAGTGGGTGCCCCCCAATCAATGTAAAGGGTACCGCCCCAATCGAGCATATTTTGAAGAATGGAATGCGCGCCGTAAGTGTGGCTCCAAGGCAAAAAATTGCACATGATCTGAGGGCCACCCGACGCGGCGTCGAGTCGGTCTTCATCCCAGATCGACCGGATCATTTTAGCATTGCCCGCAACCATTCCATGCAAATTGATAACGGCCTTTGGCTCGCCTGTGGACCCTGACGTCAACATGTATTTGCAAACGGTTTCGGGCATCAGACGATCGTACGCGTCATCGACGCTTTGTCCCGGCTCGACCTCTAAATCCATCAAGGATGACGATGGCATCGCTCGCGGCACATTCCGCGAGTACAGAACCAGCCGATTGTCTAAGTCCATGGCGTCTAACCCACGCTGATAAGCGGCGCCATCTTCAACATAGACGAAACGAGGTGTTGTCAGCGTATCGATATAATTCAGGCGAGCAAAATCCTTTGACAGTAGCGCATAGGCTGGTGTCACCGGAACAACGGGACTGCCAGCCCACATCGCGGCATACATCACAAGCGCATGATCGATCGTATTGCGAGACAAAATCATCAGCGGCGCGTCTGGGCCAGCGCCGACATCCAAAAAGCCTTGTGCGAGCCGTTTGACGCGAGCCAGCGCATCGCCGTAGGTCAGTGTCTGCCATCCGGGTTTTGCAGGCTCAATCGGGTCACGCTGAGCCAGCCAGATCCGATCCGGCGCCTCAGTTCCCCACTTCACCAACGGTTCTAGCATGTGTTTTGGCGGCGTTTTAAGCGGCTGACCGTTGGTCAGAAGGATTGTACCATCTGGCCTATGGTCGACGGTCAACTTTTGCTCGAGATAGGGTATGTGTCGAAATGGTATCTGATCAGTAGCCATAAGGCGGAACCCTCACTCAAAATTTGGTTCCGTTTACTCCGGCTCTCTGGCGCGGTCTATCCTCCCGCCGGGTCAGTATTGGCGGTGACAAGGCAGTTGGCAATGCATACATAGGCCAGATGGCAAACGCATTCACACACTTACCGCATAGATGCGCCATCTGGCTCAAAGGACCGGACACCCTTGCCCTCCTCGAAAGATTGGTAACAAACAGCGTCGACAATTGGCCCGCAGCAGAATGCCGGTATGGCGCGTTGCTCACGCCGCAAGGCAAAGTCCTTGCCGACTATTTGGCGGTCCGGACGGCGGTTGGCGTTTTCCTCGACTGCGACCGTGGCATCGTGGACGACTTCGCAAAGCGGTTGAAACTGTTCCGATTACGAAGTGACGTCGACATTACAGTCGACAAGACGCTCAACATTGCGGCGCAAAAAGCGCCCCAAACGGATATTGAACGCAACGGCAACCACCTACTCGAATACTCAGACCCGCGCTATCCGACCCGCCGGATTCGAGTGTTAGCAGAACAGCCCGTGGGAGACGATGATTTGCAAGCCTACAACGACGATCGCATTCACGCCTGCGTGCCAGAAATGGGAGCAGACTTTGACACCGCAAATGTCTTTCCATCCGATATTAATATGGATGTTCTTGGTGGTGTCGACTTGAAGAAAGGCTGTTTTGTCGGTCAGGAAGTGGTCAGTCGGATGCATCGCCGTGGCAAAGTGCGTCGGCGAACAATCACTTTGACCGGCGATACGCTTGTTCCGGGTATGCCCGTTGGCGGTGAGACGGCGATTGGCGAGATTACAAGTTCGGCCGGAAACCGGGCGCTGGCCCGTGTTCGGACGGATCGACTTGCAAAACTGCTAGGCGCCAATAAAGCCATTGTCGTTGGCCAAACACCCGCAGACCTGACCCTTCCGGATTGGCTGCAAGGAGAATTCGAAACGATGGATGTCGGATGAGCTTAGAGCGAATTCACTGCGCATGGGCGCCTCCCTCGGATGAGCTATACCGTTCCTATCATGACACCGAATGGGGTGTTCCCGAATACGATTCACGTGCGCTTTGGGAGAAGTTGCAGCTTGATGGTATGCAAGCTGGTCTTGCCTGGATCACCATCCTCCGAAAACGGGAGTCGATCAGGGAGGAATTCGAGCACTTTAATCCTGAGAAGATTGCGCGGTGGACCCAGCCGCGCATAGACAAAGCACTGCAAAACCCAGGCATCATTCGATCACCCAAGAAGGTCCAGGCGATTATTGGAAACGCTCAGGCTTTTCTCGACGCCGCTGATGCCGGTGAAGGTTTTGCAGACTGGTGCTGGTCTTATGTCGACGGCAAACCGATCAAGGGCGAGTTCGACGACTACCGAAATGGACCGACGAAAAGCGCCATATCGGACGCATTGTCGAAAGACCTAAAAAGGCGCGGTCACAAGTTTGTTGGCCCGACAATCGTTTATGCGTGGATGCAGGCTGTTGGCATGTACAACGACCATGAGCTAGGCTGTCCAGCACGCGAAAGGGTAGAGGCACTCGCACGATGAAGACGACTACAATAATCCTGGTTTTCACCCTGCTCTCCGCATGCGCCTCAACATCTGACACGCCGAGGCAGATTGAGGAGTGCCGCAAAATCACGGATAAAAATTTCCGCGACCAGTGTATCGCCGATGCGCTTCAAGAACAGCGAGACGACGCGCTGATCGAGGAAACTTTCGAAGACGATGGCTAATTCTTCTCGGTGACAGTGCGGAATCGCTGTCTACCAAGGTGCTTGCTGCTATCTAGCTACAGGAAAAAAGATGAAACGCCCTGTCATTTCCGCCACTGGTCTTTGGACCCCAGAAAACTCAATTTCCAACGAAGAGCTTGTTGTGAGTTTCAATGCGTGGGCCGATGCTTGGAACGAAATGCATCGAGCGGAAATCGACGCCGGCCTAGTCGGCGCGAAAGAGCATTCCAACGTTGAATTCATCGAGAAAGCGTCTGGTATAAAATCCCGCCACGTTGTCGACAAAACAGGAATACTGGATCCAAGCCGGATGCGGCCGGACATCCCCGAACGACCAAATTCCGAACCATCTGTGCTCGCCGAAATCGCGGTGAAGGCAGCGTCCCAAGCACTCGACCGAGCCGGACGGGCACCTTCTGAAGTTGATGCTGTGCTTTGTGCGGCTTCCAATATGCAGCGAGCCTACCCCGCTATGGCGATCGAAATACAAGATGCGCTCGGCATTGACGGCTTTGGATTCGATATGAATGTCGCTTGTTCGTCAGCAACGTTCGGCATTCAAACGGCTTGTGACTTTGTGCGCTCCGGTAGCGCACAGTCGGTGCTCGTCGTGAATCCAGAGATATGCTCCGGGCATTTGAATTTCACGGACCGGGATAGCCACTTTATTTTCGGTGATGTTGCGACGGCGATCTTGGTCGAAGCAGACACAATTGCTCCTATCCCGCATTGGACCATCCTTGGCACTGCACTCAAAACCCAGTTTTCGAACAATATCCGCAACAATTTTGGTTTTCTGAATCGCGCAGACCCATCCGGCATTGGCCAGGACGACAAATTATTCGTTCAACAAGGCCGCAAAGTATTTAGGGAAGTTGTTCCGATGGTTTCTGAGATGATTCAAACAGAACTAGATCGGCTAGAACTGACCGCACCAGATTTGAAGCGGATGTGGCTGCACCAGGCGAACGCCAATATGAATCGGCTGATTGCCGCCAAAGTGCTCGGAAGAGAGGCAACGGCAGACGAAAGCCCAACCGTGCTTGATACATACGCCAACACTTCTTCGGCTGGATCGATTATCGCGTTTCACAAACACAATGATGACTTTGCCGCTGGAGAAAAGGGACTGATCTGTTCTTTCGGCGCTGGATACTCCGCCGGCACCGTTTTCGTTGAACGGGTCAGCTAGGCATCACTTTATTCGTCGTCTTCAATAAGGTCAGCCCAGAAAACTGTCGGGCTGACGCGAAACGCCTGAACCGAAAACAATAACCCTGCGCCAATTAAAACGGCCCAAGCCGTCTTGGGTTGCGCCGCCCAATCCATCAATACTTCCAACATCACCACGCCTCGGTCTTTTTTCTATGTCCCGACTATGACGGCGAGTCCTTAATGCGGCCTGAGTCAAAAACGGCTCAAAAGGGGCAATGCGTTAGCGTGAACGGCGCGTTTCTTTACGAAGTCGATCAAACCCGTAAATAGGGATCATGGTTCGCTCCAAATCCCTCAAGACGTCACCCCGAGTCTGGCAAAGAATGCTGTCAGGCCGCCGCTTGGATCTGATCGATCCTTCCCCTTTAGATGTTGAGATTGAGGATATCGCACATGGATTGGCGCGTGTCGCGCGCTGGAACGGGCAAACCCGCGGCGCACATGCATTTTCTGTCGCGCAGCATTCGTTGATCGTTGAAGCCTTGTGCCTCCAACTCGATCCGGACTTGACCGCGAAATCAAGTCTTTCTGCCTTGCTCCATGATGCACCAGAATACGTTATTGGTGACATGATTTCACCCTTCAAAGCCGTGCTGGGCGACGCTTACAAGGATGTGGAGGAACGTCTCACCTATGCCATACATTCGCGCTTCGGTTTGCCGGCGAAGACGCCTTCCAAGCTTAAGAAGCTTATCAAACGCGCTGACCATATTAGCGCTTGGTTTGAAGCCACGCAGTTGGCGGGATTTACGCCAGCCGAAGCGAATCAATTCTTCGGTAAACCACCTTGCGGCGTATCTCTGACGCTGGATCCGCTCGCCCCGGATCAAGCTCAAACTGAATTTGTCGCACGAACACAGGTCCTACTTGCCGGGATCGATACGAACTCATGAGCCTGTTCATCGGCCTCTCCGTGGTGATTGTTGCGTGCGACAGCGATCAGCCTCGCGTGCTTGCTTCGCGTCGAGACCGCGAACTCGCTGCACTTCCCTTTGGCACCTTCGATCCTGAACTACATCGGACGTTCGAGTTGGCGCTTCGTGGCTGGGTAAAAGAACAGACCGGTTTTCAACTGGGGTATGTTGAGCAGCTCTATACTTTTGGAGACCGAGATCGCGAAACGCCGGAAGCGACGCTGCTCGGAGCACAACCAAACACGCGGGTCGTTAGCGTTGGCTACCTTGCCTTAACACCGGAGGCTGAACGCCTTCCCGACGCGTTCGTTGCCCGGTGGCGCGGATGGTACCGACACTTTCCATGGGAGGACCATCGAACGGGACGTCCCGACATGATCGACAATCTGATTGTGCCGCGCCTGCGAACCTGGGCTGCTGGTCACAATGATCGGTGGTCACGAGCGGCACTAGCATTCGGTGTCGATGGACAAGATTGGAACGATGAAGGCGTTCTTGAACGCTATGAGCTGCTTTATGAAGCGGGACTTGTTGCGGAATGTACTCGGGATCGGAATTTGCCTGTTCCAGAATTTGCGCTTGGCGAAGCGATGGTTTCCGACCACCGCCGTATCCTGGCCACCGCCATGGCAAGATTGCGGGCGAAGGTGCGATATCGCCCTATCGTATTTGAGTTAATGCCTGAGCGCTTCACCCTTTCCGATCTTCAACATACAGTGGAAGCGGTGTTGGGCCAGACTCTTCACAAACAGAATTTTCGGCGCGCAGTCAGTAAAACGGGATTTGTTGAAGGAACCGGCGAGATGCAAAGTCGAACCGGAGGGCGGCCAGCAGAGTTGTTCCGTTTCGCCCGTGGAAAACTCAAACGCGGCGCAGCCCGCGGCTTAGGCGCGCCGGTTATCAAACCTGGCAGCTAGGCGCGCCGAACCAAACCGAGGAATATCGGAAACCCAAAGCCTGCGAGCAAACCGCCCATGTGCGCAGCCCACGCAATCGGTAATCCAAGCGATTCTCCGAACAACGCGATTGCGACATTGATCGCGAACCAACCAACGCCGAAACCGAACGCCCCGGACCACCCCGAACGAACATAGCCAAACGCCGGAATCAGACCGGAAATGGCGGATGAAGCTCCAATTGCGGCACCGCCTCCCATCACGGCAAATACAAACATTTGGAACACACCGCCGGCGATTGCGCAAAAGAAGAAGAAGGCCAGAAAGCCAAAGGCGGCGGCTCTCGACCGACCGAAAGCAAGCGCAACACTTCGACCGAGGACGAGCAAGGCAAACAGGTTCAAGAGCAGATGTGTTAAGTCGCCGTGCAAGAATGCATGGAACACGTACGGTGCATATGGCCCGAGGGGCTTACTTAGAAAATCAGAACCGGGCCCACCGATCAATGCTGCAGCGTTAAAGATGAAAATGTCGTAGGGGTGCGGTGCCGCGAACCATACCATACTACCAATTGCGATCGCGGCGCCCAAACCGAGGACCACTTTCGGATAATTCGGCGCAAGGATTGGCCGGCGGGGTTGCGGCGACTGGGATTGAAACATGCCCGATATATGGGGGTGATTTTATACCCGCAAAGGACCAAGCGTAGATTTAACTCAGACCAAAGTCAGGTTGCTGGAGCGCAAGTGTGCGCCGGCTAACACTCAATCGATCAGCGATTTGATAGATCAATCGCTCCTGACCCATGCTGAGGTCGCCATTGCAAATGGCGATAATCCACAAAAGCTGGATGGTCCGCTCGCGTTCGACAACGGGTCGCCGACTCAGCAGCTGGATCGCCTCATCGGTTTGTGCATCCGTGGATTCACACATTTTTTCGAACAGTCTAGCCGGATCGTTTTGCGCACATCTGACATGGTCGCCAGAGATAGCCTCAACAGCGCGCAGTTCTGATCGACAAATCGCGCCGTCAGCTTTTGCAATCGCAGACAGGAGCGCGAATCGAGCCGCGGCGATGCGAGGTTTGACACGTTTTTTGATCACGATTGGTCGCCACCTTATTGTCGTCAGTCTTTCGTTCGGTAAGTTCTCCCTTCACAAATCGTGCCAATGAGACGACATAAGGACGATGTCACCGGAACACGCCGAAACCGCTTCACCCCTCACACCGTGCAGCCCCAAAGAGGTCGAGGACTTCTTGGTTCAGGCCTCTGCGCTCGCTCAGAAGTCGGGCCAGCGTCTCACACCGATCCGCAGAAAAGTACTGGCACTTTTGGTCAGCGCCGGCGGTCCAGCAAAAGCTTACGATCTGATGCGTCAGCTTGATGGCGAGGGTGCAGCCAAACCGCCTACCGTATACCGCGCGCTCGACTTCCTTCAGGCGCTTGGCTTGGTCCACAAAATAGAGAGTTTGAATGCCTACGTTGCCTGCGGTCACATGCATCACCGGCATTCAGCGGTGTTTTTGATCTGTGATGCTTGCGGCTCCGCTGAAGAGTTGCACGCAGAACGGACGAGCCAAGCCTTAGAAAACGACACAAAAAGCGTCGCCTTTGCACTCGAACGCGCGGTCATCGAAGCGCGCGGAACGTGCCGGAATTGCGCAACATGATCTCGCTATGGAGCGGGAGCGCAAACACATGGGATTGCGACGAGATGGGGCACATGAACGTGCGCGTCTATCTCGAGAAGGCGTATGAAGGCCTCGGCACGATTGCAGCCGAGATCGGTATGTCGAATGCGTTCCGGGAAAACGCGCTCGCCACTTTGGTGCCGGTAGATCAACACATCCGGTTCATTCACGAAGTGATGCCAGGCCGCCCGCTTATCATGCAAGGGTGCGTTACCGAATGGGATGACACAACGGTCACTGTGTTCCAGGTTTTGCGGCATAAGGACGGGCGCCCCGCCGCTGCGCTTCGTACACGATTGCAACACACCGCTTTGCCCGCGTTTCGCGCTTTTCCATGGAACACGAATTCGCTTGCACAACTCGAGCGATTGTTGGGAACCCCACCGGATGATTGTTCACCTCGGGGGCTCATTCCTTTTGGACCGTCCCGCACGGAAGCGCAGACGTCGATGGATCACGTGCTCGATAGCCACGCACCTGAGATTGGACGCGGCATTGTGCTACCGTCGCATTGCGACATTCACGGCCGGATGCTGCCAGCTTGGTTCATCGGCCGTATCTCCGATTCTGTGCCGAATCTCTTATTTGATTGGCGGCAGAGCCTTGCGAACGGCAATCCGGATCAGCAGATTGGGGCCGCCGTTCTCGAATACCGAATGCGCTATCGCAATTGGCCTCGAGCCGGTGATCGCATGACCGTTCACACCTCACTCGTGGAAACGCAGGGCAAGACTCACAAACTCAGTCACTGGGCGATGGACCCCGATTCGGGACGCGCTTGGCTGACCAGCGAAGCCGTCGCCATTACTTTTGATCTTCAAGCCAGAAAAGCCATTGCAGTTCCAGAAACCAAGATTGCTGAGCTGGCTCAATTGGCTCCCAAGGGGTTGTCGATTTAAACGCGAAGTCGACGCGACATGGCGGTAACGTCCGTATCCGGGATCCCCTCGATCAAACTGGATATGTAAGCTGAAAGCTGATCGCGAACATCGTAGGGCGCTTCCATTGGCAAAAAATGTGTGGTGTTGACCCGTTCTTTGAGGATCAAGTGCGGACACTTTCGTGAAAGCAGCATTGCCACTTTGTCTGTGATCACAGAGTCCCGTTCCGGGCGCAAAATGGTGATTGGAATTTTGTTCTTGGTAACGGTTGCCAAGGCACCCCACGGCCGGTTTCTTTGCGCGGCAAACGTCGCCGCCTCAAATCTCGGAGTGCACAAGAGCCGCCACGCCTGATTGTCGCTGTCTGGTTCATTTTGGTCGAACCGATCAAACCCATCGATGATGTAGTCACTCAGGAATGGTTCGCGCCAAGTCTTAAACGCCCGCTTCTGCTCATAGTTTTCCAAGATCTCTTTCTGAGAGCCGAATTCGTCGCGTCGCCGTCGCGCTTGCCGAACCATGTGGCTGCTACCACGCATCCAAGGAAGCAGATGCATCCAGCGATAATAAGCTGGAGCTAGAATGACCGGATCGACAAGAACCAAGCCAGCAACGCGATCAGGCACAGCGCCTGCCACCAATAGCGCAACTGTCGCCCCCATCGAGTGACCTGCGAGCACAACTGGCTTGGTGGGCGACTGACGCTCCAAAAAATCGACAACATCAAGCCGGTGCCGCTTCCAGGACTTCAGCTTACCCGGCACGGCAGGCAATGTGGTCCGCCCATGCCCGCGCAAATCAAGGGCCTGTACTTTCGTCCGCAAACCGAGCGGCGCCAAAATCGATTGGTACGTCATTGCATTGAAACCCGTGGCATGCAGCCAGAGCGCAGCAAGTCGTCCCGCTGGATCACCAAATTCCAGCGCAGCCATATCTCCATGCGGTGTTTCGTGTCGAAATCTTCTCATAAACTTCAGGATCCAAAAACGCGGCGCAGCAATTCGGTCGTTCGGGCAACCGGGTTTTCGCGAATTTTTTGCTCTTCCTTTGCGAGATAGTAGAACACACCATCAAGGCCCAATTGGACAGCGTGCTCTGTCATGCTCGACCGATAGTCGCTGGCAACCGAATTGAGCAACGGGTTTCCAGCAACAACAGAATCCAACAATAAGTAAGCGTCAGCTTCCGCCAAGGCGTCCTCAACGTGCGGTGTGAACGAGGCGCTCAAACTGCCCTCAGTGCGACGTCTCAGATAGTCGGTTGCTGCCGTTTCACTGCCGTTGAGCAATTGTAAGGCGTCGTCAATCGTGATGCCACGAACGGCATCAATCACGATCGCCTTCGCTTCCGGAACAGCGCTCTCGGCTGCACGGTTCATGCGGAGTTCGAGATCATCTAGCGGCCCGCTTTGGCCAATGCGTGCAAGCTGTGTTTGGACATCTGCCAGTCTGCCGGGCAATGGAATGCGGATTTGCGGGTCTCGCCAGTATCCGTCGACGACACCAATCTGAGTTGCCACGCGTTCAGTACCGATTTCCAAGGCCTGCCGAAGGCCCGCCTCAATGTCAGCCTGCGCAATACCAGTGGTGCCGCCCGATTGTGAAGACGATGAACCCAGTACGTCGCGCGCAATTGCCTCAAATTCACCATCGGCCAACGTTTCGCACGCTGCCAATACCAGAAGACACGCGGATGCGGCCGCAAAAGTTCTGATCATGTCTGCTCTTCCCTGACTCTCTGAACCACATAAAGCTGTGTCTCTCAAAACGCCAAGTGCCGATTTGGTTCGCGCGAGGATACTATGGCGCAAACGGGCTGAATCCGCTAAATTTGAAAAAACGGGAGATCCAGCCATGCTGAAAAAGACATATGAGTGTTTCAGTGTCACCATCGAAGACAAAGTCGCTCACATTCAGATGAATCGACCTGATGCCATGAACGCCATGAATAAGGCCTTCTGGAACGACCTGCCGACAATCGTCAACGACATCAATGACAACGCCAAGGCCAGAGTCATCGTAATCTCGTCGACCGGCAAACATTTTTCAGCGGGTATGGACCTTTCAGTGTTCACCTCCAACGGCGGCACTCCAGAAGGCGCAGATCGCTATGTGCTGGCCGAGATGTTCCGATCGAACATTCGCCAAATCCAATCCTCGTTCAACTGTCTTGAGGATGCCCGCATGCCGGTTCTGTTCGCGTGCCATGGCGGCGTTATTGGCGGCGCAATCGATATGATTTCAGCCGGCGACATCCGTTACTGCACCAAAGATGCTTTCTTTTGCATACAGGAAACCAATATTGCGATGACCGCTGATGTTGGCACTTTCCCTCGGCTGCAACGCTACATCCCCGAAGGCTGGGTCAAACAAATGTCCTATACCGGTGAACGCGTTTCTGCCGAAAAGGCGAAAGAAATCGGGCTCGTAAATGAGGTTTATGAAACCCACGAAGAGATGCTGGACCACGTCATGGGCATCGCCAGAGAAATTGCCGCAAAGAGCCCCTTAGCGGTGACAGGGTGTAAAGTGTTGATCAATTACGGGCGCGATCACACAACCGCCGAAGTGCTCGACTATATCGGCGTATGGAATGCCGCAATGTTTCCACCATCGCATATGAAGGAAGCTTTTGAAGCGCGCGCCGAGCGAAGAGATCCAGACTATCCGGATCTACTTCCGCTTCGAGACAAACCGATGTAAAACCGACGCGAAGGAGGCGGTCCCTTCTTAGCGCGCCTCGGGCACTAAGCGAAAGATCGCAGTGCCACGCAAAAGCGGTTCTTCGCTTTCGCGAACATCGCCGCTTATGAAAATTAGCGTTCGGGTTTGGCGATCGATCTGGTGGGCAAACTTTACGGCACCACCCATTGCCTTGCCGGTTGCGTCCACCGCGATTGAGACCAGCTCGATACGGTCGGGCGTGACGAGTTCTGCCGCAGCTTGCTTGAGCGTATGCGTTAAGAGACCGATCAGGACAAGCTGATCCGAGCTACCCGCTTCGAGCGTCCAACCGCCGTCAGAAGTGACTGCGAGCGCATCGATTGGAAGTTGAACGTCGTTGGAATCAAGCATCCGCACGCAATAGCCAGCGGCGCTCGAATTGCAAGTCGCAGCGCTGGGAAGCCAAACACAATCGATTGGCTAAGGCGCGTTTAAGCAGCCGCCGCCGCGCGCGCTGCAGGCGAATTCAAATCTGCGACAACAAGGTCGCCCAGATGTGCAAAGTCCTGCAAGTCATAAGTCTCACGCATGTAAGCGCCGATCGCCGGCAGCAGTTTTGCGATTTCGGAGTGTCCGAGTCCCGCCTTGTGTAAATTGGCAAACATGTTCTCGCCGACATGACGACGAACGCCCGGCGTCTGCTCGATTAGGCGTGCAACAACTCCGGTACAGGCGCCGACCTCTGCGCCCGTTGTTGCAGACAACGTGCGAGCACCAGGCATTTTGCGAAAGACTGTTTCCGCAAGGGGAGATCCCTGACGTTCCGCTGTGTTGAGAACAATTCCAATCGCCGTCCGTGCCTTAACTTGAGTGAGTCCTGTAGTTTCAGCAGCAGTTTTGATCATGTTCTTAAGCATCAGCTGGCTCCCTTGTTCAGCGGCTATGGAGCCTAATTTGACCGGCAGAAGTTGCGGCGTGGTTAAGAAACCAGACCATTCTGTTTATTTTTGTTTGACTCAACGTAATCCGGACCACTCACATCCGATTCGGTGCGGTTATGCCAAGCAGATCGAGCCCGGTTTCCAGCTGCGCCAACACTGCCTCGCAAATCGCCAACCGAGACGCTCGTATTTCTGGGTCATCGGCTTTGGCAATTGGGAGGTCTGCATAGAAGGCGCTAAATGCTTGCGCCAATGCGTATACGTGTTCACACAAATGATGAGGCATGCGTTTGGTTCTTGTTAGAGAAAGCGCCAAGGCAAACCGATCTAGGGTCAGCGCAATTTTTCGTTCCGTCGGCTCCACAATTTGGATTGGCCCCGAAGCATGACTTGAATCTGACGCGCGACGCAACAGCGCTTTGATACGAACCGCCGCGTAGAGTAAGTACGGTCCCGTTTTCCCTTCGAAGCTGGAAAATTTGTCTAATTCAAAGACATAATTTGTTGTTCGCTGGTTCTTTAGATCCGCGAACCTGAGCGCCGCGCGCGCAACCAGGCGCGCGATCTCATCACGTTCATCTGCCTGGATATCCCCGGACAGACCTGCCTCGCCAATCTTTTTTTCCGCTTCGGCAAGCGCGAGCGCATTTAAGTCGGCCAGTCGCAAGGTCCCACCCGCACGCGTTTTAAACGGCTTGCCGTCGGATCCGTTGACCGTGCCGAAGCCAACGAATTCCATCTGGTTTTCAGGCATAAACCCTGCGCGCTGCGATGCCCGAAACACTTGCTCAAAGTGAAAGGCCTGCCGTTGATCAACGACATAGATGATTTCGTCCGGATTGAAGGTTTGGACGCGGTCGATGATCGTGGCCAAATCGGTTGCATGATAGCCCGTTGCGCCTCTCGAATTTACAAGGATGACTGGCGGGAACTCTTTCTTGTCGTCAGGAAGCGCGATATCCACAATCCACGCGCCATCATCTAAACGTGCCAATCCTTTTTGTTTGAACGTCTCGATCATCACCGGAATGAGATGGTCAACATCGCTTTCGCCATTCCAAAGGTCAAAGCTGACATCCAAAAATGCGTAGTCTCTTTTCAACGCAGCAACGGAAACGCAAATGAAGTGGCTCAGAAGCGCACGATAGCCAGCATGGCCGTCCTGCATTTTCGCAACCGCCTTTTGGGCGCGCCGCTCATATTCCTGGTCGGTCTTCGCCCGCGCCGACGCAATA
This sequence comes from Pseudomonadota bacterium, assembly GCA_038534315.1. Taxonomy (GTDB): domain Bacteria; phylum Pseudomonadota; class Alphaproteobacteria; order Caulobacterales; family Hyphomonadaceae; genus Henriciella. The sequence goes on along the minus strand of JBCAWZ010000019.1, from coordinate 22,494 downwards.
GGATACAAGCGGGAAAGATCTTCCATTGTAACGTCAAGTGCGCCGAGCTCGGCCCCGGAAACACCCTCGCGAAAATGAGCCAAAGCGGGCAACTCATCTTCAAGAGCGATGATCAGCAAGCCCATTTGTAGGCCCCAATCGCCCAAATGGACATCGCCCGTGACGTCATCGCCAAGGAATCTGAGAACTCGAACAAGCGTGTCGCCGATCACAGCCGAACGAAGGTGCCCAACATGCATCGATTTTGCGACGTTCGGACCACCGAAATCGACCACCAATTTCTTGGAGTCAGGCGCCACGCCTGCACCATGCTTTGGGTCGTCTAGAATTTCCACCACCCGGTCTGCTAGCACCGAGTTAGGTAGTGTGATGTTTAAAAAGCCTGGTCCAGCCACATCTACACGGTCAACAGCAGCGTGCTTTGCGATGCGTGGCGCAATCGTCGCCGCCAAATCTCGTGGATTGCGACCCGCCTGCTTTGCGGCTCCCATGCAGCCATTGCACTGAAAATCTGCCAATTCTGGTCGGTCGGACTGTTTCACCGCGCCCCATTTTGGGTCCAACCCTTCGGCCTCAAATGCTGAAGCGCAGGCCTCAGCGAGCCGCGTCGCGAGATCCGTCATAAACCCTGCCCCGCTCTATTATCGTCCAGCACTCAAGCGGAACCGGCGACCCTCTTGGTTAAAACTCAATTCTGACTCCGTGAGGTCGAAGCCGATAAGCACTTCGAAGTTTGCCGCCGAGATCGTTTCATCAAGCCTCGGAATCACAATGTTGCCGATGAGTTCGGTCTTGCCGACAATATCGCCTTCACTGAAATCCGCCTCCACCATGAAATATTCTTTCTGCAGCACTTTGCCGCTGCGCCGCGCGACCACCACCCAATATCGAAACAGGCGTATATCGTCGACCGCGCGGGGGCCTTTGCCGAAAGCAAAGTCAATTTCGACCTCAGCGCTCACAGGCTGGCCGCTCGTATACCGGCAAAACATTCTAACATCGACGATTTCCCCGGTGAAGGCGATGTTTGTGAAGGTTTGCTGATCTGCCGTTGCAAACTTCACTTTGCGCGATGCATCATAGAGTGAGCCCGCAGCGGGACATGTGCCGACATTCTGTTCGCGATCGAGTTGAGAGGTCAAAGACCCAACCGCTGAGCAGGCACTCAGCACCGCAATGAGCATAAAAAGTGCAATCAGACGCATTCCGCTACCTTGTCACGCTTGGCCTCCTGGACGAGGCTCTCCACATAGAGGAGTGTTACCGACCGTCTTGATCCGGCGCAACGGGCCATGTGCGGCAGAATAGGAAAGAATATGATCGCATCCGCACCCTTGAAGATCATGCTGGCAGCGCCGAGAGGCTTTTGCGCTGGCGTCGATCGGGCCATTCAGATTGTCGAAGAAGCGTTGGACAAATGGGGCGCACCCGTTTTCGTGCGCCACGAGATCGTCCACAATGCTCATGTTGTGTCGCGCCTAGAGGCGCTTGGAGCCGTTTTTGTCGATGAACTTGACGACTGTCCGGATGATCGCCCCGTCGTGTTCTCAGCGCATGGCGTGCCCAAAGTTGTTCCAGCAACCGCTCAAGCGCGTGGTCTAACCTTTGTCGATGCGACCTGTCCGCTTGTTTCGAAAGTCCATGTCGAAGCCGAGCGGCACTTCAAAGAAGGGCGGCACATAATCTTAGTCGGGCATGCGGGTCACCCTGAAGTGGTGGGCACGATGGGCCAAATCCCGGAAGGTCATATGAGCCTTGTGGAAACCGTCTCCGATGCCGAAACCATTGCCGTTCCGGATCCGAACGCGCTTGCATTGGTGACGCAAACCACGCTCAGCGTTGATGATACGGCAGAAATCGTCGCCGTTCTGAAGCGCCGTTTCCCAGCTATCCAATCACCGCACAAAGAAGACATTTGCTACGCCACCACCAATCGCCAGGACGCCGTCAAATTCATGGCAGCTCAATGCGAATTGTTCTTAGTGATTGGCGCAGAAACGTCATCCAATTCAAAACGCTTGGTCGAAGTCGCAATTCGAGCCGGCTCATCCGCAGGTTATTTGGTGGCAAGCGCGGCAGATGTGGATTGGACATGGTTTGATGGCGTGACCACCCTCGGCATTACCGCTGGTGCAAGCGCTCCCGAAGACCTCGTCCAAGGCCTGATTGCCGCGTGTCGCGCGCGATTCGACATTACTTTAGAAGACGTCGAAACGGCGCGAGAGGATGTTGTCTTCAAGCTACCGCGCGTGCTGACATCGGCCTGACCTTATCGCATTTGCCGGAACCGCGCAGTTCGACTATAGCCGCCGTTTGATCTCGGAGGACCGCAATGATTTCGCGCTACGCTCGCCCCGAAATGACGGCCATTTGGGAGCCGGAAAGCAAATACGGCATCTGGCTAGAGATTGAGACCCTCGCAGCAGAAGCGATGGAAGCAAGAGGCCTAATTCCCGTTGGAACGAGCGCCGCGGTCCGTGAAAAAGGTTCATTCGAAGTCGACCGGATCGATGAAATCGAGGCCGAGGTCAAACATGACGTCATTGCATTTCTAACGAATGTCGCGGAGCATGTGGGTGAGCCCGCCCGCTTTCTCCACCTCGGAATGACATCATCAGATGTGTTGGATACATGTCTAAGTGTTCAACTCGTGCGCGCCAGCGACCTCCTCCTTGGAGGTGTGGAGCGGGTCTTAAAGGCGCTCGAAGCCCGCGCTTTTGAACACAAATTGACACCAACCATTGGCCGCAGCCATGGCATTCATGCGGAACCAACAACGTTCGGAGTGAAACTAGCGGGTTTTTACGCAGAGTTTCAGCGCAACAAATCCCGACTGCTTGCCGCTCGAGAGGAAATAGCCACCTGTGCAATGTCTGGAGCGGTGGGTACATTTGCGAACATTGATCCTGCAATCGAAGAACACGTCGCGAAGCAACTTGGACTGACCGCGGAACCGGTTTCAACACAGATTATACCTCGTGATCGTCATGCGATGTTCTTTGCGACATTGGGCGTGATCGCATCATCCGTAGAACGCATCGCTGTCGAGATTCGGCACCTACAACGAACGGAAGTGCTGGAAGCAGAGGAGTTTTTCTCGAAAGGGCAAAAAGGCTCGTCGGCGATGCCGCACAAACGCAATCCCGTATTGACCGAAAACCTCACCGGTCTCGCTCGCTTGGTCAGAATGGCGGTCGTACCGGCAATGGAGAATGTCGCGCTATGGCATGAACGCGATATTTCACACTCGTCTGTGGAGAGAGGCATTGGTCCAGATTCAACCATCCATCTAGATTTCGCCCTACATCGACTTGCAAGTGTGATGGAGCAATTGGTGATTTATCCGGAAGCTATGCTTAATAATCTCAACAGCCTCGGCGGATTGCACAACTCTCAACGGGTCTTGCTCGCTCTCGTTGAAGCCGGGCAAAGTCGCGAAGCGGCGTATCGTCTTGTCCAGCGCAACGCGATGAAAACGTGGGGAGGGGAAGGGCCATTTCTGGATCACTTGCTTGCTGACGAAGCCGTCACCGACTGTTTGGACGAGGATACGCTCAATGGCATGTTCGACCTCGATTACCACATGAAACGGGTTGATGTGATATTCGCTCGCGTTTTCGGCCGTCATGCTTGAACGTTTCGGCGCAATTGCGGCGTGTTTAATCGGTATTCTGATGCCTTCAGCTTGGGCAGACCCGCAGGTTCGGGTTCTGGTATTCACGGCAGACTGGTGCACGACATGTCGAGTTTTGGATCCGCGGATTGAGCGATCGATACGGGCTGCAGATTTGAACCAGATCGTCTTGTCAAAATTCGATTTGACTGATGCGCGACCCAGCTCAGTTTCGATGATTGATGACCATCATCTCGATCAAGCCGAGCATTGGATGGTCACCGATATTTGGCAACAATATCAAGGACGTACTGGGTTTGCGGTCCTTGCGGCAATTGATACTGGAGAAGCGCTAGGATGCCTCAGCCCCGGCATGGACGCAAGCAGTATGGAACATCGCTTGAGATTGGCTGTCAGGATGACTTTGCAAACTCAACCCGGACGAAGACGCGTTCTTGGCGAAGACTGTCCGGATGGTCAAACGCAGTAGACTCGCGGCAGACGTCTTGTTGCTGACGCATTTTCTGGGCAGCATTTATCGTGTGTGAGGGAGCGCTGCGTGGCCAACACTCTGAAAACCGGCCTCAAAAAGCCGCCACCTAAACCGGCTGCGCAGGTGCCAGCGCTGCGCAGTCCAATCTGGGTTAGACGGCGATGGTTGGTTCATGGCCTAGGATCAGCTTTGGTCATTTTTCTAATTGGGCTCCTTGGCGCGTTCCTGTACTGGCAAAGCCTTTATAACGGCATGCCCACGCTTCCGAATAGCAACGGCGAGTTGTGGCGGATCAAACGCGAACCGGCGGTCGAGTTTGTAGATCGCAATGGTGACACTTTAGCGATCAGAGGCCCCCGCTACGGACGTGCTTTGAGCCTGGCCGACTTGCCACCACACGTTCCACGCGCTTTCATTGCAGCGGAGGATAAGCGGTTTTTTGAACATGATGGCGCGGACACGCAGGCCATGCTGCGCGCATTGATCTCAAACGCAGTCTCTGGACGCACCGTATCCGGGGCCTCAACGCTCACACAACAACTGGTCAAAAACCTGCTTTTGTCCTCGGAACAGACATTGAAGCGAAAGGTCCAAGAGATTCGTCTTGCTCGCCAATTGGAAACTCGACTGAGCAAAGACGAAATCCTCGAACTCTACCTGAACAGAGTGTATTTCGGATCGGGGTTTTACGGAGTGGACGCCGCTTCGCGACACTATTTCGGAAAGCCTCCAGAGAACCTCACCCTCGCTGAGGCTTCGATCCTGGCGACGCTTCCGCAAGCACCGTCTCGGCTGGCTCTGTACAGAAATATGGACGAAGCCAAAGAACGACAGGGATATGTATTGCGCGAAATGGTTAGCGCCGGCTTCGTCACGCGGGAAAGCGCTCGAATTGCTGCGGATATGGACATCGAGCTTTCGCCGCCAGAACCTGAGGATCCAACATTCGGATACCTTCTTGACCAAGCATTTAGCGACGCAAATGATTTACTGCCAAACGTCCCCGAAGATTTAATCATCCAGCTCACGATCGATCCAGTATTTCAAGCCGGCTTCGCGGAGACAATTGACAACCGCTTATCGGAAGAGGCCGAAGACGAAGGCGCAGGTCAGGCCGCTGCCGTGCTATTGGATCAAAATGGTCAAATATTGGCGCTCTATGGCGGCAGGAGTTACGCAGAAAATCAGTTCAATCGCGCCCTTCAAGCCCGTCGCCAGCCCGGTTCTGCCTTCAAACCTTTCGTATACGCCGCCGCGCTCGAAAACGGACTGACCCCTTATGATGTGAGAGACGACGCGCCGGTTACGATTGACGACTGGTCGCCACAGAACTTCAGCAGAAGCTATTTGGGGCCCGTGACATTAAACGAAGCACTGCGGAAATCGCTCAATACCGTAGCGGCAAATCTCGGCCAAGAAGTCACAGAGGAGCGTATCATCTCTCTGGTCCGCAAATTCGGTGTCAAATCCAAAATGGAGCCCTTGCCGTCGATCGCGCTTGGCAGTCAGGAGCTGACCTTGATGGAGCTCACTCGGTCATATGGTCCCTTCATGACAGGTGGGTTTCGGGTCGATCCACATCTTGTGGCGCGGATCACGACTTCACGCGGTGATGTTTTGTATGAGCGTGCTGAATATCAACCGGCATCGGTTTTTCCGCGAACCGACGCAGAAACGATGACCGCCATGCTCGCCGCTGTGGTTCGGTCTGGAACGGGCACAGCTGCGAAAGTTGAAAATATGGATCTCGCAGGGAAAACCGGAACCAGCCAATCCTTCAGGGACGCCTGGTTCATCGGCTATAGTTCCGAGTTCCTGGTTGGTGTTTGGACCGGAAACGACGATGATACACCAATGAATGAGGTCACGGGTGGGGGGCTGCCAGCGCGTCTATTCGCAGATATTATGACGTTTGCTCACACAGATCGACCCAGCCAAGGATTGAGAGGCGCCAATCGACTCGCCCAACTCACCCCGGCCCAAGAAAGAAAGATTGGCTTCTATCGTGGCCTCAGCCAAACCTTTGCACGAGCCGATTCTGCTAATCCTTTAAGCGAATAGCCAGTTGACCCGCTGACCGTAGCCAAGCACATCTGACACATGACAAACACCGAAGGGCGACGGCCGCCCGGCCGAAATGCATTCTTCTTCGTGATTGTTACGGTCACACTTAACATGCTGTCATTCGGCATCATTATGCCGATCATGCCTGAGCTCATCAGTGAGCTCACTGACTTGTCGGTCGAAGCAGCGGCTCCATGGAATGGCTGGTTAAGCATGGTATTCGCCGCAGCGAATTTTCTGGCGATGCCCATCCTCGGCGGGCTATCCGATCAATATGGTCGCAGACCAATCCTGCTCATTTCCGTCGGCATGCTCGGCATCGACATGCTAATTATGGGGCTTGCCCCTACAATTGGAATTCTGTTTCTCGGTCGCGCTCTGGCAGGCCTGTTTTCCGGCACGGTATCGGTTGCGAACGCTTATATCGCTGATGTGACCGAACCCGAAGATCGAGGCCGTGCTTTCGGCCTGACGGGAGCAGCCTTTGGATTTGGCTTCATCTTGGGACCCGTTTTTGGCGGCATTCTGGGCGACATCGACACGCGACTGCCCTTTTTTGCCGCTGCTGCAGTGGCTGGGGTCAATGTGCTGTATGGTCTATTCGTATTGCCGGAAAGCCTCCGTCCCGAGGATCGGAGACAGTTTGACATCCTCCAGGCCAATCCGTTTGGCGCACTTCGGCACTTTGCACGCATCCCAAAAGTCGGTTGGTTCATACTGGCAATTGGCTTCTACCAAATCGCACATGCCGTTTATCCGAGCACTTGGAATTACTATGGAGCGGTCCGGTATGATTGGTCGCCCTTAATGATTGGTATTTCGCTCGGAGCGGTCGGTCTTGTTTCAGCCATCTCGCAGGGTCTCTTAACCGGATGGCTCGTGAAGCGCCTTGGCGCAATGCGCGCAGCAGCTTTTGGAATGACCGCACAAGTCGCCGCAATGATCGGCTTCGCATTCGCATCTATCCCAGGTGCAGCATTCGTCGTTATCGCATTTTCAGCACTCGGCTCGGTCACGATGCCTGCAATAAATACAGTAACGTCAACGCTGACACCAAGAAACCGACAAGGCGAATTACAGGGTGCCCAAGCCAGCATAATGGCCCTGACATTGATCTTCAGCCCCGTTTTGATGACCCAAACCTTTTCGTATTTTTCGGTCGACTCGGCGCCAATTTATTTTCCTGGCGCCGCCTTTTTGCTGGCAAGCGGAATCACGGCCTTGGCATTGATCCCATTCTTTTTCGGCGTGAAGGCCAATCGGGGTGCTCTCCACGGCGAAAACGAGGTATTGGTCGAAAAGAACTAGCATTGGTTGTTGGTTTCGCTGCACTAATTGAATTTTGCTTTTGGCCTTGAATGCAACAGTTGCGACCCGCACTCTTTCTAGACCGAGACGGCGTTCTTAACGTCGACAAAGGCTATGTCGCCGAGGTGTCAGAATTCGAATGGAACGATGGTGCAATTGATTGCATTCGGAACTTCAAAGCACGCAATTGGTTTGTGTTTGTCGTGACAAATCAAAGTGGCATTGCCTTCGGTCATTATACGATTGCCGACATGCAAGCAGTCCACCAAAAACTGATCTCGGACCTGGAAGTCGAAGGTTTAAGTCTCGATCGTATCTATAGCTGCCCCTACCACGCAGAGGGAACGCTTCCTGATTTCCGCAAAGATAGTTTTGATCGAAAACCAAAACCTGGCATGCTAATGCAAGCGATGAGTGACTTTCCGGTCCGGCGCGAATTGAGTTTCCTGATAGGCGACAAGCCAACCGATATCGCTGCGGCTCACAAAGCCGGCGTCGGAGGTTTTCTCTATAAGTCCGGTAATCTCGCTCAGTTTGCCGAGTGGGCGCTCGCGAGTTTCGAGGATGGCGTCCGTTAGCGCCACCTAGAGTGGCTTGAGCGATTTGCCATCCAAATTTCCCATCCGGCAAACCTCCATCCACTCGGTGTCGCGGACCGGTTGAACCGAGAGCCTCATCGACGTCACTAGGGACATGTCGGCGAGCTTTTCATTTGCTTTGATCGCCTTAAGAGAAACTGGCTCAGGTATGTCGGCAATCGCTTTGATATCAACGCACTCCCAGCGTTCATCATCAGTCGTCGAATCCGAGTGCGCTTCAGCGCATATTTCAACAATACCGACAACTTCCAAACCTTTGTTTGAATGATAAAAGAAACCGCGGTCACCAATTTTCATGTCGCGCATAAAATTGCGCGCCTGGTAGTTTCGGACACCATCCCACTCTTCGCCGATATCGCCCTTGGCCTTTTGGTCCTCCCAGCTCCACTTGAAAGGCTCCGATTTAAACAGCCAGTACTGCATCACTTTCCTCCATCCAACCTGTGGGCCTTTACTCAGCTTCGCTAAAAGGGTCCACGATTACAGTTTTATTCGAACATCATTGAGGCCAGCTGCCAGTTGTCATACTGCGGTCGCACGCCCCCAAACCGCATAGCCGGCGATCCTCGGCGTGCTCGGCAAATACATGCTATCGTGGCGATCGATGCGGAAGCCGCTTTCGGTCAGCATGCGCTGCGTGTCTCGAGTAAGATGGCACCCCCCGGCAAGACGTTTCCAAACCGGCTCGATCCGCCGCTGCCATTTCGCAACGCCCTCATCTGGTGCGATCCCGTGTTCAGAATACAAGATTTGACCGCTCGGTTTCAGGACTCGTCGAATCTCCTCCAAGGCCGAACGCCAGTCTGGAATCGTGCACAATACAAAGGTTACAACGACGGTATCGATCGATTGCCTTTCCAACGGCAATGCCTCTGCGCCAACAGTGTGCAAGGTCGTCTTACTCGATAGGCCATGCCCGTCCATCTTTTCGGCGGCTCGTCGGATCATGCCGTCAGAAGGCTCAATGGCATGCAAGTGCTGCACGCGCTCCACGTCGTAAATGTCAAAATTTGTTCCCGATCCGCAGCCAATTTCGAGCACAACGCCGTCCGCTTCTGGAACGATCTTCTCGCGCTGCTTCATGATCGGTTTGCTGCTGCAGGCGCACGAAATCAGCGGCGGCACAATGTATCGATCCCATAAACCCATTCGCCTCACTCCGTCTCTTCAAGGCGCTGTGCGGCAGCGCTGTTTCCGGGACGCAGTACAAGCGCCGATTGAGTCAAGCTTACCTCATACTCCAATCCATCCGCCATTGGCGCATACACAGAAGACCCGAAATTCGCATCTCTTTGTTGCGTGTCGACGCCAAACCGATTCCCCTGTTCCTTCGCCAATGCAAACACATCCAGGCCAGGGTTTTGTGTAAGCTTCTGGCCCGTGCTTGTCGCCGCACTCACGCGATCCAACTGAAATCGATCCGCTCTGCGACCTTCAATGAAATCCAAACGGTACACACTGTCATAGCCGAGCAACTGAGCCATCGGTTTGAATGTAATGACACGCGCGCCGAGCGCAAATTGATCACCTTCGAGAGGCTGAATCTCACGGGTCTCCCCTTCCGGTAGAAGCATCGTGACCCGATAAGTATCTTGCGGACCGAGGGCGTCGAAGCTCACCGTCGCGACGACTCGTTCATATGTCAGTCGTTGATAGGTCTGCAAATTGAGGCCTGCGAATGTCGTGATCCCTGCAACCCCCAAAAATCCAACTCCGGCAAGGAAGCGCAATCCACCTGCCGCAAGTCTGAGCTTCATCAGCCTGCCAACACCAGCAAAGCTCAGCATCAGGCCAACAACCCCGGACAAGGCCGGCAAAACCCACCAAATATAGTCCATACATTGGCCTCCTTTTGCGCATTGGCATCTCACTTTGCGCGAACCATAGCAAGTCTCGGCATCTACGCGAAGTCGGCAGCACCAGCGCGTTCCCTTGCCACTTCAATTCGGCTATATCGCTGCAATGGACAAACACGCCGAACTCATTGCCGCGCTGCCAAAAGCTGAACTTCACCTCCACATTGAGGGAAGTTTGGAACCGGAACTTTTGATGAAACTTGCCGCGAGAAACAGCGTTTCTATCGGTTATGAAACACTTGAAGAGCTGAGGGCTGCGTACAATTTCTCTAACCTGCAGGATTTCCTAGACCTTTACTATCAAGGCATGTCTGTTTTGCAGACCGAAGCAGACTTCTTTGAACTCACAGACGCTTATTTGCAGCGCGTGCATGCCGACAACGTAAAGCACGTCGAGATTTTCTTTGATCCGCAGGGTCACACCGAACGCGGCCTGGAGTTCGCAACGCCGATCAAGGGTATTCTAAACGCACTACGCGCCGGTGAAGAGCGCTATGGCATTAGCTTCAAATTGATCATGTGTTTCCTGCGCCACTTGAGCGAAGAGGATGCGTTTGAAACCTGGAAGCAAGCACAGCCCTGGATCGATCATATTGATGGCGTTGGCCTAGATTCTTCAGAGCTCGGTCACCCCCCGTCAAAATTCGCTAACATCTTTGCAGAGGCGCGCCAGGCCGGTTTAAAGCTCGTCGCGCATGCCGGCGAAGAAGGACCGCCGGAATATGTAAGTGAAGCGCTCGATATATTGCGCGTCGACAGGATTGATCATGGCAACCGCCTCCTTGAGGATACAGCTCTTACTGAACGCGTGCGTCAGGAGGGACTGACTCTAACGGTCTGCCCACTTTCAAATCTGTCGTTATGTGTCATCGAGAAACTCACCGACCATCCAATGAAGCAAATGCTGGACCTGGGACTGAAGGCGACAATGAATTCAGACGATCCGGCTTACTTCGGCGGGTACGTGAACGAGAATTTTCGTCAAACCGCAATCGCACTTAAGCTCGACCGGGATGATATACTCACTCTTGCCCGGAACAGCTTCACGGGTTCATTCTTATCCGTCGCCGAACAGTCCAAACATCTAAATGAAATTGACCAAGTCGCCCGGTCTATTCCGGGCTAATCAATCTGATTTGGCCGCGACGAATGACACCGCTTTTGCGGTCTGCAGGCGCCCGAATGCTCCAGCCCTGCGACCGATAAAAGGCAATCGCGCGTTCATTCAAACAGTCGACATCGAGCTGCACGGCACCTTCCGCGCGCGCTCGGGCGACGGCTAGCAGTGAAGACGCAACACCGCAGAACCGCCAATCTGCCGCAACAAAAAGATGCGGCACATAGGCGTTCACTGGCTCGAAGCTCATGAAGCCAACTAGGCCTGCCGCAGGTTCTGCAGCAACATATACGTCTGCGGCGACCAGAGTTTGGCGCATGCGCCGAAGCTCATCTCGTTCAGGTCCGCGCCACGAAAACTCCGACAAGCAATCGCGAAAGATCAGCTCCACTTGCGGGTAGTCTGTCCGCCGCCACTTTCGGATAGACCAACCTGCACCGGAATGAGTGTCGAGTGTCATTATTGAAGATTAGCCGGAAATCCCAAACCGCTAAAGACTGATTCTGACCTTATTTGGCTTGGGCTGCTTTTGCCGCGCGTTTGCGCTCATGCGGATCGAGATGCACTTTCCGTAGGCGAATGCTCTCAGGAGTCACTTCGACAAGCTCATCATCTGCAATGTAGGACAGCGACTTCTCCAATGTCATTTGCAACGGCGGGGTCAGCCGAACAGCTTCATCGGTTCCAGAAGCACGCACATTCGTGAGCTTCTTACCTTTGAGAACGTTTACCTCAAGATCATTGTCCCGCGTGTGTTCTCCGATGATCATCCCTTGATACACTTTCGCGCCCGGATGGATCATCATCGGCCCCCGATCCTCGAGGTTCCATAGTGCAAATGCAACGGCTTCACCCTTGTCCATCGCTATTAGGGTTCCCGTCCGACGCCCCTGGATTCGACCCTTGAACGGCGCATATTCGAGGAAGACTCGGTTCATTATTCCGGTGCCTCGCGTGTCGGACAGAAGCTCACCTTGATAGCCGATTAGCCCTCGTGTTGGTGCCTGAAACACCAATCGAGTGCGACCCGCACCTGACGGCTTCATTTCGGTCATGTCAGCTTTTCGCTCGGCCAGCTTTTGGACAACCGCCCCCGAATACTCATCATCGACATCGATCACGACTTCTTCGATCGGTTCGAGCTTCTCGCCGGACGACGCTTCGGTTTTGAACACAACACTTGGCCGAGACACGCCCAATTCAAACCCTTCTCGCCGCATCGTTTCGATCAGTACGGCAAGTTGCAATTCCCCCCGGCCTGACACCACAAAAGCATCCGGTTCTTCAGATCGTTCCACTTTCAGCGCAACATTGCCGGCCGCTTCCTTTTCAAGTCGATCCCAAATCACCCGGCTGGTCACCTTGTCACCTTCGGTTCCAGCAAGCGGACTGTCATTGACGCGGAACGTCATCGACAAAGTCGGCGGATCAATTGGCTGCGCCTCGATTGGTTCAGACACGGTCGGATCTGCGATCGTATCGGCGACGTTGGCTTTCTGGAGCCCAGCGATCGAAACGATATCCCCCGCTTCACCAATATCGATCGGCTCACGCAACAGTCCGCGATAGGCCAAGACTTTGGAGATCCGCCCCTGCTCCACCAACTTGCCATCCCGATCCAACACTCTCACAGTCTGATTTGGGCGCGCTTCTCCAGCCGTAACGCGTCCAGTCAAAATCCGTCCCAGGAAATTGTCTGCAGCAATGGTCGTCGCCAGCATCCGGAATGCACCCGGTTCGGTTTGAGGTTCCGGGACATGTTGAACAACAAGATCAAAGAGCTCGGACATATCTTCGGTCGGCGCATCATATTGCAGCGACATCCAACCATTCTTGGCCGACCCATACAAAATCGGAAAATCAAGCTGCTCATCGGAGGCACCAAGCGCATCGAATAAATCGAAGACTTCGTCGACGACTTCGTCAGGGCGGCTTTCCGGCTTGTCGATTTTATTGACAGCAACAATCGGTCGGAGACCAATTTTGAGGGCCTTTGAAACCACAAACTTCGTTTGCGGCATGGGACCTTCAGCGGCATCGACCAGGACGATGGCGCCATCCACCATCGACAGAATCCGTTCAACTTCACCGCCAAAGTCCGCATGTCCGGGCGTATCAACAATGTTGATACGTGTATCCCGCCAAACAACACTGGTCGTTTTCGCAAGGATGGTGATACCGCGTTCGCGCTCCAAATCATTGGAGTCCATCATCCGCTCTTCTGTGGCCTCATTCTCTCGAAACGTGCCAGATTGTTTGAGCAAATTGTCCACCAGCGTTGTCTTGCCATGATCGACATGAGCAATAATCGCGATGTTGCGGAGCTTTGAGGTTTCGGACATGGGAGGACTTTCGGCGCTATATCTTTTGCCGCGCCATACACTGAGCCGGTGAGCTTGGCCATATTGGCCGTGCAGCCTTTATCGGATCGTTTCTTCTGCTTGAAACACGACTCTTTGTTCGCCGGTCAAATCGGTCTGGATCGATCCCTTCCGCGCGACACCTGAATTGCCCCCTTTTCCAATCCGGATCGGAACCGCATAGGCACGACCCATCCGAAAACCCCCGTCCAGTTCAACCAATGCAGAAATTCCAATTCGGTAATCGCCGTCTTCAGATGCGCCAAAATTGATCGTCACTTCGTGCGTCGCACCGGCACTCAGATCAAGGCGCATCGACCGCTCAGCACCAAACACGTCCAATCCGCCACTGCCCGACATGCTGATCGTCATTTCACCCTGATCATAAGGCTCCGTGACGAAAACAGTGACACGACCATCCTGACCTTTCTGCAACACGGGCAATTCCGAGTGCGAAAAGCCAATCGCGGCGCCAGGCTTGATCGTCGTGCGGATAGGCAAAGCTTTGATTGGATCTTCGCTTGCCGTTTGGATCGGGCCGTTCTGAGAAATCGCGCCCGGCGATCGGGAACAGGCAGTGACGATCGCCAAAACTGCAAGGGTGAAAACAACCGGCTTTTGTTTCATCGATCTTTCCATCAATTCGACACCGAGAAACTGAAGCATGAGTCACTCCAATTGGTGTTATCGAAGTTACAGAAGTCAGAATCGCCCGCCCCAAACCCTTCGTCGTCTCCGATCGTGTTGCACCAGTCGAATGCCTCGATGCGATAGCTGCCGGCTGACAAACCAATCGTTGCGACTTCGCTGTTGGAGACACCGGACACACCCTGAGCAACAATTCTGCCCTCATTCCAAACGCGGAAGTCCGGGTCCCGAGTGCCAGCGCCCGAGGTCCTATCCATTCGGAAAGTGTAACTGCCGCCAGATGGCAGCTCAAGCGCCAGATAGTTTCGAACGCCGTGCTTGTTTCCAAGCGCGGTCTGAGGGTCTCCAAATACGCTAACACCATTGTTATCTCGAGAACAAACCTCGACGGCCGGACCACCAACGGTCAGCGATTTGTACACAGGGAGCGTATCGCCAATGCCACCCGAATTCGATTCGCCCGTACCTTGCGGTCCTGAACCGAAGATTTGCTGCTGCGTCAGCAACGCATCAATATCCTGATCATCAAAGCTCGTGCCGGCGCGAAAGTCGGAAATAAAGCCATAAATGGTCGTGAAATCAGGCTGGTTGGTGTAGTCGCCGTCGCTCAAAACGTCATAGATCGGTTGGAAGCCGCCGGAAATTACATCGACGCCATCATTGCTAGCATCAAACAGATCCCACAAGATCGCTTGGATCGACGCTTCATTAAACCAGCCTCGCGGCAATGAGCCTGTGAAATTGTTGACATCAACGCTAAACCCAAATGCATCATTTGGTCCTGTGCCGAAATCATCTCGATAGGTTGGGTCGTTGAGTGCCATACCAGCGAACGCGTTTCCAAACCCCTCGCCAAACGCGACGCGCGCATCGAGCCGGTCGAACAGGCTGTGCGCGCCGCCAATGGAATCTGATCGCGAAATAGTATCTTCAACATAGTGCCCGAACTCATGTGTAATCACATGGGTATCGAACTCGTCGGCGTCGCTCGTTGCGTCGCCTAGGATCGCTATGGTCGGCGTTCCGCTGAACCGGGTGTAGAAGGACGATGTCAGTTCGCCAGCCTCAACATCCACCTCGTCCGACGGAATGTTGTCGACGCTCCAATAGATCTGAAGAGGTTCAAATTGCTGCGTATTCTCAGCGCTGAGGATAAGTTGGACGGCATCATACATGCCATCCAAAATCGCAAATGGTCCCGCGGCGCGTTCTCCCACAAAGGCCGAACCATTCCACCCGGTGGGCGCCGAGAGATCCCGGATCGAGTTTGCCGTGCCAGATGACGTCAGCGAGCCTTCCATGGAGTAGCTCGCAAAGCCGTTCGTGTTGTCCACCACGCGGATGTCCCAACTTGGCAGTCCGGTCTCGATCAACTGCGCTGTGACGCGGATCCGCACATCCGTATTCTGATCGACTTGCACATCATAGCCCCCGGTTGCGTCCGTCACATCTGTATCCAAAACAGACCCTGAGCTGCTGAGGGCCTCAACAAGGACACCGCGCGCCGCTTTGTCGAACGCCGCGTCGAAGTCGAGCGAGTAATTCGGCGCAGGACGATGCGGTACCGACTCAAATGTGACGTCACCTGAAATGGTCACCTGTCCACTAACCGGAGGCGGAGGCGGCGGCGGAGGCGGAGGCGGAGAAGTCGATGTCGGAGAGGCACTGCCACCACCGCCCCCGCACGCCGACAGCATCATGGCAGAAAGAGCAACTGCGACTCCAATGTTTGGGCGCTGAAGGTTGACGCGCGCTGCGCTCATGCAAACTCCCAATTGAGATAGACTCGTACGCACCATTATTTAGCGCGTTGTGGATATAAAAAATATCAGGGAGCGACCTAAAAATTTTGTGAATAATAAGCACAAATCCGCGCCGATAGATCAACTCGATGAGTCTTCCACCGGCGCGGACGCAATCTACGCCATTCTACTCTACTAAACTCTACTTCACGCTACATGACTAACGGTTTTGGCCCGTTCGTTCCTTGACCACTTCTTCTTCGGCAATTGCCCGATCTTCTTCATCGAAGATGATGTCGGCCGACTCGCCTTTACCGTAGTCACGGGCTTTTCGTGCCAGGCGCTCCTGAGTTGCATTGAGCTGACCGGCGCTCACGGCCATCGACTTGGAGGAGGCCACACCAACGCCTTCTGCGTCGGCAAAGTTCGCAAACTCAGCGCCCAGGAAGACAACCTCCCAGCCGCGGGCCTCAGCACGCTCAAGTGCAGCTTTTGCACCGTCGCGTGTGACTTCGCGTGACGAGTTTTCAAGACCATCGGTCATGATCACGATCACAGCTTTTTCTGGACCATCCGCTTCGGCCATTGTGATGGTCCTGTTGATGGCATCAAACAGTGGGGTCATGCCGCGTGGGCTGACCTCATCAGTGGAGACCTGCTGCCAGCTTCCGGGCTCGATGTCCCGGCGCAACAGATCGTATTGAAATCCGTTCTGGAAATCGAAGGCCGCCAAAGTGACCTTTGTCTCAAGATCATCTGCCTCGCCTTCCTCAAGCTTGCCGACCGCGGCAGCATAGGTGTTCACACTTGAGAGGGCTTCATCCCAAATACCTGACATCGATCCGGTCCGGTCAAGCAGAATGTAGGAACTCACAGAATTCGACGTCATTGTGATTGGGTCCGAAATTGGCGTTGGGTTCGGTTGAGCACTGGCGAGGGTCATGGCGCCAACCGCCATCAGACTCGCAGCTAAAAAGGTTGTTTTCGACACGACGGCATCTCCCTTGGCATCCGTCATGCCAAGCTCTTGTCGAATCCGGGCGTTTAACGGTTCGGAATTTGGGCAATTTTCAGAAGAATTGAGGCAAATGTGTCTGCTGTGTTCATCTTCCGCTCAGCTGGCCCTTGCGCGGTGCCGGTCGCTCCGTCATACCGCGCGCCAGATTTGCCATTTCTCTGGAGGCCGCGCGCATGGTCAGCACCCCGAAAAAAGTTGTACTCGCCTATTCCGGTGGCCTCGACACCTCCATCATTTTGAAATGGTTGCAAACAGAGTTCGGGGCGGAAGTTGTGACCTTCACTGCGGACCTCGGCCAGGGCGAAGAGCTTGAACCGGCCCGCGCGAAGGCGCTTGCCGCCGGAGTCAAACCCGAAAACATCTTCATAGAGGATGTCCGCGAAGAATTCGTCCGCGACTTTGTCTTCCCAATGTTTCGCGCCAATGCCGTTTATGAAGGCGTTTATCTGCTCGGCACGTCGATTGCGCGGCCGCTGATCTCGAAGCGTCAGATCGAGATAGCTGACATGATGGGTGCCGATGCGGTCTGTCATGGCGCCACGGGCAAAGGCAATGATCAGGTCCGGTTTGAGCTCGGTTATTATGGCCTCAACCCAGACATCAAAGTGATCGCGCCGTGGCGCGATTGGGAGTTCAAATCCCGCACCGACCTAATGGCATTTGCCGAAAGCCACGGTATTGAGATCACCAAGGACAAGCGAGGCGAAGCGCCTTTCTCTGTCGATGCCAATCTGCTGCACTCCTCGTCTGAAGGCAAGGTCCTGGAAGACCCTGCCGAAGCGGCGCCAGAGTTCGTCCATATGCGCACACTCTCGCCGGAAGAGGCGCCTGACCAACCGGAAACGATCACGATCGGCTTTGAAAAAGGCGATGCCTGCGCGATCAATGGCGAGGCGATGAGTCCGGCGACGATCCTGACCAAGCTTAACGAGTATGGCCGTAAGCATGGCATTGGCCGGCTCGACCTGCTCGAGAACCGGTTCGTCGGCATGAAGTCACGCGGCATCTATGAGACGCCCGGCGGCACGATCCTGCTGACCGCGCATCGCGGCATGGAAAGCATCACGCTCGATCGCGGCGCTGGCCATCTCAAAGACGAGCTGATGCCGAAATATGCCGAGCTCATCTATAATGGCTTCTGGTGGAGCCCGGAGCGCGAAATGCTTCAGGCCGCCATCGACCATTCGCAGCGTTATGTCTCCGGCGAAGTCAGCCTCAAACTCTATAAGGGCGGCGTCCATTTGGTTGGCCGCTCAAGTCCCTACTCTCTCTACCGCGAAGACATTGTCACCTTTGAGGATGACCATGGTGCGTACGACCAGAAAGACGCCGAAGGCTTTATCAAGCTGAATGCTCTGCGCCTGCGGATTTTGGCTGGTCGGGACCGCAAGTTCGGGAAGAATGACTAACCCATTGGCATCTGTTTAACGTTTCATTGCGTTCGTAAATCAAGATTTGGGGGCGTCGGCGCTCAGCGTATTCTATTCCTCTTGCCCTATGGTCCAATCTCCGCCACACCGCGATGATCACAACACATCTGGGGAACTCCGCCATGACAACCGATCTTTACAAATCCACCGTTGGGGCGATGCTCCGCCAGACCGAAGCCCTTCGCGGCGTGGTCGCCAAGGGCCGCGAACATCTCGGCGCGGACGCCGATGCCTTCATCACCGAGGGTTTGTGCGAAGACATGCTGCCTTTCACCTTTCAAATTCGATCGATGAACCACCATTCGGTGAACATGCTCAAATCCCTTGAAGCCGGCGAAGCGGGTCCACCGCCCGCCATGGAGATCACAGACTATGCCGGCTGTGAGCAGCTGTTGGATACGACGATCGAAAGCCTGAAGACCGTCACGCCGGAACAGTTGGATAATCTGGTGAAAAACGACGTCATCTTCGCGATTGGTGACGTGAAAATGCCGTTTACGGGGCTTGGCTTTTTGACCTCTTTCTCGCTCCCCAATTTCTATTTCCATGCCACGACCGCTTACAATTTGCTGCGCCAGAAGGGCGTCCCGGTCGGCAAGCGCGACTATCTCGGCGCGGTCGAGCTTAATCTCGCCTAGGCTAAGCCTCGTCTTCATTCGACTCTTCGGCCGCTTCGGCGGCCGCTTCTGCCCAAACCTCATTCACACCAATGGCTGACGGCGCATAAAGGAAGTCTTCCTGGCTGTCAGGGCCATCATTGAGGGTCATGCGGTAGGCGGTGAACGCCGCGACGCCGAGCATCAGTGCGACGATGTAGACGACAAAGCCAACCGGACCCATCGCGCCCATCAAGACGCCTGTGCCGAGCGGCCCGAAAAGGGCGCCGGCGCCGTAAAAGGTCACCAGTCCGTTTGAGGCGGAGACCATTTGGTCGGCATTGAACCAGTCATTCGCATAGGAGAGCGAGAGCGGATACAGGGTCGATGCCAGCCCGCCCAGCACAAAGCCCGCAATGATGAGGCCAGTCTCGTTCAGCGTCGTCAAATGCAGAACCGCCGCCGACGCGCTGGTGGCGAGCGCCACGCCTAAGATCACGTGCCGTCGGTCAAACGTGTCAGAGAGCTTGCCAACCGGCCATTGAAACACCGCGCCGCCCAGCATGATGGCGGCCATAAAAGCTGAGATCATACCGACGCCAAACCCAAGCTGGCGGATATAAACCGCGCCCATGCCGAACATGATGCCGCTAGCGACGCCGGCAAAAAAACAGCCTGCCGCGCCAAGCGGGGTAATCTTCCACAAAGCGAGTAAGCCAAGCCGCTCAGAGTCTTGCTCGATCTGTGGCTGCGGTGTTGTGCTGAGCAAGATCGGCACGACCGCGATCGACAAAATGATGGACGCAATAATGTACAGCACCAAGCCAGAAGATGGTGCGACGATGAGCAAGCTTTGTCCGCCCGCAAGGCCAGTATGCGTCACGATCATATAGACCGCCAAGACACCGCCGCGATTTTGGCTCGTCGTTTCGCGGTTGAGCCAGCTTTCGGTGACCACATAGAGCCCCGCAAAGCTGAGACCGGTGACAAACCGCATGGCGGACCAGACCGCGGGGTCGATGAACAGTCCGTGGACCAAGATAGCGACCGAGCCAAGCGAGGCGAGCGCCGCAAATGTCCTGACATGACCGACCTTGGAAATGAAAGATTCAGCGACATTCGAGCCAAGCAAAAAGCCCGCATAATAAGCGGTCATGATCACCCCAGTGACCGTGCTGGAGAAGCCGGAATCTTCGGACACCAGGCCGAGCAGACTGGCTTGTAAGCCGGCCCCCGCCAGCAATAGCCCCATGCCGAGCAAGAGCGCCCAGACGCGGAGCGCTGTCGACCGAACCGTCTCTGTTTGAACGTCTACAGCCATGACCAACACCCCGGTTCAGTCGCGCGCAATCATAGCGGAGCCACACCTTAGTTTTGCCCGCATTTCAAGCGGTATTTTTGCGGCGCTTTAAGACCTCCGCTCAGGTCTCAAACAGTTCCGAGACCGCTCGGGCCGCAAGCTCTAGATCCGCATCGGAATGGTAGATGTGCGCACACAGCCGCAGCGCGCCTGGAAAGGCACCGCCAGAAATGCCGTGCCGCTCATATACCTGTGCCTGAGCGTCAGCCGCATCGATGCCGTCGAGCTTCGTGATTACGACGCCAAGTCTATGGGCCGGGTCTGTCGGCGTTAGGAATTCGACCCCCGGCACCGCCGCTTTGATCAGCGCCATCAGCCTTGAGGCCCGGTCACGCACACGGGCCTCAACCCGGTTCGGCCCAATCGCATTGTGCAGATCTGCTGCACCGCCAAGGGCGACCACCGCCGCGTCATCGCGTTGACCGAGCGTTTCAAATTTGCGGGCGCCTTCTGAACTGCCGACCAAGGCGTAGCCGACCATGTTCGTGTTCAGTTGCGCCTGCACATCCGGCCGCATGTAGAGCATTCCGGCCTCGCGCGGCCCGCAAATCCATTTCTGACCGCTGCTGGTGTAAATATCACAGCCCATCGCGCCGAGATCCAGATCCATCGCACCGACGGTCTGCGCGCCGTCGACCATAGACAGCACGCCAGACGCTTTCGCCAGTGCACAGAGCGCGGCAGCCGGTAACCCCGTGCCGGAATTGTTGGAGACGTGGCTGAAGGAGAGGATGCGAGTCTTATCGCTCAACGCCGCTTCGAAGGGCGCAATCAAGTCCGCATCAGAGTTCGGTTGCTCTGGCGTCTCGACCAGTTTCACGGCAAAGCCTTCGCGGGCGGCGCGCACCTCCCAGGAATTCAAATTGGTGCGATGGTTTTGAGACCAGAGCACAACTTCGTCACCCGGTCCGAGATCCAAACCATTGACGATGGTGTTGTTGCTCTCCGTTGTGTTTCGAGTGAGCGCGATATCATCCCCATCAACGCGCAACAGTCGGGCCAGCTTGCCGCGGGTCAATTCATGCAGAGGCCGATATTTGGCTCGGTTTTCGAAAGAAGGATCCGCATCGATATCCTCTGTGCCGGCAGCGAGGGCGCGGCGCGTTGCTGCGCAGGGCGGTGCCATATTGGCGGCATTGAAGGGCAGATACCCCGGACGCAAGAAAAATTCCGAACGGACCTCGGACCAGAGCGCCTCCCCTTCTAGATCGATTAATCGCTCAAGATCTGCCTCGGCTGGCGCCGGCATCGGCGTCTCCGCCCGAGCTGCTCCCGCTGCCAGTCCCGAAAGCGCAAGCGCCGGCGCGGTTCGAAACAGTAAACCACGTCGTGTTGTGTCGGTTCCCTTGTGCGCAGTCATATGCATCTCCTCACTTCGTCGCTGAACTGTGGCGAGCGAAGCAGACGCCAGCAAGCCCTGTTCGACGGACCACCCATTTGAATGCCCCCTTGCCCAGGCTTTGGCATGGACAAGCTTCGGGATGCGAGACAAGATCGCCTCGTTATCCGCGCAGGAGGCAACACCAACATGTCCGCAAAAGAGACCTTCATCGAGACCGTCAAATCCGCCAATGCGACCGGCGGCAAAGACGCTGTTCGGACAGCGCTTGCCAATGCGATCGCCGCTTGGGGCGGTCCGCCGCCCTGGATTGAGAACACAGCGTCCGGTGAATTCTCTGTCGTGTACCGCGATCGCGACCTCACCATCATGAACATTATCTGGCCGCCCGGCGTCATCACGGAACCCCACAATCACAATAGCTGGGCCGTGATCGGCATATATCAGGGCCGCGAAGACAATCTGCTTTGGCAGCGCGATGAAGACGGCATCAAACCCGCAGGTGCGCTGACCCTGGCAGCAGGTGACACCTATGCGATGGATCGAAATGCAATCCACACCGCGTTCAATCCGAGTGATCAAATGACCGGCGCATTGCACGTCTATGAGGGCGATTTTCTCGAGACAGAGAAAAGCGAATGGGATCCGATCACACATCAAGAACGCCCGCGCTGGATGACTGACAAATTCGGCAAGTTCGAAACGGGTGTGTCGGAACAGGCTTAGCGCCCGCCACAATCCCTCTTTCCACCTCTGAGGTCGTTCGTATGAACCTGGCCCCGAGACGTTTTCGCGGTCTGATGGTTCCAAGCGCCGCCAATCCCGAATGGGCCATCCGGCCGCTTCTGAGAAGACACATTGAGAATTCGAACACCACAAAACCCCGGTCAGCCCATAAGCCTCCGGTTCAGAGCAGGAACTCTGTCCTACGACGCTTCGGCGTAGGATTCC
>JBCAWZ010000018.1:0-52283 GCA_038534315.1 Pseudomonadota bacterium | reverse complement strand
GACATGCTGCAGAAGGATCGCAGCCCGCAAGCGCAGACTCGGCTGGACAATTTGAAAGAGCTTATCAATGCGATGGATGAGTTTGAAAGCCTCGAGGGCTTCCTAGAACACGTTGAATTGGTTATGGAAACTTCGAATACGAGCACAGGGGACGAGGTTCAAATCCTGACATTGCACGGCGCCAAAGGCCTTGAATGGCCATTGGTTTTCTTGCCCGGCTGGGAAGAGGAAGTGTTTCCGTCGAAACGCGCAATCGACGAGAATGGCTTCAAAGGCTTGGAGGAAGAACGCCGCCTCGCTTATGTCGGCATTACCCGTGCCCGTGAAGTTTGCCGCATTTCCTTCGTGGCAAACCGACAAATCTTTGGTCGTTGGCAAGCGGTCTTACCAAGCCGTTTTGTTGATGAATTGCCCCCGGAACACGTCGATGCGCAGGCCGAAACGGGCTACTCTTCTCTGCCTGGCGAAGAGGACGGATTCACCGGTACAGTCGAGGATCTGGGTGAGCGATCGACCTATTCGTCACCCGGTTGGCGGCGGTTGAAAGAGAACGCGTCGCACTATACTGCAGGTCCGGTGATCGAAGGCAAAGCCACATTGATAGCGTCAGAGTCGGGCCGTGGCGGTTTTGATCTTGGTCAACGGGTTTTCCACGAAAAATTCGGCTATGGAAAAGTGATTGATGCAAATGGCACCAAGCTCACTGTGCAGTTCGAAAAAGCGGGGCCGAAAAAAGTGATTAGCACGTTCGTGCAAGCCGCCTAGTGCTTTGCTGGCTGGTCTTCATTGTTTAAGCCGTCCCAAAATTTCTTGACCCGGCCGATAAATCCGTCGCTTTCGGGATGGCAGTCCGCACCAGAGCATTCGCAAAACTCTCTGAGGATTTCTTTTTGACGTGCCGACAAATTGCGCGGCGTCTCGATGAACATTTCGATATAGAGATCACCAGTTTGATGATTCCCACGCAGGCTCGGCATACCCTTGCCGCGCAACCGCAGCTTGCGTCCAGTCTGAGCACCTTCGGGAATCGTGACTTTTGCTCGGCCGCCATCGATTGTCGGCGCTTCGATCTCACCGCCCAGCGCCGCTGTCACCATTGGCACAGGCGTACGACAATATAGGTTTGGCCCATCGCGTTCGAACAGATCGTGTTCCGCAACCTCCACGAAAATGTATAGATCGCCTTTTGGTCCTCCGCGCTGGCCCGCTTCGCCTTCGCCCGCCAAACGGATCCGCATGCCGGTCTCAACGCCGGCTGGGATCTTCACTTTGAGCTCGCGGTCTTCTTCAACCTGGCCTACACCGCGGCACGTTTTGCACGGTTTCGCAATCACTTGCCCGCGACCGGAACATCGAGCACAGGTCCGTTCCATCGTAAAGAAACCCTGTTGGGCACGAATGCGACCGGCGCCACCACATGTCGGGCACGTCTCAGGCGTAGTGCCAGGTTCTGCACCACTTCCTTCGCATGTTTCGCATGTCGCAAGGGTCGGGACGTTAATCGTCATATCCTTACCCGCAAACGCGTCTTCCAAACTGATCTCTAAATCGTATCGTAAATCGGCGCCGCGCTGTGGTCCATTTCGGCGACCACCACCAAACGGGCTTGCACCACCAAAGACTTGATTGAAAATATCTTGGAAAATATCGCCAGGGTCGCCCCCGCCGAACGGGTTGCCGCCGCCACCCATGCCACCTTCAAACGCGCCATGCCCAAATCGATTGTAAGCAGCGCGTTTTTCCGGATCAGACAGAACCGCGTAAGCTTCTCCAACTTCTTTGAACTTGGCCTCTGCTTCAGCATCGTCCGGATTCTGGTCTGGATGATACTTCATTGCGAGTTTGCGATAGGCGCTTTTTAGCGCCTTCTCGTCGGCATCTTTTGCAACACCAAGTACTTCGTAATAGTCACGCTTACTCATTCAGCGACGCACCAATTCTACAGACCTCTCAAGCGAGGAAGTGGGGAGATAGCAAGGAGTATGCAAGTGTCGTCAATGCGCTCAACCTGCCTTTTTGGGTTTTCGCCTACCGAGCACCAAACTCGCAACTTCCTTGGGCACAATCATATGTGTTTCTGCGCAGGTCTTTGTCCAATCGTCCAATAGCGCTTTCGCTCTGTCGCTATTGGTTCGTTCTAAATGAGTTTCCAGAAGCGTGCGGAAGGCGGCACTGTGCTTTTGAGGCAACGTATCCAACGGATACCAATCAATTGAATCTGGGTTGGCGACTTCCGAGAACGTTGCGTTCGGATCCGACACATAAGCCACCCCACCTGTCATCCCTGCGCCGAAATTGTCGCCGACAGGCCCAAGTACAGCGACCTTTCCGCCGGTCATGTACTCGCAGCCATTCGCGCCGCAACCCTCGACGACCGCATGAGCTCCCGAGTTTCGGACTGCAAAACGGACACCAGCGCGGCCCGCGGCATAGACTTCACCGGATGTGGCGCCATACAAACAGGTATTTCCGATAATCGTGTTTTCACTCGCCTGGAAAGGAGCGTTTGCAGGTGGCCGGAGCTGAATCGTCGCGCCAGAAAGGCCCTTCCCAACATAATCGTTCGCATCGCCGACAACATCCAGTAACAAGCCACGAACACTGAACGCACCAAGCGATTGTCCCGCACTCCCCGTCAGTCGAATGTGGAGTCGACCCTCAGGAAGTTCGTCTTCTCCGAAATTCCTAACTATCTCTGAGCTCGCGCGCGCCCCGATCGAGCGAAGCGTGTTTCGGACCTCATATTGTAGCTGCATTTTCTCGCCACGGGCAAAGAACGGCTCGCCATCGCGGAGGATTTGGTCGTCCAAAGTTGGCGGTACTGGCTCGCGCCGGGTCGGTTGGTAAGTCACCGGCTCTTTTTGGTCTACCTGGATGAGGAGCGGATTGAGGTCCAAATCGTCGAGATGCGCCGATCCGCGCGAAACTTGGGCGAGTAAATCAGTGCGTCCGATGGCTTCATCAAGTGATTTCAATCCTAGCTCTGCCAAGATTCGGCGGACGTCTTCCGCCAGAAAGCTCATCAAATTGACCACCTTGTCCGCATTTCCTGTAAAGCGCTGGCGCAGGTCTTCATCCTGCGTACAAACGCCGACCGGACACGTATTCGAGTGACACTGCCGCACCATGATGCAACCCATCGCGACAAGCGACGCGGTGCCAACACCGTATTCTTCGGCCCCAAGCATCGCGGCGATGACCATGTCGCGGCCAGTGCGCAAACCGCCATCTGTCCGCAATGTCACCTTGTCTCGCAAATTGTTTAGGCTGAGCACTTGGTGAGCCTCTGCCAGGCCGAGCTCCCACGGTAACCCTGCGTATTTGATGCTCGTTTGTGGGCTCGCGCCCGTTCCACCAACACCGCCGGCGATCAAGATCACGTCGGCTTTGGCTTTTGCAACTCCAGCAGCAACCGTGCCGACACCAGATTGTGCCACCAGTTTTACACAAACGCGAGCAATCGGGTTGATCTGCTTCAGATCATAAATCAGCTGTGCCAAATCTTCGATCGAATAGATGTCATGATGCGGAGGCGGACTGATTAACGTGACACCCGGCGTGGCGTGTCGATTTTTCGCAATAAATTCAGTTACCTTAAAGCCCGGCAGCTGACCACCCTCTCCGGGCTTCGCACCTTGCGCAATCTTAATTTCAATCTCGCGGCAATGGTTCAGATACTCAGCGGTTACACCGAATCGACCAGACGCGACCTGCTTTACAGCTGAGTTCATATTGTCGCCGTTTGGCAAAGGGCGATAGCGATCACGGACTTCCCCACCTTCACCGGACACCGATTTTGCGCCAATCCGGTTCATCGCCACATTTAGGGTTCCATGCGCTTCGGGACTCAGTGCACCAAGCGACATTCCAGGGGTAACAAAGCGCTTGCGGATTTCGTTGACCGATTGCACTTGCTCCAAGGGAACGGAATGAGCTGCCGGTTTGAAGTCGAGCAAATCGCGTAGCTGGATCGTATGCTCCCGATGCGTCACTGCCTGCTGATAACGATCATAAAGATCATAGTCGCCCTTATCACACGCCGCCTGCAACATGTGGATAAGATTGCCGTCTAGAGCATGGGGCTCCGAACTCGCCCTCAGCCGATAGAACCCTCCAACCGGAAGTGCCACGACGTCTTCGTCAAATGCAGCTTCGTGCCGGATCATGACGTTCTCTTCCAATCCCGCAAGACCGAGCCCAGAGATACGGCTCGTTAGCCCAGGGAAATAGTCGGCGACAAGCGCTCGCGACAGCCCAAGTGCTTCGAAATTATATCCGCCGCGATAGGAGGAAATGACCGAGATGCCCATTTTGGACATGATTTTGAGTAGGCCCGCATCGATCGCCTTTTTGTAGTTGCCGACCGCTGCCTCAAGGGACAAGTCGCCAAGCAAACCCCTATTGTGACGCTCAGCAATGGCTTCCTGCGCCAAGTAAGCATTCACACATGTGGCGCCAACGCCGATCAAAACCGCGAAATAGTGTGTGTCCACACATTCTGCAGATCGCACAGTCAGTGAGCAAAATGTCCTGAGACCCTGGGCGACGAGATGGCTATGAACTGCTCCCGTTGCGAGAATCATGGGTATGGGGATGCGGTCCACACCCTGGTGCTCATCCGTCAGCACGATGTGTTCTCGGCCAGCGCGAACAGCGTCTTCGGCCTCTTGTTTGATCCGATTAAGCGCATCACGCAAAGCACCGCCGCTGCCTGTGGCTCGTTCCGCATCAAACGTGCAATCGATAACTTTGACGCCGGCATCCAACAAGTCCAGCAAGCTTTGATACATTCCAGACGTCAAAATAGGGCTTTCGAGAACGAAGACATCCTGCTGAGTTTCGTCTGTGGTCAGAACATTTCCGAGATTCTTGAAGCGCGTCTTTAAGCTCATAACCCGATCTTCACGTAACGGATCAACGGGCGGGTTTGTAACCTGACTAAAGCTCTGTCGGAAGAAATGACTTAGCGGACGAAACTGCTCTGAGAGGACGGCGACAGGACTGTCGTCACCCATTGAGCCGACCGCTTCTTTTCCTGTCTCAGCCATT
This sequence comes from Pseudomonadota bacterium, assembly GCA_038534315.1. Lineage (GTDB taxonomy): Bacteria > Pseudomonadota > Alphaproteobacteria > Caulobacterales > Hyphomonadaceae > Henriciella. The sequence continues at coordinate 47,234 of JBCAWZ010000018.1, read as the reverse complement.
GGGGCTAGGATCAACTCTTGCGTTTCAAGGGTAAAACCCGAAACCGCCTGTCTGCGAAGCAAATCTTCGGTGTCGAACAAACGCGGTTCTTTGCCGTCGCTCAACTCCTGATCAAGTGCACGGACATTTTCCAACCACTCTTCATAAGGGTGTTCATCGGCCAGTTTGTCGACAATCTCATTGTGCTCGTAGAAACGGCCCGTTTCCAAATCGGCGGCAATCATACCGCCAGCCCGGACATGCCCACGGCGGACAACATCATGTTCCGACAAAGGACACATGCCGGTCTCAGAGCCGACGGCCAAAACGCCATCGCCGGTAAGCGCGTACCGGAGTGGTCGCAGGCCATTTCGATCCAATCCTGCGACAGCCCAGCGGCCATCATAAGCACATACGGCAGCGGGCCCGTCCCAGGGCTCCATAACCGAGTTGCAATACGCATACAGCGCGCGATGTTTGTCGGGAATAATGGACGCCCTTTTTGACCACGCTTCTGGGATCAGCAGCGCTTTGGTCATCGGCGCGGTCCGGCCAGCCTTACATAAGATCTCAAAGACAGCATCCAACGCGCCCGAGTCCGACAGCGCCTGCGGGACAACGGGCTTTACGTCATCAACATGTTCCCCGAAAGAACCGGACACCATCTTGATCTCGTGGCTCTTCATCCAATTCAAATTGCCTTTAACGGTGTTGATCTCGCCATTATGCGCGAGCATCCGGAACGGTTGTGCCAAAGACCATTGTGGAAATGTGTTGGTGGAATAGCGCTGGTGATAAATCGCAATCGCCGAAACGAAGCGCTCATCTTTCAAATCGAGATAGAAGTTGTCGATATCTTCGGCGAGGAACATCCCTTTGTAGATCAGGGATTTGTGGCTGAGCGAGCAGACATAGAATTGAGGGATCGCGGCTTCTCGTGCGCGCCGCTCTATACGGCGGCGACAAACATAAAGGTCGCGTTCTAGTGTTTCAGCATCGCGTCCTCGTCCATCACAAAACATGATCTGGACAATTTCTGGCCGAGTATCTTGGGCTTTTTGACCAATAACCGTGATATCGACTGGCGGTTGACGCCAACCATAAATGTAGAATCCAAAGTGCAATATTTCGGTTTCTACAATAGACCGTGCCGCCTCTTGCTGGCCGAGATCGGTGCGGGGCAGAAAGATTTGCCCAACACAAATCGGTGCGCTCGATGGTGAGTGGCCAGTTCTGGAAACCTGTTCGTGGAAAAAATCTTGCGGCACCTCGATCCGAATGCCGGCTCCGTCACCGGTTTTGCCGTCGGCGTCTACCGCGCCTCTGTGCCACACGTTTTTCAGCGCCTTGATGCCCATTTCGACGATTTCACGTCGCGGTTTCCCATCGAGCGCTGCCACTAAACCGACGCCGCAGGCATCTCGTTCATGGCGCGGATCATAAGCATGGCCGTCAATCAACCGCTGACGATTGGCGAGATAGTCTTCAACAGAGTTAGTCATTCTTGTTCCGCTTCGCGAGATATTCTTCAAACCGCTCAAACATTTGCGCACTTGTGAAGCGCGGGGCATCTGTGTCGAAGCGATAATAGTCTGGCTGATCATCAACGAAGATTTCTTCGCCGATCCGCAAACCTTCCGGCAGATCGAATAGTCCAGCTTGAGCGCTGTGAATAATCTCTTCGCCAAGGAGGTGATAGTAGAGCGTGGAGCCACAATTTGTACAGAATGCGCGCTCTGCAATGTCAGAACTCTTATACGCACGAATCTGGTTCTGACCGGCGACAATCTGAACGCCTTCAGCGAACATCACAGCAATACCTGGACCGCCATGCCAATGCCGACACATGCCGCAATGGCAAACGTCAATCTTGGGATTGCCGTACCCTTCCAATTGAACCGCACCACAAAGACAGTGGCCCTTAATGGTCGTGGTCATAGGACTACTCCGCTGCAACCCGTTGAGACCGAGCCATTTCGCGCATTGCCAGATGCATTTGTTCGGCTGCGTCCCGGCCATCGCGGATCGCCCAGACGACAAGAGATGCTCCGCGGACGATGTCTCCAGCTGCATAGACACCCGACAAACTGGTCTGCATCGTTTTGAAATCAATCCGAACAGCACCCCACCGATTAACCGTCAAAGCAGGCTCGTTGAACAATACGGGCAAGTCTTCTGGATCGAAGCCAAGCGCCTTGATCACCATGTCGGCTTTGATGTTGAAGCTTTCGTCCGTCTTTTCTGGCGATTGGCGGCCAGAAGCGTCCGGCGCACCGAGTTTCATCCGTCGGACTTTTACGCCTTTGACCGTGTTCGTTTTGGTTTCCAGAACCGCTTCGGGGCCTGACAGCCACTCGAACACCACACCCTCTTCTTCGGCATTTGTAACTTCTCTTTGCGACCCCGGCATGTTTGCGCGATCGCGTCGATACAGACACGAGACCGATTTCGCGCCTTGCCGAACTGCTGTACGAACGCAATCCATGGCGGTATCGCCACCGCCAATCACGACAACGCGCTTCCCATCGGCGCTCAGTGTGCCATCTTCAATCGCATCAACCCGATCGCCAAACCCAACCCGGTTCGAGGCGGTCAAGTAATCAAGTGCCGGATAAACTCCATCGGCGCCGACGCCAGGCACTTTCAAGTCTCTTGCTTTGTAAACCCCCGTCGCAATGAGGACAGTGTCGTGCGAATCTCGGATATCGCTCAAAGAGATGTCCCGACCAATATCGCAATTGAACCGAAACGTGATGCCACTTTGTTGAAGGCGCTCAATGCGCCGCTCGACCAAATGCTTTTCAAGTTTGAAACCTGGGATGCCATAGACCAGCAGACCACCGCCACGATCGTAGCGATCATAGACCGTCACCTGGTATCCTTTGCTGCGGAGCTGCTCCGCCGCCGCCAAACCACCGGGTCCAGCTCCAATGATACCTGTCGACTGGCTCCGTTCCCGCGTTGGTTTGATCGGCGTTACCAACCCCTGGTCCCAGGCAGTATCTGTGATGTGGCGCTCGATTGCGCCAATGGTAACTGTGCCATGCCCCGATTGCTCGATCGTACAAATGCCCTCGCACAACCGGTCTTGGGGGCAAATCCGACCGCAGATTTCCGGCATATTATTAGTGGCCGAAGAAACAGCATACGCCTCTTCCAGCCGTCCTTCCGCTGCCAAATTAAGCCAATCGGGAATATTATTCTGGAGCGGGCACCCTTGCTGACAAAATGGAACACCGCATTGCGAGCAACGACCTGCCTGATCTTCCGCTGCTTTGAGCGCAAAATCGCCATAGATCTCATCAAAATCGTCGATACGCGTTGTCGCGGCGCGCTTCTTGGGCATCGCTTTATCGACTTTGATGAATTTCAGCATGTGTCCAGACATGGCTTCCTCGGTTTTTGATTTCTCATAGGAGGTTAGAGGCGACAAATGCAAGCGCTCTTTGCTGTCTAAATCTTATATTGATATGTATATTCTCTCATACTCATGAATTTTACTGAAATGGAGGGGAGCACTTAGTCTTTATATATCATATTGATATTTGTACAAATCGGGCTTCTCAGTCCGCAAAGATCGCATTACCCAACGAAGAGAGGTCATCTTATGTCATTCTTCCAATTGTTTTTGATCGCAATCATTCAAGGCGTGACGGAATGGCTACCGATCTCCTCGTCTGGCCACGTCTTGCTTGCTGCCAATTATTTCACACTCGAGGGCCGCGATGAATTGCTGATCAATGCTGTGTCCAATTTGGGGACTCTTGCCGCGATGCTGATCTATTTTCGAAAAGATGTGGTCGCTGCGACACTTGGAGGCTTCGAATTACTCGGCTCTGGGTTCCGCAAAGCGCCATTGTCGCGTGGCGCCCACCTTGCACTTTGCATTATTGTCGCAACACCGTTCGCGGTGGCTGCCGCAATGGCTCATGAACTGTTTCTTCCGGAACCCTTTCAAAACCAATTGCGAAGCATTTGGACCGTCGCAGGCGCGACGATCGGTTTTGGACTCTTGCTTTGGTGGGCCGATGTTGCTGGAGGTAAAACCAGGACAGAAGCCGACATGACCCTGTGGCACGCGGCGCTTATAGGCGCGACGCAGGCAATCGCCGCTCTCATCCCCGGCACGAGCCGCTCAGGCATCACCATGACCGCTGCGCGCGCTCTTGGCTATGAGCGCACCGAGGCCGCACGATTCTCCATGCTGATCGGCGCGCCTATTCTGGCCGCCGCCGGCCTCTATGGGGCAATCGGGCTTCTGGATGCGGAAACGGCGAATGGCGTTGTGACGATGCAAGATGGTATGATCGTTGCCGGCATTGCTTTTGTATCAGGCATTGCGTCAATCCATGCTTTGATGACCTTGCTCAAGCGAATGAGCTTTTTGCCTTTTGTGATTTACCGCTTGATCTTAGGTGTCGGGCTTTTGGTGTCTGCCCCGATGCTGGGGCTGATCTAAGTTCAACCAAGCTAAGCCGTTTCTGACTTCTGATGGTATTGGCCATAAGGACGGAAGCGCCATAAGTAAGTTGGAACGACCGCTTCGATACTTTCGAGATTGGTGACCCCCAAATCCTCAATCGTCAGGGCGGTGTCACCGACTACATTATCTCTCTTTAACATTTCGACTTGGTCCCCAGTAATCGGAGGCGCGCCGAACAATCCTGTTGAGAGCGGCCAGATTCGGAACGCGAGCCCCATGCTCAAGCCTAGAGGTTTTGCAGCAAAAAATGGTAGAGTCAGAGGATACCGCGTGCGGTCAATGGTCTCGCCGATAAAGCTATAAAGCTCCCGGAAGCTATATATCGTAGGCCCGCCGAGCTCGAATGTTTTCCCGGCCGCATCTGACTGTCCGACAGCTTCGGCGATCGCGTCTGCGACATCCCCTGCGTAGACAGGTTGCAGTTTGGTGTGTCCGCCGCCAATTGCAGGCAGAAAGGGTAGCACACCAGACATCGGATGCGATGCAAGACTGGCAAACCGATTGAAGAAATCGTCTTCCGGGCCGAACACAATGGAGGGTCTCAGGATCACAGCGTCTGGGACCAATTCGCGAACCTGTTTTTCAGCTTCGCCTTTGGTCCGCCCGTAATGCGACTTGGACTCCGGATCTGCGCCGATCGCAGACATATGTACCAACCTTTTGATACCGGCATCTCGACAGGCTTCTGCAACGTTCTTGGCGCCCTCAAGCTGCGCAGCTTCGAAACTTTGTTTGCCACGCTCGAAAAGTATTCCGACCAAATTGACAACCGCACTGGCGCCATCAAGGGCTGCATCTACCGACGCTCGATTGCGAACATTCGCCTGAAACACATCCACCCAACCAGGAGGACCCGCCAGCCGTACGCTGTTTGCGACATTTGTGCGCCGAACGGCTATGCGGACGCGGTATCCGTCTTCCACCAGGCGCCTTGCGGCGTACCGACCTATAAAGCCAGAGCCACCGAAGATTGTAACGAGTCCCTTGGACGATTGACGAGCGGTCATGACGGTTTCCAGAGCGATCAAAAATCAGTATTTGCGCTTTGACCATGACCCGACAGTCTTGTCTATTGGTCAGCATGCCGCTCTTTTCTGCGATGCGCTGGCCCGTTGACGAAACTCAGCACGGCTTCTACATCGACCGGCTCCAATGACGTGCCCAGATGGCGGAATTGGTAGACGCGCACGGTTCAGGTCCGTGTGCCGCAAGGCGTGGAGGTTCGAGTCCTCTTCTGGGCACCACTTTTCGCCTACCGATGGATTTCGGGAGTCCGGTCAGACTTAAGCGGTTAGTACTCTGAATTGGCCGTCAATGAATTGGTCGCGCAGAACGAAGCGCTGGATCTTGCCCGAACCGGTCAGCGGCCAATCATCCACCCAAATCCAAAAAGCCGGCGTTTTTTGCGGCGATAGCCTTTCTCGCACAAACGCTTTTAGTTCAGCCGGCTCCGGCTTCTCTCCTGGCCCGCGCATAAAGCAGGCAACCAATTCGCCCCATTTATCATCTGGAATGCCAACAATGCAGATTTCCGAAATAGCCGGATGCTCGAGCAGCGCATTTTCGATTTCGGCCGGAAAGAGATTCTCGCCGCCACGAATAATCATTTCCTTCACGCGACCCGTGATCCGAACATAGCCACGGGCATCCATCCTACCAAGATCCCCGGTGCGTAGCCACCCGTCTGCATCAATAGTCGCGGCCGTCGCCTCGGGATTGTCATTGTATCCTGTCATCACATTGTAGCCACGACAGCAAAGCTCGCCCTGCTCGCCAATCGGCATGATGGTGTTCGAGCCCGGTTCCAGAACAGCCACATCCATATGCGGATAGGGTTGGCCGATTGTGTTGAACAGGTCGTCATCTGCATCCGTATCCCAGGTCGACGTGATCCCTGGAGACGCTTCGGTCTGGCCGTAAATGATCAAGATGGGCGTTCCAAAGACCTGTCGCGACTTCTTCACCAAGTCCGGCGGCACCATGGATCCACCACTCATAATCGTGCGGACACTGCTGAAATCCTTGCCACTCTTTTCCGCCGTTTCGATCAGCGCGACCAACATGGTTGGGACGCCGAAAATCATATTGGCGCGCTCGCGGGCAACGACTTCAATGGCGGCATGTGGGTCAAACACCGACATCAACATGATTTCCGCGCCGCGGGCGAAACCACCAAGAACTAGAATCGCACAACCTGCTGTGTGAAAGAGCGGCATGTGCAGAACAAAACGATCGCCAGTGTCCACCTTGAGCCGCGCCAGAATGTCATCCGCATTCTGAATCAAACCCTTTTGATGCAGCAGCGCACCTTTCGGAAAGCCAGTCGTACCCGATGTGTATTGGATCTGCACATTTGCATCCGGAGCACCCGGACGGATGTCCCCAGCCTCATAATTTGCAAACAAAGCATTGTGGTCGGTCAGTAGGATCTGATGCTTGATGTTTGGGAGCTCAGCGCAGGCAGCCTCAACTGTCGGGCGCAATGCATGTCCGCGGACACTTTCTACGAAATATATCGCCTCTGCTTTCGACTGCTCGAGGACATATTTGAGCTCGCGCACGCCGTAAGACGGATTCACAGTCACCAGGATCAAACCTGCATAAGCGGTGGCGAGCTCCATCAAGATCCATTCAGGGATATTGTGCGCAAATACGGCTACGCGTGCGCCAATCGGATGGCGCGCCCCGAGCGCTCTGGCGAGCTTCTCAGCGTCTTCGTGCAATTCGGCATAGGTCCATTCACGCCCGATGGAGGCATCATCAAGGATCTCTCGTAAAGCCTTCTGATTGCCGATCGCTTGCGCTTGATGCTTGATGAGGCCGTGAATAGTGCGCGCTTCATAGTGCGACGAGACCTGTGCTGGAAAAAAGGATTCCGCGAGCGTCACATTGTAAGCCCTGTTGGACTGGTTTTCGGCATCTGAAGCCATCCGATCTGCCTCCCTAAGACATTGTTTCCTGTCACATTGCCGGGCTCAGAAAAGAGTTCAAGCATCGATTGGAAAATCTAAGCTTCACGGGCACCACGTGTCGATGTGCCGATGACGTTGGCAGTTGAGGTCTGCAGGCTCCTCATCCGGACACGGCTTGCCGAACTCCTCCTCGCAGAGGCTGTCGCGCCAGTTTTCGCCTGTCTTGACCCAATTTGTGCTCGAGCAACCCGCAATCAGGCAGCTCAGAACGATGGCCACCCGCTTCAACCTAGCGGTCTTCATCGCGGACAAACTCCAATATGTCGCCAGGTTGACATTCCAACACATCGCAAATCTTGATCAACGTATCAAAACGCACGCCTTTGACTTTATTGGTTTTAATCATCGACAAAGCTTGCTCGCTAAGTCCAATTTGCTCGGCAAGCGCTTTGAGCCGCATCTTGCGCTTTGCCAGCATAACATCGAGGTTCACTACGATCCGCATGAGACGGGGTCCTATACGAAGGCTGAATTCTCTTCTTCAGCACGCTGTCCAACGGTAAAGACTTGGGCCACGAAGATAAGCAGCAGAGCCATAAACAGCGAGCCGACTTCGTTCGATCCGAATTGAAAAGATAAAGCTCCCGGCATCGACGGATCATTGATCGACAAAAGCAAGACAATCACCGTGTGCTGAACAACGCCCATCAAGACCATGATCAAAGAGACGATCGCGAAACGACGAAAGCCGCCAACCCCACGCGGCGACAAGGGTGTACCCGCAACACCTTCCAGAAACGTCTCTCTCAAGCCCAGCAGACCATAGGCTTGAATCAATGCGCCGACGAAAAAAACGCCGAAACCGATCAGACGCGAAACCGTGTTAAGTCTTGTGGGATCGTAGATATGACCCAAGCCAGCTGCCGAAAGCGTGGCAAGTGTGTCCCAGAAGAGCCAGATAGCGACACTCGAAACAGGTAACGCTACTGCCCCCAACAGTGTCAGGTGCGCCATCACTCCAGCCAGTCGGTTAGATCTCGCAACATTTCCCATATTGAAATCCATACATTTATAAATTAAAGTTTTACTTGTATTTTTTCAACTATTCGTCATGGATCGCTATGTCAAGAAGGATCAAAAATGAAAGCAATCATCTTAGCAACCTGCCTGACCGGTCTGTGTTCAGCGTCGGCAATGGCGCAGGAGCTCACGGTCAAGGACGTACTAGACATTCAGACCGAGGCAAGAGCGGGCACGTTCACCAGCCGCGCGGAATGGGTCTCGATGACCTATTATCTTCAAGGCGTGATTGAAGGGATCGGCACCTACCAAGCGATGCTGGCTGAGGCTGGCAAACCGTCCGTGTTCTGTCCGCCTAAGAGTGCCAGTTACTCAATAGAAGGCGTCATGGACGCGGCGCATGCGGCACCGCGCAGCGAACAGGCGCGTCCCATTCGTGAGGTGCTGTTGGAATATTATACCGGCAGGTATCCGTGCACGGACTAGGTGCTAGGCATCGGCCAGCATCGCCTCGCTCATCGCCCAGAGACGATCCGCTTTGGAATCATCGGTGATCCATTCGCGGGCATGCTCCCAACGCTGGCTATCAGTGCCAGCCAGCTGGGCAATATCGCAATTTTCACAATACTCGCCGCCACGCCCGTCGAGTTGTGAGGCTGTTGCCGCCCAAGTCGAAGTGGACGCGCCTTGCTCGGGTGTTTTGAACATCGCCTTGACGGCATCCGGAACCGATCCGTCGGGGTTCATCCACCCCATCGCGGCCATTTCCTCAACCGTTAGATGCCGTTGCAAAGGCGTGAAAATTCCGCCCGGGTGCACACTGAAACACGTGATCCCAAATTGATCCCAACGCCGATCCGCTCCAAGCGCGAAAAGCGCATTTGCGGATTTGGCCTGCGCGTAAGCATCCCATTTCTCATAGTCTGAGGTTTCGTAATTCGGATCGTTCCAATTCACATCGCCGCGAATATGTGCCGTAGAAGAGAGCGCAACGACACGCGCTCCTTGAGCCTTCTGTAACGCCGGCAAAAGCCCAAGCGCCAGTGCCATATGGCCGAGATGATTGACCCCAAATTGGCTTTCCCATCCGGGTCCGACCCGCGCCAGAGGACAGGCCATAATGCCCGCATTGTTGATCAGAATATCCAGTGCACGCCCGGTCGACACATAGTGCTCTGCGAAGGTTCGAACGGTCGCCAGATCACCAAGATCTAGGCTCGCAATCTCGACTTCGCCATCGACCGATTCGAGCTCTGCACGTGCAGCATCTGGCCGCCGCGCCGGAACAGTCACCTTCGCGCCAACCCCTGCCAAAGCCCGAACAGTCTCAATGCCAATACCGCTATAACCACCCGTCACAATGACGTTCTTGCCGCTTAGATCGAGGCCCTGCACGACCTCCTTTGCTGGCGTCTTCGCTCCGAAACCTGAGCCGATCGGTTTTTGGTTTTCTGCGCTCATCTTTGCCTCCCGCTTTTTACATGACGGTGGCAGTGCGCAGCCATGCTGGCAAGCTCAGAATCGATTCGTCAACCCTTCTCGCCGCCCGGTGCGATGCAATACCTCAAGAATGAGACACCGGGAATGGAAGCCCATTTCCGGATTTATCAGTGCGGGCAAGCACTTAAGGCCGACAACATCTTAACCGTTTCGGAACCGGAACGAGACTGAGAGGCAAAATAGTCGATACGCGAAGAGAATGACAAGCCAAGTAAAAAGAATCATTTTACTAGCATAAATTGCACTTTTGCTGGGGCTTCTCATGTTTCCTTATAATATTACCCAAATACTAACGCGGCGTGGAACAAAATCCTCGCGTCGTTTGAAGCATGCATTTCTTGGCGCCACCGCTTTAGGACTGGTCATCGCTTTTTCCGGCACGGCGGATGCACATGAATGCGCTGAAGGCACGGAAGCCGGTACCGGGAACACACTGCCCAGCGCGCTGGAGTGCGGCACGGACGCCGAAGCGGTTGCCGAAGATGCCATCGCGATTGGCGAGAATGCTCAAGCCGGCAACAATGCGAGCAATGTCGGTGCGATCGCTATTGGCGGTGACCAGGATGGTGACGGCTTCGGCGCCCATGCTGGTACAGATGCCATTGCGATCGGTCGAGATGCACAAGCCTTGTCACTTGAGGCAACCGCAATTGGTACGGCCAGTGAAGCGTCCGCGTTTGAGATCGGCGCCCGTGCCGGCCTCCGGTTCGGTTGGTGATGAACATTGGCTGCGCTGGTTGTCTTGCGTACCAACGCAGCCGTCGACCTTGCCGATGTCTTGATTCAGTATTTGATCCGAAGATTGGTGAGTGAGGACGCAATCTCGCGATACACTTCTTTCAACTCTTCACCATCATCCGGTGTAAAGGCGAGCTCTGGCTCCGACGCACAGTAAGCGAGAACCGCTTCGCCGTCGCTGCCAGCTTTGAACGCAACAGTGTAAATAATTACGTTGCCATTGTCTTTGATCTCGTCGCAGAGCGCCCGAGCCTGAGCATCTGAATTGCCTTGATCGTTGAAGCGGACGCGGTTGAACGCGCCATCTGTCATCAAGATCAACGCCTTCATCGAATTGTTTTCACTGTAAGTATAAGGCGCCGCAGCGGTTGGCAAAACCGCGCCCCACGGCTCCGCGAGCATGTACCAAGCCCAAGCAACGCCTTGGTGACCCGCCGTCCAACCATTTGTCGACAGATCAGTGATGTACTGCTTCAGCGTGGCTCGGCTGCTGGTCAGCGGCAGCGGCGTGTTCGGATTGCAGGCCGTACCGGTTTCTGACCAACTATCAGTGTCATCATAATATTGGGCGAACCCTGCAGCCAAGAAGGCTTGCTTGTTCTCGTCGCTGGTCGCTGCGTTATAAATTGGTTCGGTCGCACCTGGCACAATGTCGAGTGGCTCGGTCACGGGCGCTTCCCCGGCAACAGTAAAGTCTGGCGCCACGTCTGTGAACGCGTCATCACCCGGACGCTCGAACACGCACGTGGAATTGACCAAGTATGAAACAGTCTGTGTCGCGACATTGCCGTCACTGTCGATGTATGTGTCTTCGGCGGTGTAAGTGCGCTCCGGGGCAAGACCGGTAACATCAGAAAAAAGATCACCCGCATTGACGCTTGTATTGTACGAAATCATGGCGAGCCGAACTTCGTCGGTTGCCGAGCCTCCGCTTTCGGGCAGCAAAATGTCGACAGCTTCTTCGGCCGCGACTTTCAAATCGACCATCCTGTTTTCATTTCCCATCGAACCAGAGACATCGAACATGAAGGCGACTTCAAGCTTGCCGATGCCCCAGATTGATGCGGATTGGACACTGAAATCCATGTCGCTGACACCAATGACCCGGAGCAGCGACATGTCCTGACGGCACTGAATATCGAGAAAGATCTCGGTGTCGTCATCGGCAAAGGTAATCGTCGGCGACTGGCAGCTCAAATACGTATTGTGGTTTTCGAGTTGATCGTCGACCGTTTCTATAATGAGTGCTTTTGTGGCTGCGCGGTCCTCATTGTTTTGCAGAGCCCGGGCGCCGATCAAGACCGCAGAGTCAACAACGGCCTGGACCTTCACTTTCGAAGTGGTGGTCGCACGGTAATCTATAGCGAACCCCGCTACAGAGATCATCGGAATAAGCGCTAACCCCGTAATCATCGCCACGTTCGCGCATTCGTTTTTTGCCAGTCGTTGAAACATTGTCCCCATCCCCAACTTCCAAAGCACTGGCGCAATGCCCGTGCAGGCTTGGCATGCCAGGAGCAAAGATCGGGCCAAATTCTCGTCGCAGTGGAATTCTTAGGCAGGTCTTCAATTCGCGCCTGGGGCGCAATTGGTATGAAACCTGCTTTTGTCAGGCGAAACGAGCACAAAGGAGTGGGGACCGGTGTTCAAATCTACATCTTTCAAGACGCGCGTTGTGCGCGGAGCCAAAAATGAAAGTGGCGTTGCTGCAGTTGAGTTTGCTCTGATCGCGACGCCAATGTTCATCTTGATCTTCGGCCTGCTCGAACTGTGCATGGTCTTTCTGTTCAGTGCGATGTTGGAACATGGCACCAATGAAGCTGCTCGCCTCATTCGAACCGGACAGGTGCAAAACGCCAATCTCGAAAAAGACGCCTTCAAGACAGCCGTCTGTGACGAGCTGTACGATCTGTTCGACTGCGAAAACAGCTTACATGTCGATGTTCAATCCGTCAGCAATTTCGCATCCGCCAACAGCCTCGATCCGCTAGACACTGACCGCAATGTCGATCCGACGGTGTTCACCTTCCAGCCCGGCGGCGCCGGAGACATTATACTGGTCCGGACTTTTTATGAGTGGGACCTCATCACACCCGTTCTGAGTTTGCCTCTATCAAACATGAACGGACAAAAGCGCCTGGTAAGCACAACCGAGGCCCTCCGCAATGAGCCGTTTGGAAACTGAGCGATGATGATGCGAAACCTTACACTTAAACGTCTGAAACGAGACAATGCAGGTGTGTCAGCCGTCGAGTTCGCGCTGATCGCACCGCTTTTGATGCTGCTATATCTCGGCTCAATCGAACTCTCTTTCCTCATGGAGTCAGATCGCAAGGTCACAAAGGCAGCATCGGCGATCAGCGACCTGTCAGGACGGTTTGAGACGCTTGATAAAGATGCGCTCGACGACATCCATCATGCCGCACGGATGATCTTCGTTCCTGACAGTGTTTCGGACGCCCGACTGCGCATCACCAGTTTCAATATGGTTGATGACAAGCCGACCGTGGAGTGGAGCGTTCACTGTAACTGGTCGCCTCGATTGGTCGACGAAGAAATCACCGACGTACCTGAGTCTGTGGAGCCAGGCTTTGGATCAACGATTATGGCGGAAGTCGAATTGCCGGTAGAATCCACATTCGGATTTGTGTTTTCGGTGACAAAGACCTTGAAAGATACGTCGTTCTCGCGCCCTCGAGAGAGTGGTAGCGTTCCACTCAAACCGGGTGATCTCAACTATACGTGTCCGTTTCAAAGCTAGCCGCAAAGACGCCGATTTGTGCGCTTGAGCTTAAGCTCGTTCCCGAAAGTGTCTGACCAAACGGAACACCACAAAACTGCCGGCCAATGATAAGCCAAAAACGAGCCCGAGACTGGCATCGTCAAGAAAGTTGGCCACCGCCATCAAACCGCTGAATTCCATCTGCCCGAGCTCCGGAGTTTCGTCTGCAGACATCCGCAAACCACATTTCCGTTCATGCAACAATTGGGCCGATGTCTACTGATCAACCAATTCGCGTGAACACAAAACAAGGCTCGTAGGTTGTGTGTAATGTTATCTTATTCCTAAACACTCAAATATGTTATATTATAACAATAGCCTGTCACTATTTCTACGATTGCATTTATCGATTTGAGCTTGGCTTCAAAGGCTTAGATGACAAAGTCTGAAAACCTGGAGCTGATAAATGTCCAAATTGCTATTCCTTGCACCTGTTTCTTTGCTGGTCCTTGCTGCATGCACATCTGATCCATCTACACCTGAAGCCGCGACACCCGAGGCCGATGCTGCGCCAGAGGCAATAGTGGAAGCTGAGATTGCTGAAGAAGCCCTACCAATGGAGGAAGCTGCACTTTGCGAAGGTTTTGGCCCACAAACACCCCGCGACATCAGTTTGACCAGCGGCACCAATGACGTGCTGTTTGGCTTGGCGCCTCCGGCAACGGAATTGAATCTCTGCAATGTCCACACGCACACGCAAGCTGAGCACAAGGCTCCTGGCTTCTCGGTATTTGCTGGCCCAGGACCGAATGGTGGGTTTCAGTGCAATGAGACCGCAGACTTAACCGCTGCAGAGCTAACGGCAGCACCTGGTGCATATGAGGGCGTTGTCCCGGGCGACACGATCGAAGTCCACTGGGTTCATAGCTCCTGTCCGGTTCAGCCCGGAGAAGGACTTGGATCTTGCTTGAGCGATGGCTGTGACGATCCGTTCCTCCGTGTCGAAGCGCAGACCTTCTTGGTCGTAAATGACGCCGATGCACTCGACTTTTTGGACTTTGCCGACACCGTCGAAACCGATGCCGGTCTTTGGCAGGCGAGCGCCATACCGAGCGACACAGGCGCACCGGTTCAGTTCCGCGGCTCAACAACCGGACCGAGCTTCGATCAGCAAACCTGTTCACCGCTTCAAGTGACTTGGAATGTGCGCCCAATGTGCGCCAAATTGGACATTAATTCGCTGCATCGTTGGGCAGAGTCTGGCAATGTCTTCAATGAAACAAAGTCCCATGGCGTCCGTGAGTTGGTAACGGCTCCAGAACTGTTATCTGCAATCGAGTAGTTCTCGTGATGAAATGAACAAAGCGCCATGCTCTTCGGAGCATGGCGCTTTTTTATGCGGAAGCTCAAAAGCGCTTCACGCAAACTCAGTCCAATATTTGCTTGGCCGTAGACTGTAGCACCTCAGCCAAGGTCGCAAATCCCGGCGCTAGCGGTGACGTCTTACGCCAAACCAGAGATACCTGGCGACGTCCAAGCTGACCTTGTATAGGTCTCAGCACCAGATTGGCATCACGGCTGGCTTCGCTCAACGCGTACAAGCTTGGCAAGATAGCGACCCCGGTTCCAGTCGCGGCCATTTGCCTTAGCGCGTCGAGACTTGTGCCTTCATAGGCACTGTTCACGTGCGCCTTCGCGCGGTCCGCCAGCATCTGAACGATGATCGCAAGCCGATGCCCGGGCCCAAGCGTCAGAAGGGTTCGCCCCTCAAGGTTGTCCAATGACACCGGACCGATCGTTTGAGCCAACGGATCGTCATCCGAAACACAAACCCACATATCTTCATTGAACAGTTCGAGGCTGTCACAATTTGGATGGTCCTGTGCCGTGGAAATGACCGTGTCGAGCCGCCCATCGCGCAAGCCAGTATCCAGTTCGACGGTGCTTTCTTCGCGCACAGCAAGCCGTAAATCGGGATGCGCCTGGTGAAGCGTTTGCACGGCATGCGGCAAAAGATACGGTCCAATCGTCGGCAGCGTTCCTAAGCGGATCCGTCCTGACAATTCTCCTGGATCGTGCTGCATCGCCGCGTTTAGGTCTTCGACCTGACGCAGAATGATGCGGGCGCGACGAACGAAGGCTTCTCCCTTGTCGGTAAGAAGGGCACCGCGCCGGCCTCGCTCAATCAGCTGCGCGCCGAGACCCGCTTCAACATCGGCAACTTGTGCCGACAGGCTCGGTTGACTGACATTGAGCTGGCGAGCTGCTTCACCGAACCGGCCGGTCTCTGCGACGGCGACGATGTATTGCATTTGGCGAAGTGTTGGACGCATCCACGATTGATAGTTTGAAACTATCCAAAACTCAACTTCTTTCAATTGGTTTTGGCGCCGTATCGCGCACATATCCAGCGCATAACAAGAAGTCTACAGGAGAAAAACTATGCACGACACCGACCGCAATTTGGAGGCCGGTATCATCTTTGCCCCGAACCGAGCTGATCTCGACAAAGACTCGGCGGGCCAAAAAGTCAATGAAATGACGGCGTCCTCCCGGCCCGAAAATAAATTCAACCAGATCGATACATCATCGGTTCGTCGCGCTTGGCGACGCCGGCGAACTCGTCGTTCAGATCGTGGGTCTTACTAGTCTGACCCATGAATGGGGATCTGTCGGTACTCTGCCTCTCTCTGCGTCCGCGCGATGCGTCGCCTCACGCATTCCGCGCGACCGATGGATCCCCTACCCCCTTCACAATCAAAGGAACACCCGCAATAAAGCCGATCGACCGCTAGGCCGCGCCTAGCAAGCAGCATCGTTCGGCTTGGGAGTATTTACTTGGACATTGTCGCTTCAACCCTGCTCTCCCCGATAATTTTGTTTTTTATGTTGGGGATGGCAGCGGCCCTGTTGCGTTCACAAATGAGCGTTCCCGAAGCCTTTGCCAAAGGGTTGGCGATCTATTTGATGATGGCAATCGGCCTCAAAGGTGGCGTCGAGATGTCGAAGAACCCCCTGACAATAGAAGTCGGGTTGGTTTTGCTTGCCGGAGCCGTTTTATCCTTTGCTCTACCCGTTATCGCTTTCGTCCTTCTGCGTTTCACAACGAAACTCGAAAGGATCGATGCGGCCGCCACAGCGGCGCATTACGGATCGATCTCGATTGTGACCTTTGTCGCAGCGTCCGAAGCTGTGCGCGCGAGCGGCCTCGTCGCCTCGGGCCACATGGTCGCGGTTGCTGCGATCATGGAAACGCCGGCCATCGTGTCCGCGCTGCTCCTCGCATTGACCGGAAAACAAGCCAAGTCGATCGCCGGCGCGGAACGCGGAGAACTCTTCCGAGAAGTCGCGCTTAATGCCTCCATTGTGGTTCTGGTCGGCGCATTGGCGATTGGCTGGATCGCCGGAGAAGAAGGCACACAACAGGTCGAGCCTTTCTTTGTTGGCATGTTTCAAGGCGTGCTCTGCCTGTTTTTGCTGGATATGGGTTTGAATGCGGGACGCGGCTTGCGCAATGGCTGGCGCAGTCTCGGTATCGGCACGGTCGGTTTCGGTTTCTATATGCCGCTCATTTCCGCGGGCATCACAGCACTGATCTGTATGGCTCTGCCAATCAGCGTCGGCGATGCGGCCTTGTTGATGACACTCGCAGCGTCCGCCTCCTATATCGCGGTACCCGCAGCTATGCGCCTTGCGCTCCCCGAAGCGAAGCCCTCCGTCTATCTCACCCTATCGCTCGGGATAACCTTCCCATTCAACGTTACGATCGGTATCCCCATTTATATCTGGTTGGCCCATGTGGTCGCAAACTAGGATAAGCCCATGCACACCAAACATCGTATCGAGCTGATCATCGAGCGTATGGCTTACAAACGGGCTTGTCGTTTGCTCGAAGCCGCCGGCATGACTGGCTACACCGTGCTCCCGGCGCTCGCCGGCTTTGGTGGGGGCAATCGGTGGCAGCGCGACTCTGATATCTCGATGGCGCGCGATATGGTCGTTATTGTTTCCATTGGTGATGAGGAACGCGTGCAAAATGCCATCGAGCAGATTGAAAGCCTGCTCGGGTCGCATGTCGGCGTGGTCAATATCAGTGAGGTCCGGGTGCTCCGCGACGAACGCTTCTAACTGAGGCCTTCGGCTGTGACCTCTGATCGTTTTCGCGCCAAATCGGCCGGTTCGGTCCGCATCCCATCTAGGTCTTCGTCCCGCATACCTTTCCAAAGCGATACACAGCAGGCGAGGAGCACAAAAGTGAAGGGCAACGCTGCCGCAATCGTACCCGCCTGCAGCGATTGCAGCGCCGCTGTCCCACCGCCGGTGAGGAGTGCAGATGCCGTCACACCAAGCATGCAGGCCCAGAAGGCGCGTTGAGCAACGGGGGCATTCATCTTGCCACCGGAGGTGATTGTATCCACGACCAAAGCGCCCGAATCTGCCGATGTCACGATGAACACGATCAAAAGCAGAATCGCGACAACGGTCGTGACCTCCGCAAATGGCAGAGCTGACAACATCTGAAACAAGACGACCGAACTGTCGACGATACCGCTCGACAATTCGCTGCCAGCTTGCTCGTAGACGCTAATCGCCGTCTCGCCGAAAGCCGTGAACCAAATGATACAGATCGATACGGGCGCCACCAAGACGACCGCAAAATACTCGCGGACGGTTCGACCGCGCGAGATCCGGGCGATAAACATGCCGACGAAAGGCGCCCAGGAAATCCACCACGCCCAATAAAAGATGGTCCAGTCATGGAACCAGTTGAGGTCTTCACGGTTCAACCAATTGGTAAGCGCCGGCATATCAACGATGTAGCCGTAAAAGTTACGACCAAAGCCCGTAAGAATCATGAGTGTGGGGCCACAAATCAATACGAAGACAAGCAGCAAAAGCGCCACAGACATATTGATATTGCTGAGCAATTTAACCCCGCCATCCATCCCGCGCAGGACGGAAATGAGCGCCAATCCGGTCATCGCCATGATCAGTGCGATCTGCACCGCCAGGGTGGCTTCAAAGCCAAAGATATAGCCGAGACCGCTCGCCGCCTGTGTTCCGCCGAGGCCAATGGTTGTGGCCAGGCCGAACACGGTCGAAACCACGGCGAAGAGATCAATTACATGCCCCGGCCACCCCCAGACGCGGTCACCAAGGATCGGATAGAAGGCGGAGCGAATGCTTAGTGGGAGCCCCTTATTGTGGGCAAAAAAGCCCAGTGACAAACCGACGATCGCGTAGATCGACCATGGGGCGACTCCCCAGTGGAATAGAGTTGCAGAAAAGGCGAGCCGGCGCGCTTCTTCGGTGTCGGCTTCAACCCCCAGCGGAGTACCGAACCAATCTGTGTAGTAAGCAAGTGGCTCGGCCGCACCCCAAAACATGAAGCCAACCCCAACGCCCGCGGAGAACAGCATCGCGATCCAAGAGAACAGACTGTAATCAGGCGTCGCGGACTGACCGCCCAAGCGGATCCGCCCCAGCCGTGAAAAACACAAAAACATGCAAAACCCAAAGACCAAGATGGGCGTTATGGCGAACAGCCAGTCAAAGTTCTGGACTGTGCGCGCGCGCGTTTCAGATAGGATCTCGCCCGCTTCGATCGGAAAGGCGAGCGTGAGGCCGCTAAACAGCAAAACAATGCCTGCCGCGAGGAAGAAGACTGGATTGTGAATATCCAGGCCGAGCCATTCTACATTGTCCTGGCCGACCTCATATTCGGTCTCATAATCCAGATCACACGCTGGGATGTCGTCGATATCTTCTGTCGACTCCCGCGGCGGCAAATTGCCGTCTGACATTGGCGCTCCTTTGAATTCCCAGCACTCTCGCTAAGGAATAAGTGTAAATATGTCGATGTCCAATGATCGGCTCACCCTTCACGCACCTGCAATTTCCTTGAATTCTGCCGTAATTGCAGGGTGCAATATAATTGCAACACTTCTCACCATTGCCCAACTTCCTGTGAAGTAATTTCAGTTCAAACCTTTTCAACTGATAGAAGCACGGTAAAAGGCGCCATCTGAGGGTCGTCCGTTCCGCCAACAGCGTCACAGAGCAGCGACGACCGATGCAAGACGAGGAAAAACGATGCGTCACTACAAATATGGCGTCTCTGCCATAGCGATTATGAATCTAGGCCTAGCGCCCGCAATTGCGCAAAACAGTGCAGATGCCGGAGCTGAGCCCGAGCGCAAGCGCCTGCAAACCGTCACCGTCACCGCGACCAAGCGGGCAGAAAGCGCGCAAGATATTCCTGTCGCGGTAAACGCAATTGGTGAGCAAGAGCTCGACGCGCTGGGCGTCTCCAATTTCACGGATTATCTTCAGCAGCTGCCAGGCGTCACCGCTGGCGGGTCCGGTCCGGGACAAAACACCATCTACATTCGTGGTGTTGCGTCAACGACACCGAACTTGACGACTGCAGGTGTTGCGGGTCTGGCACCAAATGTGGCGTTTTATCTCGACGAACAGCCACTCTCTCAGCCCGGCAGGAACCTGGACGTATACGCCGCTGACCTTGAACGCGTTGAGGTGCTGTCGGGGCCACAAGGCACGCTGTTCGGCGCGAGCTCTCAAGCGGGTAATGTGCGTCTGATAACCAACAAGCCGGTGATCGGCGAACTGCAAGCCGATTTCAAAGCGGGCCTCGCTTTCACAGATGGCGGTGAAGCGAGCAACAATTTGGAAGCCGTCCTCAATCTTCCAGTTTCGGACAATTTCGCCGTCCGAGGCGTCGTCTTTTCTGACACCAAAGGTGGCTATATCGACAATGTCGCCGGAACGCGGGATGCGTCTGAATCAGCCCGCTTCCGCCCGGCCGGCACGGTGCGCGCCAACGGCGTGCCGGTATCAGCTGCTCGGGGTGGATTTCAGGCCGGAGCCGACCTGTCCGGTGTAAACTTTCTTGTCGCCGACAACGCTGCGCTCGTCGACGATGACATCAACGATACAACCTATAGCGGCTTTCGCTTGAGTGGCTTGTATGAGTTTAACTCCGATTGGAGTTTGCTTGTCTCTCACATGCAGCAAAACATCGAATCAGACGGTGTGTTCCAAGCGGATCCAGAACTCGACGATTACGAAATACAAACTTTCGCGAACAATTCGCTAGAGGATTCTTTCGAGAACACGGCTTGGACACTCGAAGGGCGCCTAGGCATGCTGGAAGCGGTCTATACCGGCGCTTACACCGAGCGAGAAGCAGAACAAGTCGTTGATTACACGGACTATCTCTTCGTTGGACAATACTTACCTTACTATATCTGTGATGTCTCGGTGACCTATCCCGGCGCAGCAGCACCGAGCGGAACCTGTAACGCACCCAATCTTTTCGTAAATTCATTGTCTAAAACCGAAGTCCAATCTCATGAGATCCGGTTCAACACACCCGACGAGTACCGTATCCGGGCGACATTTGGCGCATTCTACAGCGATCTCGAATTGGCGGAGTTGAATGACTTTACCTATCCTGGCTCTGTTCCGCTAAATTTTGCCCCCAATTACCCGCTCACAAATACAGCGGTCACGGGCGTTGTCGGTAGCGCCCAAGATGGCTATTTCAGCGACCCTGGACCGTTTCCAACCGGCGTGATCTTCCGCAATGACATCTTGCGAACGGATGAGCAGCTTGGTTTCTTCGGCGAAGCGACATTCGATGTTACAGACCAGTTCGCAATCACCTTTGGCGCACGCCAATATGACGTCGAAGTTGATTTGGAAGGCAGTGCCAATTCGTCCTTTGGAAACCTTGGTGCGGCGACCGACGCACAAGTCTTTGGCACCAATATTTCAGCGCTTTACGGGCCAGGTAGCGGCAACCCAGGCACCGCATCGACGGACGGCACGATCTACAAACTTACAGGTGAGTGGCGCCCCACCGCAGATACATTGTTTTACGCGACCTATTCCGAGGGCTTCCGTCCCGGCCTCCTAAATCGACCAGGTGGACGAACGGCGCCAGCGCCAAATGACGACTATACGGTGCCCTTCGCCGTCGATACCGATGACGTGACGAACTACGAGTTCGGTTGGAAAACCGAACTGTTCGACAATTCCCTTCGCTTCAATGGGTCAGCGTTCTTCGTTGAGATCGACAATCTGCAGACCACGATCTTTGATCCAAGTATCGTCAATTTGTTCTTCTCAGACAACGCCGCAAATGCGGAAGTCACGGGCATTGAAGGCGACTTCACCTGGGCCCCAGACGCGATCGAAGGTTTAACAGTTGCGGGCGCCTTCTCCCTTCTCGACACGGAGGTGACGGAGGTTTTGATCCCAACGGGTGATGTGTTGGTTGGTTCCCCGCTTGCCTTCGCGCCAGAGTATCAAGGCAATCTTCGGGCGCGGTATGAGTGGGATGTCGAGAAAGAAATTGCCGGCTCGTCCCTCACCGCACATGTTATGCCGCAAATCGTGTTTTCAGATGATTCCTTCAGCGACATCATCGAGATCAATAAAACCCAACTCGATTCATATATCACTTTGGGCGGCACGCTTGGTGTGACCGCCGACAGCTGGTCTGCCGAGCTTTATGCGTCCAACCTGACGAACGAGTATGCCGAGCTTACAAGTAGCTTTGTCTTCGACCGCGAGAGAGTGACCCCTATTCGTCCTCGTACAGTCGGCCTGCGGTTCGCTTACAGCTATTAGTCGGTGAAAAGAACCGAGGGAAATTTCCTCAAACACTGATTGGCGGCGCCCCGGTTTCGATCTGGGCGCCGTTTCTATAGGATCACGCTTTCGACGCACCAGGACGACTTATGGAATCTAAAGCACACACACCGGATGAAACGCTGAAATCGGTTCAATCAGAGATGCAAGCCGGCCGTTTTGAGAGCGCTGCGTCCCAGCTCGATACGCTCTTGGCGTCGGACCCATCCCATGTCGATGCCCTCTATATGCGGGCCGTTTGTGCCAGGTTTTTGCAAGACTATTCCGGCGCGGAGAGTCGGATCGAAAAGCTCATTGAAGCCGCGCCGGAATTTGGTCGCGCTTGGCAGGAAAAAGGGCATTTGTTCCGGGATCAAGGACAGACAGATGCGGCGCTTCCTGCCTATCAATTGGCAACCCGTTTCAACCCAGCGCTAACCGCCAGCTGGAAAGAACAAGCGCGGCTGTTCGCATCCTTAGGTCGTGCGCAGGAAGCAAACGCTGCAGCCGGTCAAGCTGCGCATCTCGAATCGCTTCCAAAACCGCTCCTCGCCGCCAGCAATCACATGCATGAAGGGCGCATTTTACGGGCTGAAGAGGTTGTCCGCGCCTTTCTGCAGAAGCTCCCAAAACATGTCGAAGGCATGCGGCTGCTCGCTGAAATCGGTTCGCGCCTCGGCATTAATGACGATGCCGAGTTCTTGCTGGAGAGCGCGCTTCTTCTGGAACCTGACAACACACAAGTGCGGCTCGACTATATGCAGGTGCTGCGCAAGCGGCAGAAATTCGACGCCGCGCTCGATCAAGCGACACAATTGGTGGACCGGTTCCCAGATAACCCGACCATGCTGTCGCATTTCGCCATTGAGAATCTTCAAGCCGGTAATTATGAGACCGCCTTGGCATCCTTCGATCAGGTCCTCGAACGCATTCCAGGCGATCCTGCCACTCTCACATCCAGGGGACATGCACTGAAGACCTATGGGGCGTCCGAAGATGCGGTCGCTTCATATCGGCGTGCCTATGAGTCGAACCCCGAACACGGCGAAGCCTTTTATGCGCTGGCCAATCTCAAGACGTATCGTTTCAGCGATGACGAACTGGCGGCCATGCGCGCGCAGGCCGATCGAGCGGATCTCGCGCCTGCGGCGCGGATTCAGTTTTGTTTTGCCCTCGGCAAGGCATTCGAAGATCGCGGAGAGGCGGGTGAAGCCTTCACCTATTACGCGCTTGGAAATGAGCTGAAGCGCAAACAGATCCGCTACACTACTGAAAGCATGATGGTGGAGCTAGAGGCGCAGAAGAAGCACTGCACCGCGGCGCTTTTCCAAACACAATCAGGCAAGGGCGCGCCTGCGCCAGATCCGATCTTTATTGTGGGGCTGCCCCGCGCGGGCTCAACCTTGCTGGAACAGATTCTCGCGTCCCATAGCCAAGTCGACGGAACGCTCGAATTGCCCAACATTCTCGCCGCAGCGCATCGCTTGCGCGGCCGAAAAGCGCTCACGGATCGCGAACGTTACCCACGCATTTTGCATGAGCTATCAGCAGATCAACTCACCGATCTCGGGCGGGATTACATTGATCAAACGCAAACGCATCGACAAGGTGCCGCTTACTTCACAGACAAAATGCCGAATAATTTCAGGCATATCGGCCTTATCCATCTGATCCTTCCCAATGCCAAAATCATTGATGCGCGGCGCGACCCGCTGGATTGTTGCTGGTCGTGTTTCAAGCAACTCTTCGCTGAGGGCCAAGAATTCACTTATGGCCTGGAGGACATTGGCGCCTATTACAAAGCCTATGTCGACTTGATGGATCATTGGGACAGCGTTCTGCCGGGCGGGCGCATTCTGCGGGTCCAACACGAAGATGTTCTCGACGATTTAGATGGCGAAGTGCGGCGCATACTCGACTATTGTGGTCTGCCATTTGAGCAGAATTGCGTTGATTTCCACACCACGGAGCGCGCAGTGCGAACAGCAAGTTCCGAACAGGTTCGCCAACCGATCAATCGGTCCGGTCAGGGGCAGTGGGAGCCTTTTGAGCCCTATCTTGATCCGCTAAAACTGGCGCTTGGGTCAGACATCCTGCCGCGTTAACCGCACAGCCGGCGATGCACAGCCGCAGCCATGAGGCCACCCAGTTGAGGGCCTTCAACGGGATACAAATACGGCTCGATCAACTCGAGCTCCATCAAACGCAGCGCACCGTCTTCGCCGCGCAGCATGTCGACGCGGGCGTAAAGCGGCACGGAGTCAAGCAACTCCAAGACCGCTTGTGCTGAAGCCATGTCCGTTGCGCTCGGAGAGATCGGCGTTTCAACACCTCCATAGGTCGACTGGATACGGTAGTCGCCAGAAGCCGCCTGTTTCTGAAGCGCGTGGCAAAACCCGCCATCAATGAAGATGAAGCTAAGCTCGCCCTCCGCCTGAATCTGCGACAAAAAGGGTTGAACCATCATCGGGTGCGGCATCTTCGGTAGCGGGTCGGTTGGGCTCAGGCGGAATTGTCCGTCTGCGCCGGCGCCAATTTGGCGCTTGAAAACCAGGTCCGGGCCCAGCGTATCGAAGGCGGCGGCCGCCTCTACAGCGTCGACCTGATCGATCCACAGGGTTGGAATGGTCAGCGCACCTCTGGTCTCCAGTTCGCGCAAATAGCCTTTGTGGCTGTTCCATCTCACTAGAGCGCTCGAATTGAACAGCGCCGTGACCGCCTCAATTTCTTCCAACCGCTTCAAAAACGCAGTCGGTCGATCCCAGTAATCCCACGTCGTGCCGATCAACGCCGCCGCATATTGTGACCAGTCTTGGTCGGGCACGGCCCAATCGACATCTTCAATGTCATAGCCCAACTTGCCGAAGGGACCGCGCAGCGCGTCCATCATCCGGTCGTGCTCAAACGCGTCGTCTCGGCGTTGTGGTGATCCCGGCAGGGTTACAATGGACGACAAATAGGCAATCTTCATGCGGCTGCCTTTAGTGTGCCGATTGGCTTGCGTCTAGCATCAGGCTTTGGCACATGCGAAGCGCCTGTAAATTTAGGAAATTCGTATGACGCACTCTGCCTTTGATGTTGTTGGTTTAGGCAATGCCATCGTTGACGTGATCTCGGAAGCCGACGACGCTTTTCTCGAAAGCTGGGGCATCCACAAGAATGCGATGAACCTCATTGAGGAAGATCGTGCGGATGCGCTGACGGACGCGTCGAAGAATGCGATTGAAACCTCAGGCGGATCTGGCGCCAATACGATTGCCGGCATTGCCAGTCTTGGCGGTCGCGGCGCCTATATCGGCAAAGTTGCTGACGATCGGCTCGGCGACGTCTTTCGGAAAGATCTTCAGAGTGCGGGAATCGCGTTCAACACGTCGCCCTTGATGGCCGGGCCCGCCACTGCGCGCTCAATCATCTTCGTCACTAATGATGGTCAGCGTAGCATGAACACATTTCTCGGCGCGTCCGTGGAATTCTCCCCTGCTGATGTTGATCCAGAAATCGTAAAATCCGGCAACATATTGTATCTAGAGGGTTATTTGTTCGACAAAGCACCGGCGATGGCGGCCTTTGTCCACGCTGCTGAAATCGCCCATGCGGCGGGCCGCAAAGTATCGCTGACGCTTTCCGACGGGTTTTGCGTCGATCGCCATCGGGACAGTTTTCGCCAGTTGATCCAGAATCAAGTCGATGTGCTGTTTGCCAATGAAGAAGAGCTGCTGTCGCTCTATGAGACCCGGGATTTCAACACCGCCATTGATTTGCTTCGCGCCGACACCGGTCTCGCAGCGGTGACCCGAAGCGAGAAGGGCTCGGTCGTGATCGGTGATGGAGACCCAATTGCCGTGCCCGCAGAGGCGGTTGTCGATGTTATCGATACCACGGGCGCAGGCGATCAATACGCGGCGGGCTTCCTCCTGGGCGTCGCACGCGACTTGCCGCTCGCGACGTGCGCCCATCTAGGCCACATCGCCGCGGCAGAAGTGATCTCCCATTTTGGCCCGAGACCCGAAACCGAGCTGAAAAGCCTCGCGTCGCAAGCCGGCATCGAGCTTTAGGCGGCGACCAATTCCTCGGCAAAGTCGAGGCGGTCATGGCCAAAGAACATCGCATCGCCAACAAAGAAGGTTGGCGATCCAAACACCCCACGTGCCACGGCTTCATCTGTATTCGCGCGCAATGCCGCTGTGTTGGCTTCGTCCGTCGCGCGTGCAAGCACATCTTCGATATCAAAGCCTCGCGCGGCAAGCGGTGCTGCCAATTGTGCTTCATCGGACGGGTCGATCGGATCATCGAGCGCCCAGCACAGTTCAAAACAGGCATCGATGAAACGGGTCTGTTCGTCTGGCGTGTCTGCCAGTCCGATGGTCGCGCGCAACAATTTTCGCGTGTTCATCGGAAAGTGTGGGTTCATTTTTAGAACTAACCCATAACGATTTACGCATCGGGGCAAATCCTGACCCATATATTTGGCTTTAGCCTCAACCGTCCCGGGCGGACGGTTTCCTGTGGCTTGCATCACGCCGCCCAAAAACATCGGTCGATAAATCAGTTTGGCGCCACTGCGCGCGACCATCTGCTTCACCGCGGCGTTACCGACATGCGAGTAGGGACTGACATAGTCGAAAAAGAACTCAATCTGCTTTGGCATTACGCGACTCCAATCTTCCTCAAATCAAAACGTTTCCATCCAAGGACGCAAATCCAACTCGTGCGTCCAAGCCGACCGCGTCTGACTGTGGAGCTGCCAATAAGCCTCCGCAATAGCGTCCGGATTAAGGATCCCGTCTTGCGATTTCAGCGCATAGCGATCGGGAAAATTCTCTGCAATCCATGCCGTATCGATCGCCCCGTCAATGATGGTGTGCGCAACATGGATGCCCTTCGGACCGAGCTCCCGCGCCATAGACTGCGCAAGTGCTCGCAGCGCGAACTTGGCACCGGAAAAGGCCGAAGTGCCGACACCACCGCGCATCGAGGCGGTCGCACCGGTAAAGATAATCGTGCCTTTTCCACGCGGCGTCATCACAGACGCGGCTTCTCGACCAACCAAGAAACCGGCAAAAGCGGCCATCTCCCAAACTTTGCGGTACACCCTCGACGTCGTGTCGGCGATCGGGAAATTTACATTCGCCCCAATATTGAACACCAGAACTTCGACGGGCGCGATTTCCGTTTCGACATGTTCGAATAGAGCTTGAACTTGCGCTTCATCACGCGCGTCGGATCCGAACGCGTAACCGGTTCCGCCCGCGGCGCTAATGTCATTGATCAGAGGCTCGAGCTTATCTGCGGTGCGTCGCGTACAAACCGTATGGAAACCTTCGCGCGCGAACCGCTTAGCGATTGCCCCGCCCGTCGCATCGCCTGCCCCAATAATGATCGCTGAACGCGTCATCTGGCTCTCCCCTTAAGTTCCTATTTGGAACTTTGATCAAATCAGTCTAGGTTTCAAGTATGAAATGGACGGATCTTGAAGATAATTGGTGCCCGGTAGCACGGACCTTGTCCGTCGTTGGAGACCGTTGGACGATGCTAATCCTGCGCGACTGCTTTCTTGGCAAAACGCGCTTTGAGGAATTCGCGACGTCGACGGGGGCCACGCGCCACATCATTTCAGCGCGCCTCAAACGTTTGGTCGATATGGGTGTGTTAGAGCGGAACGCCTATAGCGAACGGCCGAAGCGCTATCAGTATCTTCTCACGGAAAAAGGCCGCGAGCTGGCGCCCGCCTTAATCGCGTTTCGTGATTGGGGAAAGAAACACTTGCCCGTGAGGCGCCGCGCGTCGACCTAATCCGCGCTGTCCAAATCCCGCTTCACAGCATCGCTCCGGAGCAGAGCCTCCATCGAGCTCCCCTCATCATAAGAGAGGTCCGGAACAAAGTGCAGATTGGGTGTGAATTTGAGCTCGATGTTCTGACCAAGCCGTCCGCGCAAAAATCGCGAAGCACGATTGAGTCCCGCAGCAACACTTTCAACCCGGTCCGTATCGGTTTCGCCAAGCGGCGAACAGAAAACGGTCGCGCGCCGCAAGTCTGGCGAGCAACGGACTTCGCCAATGGTGATCACAACATCCTGAAGATCGGGGTCACGTAGCTCAGCGCGGGACAGCACATCGACGAGCGCATGGCGCACCAGTTCGCCGGCGCGCAGTTGTCGCTGCGACGGTTCCAGACTGCTAAAAGACGTTTTGCGTGCTGGCATTAGCTGGCGCGGTTCCTAAGAAACATTTGAAAGCCTTCTTTAGCGCTTTCATCCTTTCCAAACCAGGCATTCGGCACGATCAAGGGGTCTGCGCCGTCAAAGCATAGCAGTGTGTAGCGGCGCCTGTCACGCACCTCCTTCAGAGCCGACCACGCAATCTGCTGCGTAACCGGCCCGCGCGAAATGATAATTGCGTCTTGTTCCAAACGAACTGTCGTTGGCGCCGCGCTTTCCGTTTGGCGGCCAGATCTCGCTCGATACGACCAGCGCATAAAAATCAGATACCAAACGATTCCGGCAATCGCGGCAAACAGTGCCGCAAGGAAGCTCGCCCATTGTGGTGGCATACCGGACGCCTTGAAACTCATGGCCGACACAAACGCCATACTACCGCCGATGATGGGTGCGGTAACCCCGGCATAATATGTTGTGGTTGGCCCGACCGTTGATGCCCGCATCTCCTGCACAAGACGCTTCAAATCCTTGTCGTTCAGCTCTCCCGAAATCGGAGCCGGCAAGGCGAGTGTCTGTGGCATGGGGCCGGGCACCTTCTCAACCAATCTGCTAAGAAGACCATACACAAATGGAGGTTGTTCGCCGGTTAATTGAAACGAACGTTAATCGAGCGACCGGGCAACCATTTCAATTTCGAAGCACTCAATCCGGTCACCTTCGCGGATATCGTCATACTTTTCAAAGGCCATGCCGCATTCCATGCCATTGCTGACTTCAGCGACTTCATCTTTGAACCGCTTCAACGTCTTCAGCATTCCCTCATGAATGACGACATCGTCGCGCAGCAAGCGCACCCCGCAGCCACGTTTCACGACACCCTCGGTCACCTTACAGCCAGCAACTTTGCCAACCTTGGTGATGTTGAAGACCTCGAGAATATCGGCGTAACCAATAAAGGTTTCTTTCTTTTCAGGTGCCAACATGCCGGAAAGCGAAGCTTTCACATCGTCAATTAATTCGTAGATGATCGAATAGTAGCGGATCTCGACGCCTTCACGCTCGGCCAATTCCCGTGCCTGTTTGTTGGCGCGGACATTGAACGCAAAAACTGGAGCATTGGACGACTGGGCCAGCAAAATATCGCTTTCAGAGATACCGCCTGCAGCGCCGTAAATGACGTTTGCGCGGACCTCATCCGTTGAGACTTGTTCGAGCGCTTGTGTGATCGCTTCGACCGAACCTTGCACGTCGCCTTTCAGAACGATTGGAAGATCTTGCGACGCCACTGCACCATCTTTGAGGCTCGTCATGAACTGCTCAAGGGTCGTGCGCTGCGAAGCAATTCCTTGCGTTTGGCGCTTCATCCGCTGACGATATTCAGTGATTTCCCGCGCACGGGCTTCAGTATCCACCACGTTGATCGCGTCACCTGGTTCCGGCGTACCATCCAGCCCTAGAATCTCGGCAGGAGTCGATGGCTGCGCGTCTTTCATCTGCTGACCACGTTCATTGACCAAAGCACGAACTTTGCCCCAATGGGCGCCCGCAACGACGATATCACCGCGCTTGAGCGTGCCACGTTTGACCAGAACCGTCGCCACGGGGCCACGTCCTTTGTCCAACTGCGATTCAACCACAATACCATCTGCTGGTCGTGTCGGATTCGCTTTCAGGTCGAGCAATTCCGCTTGTAGCGATATCGCTTCTGTGAGTTCATCCAGGCCCGTCTTGTTTAAAGCGGACACTTCGATCGCTTGAATTTCGCCACCCATCGCCTCGACTTGGATGTCGTGCTGCAACAGGTCCGTCAGCACTTTGCTGGCGTCCGAGTCAGGTAAATCGACCTTGTTCACGGCAATGATAATCGGAACCTCAGCCGCTTTTGCGTGGCTGATCGCTTCGATGGTTTGCGGCATGACCGAGTCATTCGCCGCAACCACCAGGATCACGATGTCCGTCGCAGTCGCACCGCGCGCTCGCATTGCGGAAAACGCGGCATGGCCTGGCGTGTCGAGGAAGCTGATCCGGTCACCCGATTTCAGCTGAACTTGATACGCACCAATGTGCTGTGTGATCCCGCCTGCTTCGCCGGCGACAACGTCGGTTGATCGAAGCGCGTCGAGCAAGGAGGTCTTGCCGTGGTCGACATGACCCATGACAGTGACGATCGGCGCGCGCGGCTTGAGATCTTTCTCATCGTCCTCGTCGCCTTCTAGGCCAATCTCAACGTCGGCTTCGGAAACACGTCTCACCGTATGCCCGAATTCTTCGGCCAGGAGTTCCGCTGTGTCCGCGTCGACAATGTCGTTTGCTCGGACCATTTCGCCTTGGCTCATCATGAATTTTACCACGTCAGCGACGCGTTCATTCATGCGGCCCGCAAGGTCTTGTAACGTGATGCTTTCTGGCAAAGTGACCTCGATCGAGACCTTTTCTTGATCCTGGTCACCCGTACGGCGTTCGCGTTCGCGCTCTCTGGCACGGCGCACAGAAGCGAGCGAGCGTTGCCGGTCACCATCATCGCCGAGCGCCGAGGCGATTGTGAGTTTGCCGCGTCGACGTTTTTCGCCGCCGCCGCGCCCGCGTCCGCCACTGTTGTCAAAGCGATCACGGTCTTCTTTGTTCTGACGCCCACGTTTGCCGCGGCCAGACGTGGTACTGTTTGCAGCCGCCTCGATGTCGGCCTGGCTCGGCACATCCGGTTCAGACGGCTTGCGTCCGCTGCGCGCTTCAGGCTTGGGCGCCTTGGCTTCAGTTTCCTGTTGCTTCTTAGCTTCTACTTCTGCCTTTTTGCGCTCTTCTTCTTCGGCCTTGCGACGGGCGTCCGCTTGTTCGCGATCTTTTTCTTCCTGAACTTTGCGCTCTTGCTCATCGCGAAGGCGTTCGGTTCGGGCCTGTTGTTTTTCGGTTTCGGCTTTGCGTTGCTCTTCCGCAGCGCGCCGTTGCAGCAGAACTTTCTGCCGTGCGATCAATTCTTCTTCGGTAATGCCGAGCTTAGCTGCCGCCGCTGCAATTTTGGATTGTTGACTCGACTTGGCGCCACCGCTGGCTGCCGCCGCACCGGACTTGTTCGACGCGCCCTTGCCGCCGCCACCGGTCTTGGATTGAGCGCCGACTGCTCGGCGCTTTTTGGTTTCAACAACAACTTGTTTCGACCGCCCATGGCTAAAGGTCTGTTTGACCGTGCCGCCGCCGCGCGAAACGCTTAGCGGTTTGCGGGATGTTGTCTTACCTGTATCTTTTGTATCGCTCATACGTACCTTGGTTTTTCAATCCTAATTGCCTTTGCACCGATAGATCATCAGTGCCCAGGCGTGTTCCCAGTGAACCATTCTTGTTCCGGCGCCACCCGAAACCCTGTCAGCCGCCGATAAGCCAGTCCGAATGATTGAGACACTGGAGCATGTTCAATCAGCGCATGTACCACAGACCCCCGCCCAAAGGCCATGCCCAATTCAGTAGAGGTCAGCGCGCCGGCCGTGTTTACCTGTTTATATAGTGCCTTTGCGAGGGCTTGTACCTTGTTCCGACCGTCTTCGCCACCGTCCGATGCCTCCAATAGCCAGCCCGGTCGCGACTTTCGCAGTGCCGCTCGAACCTGATCAAAACCAGCAACGGTGTGCCCGCCCTTTCGAGCCATGCCAATCAGCGAAACACAGCGCTGCAAAAGCTGTTCATCGAGCACGTCGAGTATCGCGTCCATCGGTTGGGATGGCGCTTTGAACGCACGCGAGAACACGTTGGAATCGAGCCCCTTTTGGACGGATTCACGTTGTGCTGTGATCCAAACACCACGCCCGGGTAATTTCCCGGAGACATCCGGCACAACCATGCCGTCTGGGCTGCGTCCGAAGCGGATCAGCGCATCTTGGGGCAGCGCCTCGCGCGTCACCACGCATTGCCGCATCGGCACGCGTTTTGAACCGGTCGTTTGTCCTAACGCCTGCTGGCGCGGCTCAGAATCATCGGTCGTTTGCGGAATCGTCACCGCCCTCCTCTGATCCAGTTTCCTCAGCGAGGGCATCCAAGTCGAACATCAGCTCCTCATCGGCTAAAGCCTCGAGCTCAGCTTCTGAAACTTCAGCTGCTTCCGTTTCCGGCGTCGCTTTGCCCAATTCGCCGAGCGCCAACAGAGCCCGTTCTTCTTCGCTCAACTCTTCCATGTCGTCGCCGAGCGCTTCAGCGGCCATCTCGGCCTGGAGTTGCTCGAGCGCCTCGGCTTCGATCCAGCCCACTTGCACGCGCGCTTTCATGATGAAGAGCTGCGCATCGTCTTTGCGCATCTCACCCTTCTTCAGAATGCCGTCCTGCCAAACCGGTTTGCCGTCGGGGCCATTCTCACGCCACCCGGTCAAATCATCTGGTACCAAACCAGCGACATCCTCGACTGTTTTGACGTCATTCTCGCCAAGCTTGACTGAGAAGCCTGGGCTCATGCCGTCAAGCTCCATGACGTCGTCCTCGACGCCAAGTTCTTTGCGACGCGCATCGAGCTCTTCGGCCTGACGTTCCAGGAATTCGCGCGCGCGCTCCTGAATTTCAGTGGCGACATCTTCGTCGAAGCCTTCAATCTGCATGAAGTCTTCGGATGCGACATACGCGATCTCTTCGACCGTCTCAAAGCCTTCCGATGCGAGCAATTGCGCCAGCGTTTCGTCGGCGTCGAGTGCCTGCATAAACATCTCTGTGCGCAGCTGGAAGTCACGCTGATAGCGCTCAGAATCGTCTGTCTCTGTGATCAGATCGATTTGCCAGCCGGTCAGCTGGGAAGCGAGCCGCACATTTTGTCCGCGCCGACCAATCGCCAACGGGAACTGGTCATCTGCGACCACAACCTCAACGCGATGCTCGTCTTCATCAAGCACCACTTTCGAGACTTCCGCTGGCTGCAATCCGTTCACGATAAAGGTCGCATCGTCGAAATTCCATGGAATGATGTCGATCTTCTCACCCGACAATTCGCCAACCACAGCCTGGACCCGGGCGCCTCTCATACCGACACAGGCGCCAACAGGATCGATCGAACTATCATTAGAAAACACGCCAATCTTCGCCCGCGACCCCGGGTCGCGCGCACAAGATTTGATCTCAATCACCCCTTCATAGACTTCAGGGACTTCGGCCGCGAACAGCTTGATCATAAAGTCAGGGTGCGCACGCGAGAGGAAGATTTGTGGCCCTTTCACCTCGCGGCTGACCTTATAAAGGTAAGCGCGGACGCGGTCATTGGGCTGAAAGTTCTCACGTGGAATACCGTCATTTCGGCGAATAATGCCTTCGGCGCGACCGAGATCGACAATGACGTGACCATATTCAACACGCTTCACGATGCCGTTGATGATCTCGCCTTCACGATCCTTATATTCATTGAACTGACGCTCACGCTCAGCATCACGAACCTTTTGCATAATCACTTGTTTGGCGGTCTGAGCAGCGACCCGGCCAAAGTCGAATGGCGGCAATTCTTCTTTGATCTCGTCGCCGGCTTCCAAATCCGCATCGAGCTTCTTCGCGTCACTCAGCGCAATCTGCTGTGCCGGATCCTCGAGCTCTTCATCGACGACAACCGTCTGTATGCGCCATAGGCTTTGCTCGCCGGTATCTTGATCGATCAAGGCCCGAATATCGTGCTCTTGGCCATAACGCGACTTCGCCGCGCGCTGAATGGCTTCTTGCATCGCCTCAATCACAATTGCTCGATCGATCGCCTTTTCTTCGGCAACCGCTTTGGCAATCTGCATGATCTCCATCCGGTTGGCGGAAACGCCTGCTGTGCTCATGGATCAACTCCATCTTCTTCTATTTTATCACGTGTCTCTTCTGCGACCTCGTCTGTTTCGAGGGCGTCAAATTCTGCGTCTCCCGGCTGCGGCGGCATGGTGCCGGCTTCGCGTGCCGCTTCAATCAACTCATCCGTCAAGATGAGGCTCGCTTTGCTCATTTCAGCAATTGTCGCGACCAATTCAGTATCGTCTTCCAAGAGGATTGCGACCCCTTGATCATCTTCGCGGTCAATGACGCCTTGAAAGCGGCGACGATTGTCGATCGGCATGACAAGCTCAAGCTTGGCGATGTGGCCGACCCAGCGACCAAAATCGCCGATCCGGGTGAGCGGCCGATCGATGCCCGGCGTCGAGACTTCCAGCCGATACGCTTCGCTGATCGGATCTTCAGCATCCATGACGACCGAGACTTGCCGCGAGAATTGCGCACAATCCTCAACATTGGTCGGCGCGCCACCCGCCCGTTCAATCATGATCTGCAAATGAGGTTTACGACCGCCCATGATGCGTACGCGCACAATCTCGAGACCCATCGTTTCAGCGACGGGCTCCACGAGCTGCAGCACGCGTTGCTCTTGTGCGGTTAGGGCGATCACACGGACCCTCCAAAAACGAAAAACGGCGGCCCCTTGCCGGAGCCGCCGCCGAGATTTTTTCGACTTGCCCCGTAGATAGGAGCAAAACCAGGCAGTGTCTAGAGTAGTTTCAGATCAACCGCAGACGTCTTGTCTCGTTTTGTGTCGTGATAAAGCTCGTATTCGATCGGCTGATCGTCGGACAGGCCCGTTAACCCAGAGCGCTCAACAGCCGAGATGTGCACAAACACATCTTTGTCGCCTTCGTCTGGAACGATGAAACCAAATCCTTTGGTGGCATTAAACCACTTCACTTTGCCAGTTGGCATGGGCGAAGCCCTTTCATTAGATCCGCGCAAGTCCCTGCAACGTGCAGCGCTACGGATGTTCGAATGCGGGGGGGAGTCATTGCATACAGTCCGCGGGGGAGCGGGGCCTTTATTGGCAGACCTGCCGTATTCGATACGGGTAATGGCACATATGGACGCCGCGACGTCAAGCGACATGATTGTGACAGCGTTACAGACGTGCGAAGTCAAACCAAACCGGCTGGATGTCTCCGATATTCTTCGTCTCGTATCGGGTCGGCACATGATCCGCCGGAGCCATCCGCCAATCAAATGCGCAGTTCGCGGTCCATTCAAACGCATTGTGCGAGACAAATCGGGTAAGCGCTTCATCAGCATAGTGCCGCACATCCGTTGCAAATCGAAGGTGACCACCCGGCTTCAAAACCTGTGCGGCGAGATCGAGGAATGCCGGTTGGATCAAGCGCCGTTTGTGATGGCGAAGTTTGGGCCAGGGATCGGGAAACAGGATAAAGATCCGGTCGAGCGAGGCCGTTTCCAGCCGGTCTAACAAATTCCTGGCATCATCATCCCACAACCTCAAATTGCCGACAGCCTGATCCTCGATCTGCCCCAGACATTTGGCCAAGCCCTCGATGAAGACCTCGCTGGCAATGATACCAACATTGGGATGCGCAATCGCCTGACCGACCGGATGTTCGCCACCGCCGAAACCAATCTCGAACCAAACCGCTTTCGGCGCGTCGAATAGACGTGCTGGATCAAGCTGGCCAGTGCCCGGCAAAGGGACACGCAGCTTCGGCAACGCGTTATCAACCAAATTCTGTTGTCTTTGCGAGAGTTTACGCCCGCCCAAACGACCGAAAGTCCGCAATGACTGATGCTTCTGTTCCGTCACATTACGCTCCCTCGCCAAGGGCATCGGTCGATGTCCCGCTTCTTCGTGACGGGATAGACGCTTATCGCGTCGATTGGAAAGTCTGGGCGATGTGGTTTGTTGGGTTTGCTGTGCTCAGCGCAGCGTTCCCCCGCGACGCGCACTTCGATGTCTCACATTACCATTTGCACAATGGCTGGTCGGTACTTGAAGGCCGTCTGATGCAGGATATGGCGCCCGCTGGATTGCACAGTTTCCTTAACCCGCTTCACAGCATGCTGATCTGGTGGCTGGTCGATACGCTTCCTGGACCACTCGTCGTCGCTTTACTGAGCCCGATCCACGCCGCCATCTTACCCGTCACGTACGCATTCGGTGCGCGCTGCTTGAGCGCCTTGGACGTCACGGTGCCAAAAGCATTTGTTGGGCTATGTGCGCTAACCGGCTTCATCGCCTTGCCGAGCTTGCTCTTGGTTGCAAGTCTTGGAAACGATCCCTGGGGTACGCTTGCATTCCTATTTGCGCTGACCCTTCTAATCGACCCCAACCGCCAAACCGCGGATCTAAAAACGCTGGCCATTGGCGCCTTTCTGATCGGTGCCATGACCGGGATGAAGCTGACCAATGCGATTTTCATTCCCGGATTTGCCGCGTTCGCGCTGATTCTGGTGGGCGATTGGTCCATGAGGGTTAAGACGGCTTTGGTTTGCGCCATTGCTGGTGTGGCGGGCATATTGATGTTCGGCGGCCCTTGGGGGCTGTTGATGTGGGAGCTGTTTGGCAATCCGGTTTACCCCAATCTGAACACGTTCTTCGGATCACCACCTTTGGGTCCAGACGAACCCTTTCGCGATTTGCGCTACTTGCCGGCAAGTCTGTGGGAGATCCCGATCCGGCCTTTCCTGTTCACGCTGAACGGCAAACTGATCTTTGAATATGACGTGGTCGATGTCCGCTTTTTATTGGGCTATGTCGCAAGCCTCGGCGCTTTGTCTTACGTTGCAATACGGTTCGTGCGTTCAAAATCAGCCTTGCCCGGAACCCGTTTGATCCTCGCAATGTGTATTGGTTTCCTCAGCACATTCGTGTTTTGGGCGGCCGTCTTCTCAATCATTCGGTATGCGATGGCGCTTTGGATCCTCGCGCCGATGTTGCTGCTCATTCTTGCCGCTTGGGTCGCGCCAAAACTGATCGAAAAAGCGCAAGCCCGTTTCATTGTTCTCGCCTTTTGCGGCGCTTTGCTGCTGACAATAGAGCTGCCCAATTGGCGCCGCGCCGCCTGGGCAAGTCCGTTTGAGCCTTATGTCTGGACGCAGCTTCCAGATGGCTTCGATGTGACC
The DNA here is from genome assembly GCA_038534315.1 of Pseudomonadota bacterium. Classification (GTDB taxonomy): domain Bacteria; phylum Pseudomonadota; class Alphaproteobacteria; order Caulobacterales; family Hyphomonadaceae; genus Henriciella. The sequence continues at coordinate 10,184 of JBCAWZ010000018.1, read as the reverse complement.
GGCAGCATCGTGGTGTTCTCAGCCTATTATCCAACCGCATTCACGGCCCCTGCCTTCGAGGACGCCGCCTGGCTGACGCACGCGGATACCCGTGATTGGAGCAAGCCAGCGCTTGAAAACTACCGCCCTCTCATTCGCCAGCGGATCGCTGATAGCGATGCGCAAGTCTATGCGGTTCTGTTCCACGGCCAAGGTTCGGATGCCGACGATTTGCAACGGATGGCGGGTGAGGTCGGCTTGCGCTCTGAGTTTGACCGGTGTGCGCCCCTCAAAACAGGCTTTGACAGCGGCCCAACGCATTGGCTGCTCTGTCCTTTGATCCGTCCCAACTAAGCGCGTCACTTTTAATTCGCTTGCCTCGCGTGTGCGATGGGTCCAAGACACGCGCTCGCTTTTTCCTGGAGGTTGGCGCAATGGCGCGCGATTCGGTCACGAACGGCCAAACGACGGCACGGCCGGATTTGCCGATGCCGCTCTGGGAATTTGTACCGATGGTGGCGAGTATGATGGCGCTCAACGCGCTCGCCATCGACATCATGTTGCCCGCGCTGAGCCAGATCTCAGACCACTACCAACTGGCACAACCCAATGATCAGCAATGGGTGATCTTTGCCTATGTATTCGGGTTCGGCGCGCCGCAATTGGTGTTTGGGCCGATCTCCGACCGTTTTGGCCGCAAGCGCCTGCTACAATTTTGCATCATTTTCTACATTGTGGCCGGCCTGGCTTGCATGCTGGTGACAGAATATTGGCTCCTCCTTTGGATGCGCTTTCTTCAAGGCGTCGCCGCCGCCGGGGTACGTGTGATCGCGTCTGCCATTGTCCGCGATTTGATGGCCGGGCGTGCCATGGCCCGGGTGATGAGCTTGGTGATGACAGTGTTCATGGCCGTGCCGATTTTTGCGCCGACCATTGGCGCTGCCATCATGCTATTCGCCCCATGGCAATGGACATTTGGTGTTCTGGCCATTGGCGGCGTCATGCTGTTCATCTGGGTCCATTTTCGGTTGCCGGAAACACAGCCACTGGACGCGCGGCAGCCGCTCAATCTGAAGCAGATTTCACGGTCTTATGCGCAGGTTGTCACGACGCCCGTCACATTTGGATACATGGCGGCAAGCGGCGTGATCTTCGGCGCGCTGTTCTCCTTCATCGCGGCTTCGGAACAAATCTTCGCCGATGTCTTCGAAACCGGTGAAACGTTCGCGCTCTGGTTCGCAGGTATTGCCGGCAGCTTGGCCATAGCCAACTTCATCAACTCACGAATCGTAGAACGGATCGGCATGCGGAGGATCAGTCATACCGTTTTGATGGGGTTCATCGTGTTGTCGATCTTGAACAGCGTTTTGCTCACCCAGTTTGGCGAGTCATTGTGGATTTTCTATCCGCTGTTCTGCTTGACCTTCGCGTGCTTCGGCATGATGGGGTCGAATTTTTCCGCGCTCGCGTTGGAACCACTTGGCAAAATCGCCGGCACCGCAAGTGCGGCCTACGGTTTCGCAACAAGCACGGTTGCGAGCGGGTTTGGCTATCTGGTTGCAAGTCAGTTCAATGGCAGCGTTCTACCCGTCCTGAATGGCTTTGTGGGCCTCGGCGTGGCGTCGCTCACTTTGGTCTTGATCACCGAGCGTGGTCGACTTTTTGGAAAAACCTAGTCGTCTGACACAAGTTCGACACAAACTTCATCTAAGCAACTGCGCTCCAGCGCAATTCTGTGCCGGAATATCCATTCACGGAGCGATGCTCATGCGGCGAAATAGCCAGATAAAAACTATTTCGCCCCTCGATATTGGGGGGCGGCTCAGATCCGTCCTGCCATTGCCGGGCGGTCTCTGAGGTTCATTAAAATTGAAACCTGTCGCTGGATCCGAACGCCGGGCCCAGTGGCGAAGCTGTGACCTTAAATCCGTCATGGCGAGATCCCGGAGAGGAGGCGGCTATGCCCGTCGCTATGAAACCTATCCTCCGGAAGGAGGATCGGCCGCACTATGGTGCAACACCGTTGCTCACCTATCTTGCAGGTGAGCATGCCGGCCCGATTGCCGCTGTTTGGCCAGCGCCGCACGAAGCGTTTCTTGCGCTTCCTGCCGCACGCCGCCACGCCGCAGCGATTGTGCTCGCGAGCGGTCTCGCCCAGCGTGAGCCGGCACACAGCATTCGGCATCTGATCGAACGCCAGCGCGACAGCGTTTTGGCACAGGCCATCCTGCCGAATGGTGAAACCGCTGGTTTGATCAAGGCCATGCGCAAGATGGGTGAAGGGCTCTGGCAGACCGAGGAATACGCACGTTTCCTCACTCTGTTTCTCGAGCCCAATGCCAATCGCGCGCTGCGCCATTTGAATCAGCTCCGCCCCAGCCACTTGTGGCCGATTGTGGAGCTGCCAGCGCCGTTGCGTGAAGCCAAGATCCTGCGTTTCGTCGAACAACGGAACGCGGCCTATGACCTTGGACTGGCTTACCAATTGGCTGTCGCCATGCGGGATACCGGCCATGATCGGAAATTGGTCGAGCGCTGGCAACGTGCCGAGAACCGCTATCGGTTGTACCAAATGGCCGCTGAGGACCTGACGCCGGATCGCTTTTTGCCGGCATCTGGTCCGCCGACGCTGCCAGCGGCATACGCGCAAATCACGACGCGTGCGGATCTCGAAGCAACCGCGCTTCGGTTCCAAAACTGCTTGCGTGACTTTGTAAGCGAAATCGCCGTCGGCCGCATGGCGGTCTACACGCGCGATGGCAATCCAACCGTCGCTATGGCGCTCACCCGAGATGCTGCGGGTTGGCGGTTGGCTGAAGCCGAAGGCCGGGCAAACGAAGAATTGCCCACCGAAGTGCTTCAGGACATTGTTGCCGATTTGGCGGTCCTCGGTGTTCGCACCGGGCCGCCGATCAAAGTGCTGATCTATCGTCTCGCCGATCACGGTCGAAACGAAGGTGGCGATCGCGGTCCGCATGCGAATTGGCAGGACCGTTTGGAACTCGGCGAACTCTGGGACTAGGGCTTTCGGGCTCTGGTCCCTTTTTTCCTTTACTGGAAATCCACCCTCTCACGCGCAACTTGATCTCATTCGCGGCTCACGGCATGCCATGCAGATGAATTGAGGTCATTGATGACGACGGAAATAGAGCTGACCCCAACAGAAAGAGGTGTGCTGTTTGCGCTGATGGCAACGGGCGCACCTTTGCGAGAAGCTGCAGATTTGCGGCAGCGCTACCGGTTGGGCATGACCGCGATACACCGCCGACGCCTCAACCAATTCGGTTTGATCAAGACACAGAAAAGCCCATTCACGCACAGCCTATCCGAACTCGGATGGCGCTGGGTCGAGGCCGAAATGCGTCGACCCGATGTGCCAAAAGGCCAAACCGGACAAGGTGCGCTGCAAGCTGTGATCGGTGGACTTGAACGGATCCTGTCCGATCAGGGGACAAATCCGCGCGCCTTTTTTGCCGGTACCGCTCCCGCGGTGCCGCAGCCAGAGATATCCGAAACCGCAGCCCGCATCAGTGCCTCGGAGCGCGAACAACAACATTTGGAAAACGCCGCTTGGAATGACAGCGAAGAAGCGCTCGCATTTGCACTGCAAGATGTGCCGTCCTTTGACCGCGTGCTCGCCCGCGCCGAAGCGACGGCACAGACGCCGACTGACCGAGCGCTGCAACAAGTTCGCCTGGCCAGTAAGGCAGTTTTCCAAAATCTTCAGATTGCGTGTGCGAAAAGACATCTCCACACCGCCTTTGACCCTGGCACAGACGCACCTTTCGACCCGGTCTATTTCGACTCTTATGATGACCCCGATGACGGAGAAATCATAATTGTTCGCAAGCCACCGGTCGTAAAGTCGCACTCTGGTAAGGAGTTTGTGGTGGCAAAGGGGGTGGCCGAACGAAAGGAAGTATAGTCATGGTTTTGGATTGGTTTCGCCGGCTCTCTCAAAAACGCACCACAGATTGGATCGCCTGTATCGATTTCGGGACGGCCTATTCGAAGGCCGCCATGGTCCTGGCTGAAAACACGACCGACTTGATGGCCGATGACATCAAGCCACTCCCGATTGGCGATGGTGAATCGCGATCTGACTATTTGTTGCCCTCGCTGCTTTTCCTCACGGATGAAGCCGTGCTGTTCGGCAAACGTGCCGATGAAACAGCGCAGCGCAATGAGCGCCATGGCAGGTCCGTATTCGCCTCACCCAAACAATATCTCAGCACCCACGCGCCCGAACATTTGGACGAGAAGCTGGACTCAGAGATTGACCCAACGGGGACATACACCGCGCGTCAGCTGATCGCACTGTACCTCGCCTATCTTCTCAAACGCGCGGAACATGCAGCGGAAGAGATTGGCCTCGACTGGCCGCCGAAACTCCGCATCGCTCGACCCGCTTGGTCAAAAGAGCGGGCTGAGTGGGGCGAAGAAATATTGCGCCACTTGGTCCGACAAGCCTTTTTGCTGATTGAAGGTCTGGGCGATGATTTGCTGGCCGAACAGGGCGTCTCGCATGAGCGTGTCCGGGCAGTGTTCTATGAAATGCCAGAACCCAATCTCGCCGATGACGACGATCTGTTCCATCTCGCGGCCGATGGCACGGCCACAGTGATGGAGGCAACCGCCGTCGCGACCGGTTCGATCCGTCCAACCCGTCGGCGCATCGTCGTCGTCGCTGATATTGGCGGCGGCACATCCGACTTCGGTGCGTTTATGACCGGACTGCCCGGCCACAAAGTCGTTTCAGAAATCCGAGGATCCTCACATGTGCTTCGGCAGGCAGGTGATGTGCTGGACATGCACGTTCGCAGAATGATGCTTTCTAATGCGGGACTGTTGCAAGACGACCCCGCCGCGCGCGGCCCCGCCGCCCGTCTTCGCGGTCGTCAACGCAACCTCAAAGAACGCCTCTTCCAAACCGGCGAAGTTGTTGAAGAAATTGGCGACCACTTCTTCAGCCTGAAACTGGACGACTTTCTGAGTGATCCACGCGTACAAGACTTTGCGAAACGACTGAATGAAACCTTCCAACAGGCACTGGACAGCGCCGTGCTTGCGGCACGCGAATTTCCGTCTCAAGGCAAGGTGACGATTGAGTTTATGGCGACGGGCGGCGGCGCGTCACTGCCCATGGTGCAGGACATGATGCGGCAGGCCAAAACCGATTGGCCGACAAAAATGGTCGAGCCAGAACTGTTCCAGGACGCGAATGAAGACGTTCGGACGGTCTATCCGCAACTCGTCGTTGCGATTGGTGGGGCCATGAAGGATCTGCCAAAACAGACCGCACCTCTAACCGCGGTTCCCTTGGCGAGCTAAGCCGCCCAAATAGAAACCCTTAAGAAAAAGCCCGGCACACCAGCCGGGCTTTTTTCTGGGTGCGAGGTCAAGCACACTCAATCAAAATAGCTGATCAGCGATTTGCCAAAGTTAAACAGCGCAAAACCGCCAATGGCGAGCGGTATGAGGCCTTCAAACCGGCCGCCCACACAGAGCACCAATCCCACACCCGTCATAATCACACCGACCAGCAATTGCGCACCGAGGAAGAGAACGACTCGGACAATATCGAAGAATAGGGACAGCGTTTCAAACATGGTTGCTCTGATCGGCTTGGGAGAGACACATACGAAGCGCTCGGATACCAGAACACGATTAAGATCGGCTAAAATGACCGATTGCAATTGTTTGGTTTCTGAACGGACCGAACGCGAACTCCGACCCTGAGGAAACGCTCATTACTCCGCTGGCTCGGGTTGAAGCCAGGCCGCTTCGACCACGTCAACGACATCGTCCATAATGTCTGTGATCTGGAAGTCTTTTGGCGTGTAGACGCGGCGGATGCCCATTTGCTTCAAAGCTTGCTCGTCTTCAAACGGGATAATCCCACCGACAACAACGGGCGTATTGTCCAGTCCGACTTTGCGAAGCTCAGCCAGCGTCTCACGCACCAGATCGAGATGGCTTCCTGATAGGATCGATAGGCCGACGACATGCGCATTGGCGTCTTTCGCCTGTTTCGCAATCTCTTCCGGCGTAAAGCGGATACCGTCATAAACGACGTCCATACCGCAGGCGCGGGCGCGGGCTGCAATCTGTTCAGCTCCGTTTGAGTGGCCGTCCAGCCCCGGTTTGCCGAGGACATATTTCAGTTTGCGTCCCAATTGTTCTGATAAGGCTTCGACGCGCGATTTCGTGCGCTCAATCGCTTCATCACCACCAGTCTCAATCACGGCAGCGACGCCTGTTGGCCCACGATACTCGCCAAACACCTCGCGCAGTGCACCCCCCCATTCGCCGGTTGTGACACCGGCTTTCGCGGCAGCAATCGACGGTTCCATTATGTTTTCATTGCCGGCAGCCGCTTCTTTCAATCGCGCGATCGCAGCATCGGCTGCTGTTTGGTCGCGCTTGGCCCTCCAAGACCTAAGCGCTTCAACTTGCTGGCGCTCGACCATTGGATCGACGGTTTGGATGGCGTCATTGCCGACGCCCAGCGGACTGTCTTCGGTGCTGGTATAGGTATTCACACCAACAACTTTGAGGTTGCCGCTCTCGATGCCGCGAATGCGATCTATGTGTGCGCCGACCAGACTCTCTTTCATATAAGGCACCGCATCGACCGCGCCGCCCATCTTATCCAGTTCGGCAAGCTCGCGTCGCGCCATGTCTTTCAGCTCGTTCGTCTTGCCGTCGACAACCGTCGAGCCGTCAAACAGATCCTCGAATTCGAGCAAATCGGTTTCGAAGGCCAGAATTTGCTGAATGCGGAGCGACCATTGTTGGTCCCAGGGCCGCGGCAGGCCGAGCGCTTCATTCCAAGCCGGCAATTGCAAAGCCCGGCAACGCGCGCGTTTTGAAAGGGTAACGGCGAGGGCCTCAATCAGGATACGATAGACGTTGTTTTCAGGTTGCTGCTCCGTCAAACCAAGCGAGTTGACCTGAACGCCATAGCGGAACCGCAGCGCCTTCGGATCGGTCACGCCGTAACGGTCACGGCCAATCTCTTCCCAAAGATCGACAAATGCCCGCATTTTGCAGAGCTCGGTGACAAAGCGGACACCCGCATTGACGAAGAAAGAAAGCCGCCCAAACACAGTTGGAAAGTCTTCATCGGGCACTTGGCCACCGGCCTTTACGGCATCGAGCACTGCGCAAGCCGTTGCAAGCGCAAAGGCCAGCTCTTGCTCTGGCGTCGCGCCGGCTTCCTGCAAATGGTAGGAGCAAATGTTCAGCGGATTCCATTTTGGGACTTCTGTGTAGCACCAGGCCACCGTGTCTGCTGTCAGCCGCATGCTCGGTTGTGGTGGAAATACATAAGTGCCGCGCGAAAGATATTCTTTGATAATATCGTTCTGCGTCGTGCCGCGAAGCTTTTTGCGGTCATCACCGCGTTCATCTCCCAAAGCGACGTAAAGTGAGAGCATCCAGGCGGCCGGTGCGTTGATCGTCATCGAGGTGTTCATGTCCTCGAGCGGCAGCTGATCGAACAGGGTCCGCATATCGCCAAGATGGCTGACCGGCACGCCGACTTTGCCAACCTCGCCGCGCGACAGGATGTGATCGGAATCATATGCGGTTTGCGTTGGCAGATCGAACGCGATGGAGAGACCCGTTTGGCCCTTGTCCAAATTCGACCGATACAAGGCATTGGATTTTTCTGCGGTGGAGTGTCCGGCATAGGTTCTAAAGATCCAGGGCCGATCCGCATCGTGCTGAAAGTCTGTCATGGGGCCTCCTACCGGAAAAAATTGCTGCGATGCAAGATGTAGCACGGTAGACGGCGCGGCAAGTCGCGTCTTGTCATGTTTTCATACCGTGGCCATCTGAGTTGTATATGAGTTTGATACCCTAGCTTTCGCAATTAGACTCAATTCTCGTACCACACTTATCTTGGGCTTATCCCACATGCTATCCTCCGGAGTATTCAGCGTCGCCCCAACCGCCTATTTGCGGGTGAGTTCGAGCTTTCTGTTTCTTTTTGTGGTGATCATAGCCGCCCTGAGCGAACGCAGCCTGCTTATGGTGCCTCTGCTTGCGGCAGCCTCGACACTGGCCCATTGGCTGGGCGGCAAGATTGCTGGTACGCCGTTTGATAAGCTCGCCATGCGCGTCTCAGGTCAGCCTGTGCGCATGCCAACGGCGGGCCTCGCTCGGTTTGGATTCTTTGCAGGCTTGGTCGGCTATAGCCTTGTTTATATGGTATTTGTTTTCTTTGGTGCGCTTGCAGGTCCGATTGAGCTGAGCCGCAGTTTGAGCGGTTTCGATGGCATGCTTGTCTTGGTACCGACAGGGGTGACCTTGTTGCTGGCTTTGGTTCGACGCGCGCTGCCCAAACCGGACTTTCCGGTCGATCAGCAACACGCCAATCCGGGCGATGGAACCATCATCGACGGCGAGATTATCGATGCGCCGCACTCAGACCGTTAGCCAGTCCAGGGCGTCTACTTCAACGCCAATATGCTGATAGTATAAACGCTGGACTTGACGCGTCACCGGCCCGGGCAAACCGTCTCCAACTGGGACACCATCGATTTCGACAACCGGAGCGATCAGTGCGCCTGCAGAGGTCGTGAAGACTTCAACAGCTTGTTCTAAAACACTTTTACGAAACGATCCTTCGACAACATTCAGCCCGTTGGCCGCCAGTAAGGAGAGCGAGCGTTCCCGCGTAATGCTGTGCAGCAGCGCGGTGCTCAGATCTCTGGTGCGCAGCGTACCATCGGCGTCAACAATGAACACGCTCGCCGAGGCGGCTTCGGTCACATGATCATCCTCAATCATGATCGCCGTGTCGCAACCGGCCGCTCGGGCTTCGCGGTAGGCGAGCGCTTGAGAGACCAATTGTGTGGTTTTCAGGTCACGCCGACTCCAGCGAGAATCGGCCACGGTCGTTGCCTTTATGCCATGCTTCGATGGCTCGGTGATGAGCGGTTTCGAGTTCGCAAACAGGAACACAGTCGGCGTGAAAGTGTCGGGCCCAGCGAAGTCTCTTTCGTCATAGGCGCCGGCGCTAACCTGTAAATAGATTAAGCCTTCCCGGAGATCGTTGCGCTGGATGAGCTCACGGTGAATCGTCTCCCAAGCCTGTAAACTATAGGGATTTGGGATGTCCAACGCCTCAAGCGTGCGTGACAACCTGGTTGTGTGGGCCTTGAAATCGATCAATTGATGATTGTATACCGCGGTCACTTCATAGGCGGACTGCGCAAAAAGGAATCCGCGGTCGAAAGGCGAAATCATTGCCCTATCTGCCGACAAATACGCACCGTTGAGGAACAGAAATTGCATCATGGAAAGTGAATTAAGCTCCGCACAAATTGGGATTGATTTTTTGCTGCAACGCACAAATTTCCTTGCATTGCACCATTGGCTTAGTCAATCTGAGCCAGTTTTGAAGAGCTGTGAAGATCTGAACGGTGCGTGGATAAATTAAGGGCTGAGGAGACACTAATGGCGGATACGCAACGCATGTCACGCGAGAAAAAAGACATTTATGAAATCGGCGAAATGCCACCGGAATTCCATGTTCCGAAATTGATGCATGCCTGGGCGATCCGTCGGGAGCGCCATGGTCGCCCGTCGACCGCGATGCAAGTTGAACAGGTTCCAGTGCCAGAGATCGACAGTGACGAAGTTCTCGTGCTCGTCATGGCTGCTGGGGTCAATTATAATGGCATCTGGGCAGCACTGGGCGAGCCAATTTCCCCGTTTGATAGCCACAAGCAAGACTATCATATTGCCGGGTCTGACGCCGCAGGCATCGTTTGGGCCGTCGGCCGTAAAGTGACGCGCGTGAAGCCAGGCGACGAAGTGGTAATCCATTGTAATCAAGACGATGGCGATGATGAAGAGTGTAATGGCGGCGACCCAATGTACTCGCCAAGCCAGCGTATTTGGGGCTATGAAACACCCGATGGCGCCTTTGCCCAATTCTGCCGGGTGCAAGCACGCCAATGCATGCCGCGTCCAAAACACCTCACTTGGGAAGAAGCGGCCTGTTACACACTCACGCTCGCGACCGCTTATCGGATGCTGTTCGGCCACCGTCCGCACATCATTAAGCCAGGTCAAAACGTCCTGGTTTGGGGTGCCTCCGGCGGTCTTGGAAGCTTCGGCGTACAACTTTGCGCCATCACGGGTGCGCACGCCATCGGCGTCGTTTCAAGCGATGACAAATTCGACTTTGTCCG
>JBCAWZ010000017.1:22235-52354 GCA_038534315.1 Pseudomonadota bacterium | reverse complement strand
GCTTCCGCAAGGGCGAGCTGCGTCAGCGCGTAAAAAAACGTGATTGCTGCGGCGAGCTGGACGAGACCTCTAAAGGTGTGAAATCGAATAGCCTCAATCGTAGGCCGGGGCCGACCACTCCGAAGGAATAGCGGAACGGACACCATAGCCGCAAATGCGAAGCGCCAAGCCAGCAGATGATGCAAGCCGGCATCTGGCGCGACACCCTTCACCAAAGCATCCAGGCAAGTCCCGAGCATGACGGCAAAAAGCACAATCAGTACTGGGCGGTTGAGAAAACCGCTGAGCATGAATCTCGGCTCCGCGTATGTCGACGAGTGGGGTTAGGGCGTAACGATGTTGAACCAGAATGGCGGCTGTTCGAGTGCACCAAACAAATTCGCCAAAGCTGTCGTATCGCCCTCTAACGCCATCGCGCCGGAAAGCAACAGGGATGGAACTTGCGCATCTCCGAGGACCAAGCGATCGAAGTCGGCTCTGTCAAGGCGCACGGTCGCAGCGGGGTCTGCGTCCGCGCCGGCTCGCGGAACGATGACATCAACTCCGACATGAAGGGTGATGGTTTCTTCGGTGTCGGGAAATTCGAACACAATTCTAAAGGGATCGCTTGAAAGCTTGCTTGGATCATACCGGGCAGCGAGGGCATTAAATAGGTCATGAGATGGGACCGCCCTTAAGAAATCCGCATTGCCCAATTGTGGATTTCCGACATCTGGCAGACCGCGTCTAAGCTCCGCCGCAGCGCTGATATAGTAACTGCGCCAGGTTCCACTTTCAGCCTGAAACCCCATTTGTTCATAAGCTGCCGCAAGCCAGTTCTTTGCATCACCGTTTTCCGGATCAGCAAACACGACGTGGCTCAACAGCTCGGCCGCCCAACGGTAATCGCCGTCCTCAAATGCATCTATGCCAAGGCGGAGGGTGGCGTCCGCGCCGCCCATGGCTTCGACATATCTTGGTGCCGTGACCGGACGGGGTAAGCGGTGATAGGCGGAAGGTTCGCCGCTCCACCATCCAAAATAATGTTGATAGACGGCTTTGGCATTGTGATTGAGCGTGCCGTAATAGCCCCGTGTGCTGAAATCACCTTGCTGCATTGAGGGTTCTTCAATCTCTTCTGCGGCTTCCGTCATGCTGGCGCCCGCATTGGCGCGGCGGAGGGCCTGGTCGTGAACGTAGCGGTAAATGTCGCGCTGGCTTGTCAAAAAGGTCGAGACGTTTTCTTGGCCCCATGTCGGCCAGTGGTGCGATGCGAAAACGACATCGGAACGATCGCCATACTCGGCCAGAACATAGTCGATCACAGTGCTCCACTTTAACGCGTCTCGCGATTTTGCGCCCCGCGGCGTAAGTACATTATGGAATGTCGCCGTTGCCACTTCAGCCGTGCAAAGCGCCCGTTTCTCCGGGAGATAGAACATGAATTCAGCGGGGGCTTCAGTGCCGGCCGCGTCGATGAACTCGAACAGCACGCCGTCGATTGTCCGTTCTGTACTGCGTCCCTCAATCTCTTCTGTGGGCAGCATCAGGCTGATCGTTCCATTCGGTATGCCTGGCCCTAGACCCGAGCCGACATGTGTCACCGCATTGCGCGCAATCGTGTTTCCGAACATCAAAGTCGCGCGCCGGCTCATATGGTTCCCTGCAATCAGGTTTTCCGAGACCGCATTCTCAGTGAAGCCGATCGGCGCCAATATCGGCACGTTACGGGCGATCACTTCGTCTTCTTCGATTATGCCGCGAGCACCACCGAAATGGTCGACATGAGAATGGGTATAGATCATTCCAGTCACGGGCCGTTCACTGAGCGTTTCATTGACCAATCGTAGCGCGGCATTCGCGGTCTCTACGCTCGTCAACGGGTCGACAATGATCCAGCCCGTGTCGCCCTCAATCACACTCATTACGGACAGATCGTAACCACGGACTTGGTACAGGCCGTCCATGATTTCGAATAAACCGTGCTCGGCTGCGAGTTGGCTTTGCCTCCAAAGTGACGGGTTGACGGTGTCGGGAGACTCGCCGTCGAGAAACTCATATTGCGCGATTGACCAAACCACACCCCCGTCCTCATTCAGTATCGCCGGCGCATTGATTGCGCCAAGCTTACCACGTCGCGCATCCCGAAAATCGCTCTGATCGGAAATGGGAAGCCGTTCTGCGACCTGTTCGTTGGACGTCTTGGTGGACTGTGTTGCGATGCCGGCTTCCGGAAGGGGCGCCAACGGCGATTGCGCCGGGTCAACACTATTTGGTGCGCCGCATGCTACCAGTAAACAAGCGCTTCCGCCGACTAGAATTGCCCGCATGGTCTCCTCCCTTTTTTAGCGAGGATTGGCCCAGCTTCGGGTCAATGGCAAGTAATTGTCGGGTCTCAGCGGAAGCTGCGTTCCGTTAATCCGAAGCCACGAAGTCGATCGCATGCCCAGTCATACTCGGCGGCGCAGGCGTCTTGTAGGAGGCGTGCACCTCGATCTCGATCTATTGGCCCGCCTTGACCGCGATACAGCATATTGCCGAGGCCAGCACAGCCAGACATGTCGCGCCGATTGCAGGCAATCGTATAGAGCTCTCGAGCCGACGACCAATCCTGGTCTCCAGTTGGACCAGTGTGATCGATATAGGCTTGCTGTAAACATGCGTCGGTCAGGCCACCGACTGTGCATGTTTCCCGATACAGCGTCTCCGCCAGATCATAGTCTTGAGCGACACCCAGTCCGCGCCGATAGATGTCGGCGAGCTTGTAGCAATTGCGAACCCAGACGTCCTTTGGGGCGTTCCGATCATCACAGAGTGTTGTATAGTTTGCCCGTGCGGTGTTGTACCAACGCTGCGCTTGCTCGATGTCGATGCCGTCATCGGCGGTGATGATATCCCTTTGTTTGGACTGTAGCAAAAGCGCTGCATCGGTCATTGCGCGATCGGCCAAAATCTCTTCAGCGCTGCGGGGCGTTTCGCGTTCTGTCGGGCCAAATTGGGCAAATGCTAGGGGACTTATCCACCCCACTATCATACTAAGACACAGGTACTTCCAGGGCATCAAACTCGGCTCCACTCCGTATCAAATCCGGGCTTCTCGGGTAGGTAAGTAGGATCAGATTACGGCAGTTCGATGTCGAATTTCCAGGGGTCTGCGGGAGTCAACAACTCGCCCAGAAAGCAAGAAACCGTCGTCGCTGTTCACGAAGCAGGTGTTGTAGCTTGCTGGATTTACCTGTCGCGGCTAAGGCTTTAACTATTGGGTGTGTTTTGTTTTAGAGTGAAGACGCAGTGTTGAGGACGTCACTTTCGAAGCTGGCGATGTGTCGCCGATACGCGCAAGCCGCGTTTGTCGGTGGGCTTCTGGCGTTTGGGCTGGCTTCTTGTGCGAGTGCGCCAGACCCAGAGCCGGAAGAAGTGAGCATTTTCGCCAACGGGTTAAAGCGCGATTACGCCTATGCCTTTGCTGCGGACACACGACGGCCGATCGATGATTATGCCCGTTACGCCGCTCCAGATCTTCGCAAACTCCTTGCTTTTGTTGCTCCACAACCGGGTATGGAATTGGTCGAACTTGGTGCAGAGCAGGGATTCTATACGGAGTTGCTGGCAAGCCTTGTCGGAAATGAGGGCGCCATTAGGGCCTACAATTCGCAAGACCTGCACTTGGAGTTCAATTCCGAAATTCTAAACCGTGGGCATGTCAGAAGGCTGACCAATCTCGACTATGGCGTGAGCGATTACCTCCGTCTTGGCAAGCGGCGATCGGTTGACCGTGTAACCTGGTTGAACGGCGAGTTTTCTCAGCTTATCGAGTCTTCCTCCGGTTCGTCTGAAGTCCGCCGTATTTTGCGCGAAGTGCGCCGCGTACTCAGCCGGGACGGCGTATTCGTTTTGCTGGTCGAAGAATACCCGACCTCGGCTCTGGGTGATCAACAATATCCGGCCTTGTCCAATCGAGAACAAGCCATACGACATGTCACCAAAGCCGGCTTGCATTTTGAGTCAGCTGTGGATGTCTCGGGCGTCACAGAAGCGCCCAGCGATAAGCTCGTCTTGCTTCGTTTTTTGCGGGTCAAACCCTCTTGATCCAGACTTGACCGTTTCGTCCCGTGCGCGCAGGGAAACTTATGGCGCCCAAGAGTTCAGCCTCTCAACATAGCTTCGTCGCTCGGCATGCTCGGCTTCTCGTGGCGGCGATTGTGATTGTGTTTGTGGTACTGGTCCTGATTGCGAGACTGTCTGGCGCATTGGATTTTGAGGCTGCGGGGCGGGCAGCTGCCGAAATCCTTCAGGGCTTTGGAGACAGTCCGTTAGGGCCCGTTGCCTTGATTGCGATATTTGTCGTTGGTGCCTTCTTGGCGGTTCCGCAATTTGTCCTCATCGGTGTTTCGATCATCACATTTGGTGCGATCTGGGGCACAGGATGGGCATGGCTTGCCGCGCTCTTTTCCGGTTCGGTCACGTATTGGGCGGGTCGTGGGTCCAGCGCGACATTGTTGAACCGCTTTGCCGGCGTGCGATTGCGGAAGATTACGCAATTTGTGTCGCGCAATGCCTTCGTCGCAAGCGCTGTTGTGCGCAATGTTCCAACCGGCCCCTTTCTGATTGTGAACATGGTGTTTGGTGCGGTGAAGGCGCCTTTCTTGCCCTATTTGTTGGGCTTGGCTCTCGGTGTTGTGCCGAAAATTCTCATCATCGCATTTGGATTTCAAGCCATTCAAGCCGCGCTCACCGGGCAAACAGGGCTCGCAATTGTCGCTGCGGTCGGTGCCGTTATCGTCTTTATGGGGGGCTGGCTCTATGTGCGCCAGAAGCGGCGCGCGGGTGAAATATTATCTTTGTCACCTGATGACACGGTTGACACTGCCCAAAACGAGGCACAATAGGGGTCCATGAGCAAAAATTTGCCACTCCTGCGTTTGACGCACCTAGGGCTTACCAGCCCCTGGCCGAGAGCTGCCATGGTATAGCGTGGCACACGGTCAGGGGTAGAGCGAACCCTTCAAACCAGATGACCGAGCCAATACTATGACAGACACGCAAGACACTTCACCTATTGTCATATTTGACACCACAATGCGCGATGGCGAACAATCGCCTGGCGCTTCCATGACACATTCCGAGAAGCTGCAGCTAGCAGAGCTTCTCGAAACCATGGGTGTCGATGTGATCGAAGCTGGGTTTCCAGCCTCATCAGTGGGCGATTTCGAGGCGGTCCGCGAAATCGCGTCACGCTCTAAGGATAGCGTGATTTGCGGCCTCGCACGCTCTGTGTTGAGCGATATTGACCGCTGCGGCGAAGCCGTTCGGCAGGCGGCGCGCCCACGCATTCACACCTTCATTTCGACCAGTCCCGTGCACATGAAGCACAAGCTGCAAATGGGCGCGAATGCGGTGCTCGAAGCAGTGGGGCAGTCGGTCTCGCATGCACGCAATTTGGTGGATGATGTCGAATGGAGCGCAGAAGACGCGACCCGGACGGAATTCGACTTCTTGTGCAAATGTATTGATGCGGCGATCGTTGCGGGGGCGACGACAATCAATGTTCCCGACACGGTTGGGTATTCGCATCCAGAGGAATATGGCCAGCTGATCCGTGCGTTGCGTGAGACGATTCCAGACAGCGACACAGTCGTTTGGTCGACGCATTGTCACAATGATCTTGGCCTGGCCGTGGCGAATTCTTTGGCCGGTGTGTCGCATGGCGCGCGGCAGGTTGAATGTACGATCAATGGCCTTGGCGAGCGAGCGGGCAATGCGGCGCTGGAAGAGGTCGTGATGGCGCTGAAGGTGCGTGGGGATAGCCTGCCATTTGATACGCAGATCGATACACGTCGTTTGTCTGCAGCAAGTCATATGGTGAGCAGGATCACCGGGTTTCCTGTACAGTACAACAAGGCGATCGTCGGCAAGAATGCGTTTGCTCATGAAAGTGGCATTCATCAGGATGGCATGCTGAAGAATGCCGAGACGTATGAGATTATGAAGCCGGAAGATGTCGGCGTTGCGAAAACCAGTCTGGTGCTCGGCAAATTATCCGGGCGTGCGGCGTTTCGCGATAAGCTAAAAAGCCTCGGTTATGAGCTTGAGCAGGACAGCCTCAATGAGGCCTTCAAGCGCTTCAAGGCGCTGGCGGACCGTAAGAAGCACGTATTCGACGACGACATTTTGGCGCTGGTCGATGATCAATTGGCGGCGGCAGGCGAGCGCATCCTGTTCCAACGTCTGCGGGTGATCGCAGGATCGGACGCGCCGCAAACGGCTGATCTCACCGTATTGGTCGAGGATAAGGAGATCGCCGCACAGGCCGAAGGAAATGGTCCAGTCGACGCTGTGTTCAATGCGATCCGCGCGGTCGTTCCGCACCAGAGTAAGCTCGACCTCTTCCAGGTTCATGCCGTGACCGGTGGCACCGACGCGCAAGCGGAAGTGAGCGTCCGGCTGAAGGGGGATGGCATCATGGCGATGGGACGTGGATCGGATCCAGACACGCTGGTGGCGAGCGCAAAGGCCTATATCCACGCTCTCAACAAATTGGAGGCGCGGCGACTGAAGAAAATTGCCGCGTAAAACGAGCCTGTACGCATCGTTTTAGGGTAAATAAGGCGTTAATATTCAGCGCGTTCTGCTGAATACCTAAGCTGTCGCGTGAGGTTTAGGTGTACGGATCGTACTGCTATTAACCCGCCAAACCCTTGCTTTAATCGTATGTAAACGCCAATATCTTACAAGGGCTGAGTGGGACGCAACGTTGCCTCCGAACTCTTGGTGGCGACACAGAATGTGACGGTAAAATGATTGGTAGCCTGCTCGGTGTACTTTCAACAGATATGGCCATCGATCTTGGGACGGCCAACACTCTCGTTTATGTAAAAGGCCAGGGCATACAGCTCGATGAACCCTCCGTGGTGGCCTACATGAACCAAGGTGGCCGCAAAATGGTTTATGCGGTCGGCGACGACGCCAAAAAAATGCTCGGTAAGACGCCGCTCAACATGGAAGCCATCCGGCCCATGCGGGATGGGGTCATTGCCGACTTCGAAGTCGCCGAAGAAATGATCAAGCATTTTATCCGAAAGGTGCATAACCGGCGCGCTTTCGTGTCACCCCTGATCATCATCTGCGTTCCGAGTTCCGCGACAAATGTCGAGCGACGCGCCATCCACCAATCCGCTTTGGCCGCCGGTGCGCGGCAGGTCGAATTGATCGACGAACCTTTGGCCGCTGCGATTGGAGCCGGCCTGCCGATCGAGGAACCGGCCGGGTCCATGGTGGTCGATATTGGCGGCGGTACGACGGAGGTCGCCGTTCTGTCCTTAGGTGGGCAAGTCTATTCAAGGTCTGTCCGTGTTGGCGGTGATAAGATGGACGAAGCCATCATGAATTATCTCCGCAAGAATAAAGGCATACTGGTCGGCGAGATGTCAGCTGAGCGGATTAAGAAGCAGATCGGGTCGGCAATGGCGCCAGAGAGTGGCGACGGGATGACCGTGACGGTTCGTGGGCGTTCGACAGGTGATGGCGTTCCGAATGAAGTTGAAATTACAGAACGTATGATGTCGGAAGCCTTGGCTGATCCGGTCAACGAGATTGTCGAAGCGGTACGGATTGCTCTTGAAGCGATGCCACCTGAATTGTCCGCCGACATTGTCGACCGTGGGATCGTGCTGACCGGTGGCGGGGCGTTGCTTCGTAATTTGGATGTTGTTTTGCGCCAACAGGCGAGATTGCCGGTCATGATCGCAGAAGACCCATTGCGTTGCGTCGCAAATGGATGTGGTTTTGTGCTAGAAAATATTTCGCGAATGAAAAATGTGTTGTCGCCGGAAGTCTGATCAGACTTGAACACGGCGAAGGCCTATCGGGTCTTGTAGAGGGATAGCGCTGATGTCACGCTATTCAGGTCGAGGATACAAGAAGCGGCCACTGCGCCGATACGGCTTTTTTGTGGCTTTGGCCGTATTGGTTGGCTTTCTGCTCTTGCAGACATCGCCCCGTCTACGCGGCGAAATCGAACCGATGCGAACGGCGGCGTCGGACCAAATGTTTCACATGTCGCGCCCAAGCTTGCTTGATCAGATCACCGGCGCGTCGGCTAAGGATCAGCGCATAGCCGAGCTTGAAGCGCGGGTTCGGGAATTATCCAAATACGAAGCTTTGGCGCTATCGATGACCGAGCGTCTGGAAGTCTATGAGGACATCTTGAACATGCAAGGTGAGCCAGATGGCGCTGAGGTCACGGCGCGTATTATGGCGGAGGCGCGCGGCCCTTTTGCGGAAGCTTTGCTGGCAAATGCCGGACGATTGCATGGCGTTGAACTTGGTTACTATGCCGAGAATGATCGTGGGCTGGTTGGCCGCGTGGTTCAGGTTGGTGAGCGATCTTCTCGAATCTTGAAAATCACAGACTTCAATAGCCGCGTTCCGGTCATGGGTGAGTCGAGTGGCCTGAGGGCGATTTTGTTTGGCGGTCGCGACAATACTGGGCGGTTGACCGACCGACCTGAGTCCGGCGAATTTATTGCTGGCGAACGCATTCTCACCTCGGGTGAGGGAGGCTTGTTTCCACGCGGTATCGTGGTCGGCGCTGTACAGCCTTACAATGACGATGTCCGAGTCGACTTGGCGATGCTTCGCGGTCAGCTCGGCTATGTCCGTTTGAAGGGGGCACTGCAAATTCCCAACCCAGATGAAACAAGTGAAACGCAACTGAGTGATGTTGCCGCGCCGGAGCTGAACGAGACCGAGGATGAGTAGTCGGGACCAAGTCTTTGTCGGCATCGGCGATTGGTGGAGCGAAGCTCGCCCAGGGACCCGACTGGCAATTGGCGCAACCCTTGTCGCATTTGTCGGTCTCTCGGGATTGACCCCAACACTGTTCTTTGGGGTCGCACTGGCATGGCCCTACGCCGCCCTTATTGCAGCGATTGGATGGGGGCGCGGTGGTTTTGCGTTCACACCCGTTGCCTTACTCATCTTGTTTGGCATCGCCCAGGACGTGACGGCCTCTGCGCCGCTTGGCAGCTTTGGCCTGATCAATTTGCTCGTCTATGGCGCATCCGCGATTTTGCACCAAACCTTCGATAGCGAACGCTCTCCGGAACTGGTTTTGGCATTGCCGATGATTTTACTCGTCTTTGCCTTCATCGTGGTTTGGGCATTTGCCAGCTTGGTGTCGGGTCATGTTATCCGGATTGAGCCATTGGCCGCAGCGCTGATTAGCACGGCGGCATTGCAGCTGATCTTATCGTCCATCTTTGATCTTGGTGTGCGGCCGGGCGTCGATCCAGGAGCTTCCGTATGAGCATGCGCCACGTCGACGATATTTTCACGCGCCGGGCCATGGTGGCTGCGGGCGGCGGGACATTGTTGTTCGGAGGCCTGATTGCACGCCTGTTCCAGCTCCAGGTTTTAGAGCGTGAGCGGTATCAACTCGCCGCGGCGGAAAACGGCGTAAAGCTAGAATTGGCGCCGCCGCCGCGTGGCCGGATCCTTGATCGCTTTGGTCGACCGCTTGCAGGACATCGCCAAGCTGGACGCGTATCGATCGTCCGCGAGCAAGCCGGTGACGTCGCTGCCGTGCTTCGTGAAGCGGCAAAGTACATCGACCTCTCACCGGAACGCCAGGCGCGCATCATCGCAGAGACGCGCCGTACGGCAGCCTTCCAGCCCGTGATTGTCGCGCGTGAACTGTCGTATGAAGACTTTGCGCGCATGTCGCTTCGTGCGCCGCAAATGCCTGGAATCTTGGTCGAGATGGCGGCCACGCGTTCCTATCCCCGCGGTCGCGATTTCGCGCATGTCCTCGGTTATGTCTCAAAAGCGAGTAACGACTATATCTTCAATGAGGCGTTTGAGGGCGTGAACGCGTCGCGTGAGCGGCAGCTTGATCTCGACTTTGCAAAAGAGTTCGCGGGCATTCGTTTGTCGAAATCTTTGCGCGAAAATTTCTATGTGAAGTACCCGCAGCAAGCCGGCATTCTGCGGGCTTTCCACGAGACATATGGCGATGTCGCCACTTTGCTGAAACACCGAGACATGCGCGCGGGCCGCTCTGGCATCGAGCTGACTGCCGAACATTATCTGCGCGGCGAGGCGGGGTTCCGTCGGCTCGAAACCAATGCTGCTGGCCGCATCATCCGAGAATTGCCGAGTGATGACTTGGCGCCAAAGCCAGGTGGCGACGTTTACCTAACGGTTGATGCCGAACTTCAAAAAGCCGCGATTGATCGGTTTGGAGATGAAAGCGGCGCGGCCGTCGTCATGGACATTGAGTCTGGCGACATTCTAGCATTTGTCTCCACACCGGCTTTCGACCCGAATGATTTCGTCAACGGCATTTCCCAGGCCGATTATGATTTGCTGCGATTCAGCGATCGGTATCCACTTTATCACAAAGCCTATGACGGCACGTATCCGCCGGGATCAACGTTCAAAATGGTTGTTGCGACAGCGGCTTTGGACGCTGGCGTGATCAATCCCCGCGAACGCGTCTTCTGCCCGGGGCATTACCGTTTCGGCAACAATACATGGCATTGCTGGAAACGCGGCGGCCACGGTTCAATGGACATGCACACTGCGATCAAACAGTCTTGCGATGTGTACTTCTATGAAGTGTCGAAACGTTTGGGCATCGAAAAACTGGCAGAGGTGTCGCGTCAGTTTGGGTTTGGTCAACGTTGGGATCTTGGCATTACCGGCGGCAGAAGTGGCGTTGTGCCTGACAATGAGTGGAAACTGCAGGCACGCGGCGAACCCTGGTTCGAGGGTGAAACGCTGAATGTTGGCATCGGACAGGGACAAATCTCTGCAACACCTCTCCAGCTTGCCGTTATGACGGCTCGGATTGCGGCTGAAGGCAAGCTGATCACGCCGCGCATTGTCGGACTTGGCCCACGGCCTGACGCCGACATACCGCATGACAAACCTGTTGATGCAGCCTTTATGCAACGGATGAAGGCCGGAATGTATGGGGTGACGTCTGAGGCGGGCGGCACCGCATTGCGTTCCGGTGATCTCGGTTTGGGCGGACCCCGCTTGGCAGGCAAAACCGGCACCGCGCAAGTTCGGCGAATATCAGCTGAAGAACGCCGGACCGGTGTTCTTGGCGGCGATCAGATTGACCGTCGGCTACGGGATCATGCGCTGTTTGTGGCATATGCGCCGCACGATGATCCGAAATATGCTATCTCGGTCATTGTTGAGCATGGAGAGGGCGGTTCAAGAACCGCGGCACCGATCGCACGCGATATCCTCGCCGAAGCAATGCGCCGCGATTCCCGACGCGCGCCCTCCTACATGCAAACCGCCGCAATGAGTCGCGGCGGTAGCGAGGAACTCTAGCCGTGGCGACTGCGCTCAACTTTAATCGCCGCAGCGTGATCTCGGACGCGATGCGTCTTCCTTGGGGATTGATCCTATTGATCTCCGCAATGGGCGTGATCGGCGTTGCCATTCTGTATTCGGCGACCTTCACCAACCCGAACGAAATTGATTTGCCAGCAAAGCAAGCCAGTCGATTGATCGTTGCCTTTACCGTGCTGATCTCGATTGCGTTGGTGCCTTTGAAGCACTGGTTGACGCTTGCTTGGCCAATCTACCTGGCGACACTTATTCTGCTTGTCGGCGTCGAGTTTTTCGGAACCACAGGTGGCGGTGCCCAGCGTTGGTTGCAAATCGGCCCGGTCACTGCGCAACCGTCGGAGTTTATGAAAGTGGCGCTCACTCTCGCGCTTGCGGCTTACTATCATAGGCGCTGGCACGACTCCTCGAGCGGCTTTTTGCTACATGTGCCCGCCGTGATCTTGATTTTGATCCCAGCGCTGTTGATCTTTCGACAGCCGGATTTCGGCACGACATTGGCGCTGTTTGCATCAGGTGGCGTTCTGATATTTCTGGGTGGTCTCTATAAACGGATCATATTTGCCGGGGCGGCTGCGGCGGTTGTGAGTGTACCCTTCATCTACATGTTCGTGCTGCAGGATTATCAAAGAGAGCGTGTCGACACATTCGTCGCGCAGCTGACCGGCGAGTCGGTCAATGTCATGGATGACGGCTATCAGATCGAGCAGGCAAAGATTGCGATCGGGTCGGGCGGCTGGACGGGCAAAGGCTATATGGAAGGCACGCAGGCCCAGCTTGATTATATTCCAGAGCAGCACACTGATTTCATCCTGACCGTCTTGGCTGAGGAGTTCGGTTTTTTGACCACGACGGGCGTTTTGCTTTTGTGGATGTTGATCCTTGGCTTGAGTCTGAGCATTGCCATGCGTTGCGCCAGCCTGTTTGGGCGATTTGTGGCGGTCGGCGCCGTCGCGACCGTCGCATTCTATATCTACTTCAATGTCGCAATGGTGCTCGGGCTTGTCCCTGTGGTCGGTGTTCCGCTGCCGCTGCTCTCCTATGGCGGAACGGTCATGCTAACGACAGCAGCCTGCTTTGGTTTGATTGCGTCGGTGCATCTTTCGAAAGAAGACCCTCTGACGTCCTGAGTGGCGCGTTTGATTTTTGCAGGCGCGTGGCTAAGGTTTCGCGAAGCTTTGGGAGATGCGGAATATGGATGCGATTGGGCGCAAGACCGACAGTTGGGGCTCTAAGTTCGGCTTCATTATGGCCGCCGTTGGGTCCTCAGTCGGGCTCGGCAATTTCTGGCGTTTTCCGGCGGAAGCGGGCTCGAATGGCGGCGCGGCCTTCATCGTCATCTATTTGGTATCCGTGATATTGTTCGCGCTGCCCGTCCTGATGGCGGAATACGGTCTTGGACGGAAATCTGGCATGTCAGCTGTAGAAGGCATTTACAAGCTGGCCGGAGATGAGAAGCGCAGCCTGAATTGGGGCATTGTCGGCTGGGTCGGAACGCTCGCGGCCTTTTTTATTCTCACCTTTTACTCCGTGATCGCCGCATGGATTATCGCGTTCATTCCGCAAGCTTTTGGCGGCACGTTCCAAGGCATCATTGCCGATGCAGCAGCGCAACCGGACGTGACGGCGGGCGAATTGTCCGGGGCCAATTTTGGTAAGACGATCGGCGATCAGCCGACCATTATGGTTTGCTTATTCCTGTTTCTCGCTGCCAACACAGCCATCGTTGCGCGCGGTATTCACGGCGGCATCGAGCGTGCGGCCACGATATTGATGCCAGCCTTCTTCGTCCTCTTGCTTGGGCTCGTCGCCTATGCGTTGACCACCGGCGATGCGGCGGCGGCGGCCGACTTCTTGCTGACGCCAGATTTTTCCGAAGTGTCGTTCGGGACATTCCTGGCCGCTGTTGGCCAAGCCTTTTTCTCAATCAGTGTCGGCTCAGCCATGATGATGACCTATGGCGCATATCTCACACGGGACACGAACATTCCGCGTTCATCGGCGATTGTCGCCGGCTGTGACACACTCGTTGCGCTGATTGCTGGCTTTGCAATTTTCCCAATCGTGTTCGCGTTTGGCGCGGATGCAGCTGCTGGGCCGGGTCTGTTCTTTGTCTCGCTGCCGATTGCCTTCGGCACAATGCCTGGCGGTGAGATTGTCGGCGGCGCCTTCTTCTTATTGGCGCTGTTCGCCGCTCTGACGTCGTCGCTGTCGCTGATGGAAGTGTCGGTGTCTTGGCTGGAGGAGCGTCACGGCGTGAACCGGCTCGGCGCATCGATCGGAATTGGCTACACGCTGTTCGTCGTCGGCAATGCTTACATCTACTCCACCGATTATATCGACTTTACCGACTTTATGACCGGCTATCTCATGCTGCCGCTGGGAGGCTTGTTGGTGGCCTGGTTCGCGGGACGGGTGCTCAGCCGGGAGACGATGGCGTCAGAGTTTGGCGACGGCCAGATCATGGACCTATGGCGGTTCGCGTGTCGCTGGGTGGTGCCACCTGCCTTGCTGTTCATTCTGGTCTTCGGGGTATTGGACAAGATCCAGGAATTCGGCGTGGACCTGCCGGGTTTCCTGACGGTGCTGCTTGGACCGAACGGCTAAGCTGGGCCTTTGGCGCTTTCGAAGCGTCGGGCAAAATCACGAGTCGCTCTAATCAGCTTGTCGACAATGCCGGGCTCCAGGCTGGAATGCCCGGCGGCGCTCACAATATGCAAGTCAGCGTCTGGCCACGCTTTCTTCAAGGCCCAAGCGGTTGCCAATGGCGTTACCACATCATACCGGCCATGGACGATAATTCCTGGCACGCCCTTCAGCTTTTCGCGAACCTGTTTGAGTAGCCACCCATCCTCGGGGAAGAAGCCCTCATTGATGAAATAGTGGCATTCGATGCGCGCGAATGCATCGGCAAAGGAATCTTCTTCGAATCGCTTTGGTCGGCTGTTCGGACCCTGGATCGTAATCGTCTCGCCTTCCCAACACGCCCAAGCTTTCGCGGCTCTGATCCGTTCTTTGTAGTCCTCGCCGGTCAGTCGGCGATGAAAGGCTTCGAGCAGATTGTCACGTTCCTCTGCTGGAATGGGTTGAACGTAGCGCTCATAAGAGTCCGGGAAGAGGTAGCTTGCTCCAGATTGATAGAACCATTTGATCTCATCCTTGGTGAGCAAAAAGATGCCGCGCAAGATGAGCCCTAAGACACGGTCAGTGTGGCGCACGGCGTACGCCAAGGACAAGGTCGAGCCCCAAGAGCCACCAAACACAACCCAGCGATCAATGCCGAGCATTTCTCGAACCTGTTCGATATCGTCGATCAAGCCCCAAGTCGTATTGTCTTCCAATTCAGAATGCGGCGTTGATTTTCCGCAACCGCGCTGATCCATCAGGATGATCCGATAAACGCTCGGGTCGAAAAACCGACGCATTTCCGGGCTCGATCCACCACCGGGACCCCCATGCAAAGCGATCACCGGAATACCGTTAGGATTGCCTGACTCCTCCCAGTAAATCTGGTGCAAATCTGTGACGCGGAGAAAACCGCTCCGGCGCGCTTCAAGGGGGGCATAAAGTTTCAGCATGGTCTGCCTTTATTCACGGCCTCTTCACCTATTGTGTAATAGCTTTTGTATAAAGGGTATGGACGGGGTTTTTCGCACCTGTAATAGATCCAGTGCGGCAAGAGTAGGATTATCGCGTGCATTCATTACGTTGTCTGGCCGTATCATGTCTTGGGGCGATTGCCTTATCAGGCTGCGCCACCGTTTCAATGGTTTCCGGACAAGCCATGGTTGAAACGGGATTGATTAAAGAGGCTTCCAGCGTAGAGCAAGTCTGCGATGCTTATGTCGCAAAGGCTGAGGCCGAGGCTTGGATCCGCCCGTCGCCAGGACTATTCGGCTTTGCCCGAACCTTGCTGAATGGCGACAGCGACAGCGAGAGCGCTGAAACCAGTCCGTATTTGGAACGTATTGGAGCGGGCACCGCTGACACCGCGCTCCTCTTAAAAACCATCACTCAAGATTTGGGTCGTGCTCGATCCGGACTCGAAATTGTCACGCAAGAGGCTTCCCAGTCTCTTGAGGCACCAGACCAGGATGAAGACCTTCTCAAACTCCATGTGATCAGTTTCGAAAGCGCTTTGATTGCTGCTCAGAAATCTCGCCGAACATTTATTACGGCCTTTGAGTTTGTTTCGGATCGCGGCGAAACACTTGATTCAACAGAGTTTGATGCTGCACTCATTGAGTTTGATCTGGCGATCGACACAGCACGAAAGACTGCAGACCGCCTCGCCACTGCCTATTCATCACTGGCAGTTAATGGCGATACGTCCAGCGCTACCGCCAACAAAGTCTAATCGTTTAGGCTCCAGGCATCCAACAGAATCTCAGCCAGTTTGACGGTCCGATTGCGGACAATATCCGGCGTCCAGGCGACATGATCTGCTAGATCTTGAGTGAGCGCATATTCCGGTGAACCATTGGCGAAGTAGAGCGCTTTCTTGTCGTCAAATGAGGCATTGTCCGCCTGCTGATTGGCATGCTGGGACAGCAAAACGAAATTGCCAATGGTTTCGCTGAGCTCGCGATGGATCGTTTGAGACGGCCAAGACTGCGACCACATCGACTCTTCCGGGAAATTTCGCGGCAGAACATGTTCAACAGTGGCACCATCGCTTGGGCTCAACGGATCGCCGCCGTCGATCGCCGCGTTCAGCCGCAAGGCAATGGCACGGCGCTGACTGAACGACCCAAACCGACCCAAAAGCCGAGTCGACATGCGTTTCCTTTCGTCCCGAGACAATGCAAGGGGACCGCGATCCGAAAGCAGAAGTGCAGGATCGTCTACAGCATCTGAAACGCGTCCATAACGCTTCAGTCTCTGCTTGCGTTCGGTTACAACCAGCATCATTGCAAAAGCAAAGCGTTCCAGCTTCTCAAAAAAGGCAAGCGCTGTTTCCGGGGTTGTATCCCCGCGCACAAGAAACCGAAGCGCTGGTGCACGCCACAATTGATGATCGATCAATCGAAGATGATTCAACGGAATCCGGATGCGATCCGACAATTCGCCAAACTGTCCGTTGCCGGTTGAGATCGTGACATAGGCTTCAACGAAAGAGGGCAGCTCTTCAGCTAAAAAGAGTCGCGCATCGACTTTTGGCAAGACAGCCTTGCGAAACCCAGCTGAGCCATGCGGCGCATTTCGATTGTACAGGAAACGAATCTGATTGAGGAGATCATCGAACCCTGTCCCGCCAAGCCTTGCCTCGTGTTCGGACCATTGGCGGGAATAACGATTGGCCTCAAGCGATGACATGCGCGCACGCTCGAGTAAGTCGGTCTTGATGATGTCATGGCTGTTTGGCGCTTTGCCGCGCGTGTTGAGAACACGAAACACCCGGTACCCGCCATCCCAATCCTCAACCACCACTCGGACCAGAAGCAAACGGTCAATCATGACCAGCATCAGCTTTGTGCGTGCTTCTGGCGACATTGCTTTTAGCTCACCAAGCAGAAAGCCCGCATTGGTGGCCATCCGCTTTTGGCTTTCGCTTTCATTTGGATCTACGCCGTCGCGCACGGTCGCGCCTGGGGCTTGAACTGACTCTCGAAAGAACGGGCCATCGATATGGTTGAGCGACAAACGCCATGACATCATTCCATCAGGCGTTGTCTCTTCGATTGAACAAATCAGCTCACTGAGCTTTTTCGCGCGTTCGTCATCGTCTTCTAAGTCCCGCAAAATACACAGGATCATTGTCAGCGTGGTGAGACGTTGCTGACCATCGACAATAAGGAACCGACCGTCTGTATCTTCAACCAGAACGATTGCTCCGACGAAATGCACTTCGCCGGTTTGACTGGCATCGACGAGATCGCCGAGAAGGTCCGAAGCTTCCCCCTTGTCCCAGGAGTAGCTGCGTTGATAGGGGGGCATCGCCAGTTCGGTGCCGGGCCGCAACAAGCGCTGCAATGTCATTTCTTCAGCGCGAAGTCCTTGAGGCATTTGCGGTTTCTTCCACTCTACGACTTTAAGCGCCATAGCCGTAGCGATTGTGTTGCCGAGCCGCAATGTTCAAGAGTAGTAAAATGGCAGTGTCGAAAGCGATGCGTTACTTATTCGTCACACGCGGCGTTTTGGCAGAAGCGGCCGGCGCGATATGCTACAAATCGGTGAAAGAGCTGTATGATACTATCAAAAGTTGAGTTCCGTACGCACCACGCTGCAATAGGTCTAGGCTTGATCTTTGTCGGCATAAGTGCGTGCGCTGAAGCGCCGTCAGAACCAGATATTGTTATCTCCTCTCGCGACTTCGTCATGGTGCCATGCGCTGAAAGTGTGGCAGAGCCGTGCGCCTTGGCGGTGGCAGGAGGTAAGCGTGTTTTGTTTGGTGCGCCTTCTGGCGCGGATCTCGCCTTTGCCGATGAAGACCTCACGCAACTCGATGCGGTGATGCTGTTTTCGTTGCGCGCCAAGGATATTGAGGGGCTCGACACAGTGAGGAATCGGTCCTGGCAAGCCGGCCGCCGCGCGCCGCTCCTTGTCATCGGTCCAGATGGCACGTCGCTCGTTGTCGACGGGTTGAACACGGCGTTTGAGACCCCGGACGCGTTGTTCATTGTTGATGAAGGCATGCCAGCGGGTGGTTTCGACGCGGCGCTGTTGACCGCGTCTGACTTGCCGCTGACTGGTGGTTGGATCACTGCCTTCGATACAGGAGATTTCCGTATTGAAGCCCGGGACCTAGGCGCCGGGCACGGCCATTTCCGCCTCAGCTACCAGGCTGAGTTCGATCTCGTTGGGTCCTGCGAAGTGTGGCGAACCGCGACGGCTGACGTGCAGCAGGAAGAGGTTGGGGAGCCGCCATTTGGGTGTCCAGGGTCAGATGTTCCGTCTTGGCCGATCGACGCACCGATTTGGTTCGTGAGGAGCGGAGGGGACAGTTTGCTAGATTAGCGCGGCTTGGCTCTAAACGCGGTAACGCGCCGGGTGAACCTCTGCCCCAAAAAGCGACGGGGTTCCGCTTGCGCAGAACCCCGGTCTCCCCCGAGACGCCCCCATCCGGCCAGAAAGATGGCCGTGGACATGGGGCTGATCGGATTGATTGATTGGTAAGGCAGGGCCAAATCAACTGTCAAACGGAATTCGGATTCGAATCGGCTATTCGGTGGCGCCCGAATGATTGTGTGGCGGAAACACAACAAATTCGCCTCCTAGGATATGTTTCCTGTTCTCGATGCCCGCATGGGTCGGTTTCCGCGACGTCCCGCCTTTTGATGCGACGCCGATCCCGGCTAACTCATATGTGAGGAGATCCCATGCTAATCATTTATGAGCATCCGCTGTCGCCGTACGCGCAGAAAGTCAAAATAGCGCTTCGTGAGAAGCAGGTGCCGTTCGAACTAAGGTTTCCGGAAGGCATTGGCGCGGGTGCCACGGAGGGCGCGTTTGCGTCAGCGAGTCTGCGCGGCGAGGTGCCTGCGCTGATCCATGACGGATTTGCGGTTCATGATAGTAGCATCATGCTGGACTATATCGAAGATGTGTGGCCAGAGCCGCCAATGCTGCCAGCGTTCCCAAAGGACCGCGCTCGCGTGCGGATGCTGGAAGATTATATGGATACTTGGGTTGAGGCCATCAGTTGGGGACTGGGTGAACTGGTCTTTTTCAAGCGAGGAACGCCCGACGTCCGTGACGCTATGATGAACAAGGTGGGCGACCAACTCTTCGAGGTCTACACCTATCTCGAAGCGCAATTGGGAGATCGTTCTTGGTTCAATGGTGACTCATTTGGATGGGGTGATTTGAGTGCAGTACCCTTTATCAATGGCGTCGCCGGTTTTGGCTTTAGACCTCCCGAGGGCAGCGCCGTCGCGGCTTGGTTCGAGCGCATCAATCAACGCGAATCGGTAGCGCAAACGCGCAATGAAAGTGCTGCGTCTATGACGGGGATGGAGCTGGTCGCTGAAGCCGTCGAGCAAAAATTGTTCAAGCGGCAATACCGCGACCATCGGTTGGAATGGATGCTGAAAACGGGCGGTCGCGACATCATTCTCGACGGCATGGATCAAGGCACCATTCGCTTTACGGGGCCGGGTGCCACCGATACGGTAGATTAAATGTAAAGCATTAGGGAGGCTGGTATGGCGATCAAAACACGGTTTACAGAAGAGTTCGGAATTGAGCATCCGATCGTCCAGGGCGGAATGCAATGGGTCGGTTACGCTGAAATGGTGGCGCCGGTCGCAAATGCCGGTGGCTTGGGTTTTTTGACGGCATTGACGCAACCCACCCCGGAAGACTTGGCGAAGGAGATCGCCCGAACCAAAGAGATGACCGACAAGCCGTTTGGGGTGAATTTGACCATCCTGCCAGCGATCAAACCGCCACCTTATGCAGAGTATCGCCAAGCGATCATTGAGGGCGGGATCAAGATTGTTGAAACGGCTGGCTACAAACCAAAAGAACATGTCGATCATTTCAAAGAGCATGGCATCAAAGTGATCCACAAATGCACGGCAGTCCGACACGCTTTGTCAGCCGAGCGCATGGGCGTCGATGCGATTTCGATCGATGGCTTCGAGTGTGCTGGACATCCCGGGGAAGATGATATTCCCGGACTGATCCTGATCCCTGCCACTGCGGACAAAGTGAAAATTCCGATGTTAGCGTCCGGCGGGTTCGGTGATGGACGAGGTCTTGTCGCAGCGCTCGCGCTCGGCGCCGATGGGATCAATATGGGGACACGGTTTTGCGTTACGAAAGAAGCGCCGATCCACGAAAACTTCAAACAACAAATGGTCGACAATGACGAGCGGGCGACTGAGCTGATCTTCAGGACATTGCACAATACGGCGCGCGTGATGAAGAACGAGGTTTCTGTTGAGGTGTCGGGGATCGAACGCAAAGGCGGCGCGAAGTTCGAGGACGTGCAGCATCTCGTTGCCGGTGTGCGCGGGCGCAAGGCGATGGCCGACGGTGATACTGATGGCGGCATCTGGTCGGCCGGTATGATTCAGGGACTGATTCACGATATCCCAACCGTAAAGGAGCTGATTGATCGGATCATGGCGGATGCCGAGACGATTATGACCGAACGGTTATCGCAGATGAAAAGCTAGGCGACGGACTCCTCGCCAAGTCACCGAATTCATTGAAAGTTTCGTTCTGAACTTTGGGGCGGCTGAAGGTTTGTTGGCTTCGCTCGACGCAATCGGCTTGACGCAACCTGATATGTTAGTTAAATAACTAATGATATTGTTTCACGTCACGGAGCTGATCATGATCTCAAGAAGAGCGTTTCTCACCACGGCGGGAGCCAGTGTCGTCATTGCGGGTGTCGGGGCCGGCATTTGGGCGCGGGGTCCTGGCGAAGCCGTCGCAAGGGCGCCTTGGAAAACGGCGGGACAAAGCTTTGGCGATCCCCGCTTAGATGCATTGGCCTATGCGATCTTGGCGCCCAACCCGCACAATCGGCAGCCTTGGCTGTTCGAGTTGCGGGGACAGAGTGAAATTTGGGTCCGGTGCCAGCTCGATCGGCGCTTGCCACACACCGACCCGTTCGACCGGCAAATCACGATTGGATTTGGGTGTATGCTGGAATTGCTCAGCATGGCATCTGCCAATCTTGGCTATCGGGCAGAGATTGACGCGTTTCCACAAGGCGCTGGAGCTCGAAGCCTGGATGATCGACCCATTGCGCGCGTCACTCTGACCGCGGACAAGACGGTCGAACGCGATGCTTTGTCAGACCATATCCTCGCGCGTCGATCCTTGAAGGATCCCTTTGATGTGTCCCGCGATGTGTCCGAGGAGGCAGTCGCGACCGTCCTCGCGGCCGTGCGTGGCGGACACAACGTCGATGCGTCGATCGATCCAGCGCGTGTCGAGCGCCTGCGCAAGATCTGCTTTGATGGTTTTGTCGCGGAATATGTCACGGACGAGACCCGACGAGAGAGCATAGATTTGATGCGGATTGGCAATCGGGCCATCGCCAAGAATCCAGACGGCATTGATATGGGCGGTCTGCCTATGGGCCTGCTCAATATGGCCGGCATTGTCACACCCGAGTCGCTTGATCGACCTGGAACGACGGCGTTTGAGCAGGGCATTGAAATGTACCGCGACATCATACATTCCGCGATGGGTTTTGTCTGGATTCATGCGGCGGACGATGCGCGTCTTGGGCAGATCGAAGCGGGTCGAGACTGGGTGCGGATGAACCTTGCCGCGCAGTCGATCGGATTGGGCATTCATCCTTTGAGCCAAGTCTTGCAAGAATTTCCAGAAATGGCTGATCACTACCAGACAGCGCGGCAGGAGCTTGGCGCCGAAGGCGACGACGTCATCCATATGTTGGGGCGGCTTGGTTATGCGAAGTTCACTCCAGCATCACCCCGTTGGCCACTTGAGAGTCGCCTGGTAGTAGAGTCTGCATGACCACACCCCAACACCAAACAGATCTCGTCTTTCGGTTCTTCAACGAAATCGGAATCATCAATCAGCTGGCCACCGCACGCTTTGCCAAATCGTTGGGAGGCGCGTTGAACACAACCGAATTTGCTGTGCTCAATCATTTCGTCCGGGTGACGGATGGCGTGTCGCCAAGCCGGCTGGCGAGAATATTTCAGGTGACGAAACCGTCGATGACGGCGACGCTCTCGAAGCTTGCCGGAAAAGGCTATGTCGACGTCGCGCCAAGCCCAACCGACAAACGCGGCAAAATTGTCACAATCACTCAAGAAGGACGTCGCGCTCGGTCACGTGGGGTCGCCGCGATTGCCCCATTGGCGGAAGAAATGAAAGAGATTTTCGATCTCGAAAGCGCAGCGACTATGCTGCCACAATTGGTTGCGTTGCGGGAACGTTTGGATGAGGCTCGCAATATCGAAGATGACCTGAATCGATGATTGGCAAACTGATCGATTCAGCGCTTATGCTTCCAATTCGTTAACTCTTGGCCACTATTTGTTAAGGTTAAGAGAATCGAAGGGGCTGCAGCCGGGATGATTGTGCTGTTTTTCATATTGTACGCGGCTATTGGCGCGTCGGCAGGCTGGGTTCTGGCAACGTTTGCTGCGTTGGACGTGCCTCTTGCGGCGTGTTCAGGGGCGGTGGTGACCGCACTTCTTGGGCAGCTTCACCTTTTACTCACAAGAAATTCGGGTTCCAGTGATGTGGATTCACGGATGGACACGCTGGAGCACAAAACCGACCTTTTAAGTGAAAAAGTCGATGCCACACTGTCGCGAACAGATGCGCTTGAGACCACGGTAAAGCAAGAACTGACAGAGCGGCGTGACGCATTGGTTTCAGAAATGCGGCAGCTAGAGACGCTGATCGATCGTCTCGCAAACAGCTTCGACAACAAGCTTGCAAGCGCGGAAACCGTAGGCACGGTTGCTCCGCAGGACGATACGGTTTTACGCGCCGTGAAAGACGCGCTGCAAGATGGGCGCGTTGATCTGCACTTGCAGCCTGTGGTGTCTTTGCCGCAGCGTCGTGTGTCTTTTTACGAGGGGCTCACCCGCCTGCGAAATGCCGACGGCAGTTTGATCCTACCCGCCGATTTTCTTGATGCGGCACGCCGCGCCCGTCTCATGGGCGTGATTGACAATATGATGTTGTATCGCTCCGTCGAAGTTGTCCGAAGGTTAGCAGCGCGAGACCGTCGCGTCGGCGTGTTTTGTAACGTCTCCGCGCATTCCTTTGACGATCCCCAATTCTTTCCCGTCTTTTTGGCGCATATGGAAAAGAACCGAGATCTCGCCGGCGCATTGATCTTTGAGATATCGGCGCGGGCCTTTAATCGACGATCGCCGGATATGAAAGCGGGAATGGCAAAATTGTCAGAGCTGGGTTTCCGATTTTCGATCGATCATGCGCCATCGCTCAGCTTCGATCTTCCGCGGTTGCAGGATGCCGGTATACGCTTTGTGAAGATCAATGGTGGCGCCTTAATCGAACAATTACGCGATGCGAATGGACCGCGACCGGTGTCTGCGGTGAACCGGTCCGTTACAGGTGCAGAGGTTTCTGCGATTTGTTCCCGCTACGGCGTGACACTGGTTGCTGAAAAACTGGAAGAAGAGGCCAGCGTGGTCGAGATTTTGGAGTTCTCGATTCCTTATGGTCAAGGCCATATCTTCGGCGCGCCGCGCCCAATCAAGGCATCTTTGATGGAAGAAACGGCGCCGCCACCTGAGCTGGTAAGGCAGCTGACAGCAAACCGCTGATTGACCGGCCGCTGGGACACGCTATCTCGGCGCAATGACAAAAACTGAGTTTCCGTCCGGCCTCGCCCAGATTGCCAATCACTATGATGCGGTTTTGTGCGATGTTTGGGGCGTCATCCATAATGGCCGCAGCGCCTTCGATGAAGCGTGTGAAGCACTGGTCCGGTTTCGTGATGCCGGAGGCGCGGTTGTGTTGATCACCAATGCGCCGGTTCCAAAGGCTCAGGTGACCGGCTTGTTTGATCCATTGGGCGTGCCGCCAGAAGCTTATGATGACGTGGTGTCGTCTGGCGACGCGACACGTGACCTGCTCGCTCAACGGTCACATGAGGTGTTTTGGCGCTTCGGGGCAGACGAGGGCTGGGAGAATGACCGCTTTCTATACGACGGATTGGATATCCAATTCGGAGGACCGGATGCTGCCGATACGATTCTCTGTATCGGTTTGGAGGATCAATTGAATGACGATCCTGAAGATTATCGTGACCGCTTGGCGCGGGCTGCCGATCGCGGCATGGAGATGATTTGCGCGAATCCAGACATTCAAGTGCGCGTTGGAGATCAACTGCTGTGGTGCGCCGGGGCGCTGGCCCAAATCTATGAACAGGAGGGCGGCGAGGTTGTTTATCCAGGCAAACCGCACGCCGCGATCTATGATCTCGCGCTTCAGAAGATGGATGATATGGGCGTCATCGTTCAGTCCGACAGAGTCCTGTGCATCGGCGATGGCCCCGCAACAGATATTCGCGGCGCGCAGCGACAGGGTTTCGACGGTCTTTATGTGGGTACGGGTCTCGGTGTGCACGGCCACGATTTTGCTGGCGAAGTTGGACAACTCCTGAAATCACATGGGGTTAGCGCGCGTTGGGCAATGCCGGCGCTCACATGGTGACGAAGACGGCAACACATTGTAACAGGACGTGAAAGCAGCTGAGGAGCAACCGGGTATGACGGTAAAAGACGGCTACAAATTCGAAGATCTTTCAATCGGAATGAGCCACGAAACGGTGCATGTCATTTCGGAAGAAGACATCGAAAAGTTCGCTGATGTTTCTGGTGATCGCAATCCACTTCATATGGATGAAGCCTACGCGAAACAAACGCCGTTCGGGCAGCGGATCGCGCATGGGGCGCTGACGGCCAGTTTTATCTCGGGCATTCTCGGCAATGATCTGCCCGGACCCGGGGCGATTTTCACCGGTCTGTCCATGCGCTTCAAACGGCCTGTCTACATTGGGTCGACGGTTGTCGTGCGTGCGGAGATTTCGGAGCTTTTGGAGCGCGGCAATCGGGTGACGCTCACAGTGAGCTGTTCGGTGGATGGCAAAGCAGCGATTACCGGCGAGGCGCAAGTCATGGTGCCGAGCCGAGAGGCGTAATCAATGACCGTCGTTGCGGGGTATCGCCGCATTCCGGAATCCGCGCACGGCCTTTCAATTGCGCTGGGCAATTTTGATGGTGTGCACTCCGGCCACCAGGCGGTGATCGACGCGGCACGAACGGCACGACCAAATACAGCTCTGGGCGTCGCGACATTTGAACCACCGCCGCGTGCCTTCTTTCGTCCTGATGATCCGCCCTTCCGGCTCTATCGTCCGGCACGGCGGAATGCGCGTTTACAGGATCTCGGTTCAAAAGCGGTGTTTGAGTTGCCCTTCAATGCTGAAATGGCGGCGATGACCGATGAGCAGTTCGCGCGCCAGGTGCTCTGGGATGGATTGAAAGCCGCGCATGTCACCATCGGGTTCGACTTCCGGTTCGGGAGGGGCCGCATGGGTGATGCGGGGCGGCTCGCATCGCTTGGACGGGCCATCGGGTTTGGTGTCACGATTGTCGACAAGATCGAATCCTTTGGCCACAAAGCGTCTTCGACGGCGATCCGCGAGGCGCTGATTTCTGGAGAACCGGAGCGTGCGGCTGAGATTCTTGGTCATGAGTGGGTCGTTGACGGCGCGGTTGAGCATGGTGAAAAACGCGGTCGAACCATCGGTTTTCCAACGGCAAATTTACATCTCGGTGAATTGATCCATCCGCGGCACGGTGTTTATGCCGTCCGCGTTCGGCTCGCCGGAGAGGAAAACTGGCGAAACGGGGTCGCTAATTTTGGCCGGACCCCGACCACCGGCATTCGCGATCCATTGTTAGAAGCCTTTATCTTTGACTTTGACGGCGATGTGTATGGCCAGTGGATTGAAGTGGCTCTGGTCGCGTTTCTCAGGCCCGAGCTCCGATTTGATTCGATTGATGACATGGTGGCGCAAATGCAGACCGATGTCGAAGACGCGCGTTCAAAGCTGTGAGCCTGTGACCAACACGCCGGAGCTGGAGACCAGAAGATTTTCGGCAGGAGAGGCAGCCTGCAACAGGTGACAGGACTCACCTGCTTTGCTAAGCGGCGCAGATGGTTTTCACCTTAGTCTCGAAGATTGATGGGCGAATTACAGGCCCGGTCGCGCGATAGGATCCGATCGCGACCGGGTTCGTACAATTTTCTGACTTTGCCCCTTTCGCGATAGAGCACCGACTATGCCTGATACTGATACGAAAACTGAGAGCCCCTATAAGGACACGCTCTTTCTTCCCAAAACCGACTTCCCGATGCGTGGCGGCCTGCCCAAGGCCGAGCCGAACTGGATCAAGAAGTGGGATGAGATGGACTTGTATGGCGAGATGCGGAAAGACGCAGAACGCCGAAGCGCGCCGCCCTTCCTTCTTCATGACGGCCCGCCCTATGCGAATGGACCGATCCATCTCGGCACGGCGATGAACAAGATCCTCAAAGACTTCATTGTTCGCAATCACCAGATGCGTGGCTATGATTCGTCCTATTTGCCGGGATGGGACTGCCACGGTCTGCCGATTGAATGGAAAGTTGAAGAAGAGTTCCGATCCAAGGGACGCGCCAAGGATGATGTGACGGGTGCTGAGTTCCGCGCGCGTTGCCGCGAATACGCAGCGGAATGGATCGAAGTTCAGAAACAAGGCTTTCGCCGCTGCGGCGTAGAAGGCGAATGGGACGATCCGTATCTAACGATGAATTTTGAATCGGAGGCCGCGACCGTTCGAGAGTTTCTCGATGTTGCAATGAATGGTCGCCTGTTGCGCGGCGCGAAGCCGGTCATGTGGTCGCCTGTTGAGCGGACGGCGCTCGCTGAAGCCGAAGTCGAGTATCATGATCGCAAAGTGCCGACGATATGGGTAAAGTTTCCAATCGCGTCCGGCACAACTGAATTTCCCGGTGCGAGCGTTTTAATCTGGACCACAACGCCCTGGACGATCCCAGCCAACCAAGCGGTTTCATTCTCGCCGACCATTTCTTACGGTGTCTACGAAGTCGGCACGGTGATGTCTGAAGAAGAGCTTGGGTTCGCGCCTTACGCTGTGCCCGGCGAATACATGATCCTCGCCGATGCGCTTGCTGAGGATGTCATGGCCGCCGCGAAGGTAAAAACGTTCGAGCGGCTTGGCGACATTGCTGCAAACACTTTGGACGGCATGGTGCTAAAACATCCACTGCATGCGCTCGACCCGTTCTTCGAGCATGACATTCCGATGTTGTCGGGCGATCATGTTTCGGATGATGCCGGCACAGGCTTCGTGCACACCGCGCCGGCGCACGGTGATGATGACTTCAATGTCTGGGTCGGTTCCGGCCGCACCACGCAATCGATCCGGCAAATTGTAGATCCGGATGGGTGCTACACGGACGACGTGCCAGAACCCTTGCGCGGACTCGATATCATTCGCACGTCCGGGAAAAAGCGCGGCGAACCTGGCAAAGCCAATCCCGAAGTGATCCGACTGCTCGCAGAGAGCGGCAATCTTCTAGCGCGCGGAATCGCGACCATTCGAGATGCGCATTCCTGGCGCTCACGGGCGCCAGTCATCCGGAGAGCAACGCCGCAATGGTTCATCGCGATGGACACACCAGGCAACGACGGCTCTGCGCCCTTGCGCGATCTGGCCTTGTCGGCGATTGAGGAAACCCGTTTCGTGCCGCCAACCGGGCGTAACCGTTTGACGGCAATGGTATCGGAGCGCCCAGATTGGCTGATCTCGCGGCAACGCAATTGGGGCGTGCCGATCACGCTTCTGGTCAGCCCAGATGGCAAACCGCACACTGAAGCACTGCCAGGCAACCAAGCTGCCGAGGTCAATCAGAGAATCCTCGAAGCGATCAAGGCAGAGGGCGTCGAAGCCTGGTTCAGCGCTGACGCCGCAACATTCCTTGACGGGATCACCGATCCGAGCGGCTGGGAAAAAGTCACAGACGTACTGGATGTCTGGTTCGATAGCGGCACCACACATGCGTTTGCGCTGCGTGATCGCGGGATCATCAACAATACGGACGGGCAGGCAGATGTGTACTTAGAAGGGTCGGATCAGCATCGCGGCTGGTTCCAATCATCTCTGCTTGAGAATTGTGCGACCCGAGGCCAGGCGCCGTTCCGGCAAGTTGTGACGCATGGTATGATTGTCGATGCTGACGGTAAGAAGATGTCCAAATCGCTCGGCAACACGATCGAGCCGGACAATTTCGCCAAACAATATGGCATCGAGATTCTGCGCCTGTGGACGGCGAGTGGCGATTTCACTGAAGATTTGCGCATTTCCGACGAGATCATCAAAGGGACGGTAGAAAGCTATCGCCGGCTGCGAAATACGCTGCGTTATCTACTCGGCGGACTGGATGGTTATGACCCAGCCGACGCCGTTGATCCGGCCGAAATGCCTGGACTTGAGCGCTGGGTTCTGCACCGATTGGCTGAGCTCGATGGCTTGGTTCGACAGGCCTATGATGATCATGACTTTAAGAAGATCATGGCTGCGCTGATCAATTTCTGTGCGGTGGATTTGTCTGCGATTTACTTCGACATCCGTAAGGACAGTCTGTATTGCGACCCGCCGAGTGCGCTGCGCCGGCGCGCCAATCGCACGGTTATGCATGCGCTGCTAGAACGCCTTCTGACATGGCTGGCGCCGATCATGCCTTTCACGACCGAAGAAGCGTATCTTCTAAGCGTCTTTGCGGACGAAGCAGGAAGTGTGCATTTGCTGCAAATGCCTGACACCCCCGCAACCTGGATGAACGCGCCGCTGGCGGCACGATGGGACAAGATTTTCCGCGTTCGCCGCGTTGTGACTGGCGCGATCGAAGTTGAACGCCGCGAGAAGCGGATTCGGTCGTCTCTGGAGGCCGCGCCGGTCGTCTATATAGAGGATCCGGACTTGATCTCAGTCTTTGACGGTGAAATCGCGGAAGATATCTTTATTACGTCGCAAGCCAAGCTGGTCCATGGGGCGGGGCCCGCAGACGCGTTTCGCATGTCAGAAGAGCCGACCATTTCGGTAACACCCGGACAAGCGGACGGCATCAAGTGCGCCCGATCCTGGAAATACTTCGATCCGCAATCGGCTGATCCGGACTATTTGGATATCACATCGCGCGATGCTGAAGCGGTGAAGGAAATCAGAGGAATGGTATGACGCAGATTTGGCGTCTGTCCTGTTTGGGAGCCATTCCCATCCTGATCGTGATCGACCAGATCACCAAATGGATCGTGCTGAAGACACCTGTGTTCAACGCTCTAGGATGCCTGGATCGTACGCAGCTTTGCGGACAAATCGAAGTGTCGCCGATCTTTGACTTATCGATGGTTTGGAATCGCGGAGTCAGCTTCGGCCTCGGCCAATCTGAGGGCGTCATGCGCTGGATCCTCGTAATTGTGACGATGAGCATTGCTTCGGGATTTGCGGTTTGGCTTTGGCGCGCCGAGCGCCGTCTGACTTGCGCTGCTCTCGCCTTAGTCGTCGCCGGCGCGGCCGGAAACCTGATTGACCGCATTCGGTTTGGTGCGGTGGTCGACTTTTTCGACTTCTCGGATATCTGGTTCGTATATGTCTTCAACGTGGCTGACGCTTGTATAACTGTCGGCGCAGTCTTGCTCTTTGTTGACCAGTTTCTAATGTCGCGAAAAGCATCACACAAAGCGTCTGCATCAGACCATTCCTAAAACAGGATCCGCCATGAACACTGCTCACAAACTCATGATTGCGTTGATGGTTCCGTTCCTGACCGCTTGCATTGGTGGCGGCGGTGGCGGACCGCGCACGCCCGACGAATTTCGGATTGTCACCAAAGCGCCTTTGGTGGTTCCGCCAGAATATGCGCTGCGGCCACCGCAAACTGGCCAAGCGCAACCGATTGAAGCAGATCCAACGCGGGTGGGTACAACCGCTTTTGGGCAGAGCATTGGCGTTGATGCAAGCTTGATAGAGCGTACGCTGATTGCGAATGCGAGCGCCACCGCGATTAGTCCCGTGATCCGAGCCCAAATTGACTATGAAGAAGCGGCCGTTATTCGGAAAACACCCGATTCGTCGCAACAAATACTCAACGCTGAGCGCGTGGCCGAGCCGGTCGATGACAATGCGACGGGCGGCGCTCAAGTCGTTATCGAGCGCACGCCGGGTAGTGGTCGCAAGCTTCCTGGCACCTAAGCAATAGAAACCAATATAGAGGAGGCCGAGTTGCGTTCT
>JBCAWZ010000017.1:0-22138 GCA_038534315.1 Pseudomonadota bacterium | reverse complement strand
CTTTACTTACTGCCGGTCTGTTTTCACTTTTTGCAGCGCTGCTGGTCCAGACGGTATCAGCTGATGAGGCTGGCGAGAGCTGGGCGCCGTCAACGTTTACGCTCGGCAACGGCATGGACGTGATTGTCGTGCCCGATCATCGTGCGCCGGTTGTGACCCATATGGTCTGGTACAAGGTTGGTGCGGCTGACGAGGCGCCGAGTAAGTCTGGTATCGCGCACCTGTTCGAACACGTCATGTTTAAGAGTACGGATGACCTTGAAGATGGGGAATTCGATCAAACGGTTACGTCACGTGGTGGGCAACTCAATGCCTTCACCAGCTGGGACTACACGGCTTACTTTGAGCGTGTCGCGAAACAGCATTTGCCAAAGATGATGGAACTTGAAGCGGAGCGCATGATGGATCTCATCATTGATGAAGATCCAGAAGGCGCTTTCATCACGGAACGCGATGTCGTCAAAGAAGAGCGTCGCCAGCGTATCGAAAACAATCCGTCCGCGCTTCTGAGCGAGAAAGTCCTTTCGACATATTGGGCAGGTCACCCCTACGAGATTACCGTCATCGGATTGATGGACGAGGTGTCGGCCCTGACTCCGCAAGACGGAATAGATTTTTATCAGAAGTACTACTCCCCCGAGAATGCGATCCTTGTCGTGGCTGGCGATGTCACTGCGGATGAGGTCAGAGACCTGGCCGAACAGTATTATGGATCGATAGAGCCTTCGGGCCTGGTCGATGGGGAGCGTGCTTGGCGCCCCGTCGAACCCCTCTCCGAGACGGTCGAAATCATCCACCGTGACCCTAAGGTCCGCCAGCCCGTCTGGTATCGTTACTATGATGGCACATCGTTAAAACGCGACCGGGACTTTGCTTTAGAGCTGGAGGTTGGGTTGCAAGTTCTTGGCGGTGGTAACACTAGCTTGTTGTTCCAGCGTCTGGTTGAAGAACAAAAACTGGCGGTCAACGTTGGCAGCGGCGTTTACAGCTTTCTTCATGATGAGGGGCCAAGTTTGCTCTACGCGACACCGTCGCCAGGAGTTGATATCGATGCGCTCGAAGCAGCGGTCATGGCTGAGATTGCCGTGATACTCGAAGAAGGCTTTGCGGACAAAGATGTTGAGCGGGTGAAAAACAAATTGGCGGCCACAGCTATCTATCAGCGCGATAGCCAAACAGCTATGGCGCGGGAGTTCGGCGCTTGGGCAGCAATCGGTGGAGATATCCAGGAAGTGTTGTCCTACCCCGATGATGTGCGTTCGGTCACCACCGACCAAGCGATCGCAGCTGTCCGCAGCATTCTGGCGGCGGACAAACCCTATATCGAAGCAATGCTTCTTCCGGAAGGAGACGGCCAATGATGATGCGCGCTTTTGGGCATGCTGTCTTGGCTGCGGCTGCGAGCCTGCTCGTGGTCGCATGCGGAGCTGGCACTGAGCCTGATGACTTGGCGAATGGCGAAGCGACACAAACTGGGTTGGACGTCACCATTCATGATGGCGAGTTCGCAACGATAAAGCAATTTACGACGCCAAGCGGCGTATCTGTTTGGCTGGTC
This sequence comes from Pseudomonadota bacterium, assembly GCA_038534315.1. Classification (GTDB taxonomy): domain Bacteria; phylum Pseudomonadota; class Alphaproteobacteria; order Caulobacterales; family Hyphomonadaceae; genus Henriciella. The sequence goes on along the minus strand of JBCAWZ010000017.1, from coordinate 20,580 downwards.
GAAGAACGATTCATCCCAATTCTGTCTTTGCGGATGGCGTGGGAGCAAGGCACGAGTTCTGATCCTGACGGCTTTGAGGGTCTCACCAATTCGGTGACCTATATGATGAATGAAGGCGCTGGCGACATGGACAGTCAGGCCTTCTTCCAGCGCATGGAAGAGCTCAATATGAGCTTTGGCTGCAGCGCGGGGCAGACATCGACATTTTGCAACGCGTCAATGCTCACCGAAAACGCGGATGAAAGCTTTGCGTTGATCAGTGAGGCCTATGCCGAGCCACGCTTCGACGAGGTTCCGTTCGAACGGTTTCGTCGTGAGAATGAGGTGTCGCTCAATACGCGCGAAACGAATGCAAACTATTTGGCGTCGCGCGCTCAAATTGAGGCACTGTATCCAGATCATCCCTTTGCGCGCCAGCTGACGGCGGAGAGTTTGTCCGCGCTCACCGCGGAGGCCGCCAAAGCGCACAAAAGCCAAGTGATGACGCGCGAGGGCCTTATCGTGACTGCCGTTGGCGCGATATCGCCCGAGGAACTTGCGCCCCTGATTGACGAGATGGCCGCCGGGCTTTCAGATGCAACGATCGAGACGCCATTGGAGCCGGTCGCGCTAAATGAAGCGAGCGAGGCGCCGCTCACCGTAAGCCTGCCACAACCTCAAAGTTTGGTGCAATTTGTTGGCCCAGCCGTGGCGCGCGATCATCCTGACTATTATCCTCTCATCGTGATGAATCACATATTCGGCGGCGGCGGGAATTTTAGCGCGCGCCTGATGAGTTCATTACGGGTCGAAAAAGGGCTTACCTATAGCATCCGGACGAGTGTCAGCCCTGGCGAGTATCTTCAACTGTTCAGTGGCGGCGGCCAGACCAAGAATGAAAGTGCCGGCGAGTTCATCGAGGGAATCAAAGAAGAGATGCGCTTGATGGCGACTGAAGGCGCGACGGTCGCGGAAGTCGAGAAGTCAGTCGCTTACCTTACTGGATCGTATCCACTCAGCTTTGACTCCAATGCGAAAATCGCGGGAAATATGATGAGCGTTCGGATAGAAGGCCTGCCGGTCGACTATTTCGATACGCGGAACGATCAAATCTCGGCGGTTACGCTCGAGGATGTCAATCGCGTCGCGGCGACCTATCTGAGTCCAGAACGGTTCACGTTCTTCGTGGTTGGAGAACCTGAAGGCCTCGAAGGATAGCGCTGCAATTATGGGCACACTCAGACCGTTCGTCTTGTTTGTGCCAATGAGCATCTTTATCACCGCGGCGGTGGCGAGCCTTGTCGATCTCGACAGCTTTTTCGGCTTTGCCAAAGGACTGAATGATTGGATCCTGGCGCATTTTGCGACGCTGATCGTATGGGCCGTGTTCGGTTTCGTCCTCACAATTATTGGCGTTGTGGTCTCGCCGCTTGGGCGGGTGCGCATTGGCGGGCCGGACGCAGAACCCATTTTGAGTATTTGGCAGTGGTTCTCAATCACGCTGTGCACAACAATCGCGATTGGTATCTTATTTTGGGCGATGGCAGAGCCGATCAATCATCTCTACCAGCCGGGTGGACGCGACTATACGCCAGGCGGCGAGGACGCACAGGACTTTGCGCTTGTAAGCCTATTCATGCATTGGGCGATTTCGCCGTACTCAATCTACACCGTTGCAGGACTAACGTTTGCGCTGGCCTACCACAATCTCGGCAAGCCCTATTCGGTTTCTGGTCCGTTCCATGCTCTGTTCGGTCGTAGCCCGCATCCAATGGTCGCCGCCATCTTGGACTCGTCTATACTGGTCGCGCTCGTCATGGGGATGGCTGCGTCGCTTGGCGCGGGCATGTTGATGATGGCGAGCGGGATCTCCAGTCAAACCGGCTTGGAAAATGGACCGATGCTCCTCGCTTTGGTTGCTTTGGGCATTGGACTGACCGTGTTGATCTCCTCTCTGACCGGATTGCTCAAGGGCATTCGTATTCTGTCGGACATCAATACGCGCTTCTTCTTTGTCTTTGTCGCAATCATATTCGTGTTTGGTCCAACATTGGCGATTCTCAGCCAGGGCGGCGAAGCCATTCTGAATTATGCGCGCGACTTTGTGCCAAGATCACTATTTCTAGGCGAAGCGGCAGGCGATCATGAATGGGCCTTCGACTGGACCATCGTCTATTTCGCCAATTGGTTGGCTTGGGCGCCGGTCACGGCGATGTTCTTGGGACGTATTGCAATCGGGTACACCGTCCGTGCCTTTGTGCTCGTCAATCTTGTTCTACCAGCCATGTTTTCGATGCTGTGGATGAGTGTCTTCGGCGTGTTTGCGATAGAAACGGATACGGCAACCAATGGCGCTCTGGCGACCGTCGCCACTGAGCAGGGTATCGAGGCCGTCATCTTCGAAGCCATGAAGAGCTTGCCCCTAACAGAATTGCTCGTGCCCATTCTGCTCTGCCTGGCCTTCATTTCCTATGTCACCGCAGCGGACTCGAACACAGAAGCCATCTCACAGATTTGTCGGCGCCATGATCATGGACCGGAATCGAATGATGATGAGCTTGAGTCGGGCCCCAAGCTGAAAATTGTCTGGGTGCTTCTCTTGGCCGGAATGGCTTGGGTCATGGTCGCGTTTTCGGGTGTTGATGGCGTGCGCATGTTATCCAATGTTGGCGGTCTTCCGGCCCTGTTCATTGTCATCGGATTGCAGCTCGCATTGATCCGGATGGCTTTTCGGCATAGCCAAATTGGGGCCGCAAGTTTTCAGTCGGCTGAGCTTGTCGATGGGCGAACATAGTAAGCCACTTGCTTGCTGTTCGGCACGAATACCTGCCGGCCGACTTCTTTGAAGCCGAGCCGCTTATGGAAGCGGTGCGACCCTGGATTCGGCGGCAGAAGATTGACCTCGCAGCCGAGCCCATCAAAGGATCCCGTTTCGACAAATGCGTGCTGATATAGGCGCTCGCCAAGGCCCATTCCGCGCGCGGCGGGGTCAATGGCAATCCGATCAACATACTGGACAGATTTTCCGGTCTGCGCCTGCCAAGCTTCGAACCAGCGCAGGTTGGCACTTTGGTAGGCTTGTGTTCCAGGTGTGATAAAATTGACAAAGCCGAGCGGAAAGTCGCTCGCATCGCAGGCGACGAATGTCTCGCCCAAATCCAAGATCAGCTTGAGGTCTGTGTACGTTTCCGAGCTTACGCCAGGAACACTCAAACCGTTGATTTCAAACAAACGCTCGACGTCTTCATGCAGCGCTCGACGGATGGAGATAGGCTTCGATTTGGTCATCCCGACGCTGTAGCGCTCCAATCTGTCTTAGAAAAGTTTAACCTTAGAAACGGTCGACAAATCGCAGTGGAAGCTGTCGGCTTAGCAAGTTGTTAAATTTGCCGGCGCATTTTGTAAGGGCTGGTTAATGAAACCAGCGCCGACGTTAAGAGGGCAAATCATATGCTGAAACGGTCAGTGCGCTGGGGCGCCGACATTGGGTATCAGGCCAAGATCAAACCGCTAGAGGTCCGCACGACCCTCTCTGCGCATGGTTTGAAGGGCAAGCTGAGCCAAGGTGAATTGGGGCTGAGCAAGCCTATGACGCGGCGCGTTGCGAAAAAGGATGCTGCCGATGCGATCCCTGTTTCTGACGCAATAACGCAAGATCAATGGTCGGAGCGTGAACAGGAAATCGCGGAGCGGGCTGAAAAAGTTCGGCGCGGTTTGACAATGTGGATGGCGTCAGGCGCGAAATCGGTGCGCAACTTCGTCACTGATTTGACGCCGGCGGACATTCACCCGGAAAACCTGCGTGAAGTGATTAAGGCCGAAGAAAACGAATTTCGTCACTATGAAGCAGACGATGCCACGGATGCAGCTCAGCATCACGCCGCGACCGTCGTTGAGTTGGAAGAATTTCGGGACCAGCACGGTGACCAGATCGGCAAACGCACGCCTGACATCAAGAAGAATGTCGAGCAAACGCTCGCAATCCTCTTATTCATCATGATCGTCGAAGGCTGTTTCAACGCGTTATTGTTCAAAGATGCGCAATCGTCTGGTTTGATGGGGGGATTGATGATCGCGTTCGGTGTCAGCGCCGTGAACGTGCTCTTCGGCGTGGTCGGAGGCTTCTTCGGTCTGCGTTATCTCAATCATCCGGTTCGGGCCTTTAAAGTTGTCGGCGGCGTTGTCGCTGGAACCTGCATTCTGGCTGGATTGTTTCTCAACCTGTTTGTTGCGCATTTTAGGGACGCTGTGGAAGTCGGCCTGCATGCTGCAACGGACGCAGGGTCCCTTGCTGGCTTTTCAATGTTCGACATTGCACCCGGCGCGGTAATCACCGGCATGTTCCCGAATGTGTTCGGATTGGACAGCTTGGTCGCGATTGGACTGCTTTTGATCGGCGTCACAATTTTCTGCATCGCTTTGTATGAGGGCTATGACAAAATCTCCGACCGTTACCCAGGCTATGGCCGCGTCTGGCGCAAAGAACGCCTGGCATACGAACAGCGCCAAGCGGTTCGCAATGGTGTGCGAGACGATCTGTCGGATTACTTCACGCGCTGCCGGTTCTGGTTTGAAACGCAGTATTCACGACATGTCGCTGCTAAGCGTGAAATCGAGAAGGCGATGAATGAGCTTGAAGAGCGACGCGACCTCGCAATGGCGATTTCCGCACAGGCGGGTGACCAGGAAAGGTCGCTTAAAGTGGCTTATCGGCAAGCGCATCGTCGGCAAAGAACAGCGCTACGCGATGTGCTGGGCGAACAATCAGAAGTGCCAGCCTATTTCGACGAGATTGTGACTCCGAATTTGCCGAACTTCGATTTGACCAAAGAGCGCAGCTTAGCGGATGCCGCCATCGAAGTGATCGATCAAAATCTCACGGCGCTGAACATCAGTCGGGAATGGCTCGAACAACATATTCAGCAGGTTCAGACCGGGCTTTCGAGCATTGAGCGCAAGGCGCAAGAAGAAGTCGCGCGCCTCCGGCAAGAAAAAACCGGGACAGACCATGTCCCGCAACGTGCTAAATCAGCTTAAGGACAAAGCGTATGCCACGCCCACGTGAAAAGGGACCTTGGTTTTGGCGGAGTGCGATCGGTGTCATGGTCGTCTCCGTGTTTGGATTGTTTGCAGTTGCAGCGTTCAATCGGGCGCCACCGACAGATCCAGTGACGGCGTGCCGGTTAGACCTCAATGATCCGGCGCATACCATTATCCTGATCGATCAATCCGATCCGTTTAATCCGAATGATTTCGGTTGGGTCAGTCAATTTCTGGACACCGAAGCGCGGGCGCTGCCGAAATATGGGCGATTGTCGATCGTCACTCCCAAATCTTCGGATCCCTACAATCCAAACATCGTGTTTAGCGCTTGCACGCCAGGAAGCGTTGAGGACGCCAATCCCATTTTTCAAAACCCAAGAATGATTGATGATACTTGGCGTGACACTTTCTTTGCGCCGCTTTCAGATACCGTAGAAGTCGCACTTGTCGACACACGCCAACCAAGCTCGCCTCTCGCAGAGACTCTCTTTGCCATTGCGGATCGGGCAGATTTCCAGGATGAGTCGAATGGGCGACGGATCGTTATTGTCTCTGACCTGATGCAGCACTCGGACACCTTCTCCTTCTACCGGCAAGGCGCAGATTTCGACGCTTTCAACGGGTCTAAGCTGGGTGAAGAATTGCCGGCGCTGGAAGAGGTCGAAGTCGTGGCTCGGATCGTGCCACGACAAGAATATGATCTTCCGATTAGCGAAATCCGTGGCTTTTGGCGGGACTATTTTGAGCGGTCTCTGGCGAGTTACGGGTCCGTGAACTAACGCATTTTTTTTCAATGGCTTGCATACTGAAGCTGGTCCATGCAACGTGGGGCGGTTAGAGAGCAATACAGTTATTGGGGGTGCGGATAATGACGCGTGGAGAGACACCAAGCATTCGGGTAGATATCGATCTAGGGCCAGAAGACATTGCGTACTTTCGGGGGCGCTTAACCAAAGCTAGAAAGTCACGGGCTCAAAAGGATGATGATCGTGTGATCCTCGGCGCGGAAGCCATGGCATCTTTGGCGCTCGAGTCGGACCCGCCAGCCTACATCAAACAGCGAATTATCACACTTCAAACCATTGTTGCGATGTTGAAGGACCGTGATTGGCAGTTAGGAGATGCGGATCGCAAGCACGTCCTAGATATGCTGGCTTATTTCGCTGACCCGAAAGACATTGTCCCAGACGATATTCCGGTTCTGGGATTGCTAGACGATGCAATTATGATCGACCTCGCCGCCTTCGAACTGGCCCCTGAATTGGAAGCCTATCAAGACTTCTTAGAGAATATGGAAGATCTCAAAGAGGGCGCCGAAGATGCACAGCCAATCGACGCAGCGCGGGATTCATTGCAAATGCGGATGCGCCGCCGCCGTCGCCGGCGAGCGAGGGCAGGACGCCCGGACGCAGAACTTCTAACGTCCTTGTTCAACGCACCGGACTGATCCCGGTCATCGTGACGCTAGGTCAACGAAATCGTGAACGTGCAAAATGAATTCGCATGCTTACCTATTGCGCGTGTGGATCGTTTCAGGAGATAGAGCACATGGCCGACACAGAATCTTATACACCCCCAAAAGTCTGGACATGGGACAAAGAGAGCGGTGGGCGATTTGCCAGTATTAATCGCCCCATTGCGGGTCCGACGCATGACAAGGAACTTCCTGTCGGCGTGCATCCGTTTCAGCTATATTCTCTTGGCACGCCAAACGGTGTGAAAGTCACCATCATGTTCGAGGAGTTGCTGGAGCTTGGTCACAGCGGCGCGGAATATGATGCTTGGCTGATTAACATCGGACAGGGTGATCAGTTCGGATCCGATTATGTGGATATCAATCCAAACTCAAAGATCCCCGTTATGGTGGATCGATCGGGTTCCGAACCGGTTCGTGTTTTTGAATCCGGCTCGATCCTTGTCCATTTGGCAGAAAAGTTCGGCGCCTTTTTACCCGAGAGTGGCGCTCAAAGGGTCGAGGCAATGAACTGGCTGTTTTGGCAGATGGGATCAGCCCCATATCTGGGGGGTGGTTTCGGACACTTTTATGCCTATGCGCCGCTCAAGATTGAGTACGCGATCAACCGGTTTGCGATGGAAGTGAAACGACAGCTCGATGTGTTGGAACGCAATCTCGACGACCGGAAATTCATGATTGGCGATACCTATACGATTGCAGATATGGCCATCTGGCCTTGGTATGGCGCTCTCGCTAAGGGGGTGTTGTACGATTCTGCTGAGTTTTTGGCCGTGAGTGAGTACAAGAATGTCAACCGCTGGGCCGATGAGGTCGGGCAACGGCCAGGTGTCCAGAGAGGGCGCATGGTCAACCGTCCTTATGGTGACCCGGCGAGCCAATTGCTTGAGCGCCACAATGCGAGCGATTTCGATACGCTCACTCAGGACAAGTTGCCTGAGGACCAGCGCGGCAAAATCGAGCCGTATCGCAAAGGTTTAAACATCAAAGCCTGATTGCTGGCCCCTCATCCGGAACTAGCCGCCATATTGCGAAATATGGTCGGCGGTCCTGTGGAACTTTAGGCGTTTCGCATAATCTAGTGGGTCGTGTGGCTTCACCAAAGCGTCGGCTGGTGTTTCGGTCCAATCGACGAGGCGCGTTAGAAAGAAGCGAAGCGCGGCTCCAAGAGAAAATAAGGGAAGCGCACTTCGTTCTGTTTCGGACAAGTGTTTGACCGATTCATATCCGCTAATCAGGCGCGCGCCTTTGCTAAAATTGAAGGCGCCGTCAGCCTCGAAAGCCCATGCGTTTAAGCAGACTGCAAGGTCAAAAACGAGCGCATCGGTGCATGCGAAATAGAAGTCGATGACGCCAGCCAATTCAGCGCCGAGGAAGAAGGAATTGTCTGGAAACAGGTCGGCATGAATGGTGCCGCGTGGAACTTCTAGGCTTTCTGGTCCGGCTTCTTCAATTGCGAGCAGGTCGCCATCAATAAGGTCCGCCAGTCCAGGACTAAGGGCTTCTGCGGCGTCTGCGCGCCCTTGCCAAAGCTTCGGCCAACTTTCTGGTCCTAGCGCGTTTTTCCGTACCATCGAGAAGTCTGCCGTGTCTTGATGAAGTTGCGCCAATCCAGCACCCATGGCGAAGCATTGTTGCAGACTCGGTTTCTTCGGCGACAGGCCGTTCAAGAAGCTAACAATCAATGCTGGCCGCCCGGCAAGCCGGCGCAGCGCGCGTCCGTCTTTTCCCTCGATGGGTTTGGGACAAAGAAACCCTTTTTCGGAAAGATGCTGTTTCAGCCCAATAAAGTAAGGCAAGTCTGCCGGATCAACGCGCTTTTCAAACAGGGTTAGAATATACCGACCCTGCGTCGTCTCGAGATAGTAGTTGGAGTTTTCAACACCCTCGGCGATCCCCTTAAAAGCCAAGGGGGCACCGATGTCATAGGCGCTGAGAAAACTCGCCAAATCGTCGTCCGAAACGCTTGTATAAACCGCCATGGATCAGGCTGTAGCGGGCTCCTCATCTGGCGTCCACAGGTCGCGTTGCATTGTCCGACTCAGCAGCAAAAAGTGGAGAGCGGCCCAGAGAAAGAAGAGTGACCCCAGCGTCACGCCCCAGCGCACCCCTGTTTTTCGAGCAGGCGCGCAATGTTCACCATCCGTCGTCGCTGCTGCAAGCCTGTCCGGTTCGGGGATCGGAGAGAAATCTGCAGGCAAGGCCACTTCTCCCGCTTCAACTTTCGCAAGGGTTCGACCATCGCGCCGCACCTTAGTCAGCACGCGCTCTGCCGCGCCACAGTCTGCTAAAGTAACTGGCGCCTCATTTTGTTCGAGCTGCCACTTGGTTCCAAGGTCTGAGAACCAGCCAATGACTGGAGGTCCAAGACCGTACCCAATGATGTTGACAACAAACAGAAGCAGAGCCGCTGCGGTTGCCCGCATGCGCGGCTCCACGAGTTTCTGAGTGACCGCAAACATTGGCGCGAGATATGTGTAACGGAGTACGGCGGCGATCGAGAGCGCGGGGATCGCCAGCCAGATTGCGAGCGCTCCACTCGTAAAGCTCAGCGTGTTGTAACCGAAAATCATAAATGGCACGCAGAGCGTCATGCCCAGCGCGGGCAACCAGGAATCCGAATTTGGGTGACGCGCCCGCAAGCGATCTGCGATGACACCGCACCCAAACGTCCCGATTCCTGCAGCGACACCAAGAACAAAGCCAAATATGAGCGCCGCTTCGAGCAAAGGGAGCTCATGTGCCCTCGTCCAGAACGGACGGACAAATTGACCGATCCCATATCCTGCAAAAGAGGCTAGGGCGCCGCCAAACGAAACGTGCCAGAAGCTCATCTTTCCTCCGACAACGCTGAACACTTTAAACGGCGAGGGCATTCTTCGGGCAGCAGCGGCAGCAGCGCCGCCTGGATCGGAGTATCCGCGCGGCGGTTCTTTGACCGTCAATTTGAAGATGATCGCACCGATCACACCGGGCAGACCCATCCATATGAATGCATCGCGCCAGTCGAGCCCTCCTCTGGTTGCGATGTACGCGCCGCCGAGCGCAGCGAGCATCGACCCAATTGGAATTCCGAGCGCGAACAAGCCCAAGGCGCTCGATCGCTTTTCTGGCGGGAAGTAGTCAGAAATGAGGGAATGTGACGGAGGCGAGCAGCCCGCCTCGCCGATTCCGACGCCGACGCGTGCAAGCGCAAACTGAAACGTGGTCTGTGCCATGCCGCAGGCGACGGTCATTGCACTCCAAGCTGCCATAGCAGCTGCGATGATCCAGGTACGGTTTCGCCGTTCGGCAAGCATGGCGAAAGGAATGCCGAGCAGTGTGTAGAGGACAGCAAATGCCAAGCCTGACAACAGGCCAATTTGCATATCCGTCAGGCCAAACTCGATCCGAATATCCTCGCCCAGCACACTGATGAGCGTTCGGTCAATGAAGTTAAATGTGTAGACAACGATCAGCGCAAACAGGACGTAGGCGCGATAACTGGCCGTTCCATAACCCTCAACCGTCGTCTGTCTGGAAGGCGGCACTTCGGTCGTGATATCGGCCATTAGGCTGCCTCCACTTTCGCGACGAGATCGTTCTCAAGATATCGAGACGACATGTAAAAGCAGAAGGCAGCCCCTAAGAACCAGAGCGTGGTTACCGAGATCGACTGTTTCAGTCCGGCTGATCGACCAGCTGCGCAGTCGGCCAATTGCTCATCACTCAGGCCCTCATTCGCGGCGCAGATTGACGCGCTCAACCCCTGACCGCTGAGGTTTGTACCGGTGAACACGTCGCTCATTATGCCAACGAATTGTGGACCGATGCCATTACCGATGATCGAGACAATTATCAGGAGAATGGCGATGGCTGTTGCGCGTGAGCGGGCAGAGACAACGCCTTGCCCGATATTGTATTGCGCGCCGAGATAGGCGTAGTGGCAGACGGCGGCCAATGCCCAAACGATGAACACAACTGTCAGGCTCGAGGCATAGAACGCGGTGATGTAAAGTGGCACGGCGAGCAGAAGGCCAATCGCTGGAATGATTGCGACAGCTGTTTTGAACCGGTGCGAAAACCGGTCCGTAAGGTAGCCGCCCAAAAAGGTTCCAATCGCTGCAACCGCTGAAAGCGGTGCGCCAAAATTGATGGAAGCCTCACGGACGCCTAGGCCATGCTCCCGAATCAAGAAGGGAATTTGAAACGTGAAGAGGCCATAGCCAACGAAAGCAACCAAGGCGGCACCCGCCGCCATCCACCAGAAGCTGGGCTTGGAATAAAGCTCCTGCATGGTTTCCTTAGTCGATGCTTTCTGAACTGTTTGAGCCGACGGCGGATCAGAATAGCCGCGCGGGGGCTCCTTAACAGTCCATGTCAGCAACAAGCCGATCAACACGCCCGGCAAGCCAATCACAACAAATGCAATCCGCCACCCTTCTACGTTTTGCCACTCGATGCCCGAGAACAACGCTCCGACGCCTATACCGCTGAGCCAGGCGCCAAAGGCCGGCCCGCTGAGTTCCGCCAGCGGACCGCCAAACAGATACGCCAAGACACCGCCGAGGGTGACGCCCATCGAATAAATGCCGAGCGCCGTGGCGCGGTGTTGCGCCGGGTAATAGTCGCCGATGATAGAATTGGCCGGAGGGGTGCAGCCTGCTTCGCCCACGGCGACGCCAACTCTAAACAACATGAGGGTTAGAAATCCGGCGGCGATGCCGCAAAGCGCCGTCATGACTGACCAAAGAACGATGCAGACAACGATGATATTGACGCGGTTGAATCGATCAGCGGCCATCGCAATCGGCAAACCCATGACCGCGTAGAAGATCGCGAACGGCCAGCTGGCCAAGAGCCCAAATTGAGTGTCACTCAGATTGAATGTCTGGATGATCGGTTCGGCGAGAACACCGATTAGATTTCGATCAATAAAGTTGAGGGTGTATACCACCATCAATGCGAGCAGAACGTAGCTTCGGTATCCCTTTGAACCGTAACCCGTAATATGCCCGTCTGCCGTGTCAGCAGTCGTGGCGCTCATGCCTCAATTCCTCCCATACACCGGCTGCCTATGTTTGTTTTTGGCGGCAATCCGGCAGTTTCTTTTCCTGGCTACGTTGCGGCAGCCTCCTGTCCTTCTGATGTTGGTTTCGCGAACAAGTCTTTAACAAAGGTGCGTCCCGAAAGCAGGAAGAACGCACCGGCAAGGAAGAAGAGCAAGGTCGCGGTGACACAAGCCCACCGAACACCATACCCGCGTGCTTCGCCACAAGCCTTGACCAGTTCGGCGCTGAGATTTGGATCGCTCATACTGCAGCTGGCTGTGATCTGGCCGACCAAATCATTATTGGTGATGTACATATTGGTCACGATATCTGCGATGATGCCAAGCGTCGGTGGGCCAATCCCGTAGCCAATCAAGTTTACAATAAACAACAAGATCGCGATCGACGTTGCGCGTACCCGCAAGCTCACAACAGCCTGAGCAATGTTGTACTGAGCGCCAAGATAAAAGTACTGAAGCATGCTGGCGACCATCAGCAGGATCAGCATCAACACTGGCGGTCCGACCAAAAATGCGGCCGCGTAAATCGGGGCACAGATCAGGAAGGCAAATCCAGGAACCCATGTGGCGGCTGTTTGCGAGGTTCTGTTCGCGCGCTGGGTCAGATAGCCACCTAGGAATGCGCCGAGTGTTCCCGCGAGCCCGACGGGCGCCATAAACATAATGGCAGTTTGGCCAGGCGTGTAGCCTTGATTAAACACAACGTGCTGAGGTTGAAGCGTGGTGAGAGAATAGCCTGAGAAGGCAGCAATCGTAGCGCCGGTCGCCATGACCCAGAATGTTCTCTTGCTGATGATTTCGGCGAGCGCTTCTTGAAAGCTTGCTTTGTCTTGCTTCTTCGTTCCAGGCGGATCGGAATAGCCGCGTGGCGGTTCCTTGATCGTGGTTAAGACGAGAATGCCGATCACAATGCCTGGCGCACCGACATAGATGAACGCCTCCCGCCAAGTGAAAATCTCTAGAATAAAACCACCGAACAGCTGAGCGAAAACGCCACCGGCTGTCACGCCCATAGCGTATATTCCCAAAGCGGTTGGCCGGGCGATTGGAACGTAATAATCGCTAATCAATGAGTTTGCCGGCGGCGTGCAGCCGGCTTCCCCGATGCCAACAAGCATTCTGGCGAACAAAAGTGTAATGAAGCCGACCGTAAAACCGCACAGAACCGTCGCAATTGACCAGAGAATAACGCACGTTCCGATGATCCGCACTCGGCTATATTTCTCAGACAGGTTTGCGATCGGAATGCCAAGAAGCGTGTAAAAAAGCGCGAAGCCGATTCCAGACAGCAATCCGAATTGAAATTGGGGAAGCTCAAATTCATTGATGATTGGCACACTCACCACACTGATCAAAATGCGATCAATGAAGTTAAACGTATAGACTATGGTAAGCGTCGCGAGGACATATGTCCTATACTCAAATGACCCAAAACTTGTTCCGGTATTTGTATCAGCCGCGACCGACCGTGCGTCCATTTAGAACCTCCCAAGTTACGCCCTGAACGACGCAGTATTTTCTATACAACAGCGTAATCCGATCGCTCCAGCACGCAAGTCTTTTCGCAGGGGCATTTGCCCGCCTTCCTGTTGAATCCATGCTTAGATCAGGCCACTCGCTTTGAAGCTGACAACACCTTCTCGGCCCACAATCAGATGGTCGTGTACGGTGATATCTAACGGGTCTAATGCGTCCACAATCAGACGGGTCATGTCGATGTCGGCGGATGATGGGGTCGGATCACCGGATGGGTGATTATGCACGAGGATCACCGCTGATGCGGCCAGTTCCAGCGCACGGCGAGCGATCTCTCTTGGGTAGACAGGCGCGTGATCGACTGTTCCCAACCAGAGCACTTCATCGGCAATCAATTGGTTCTTTCGATCCAAAAACAAGGTTCGAAACTGTTCCCGCGTATGGTGCTGGAGTTCAGCCCGCACGTACCCCAAAAGCGCGGCCCAGCTTGAAACGATAGGGCGCATGCTAATCGACTCGCGAGCGCTTCGTGTCGCGATTTCTCGCATTGCGGCAAAGTGGGACGCGACGACCGGTCCCGCGCCCTCAATCGATTGTAGTTGACTTGGATGGGCCGCTAGCGCGGCAGACAGTGACCCAAAATGTTGTAAAAGTCGCTTCGCGAGAGGTTTGACGTCTTTACGAGGAATGACCGCAAACAAGATCACCTCTAGCAGTTCGTAATCGTCAAGGGATTCAGAGCCACGGTTTAGGAGACGGTTGCGAAGGCGGTCGCGATGTCCTTGCCAATGAGGCGGCACACGGTTCATCTCGGATGATCAGGCCTTATGCGGCATATGCAGACGTTTTGGTGAAGACGTAAAAATCTCCACACCGTCCGCGGTGACCCCCACCGAGTGTTCGAATTGAGCCGAAAGCTGACGATCGCGCGTCACCGCCGTCCAGCCATCTTTTAGAATAACGGCGTCTTTCCGCCCGATGTTTAGCATCGGCTCCACCGTAAAAAACATGCCTTCTCTCAGAACCGGGCCACTTCCAGCTCGGGCTGAGTGCACAACGTTCGGTTCATCATGAAACAAGCGCCCTAGTCCGTGACCGCAAAAGTCCTCAACCACGGACAAGCGGTTCTTGCGAGCGATCTCGGATATCGCGCCGCCAATGTCGCCAAAGGTTGCGCCCGGGCGGATTGTGGCAATCCCGGCCATCATCGCTTCATAAGTGACGTCGATCAGCCGAGCCGCCTTTCGTTTTGGCGTTCCAGCGGAGTACATCCGAGAATGATCGCCGTGCCAGCCATCTAGAATGAGCGTGACGTCTATGTTCGCAATGTCACCATCCTTGAACACTCTGTCTCCAGGGATTCCGTGACATATGACGTGATTGAGCGAAATGCAGGAGGCGTGGCGGTACCCGCGATAGCCAATGGTCGCTGACTGGGCGCCATGATCAAAGACGAACGCTCGGACTAAGTCGTCGATTTGCTGGGTTGTGACACCGGGCTTTACCTCTCCGACCAGCATATCTAGACAGTCTGCCACCAAGCGCCCGGCAGCGCGCATGCCCTCAAATCCTTCCGAATCGTGAATTCGGATTTCGCCGGTTCGCATAGGCAATAGAATATTTGTGTCCATTCATTCGATCCAAAAGCCGCTCGACCTTCACGAGTAATATACGTGACTCATGCTCAGTCACCAATCCTATAACACTGTTACGGGACATATTTTGCTGAAATGGCTGAGAATAGGAGCACAATCTCGGGGTTGGTTGAAACAAAGGCTGAACACGCTTCACTTGTGATCTATTGTTTGATGGTGCCGGGCGGTCCACAAAGCAGTTCGAAACATATTGAGCACGAATGTACCGACTCCTTTACACCAGCACGGCCATCGAATCGCTTTCCGAGAATCAGATCGGGAAAATCCTAGATGTGTCGGTATCGAACAATTATGAGCGGTATTTGACCGGCTTCCTTGCGCACAACGGTCGGCATTTTATGCAAGCGATTGAGGGCGAGGAGCCCGAAGTGAAGGCGCTTTATGAACGAATTCTCGCCGATGATCGGCATTTCGGCGTTGTCCAGCTAGTGGGTGAGACCATCACCAAGCGGGCGTTTCCAGATTGGGCAATGAATTATTATCGGGTCGACGGCGCCCAATCGAGCAATGTTATGCTGGCCCGCCATGATGATCCTGTTGACAATTTGCTGCCAGGAGACATGCCCAGAGAGCTGCTACATATTTTCGTGAAATTTATGAATGTACGTCAGCTTACGCGATCATTTGTCGGTAACTGATCTGAAATAGCTTCCTGCGATACTATCCTGATAACCTAAGAGGGTAATATGGATCGCAATACAGAAGCGCTGATCGATAAGGTCGCGAGCTTAGGAGAAATGTCCGAGGAGGATGCTCTCCGGATTGTCCAAGAAGTTTATAGCGATGGGATCGTGTCCCGAGAAGAGGCGGAGACGCTTTACCGGTTGCATCCAAAGTTGATCCATGTCGATGAAAGCTGGACTCACCGATTCATTGATACGGTTCGGGATTACATCATCAACAATGAGTCCCCGTATGGCTGGGTGAATGAAGATGAATGTGATTGGTTGATTGCCTTGACGGATCTCAATGGAGATTCGCCAAGCGATTTTGATGTTGCACTTCTCATTGCAATCTTGCGAAAAACAGAAGGTGCGCCGGACCGCCTCGCTGACACGCTTTTGACAGCCATGGTCAAAACAATCACGGTCGAAGGCTTTGTATCTGCTGACCGAGTGGAAGACCTCCGTGCCATCCTTTTTGCCCCGACCGGTCATCAAGGACACTGGGTCAGCCGCCTTGAAGCCAAATACTTGTTTGAAATCAACGATGCCGTTGCCACGGCACAAAACGCACCGTCCTGGGATGACTTTTTTGCCCGAGCGATTGCCAATCATCTCATGGCGCGCGCGCACCCGGCGCCGACCTCCGAAGCGGATGCGCTAGCACGTGAGAATTGGCTGCAGGACACGTCCGTCAATGTAGGTGGATTACTGGCGAAAAGCGCCAGTTCATTCTTTGAGGGAAACTGGTGGAAATCGGTACTCTACAGCCCGAAAGATTCAATGACGGCGCAATACAAAGCGCGATTGGAGGGTGATCTCGAGGCCGAAGACATCACGTCTGACGAACACGCGTGGGTGAATGCGCGCCTTGGTTGGGACAATCAGATTTCGCCCGCAGAGAAAGCGCTGATCAATTTCTTGAAAGAAGAAGTACCTGGCTATACCGAGGATGTCTCACTCACGTCTTAGCCTCGGTCGCACATGCTGCTCGCCAATCTGCTTGTTTCCGTTCTTTTGATCGTCTTGACGACCGCATTGCACTTTTGGGCGCTTGTTTTCTTGAGTCAGCGGTTACGTCGTAAATATCAAGGACAACGACACCAAAGAAGTAGCGCTTACGCGCAAGGTTTCACAATCATCGGCGTCGTGCTGGGATTGTTCCTCGCGCATGGCGTACAGATTTTCCTGTATGCGATGACGTACATGGCGATCGGCGCGATCGATGGGTGGGAACCTGCACTTTACTTTTCGGCGAGTACGTTCACGACCGTTGGGTTCGGTGACCTGGTCTTAGATAAGAATTGGCGCCTATTCTCGGCGATCGAGTCCGCCAATGGATTCCTTTTGATCGGTTGGTCGACGGCGTTTCTTGTCACGGTCACGGCTCGGATTATTCGATTTGCCAAAGAGCTCGAGGATTAATGGCATGCGCTCCATTAGCGTAACGCCGCGAGATGCGCGTCCCGACCTCGACAAGTCGGTGTCGGTCGCGTAGTTCCGGCAACAAACTCAGTAGTGTCAAGAATTTGGGGTTGGTATGTTCAAAAAAATCCTGATCGCCAATCGCGGCGAGATCGCGGTTCGAGTGATCAAAACATGTAAACGGCTGGGCATCCAAACCGTGGTTGTATACTCAGACGCCGATGCTGCCTCAATGGCTGTCGAAATGGCTGATGAGACTGTTCACATCGGTCCGCCACCAGCGGCAGAGTCTTATCTCGACATGGATAAAATCGTCGACGCAGTGAAGAAAACCGGCGCAGAGGCGGTTCATCCTGGTTTCGGTTTCCTGTCTGAGAACCCTGAATTCGCAAAGCGATTAGAACAAGAGAACATTGTTTTCATTGGCCCAAATCCGCACGCGATCGAAGCCATGGGCGACAAGATCAGTTCCAAGAAACTGGCAGCTGAAGCGGGCGTTTCTACCGTTCCCGGACATATGGGTCTGATCGAGGACACAACCGAAGCGGTCAAGATCTCTAAGCAAATTGGCTATCCCGTTATGATCAAAGCGTCGGCCGGCGGTGGCGGAAAGGGGATCCGGATCGCCTATGATGATAAAGAAGTCGAAGAAGGCTTCCCGGCCGTAAAAGCAGAAGCAATGGCTTCTTTCGGTGACGACCGGATCTTCATTGAGAAATTCATTCTCGAACCACGTCATGTTGAAATCCAAGTGATGGGCGACAAGCACGGAAACTGCGTGCATTTGTTTGAGCGGGAGTGCTCTATTCAGCGTCGCAATCAGAAAGTTTTAGAAGAGGCCCCGTCACCCTTATTGGATGAGGCCACTCGGAAAAAAATGGGTGAACAGGCGGTCGCGCTGGCGAAAGCGGTGGACTATGACAGCGCGGGAACCGTTGAGTTTGTTGCGTCTGGCAAGGACAAAAGCTTCTATTTCCTCGAAATGAACACGCGTTTGCAGGTTGAGCATCCTGTCACCGAGATGATTACCGGCGTCGATTTGGTCGAACAAATGCTACGTTCAGCGGCCGGCGAAAAACTGTCGCTCAAGCAGGCAGACTTGAAAATTGACGGTTGGGCGATCGAGAGCCGCGTTTACGCCGAAGACCCTTATCGGAATTTCTTACCATCGATCGGCCGCCTTCGCCGTTTCCAACCTCCTGCTGAAGGCCCTTTGGGCGACGGAACGGTTCGTATGGATAGTGGCGTTCGCGAAGGGGACGAGATCTCAATGTTCTACGACCCCATGATCGCCAAGCTGGTCACGCATGGCAAAGATCGCGACACGGCACTTGATACACAAGCGGAAGCACTCGACCGCTTCTTCATTAGTGGTATCCAGGACAATATTCCGTTTTGCGCGGCTGTTATGGACGAGCAGACATTCAGGTCCGGTGACTTCACCACAGGCTATATCAAGAGCCAGTTTCCTGAAGGCTTCCAAGGGACGCAACCGACGCAAGAGCAAACGCATGTTTTGCTGGCCGCGTCGACTTATGTGCATAGCGTTTTCGCGCGAAGAGCAGCACACATCTCGAACCGGATGACCCCAGCGATAGACCCGCAGCGTGTCTGGACTGTGGTACTAGGTGATGCGTATCACGATGTTGAGATTGATCTTGGAGATGGTCACGCCGCCGTCCATTTTAACGGAAAACGGATGGAATTGGTCAGTGACTGGCAGCCAGGCAAAAGTCTTGTTGAGGGGCAGCTCAACGGCGAAGATTTCGCGATAAAGATTGCTGAGACGACAGAGGGGTATTTTGTGCGCCTCCGAGGTGTCGGCCTGAGAGTTTTGGTGTGCCGGCCGTCCGTCGCCGAAATGCACAAAAGACTGCCAGAAAAAGAAAAGCCTGATTTGTCCAAAATGGTCATATCGCCCATGCCTGGCTTGGTGGTTTCCGTTGATGTGGAGGAAGGCCAAGAGGTTCAGGAAGGTGAGGCAGTCTGTATTGTTGAAGCGATGAAGATGCAGAACATCATCCGCGCCGACGCAACTGGGACGGTAAAGGCAATCAATGTTGATGCTGGAGATAGCGTCGCAGCCGATGAAATCATGGTAGAGCTGGAATGAGCATCCCAGTTTGAGCGCGTTATGCTTCGGTCAAAATAAGGAAGGCTGAACCGATGATGGATCTGCTTCTCGATCCGAACGGACGCTTGGCGCGGAATCGCTTCTGGCAGGGTATGGTTGTCCTGACCGTGATCAATGTTTTGATCGTAGCCACGACCAGCTATATCTCCCTTGTCTACATCTTCGCTCTGTTCCTGCTGATTTATCCCTACATCTGCGTGATTGGTAAACGCCTCCACGATCTCGGCTTTTCAGCCTGGTGGGTGCTCGCGGTCTTTGCTGGACAATTTGTGTTCCAGAACCTGCTCAATGCTGTGATCACACCGATCTTCGTCCCTATGGACGAATTGGCAGATATTATGCGCGAAATTCAAGAACGCATGAAAGCCGAAGAAACCGAGGCTGCGATGGAAGGACTGCATGTTCAGTTCAAGATGTTGCTGCCCGTGAGCCTGATAGATGTCGTCGCCACCAATGCGCTGATTGGCGGGATCTTGGGATACATGACGAGCGACCCAGAGGCCAACCGGTTTGGGCCACCCACATCTGATTGATTTATTGACTTTCAATAAGACCGAACCCGAGATATGGTCCAAATGCCCGACAATAACTATATGGAACCGGCTCAATGTCAGCAGCACTTCAAGAGTCAGATCAAATCGATCCTTCGCGACCTTGGCTGATCGATCCGGAACAAGATCCAAGTCGACAAAACTGGCTCAGCACTCTGTTTGATCCCACCGGGGAGAGCTCGAAGCTACATTTTACCCGCGCATGGACGCTCCTGTTTATGCTGCAGTTCCTATCTGTGTTCGGCGTTGGAATGATCGTTTTTGTCGTTGGCTTGGCGGGTGCGGACACCGATGGTTTGAGTGTCGGTGCGGCGTATTTTGCTGCCGGCGTTTATTTGGTCACCAGTCTTTTTTCTTTGGTGATCCATTGCCGACGCTTGAACCATGCAAAACGCTTCCCCTTATTCGCGATTTTGGTGGCTTTGCCGCTGGCAATTTCCTTAGTTGTCACACTCCAACAAGTGAACCAATCTGCGGCGGTATATGATGAAATGTATCAGAGCCGTTCCGCCTTCATAGATAACCCTAGCGCGTTCCGAGAAACCGCGCTTGAACGCCGGAGAGAAGAAAACGCGAACCGGGCAGAGCGGTCTCCTGACAACAGAAGCGATCGCCGCGGGCGTGGCGGCAATACGGAAGACTACAATCCCGAAGATGAGTTGCCGGGCCAAGAAGAATTCATTCTTCGGCCCCACGTTTCGGGCTTCTACTTCATGATCTTGGGCTTAAGTATTTTGATTGTACCCTGGAGTTTGATGTGGGTTGCGCGGGCGCGACCCCGTTGACCCTTGCTTAGGCTAACTTGGCGGGAATCGGAGGTTTGGATACAGTCGTCTTTTGACCGAACACAGTTTCGAAACCGTGCCGAAGCGCCGTGTCGGCTTCAAACATCGAAACAGGTCGGCCCAAATCTACCAAGCTAGTCACACCGTACCTCGGGTCCGCGATCCCGCACGGAGTAATCCCCTCAAAGTGCTCGAGATCCGGTTCAACGTTCAGACTTATGCCGTGATAGCTTACCCAACGTCTCAATCGGATGCCGATCGCCGCAATCTTGTCTTCTTTTACATCACCCCCGACCTGCGTGCGGTCGACCCAGACTCCGACCCGTCCATCCCGAACCTCGCCATC
>JBCAWZ010000016.1:0-52837 GCA_038534315.1 Pseudomonadota bacterium | reverse complement strand
ATGTTGAGCTGATCCAGCCAATTGCCATGGACCAGGGTCTGCGCTTTGCGATCCGTGAAGGTGGCCGCACGGTCGGCGCCGGAGTGGTTGCCAGCGTCAAAAGCTAAGCGACACGCACAGCACACTGCAAAAGAGGCCGCTGTCGAAAGAGAGCGGCCTTTTTCGTGACCGCAATCGGTGCCTCTGGCGACCGGCTCGCCAGAGCGATCTGCTTGTCGGTTGGCTCCACTCCGGATAGAAGCGCGGCTATGACTTTGACCCCACAAGAGGTGAATGCCCGTGCGTCGCAAGCGATGTCGCTGTTGCAATCCGGGCGTGCGGGTGAGGCCGCTACCACCTTTTCGACGATTATTCGCGATGGCTATCAGGATAAGGATATCTGGCTCGGGCTCGCGATTGCGTCGCAAGCCGGTCGCGATGCCGATCTGATGATGAACGCCCTCGACCATGTGCTTGAGGAAGATCCGACCAATCTTCGCGCCTTGATCATGAAAGGCGATCAACTCTGGTCACAGGGCGATCACAGCAGTGCGGCGATGCTGTTCAACTATATTCGAAAATTGGTGCCCGATCCTGAGGGTCTGCCTGACGCCGCGCGCCCGCAAGTCGAGCGCATCTTTGCGCGACTGGCCCAGCACAATCAGGATGTGCGGTCGCATGTCGATACGGCGCTTTCGGTCGACCACGATGTCGAGCCTTCCGCCAGCGATCGCGCACGGTTCGAACACGCTCGCGACTTGCTGTTTGCGAAGCGTCAACGCTTCATCCAGGAGCCGAGGGCGTTTTATTATCCAGAGCTTCCGGCCCAGCAATTCTACGAAACCGATGCGTTTGACTGGACCGCGAAATTGCTCGCCGCTGAAGACCAAATCCGAGCGGAATTTAGCGCGCTACTGAACACGCCAAATCTCTTTACCCCTTACATTCACGCGTCCGGAAACGTACCTGTAAACCGAAATCACCCATTGCTCGACAATCCCGATTGGAGCGCGGTGCACCTGATCAAAAACGGTGTGATGGAGGACTCAGTGTGTTCACTGATGCCGTCCGTTTTAACTGCGCTGGAAGACGCGCCCTTGGAACGAATTGAGGGACGTGGCCCGACCGTACTGGTGTCGCGGCTCGCGGCCGGTGCCAAGATCGCCGCCCATACCGGCTATTTGAATACGCGGCTGACATGCCATTTGCCGCTGGTCATTCCGGACGGCTGCGGCCTGCGCTGTGGCAATGAAACACGGCATTGGAAGTCTGGCGAGATGCTGATCTTCAATGACAGCATCGATCACGAAGCTTGGAATACGAGTTCCGAAGATCGCTATGTGATCATCTTTTTCGTCTGGCGACCGGAATTGAGTTTGGCGGAACGAGGCCTGATTAAGGGTTTGCTCGAGAGCGTCGACGCCTACACGCCAGACTAAGTATTTGGGTGCCCGGGAGGGTCTGGCTGGATACATTGGCGATCCGGGTTTGAACCGGATCTGATGCCCGACTTGTACCGGGGTTATGAGGCGCTAATCCAACACTTTGAGACCGACGGCGCCCCCGGCTTCGATGTCGACATCGAAGGTTTCGAGGAAGCGGCTAACCATCATATAATAGCCGATGATCAGCACCAATTCCTGGGCGCCAGCGGGTCCGAAATGTTCGAGCACGGGGTCGAATGTGGCATTGCTGGCTCGGACATTTTGGACAACATCATCTGTTAGCGCGACCGCCAGTCTTTGCTCATCTGTCAGATCCTTACTTTCGGGCCCAGATCTGAGCGCCGCGAACAGCGCATCATCCATGCCGAGATCGCGGCCGATCCGTTCATGCTGCGCGGTTTCATAACTGGCCTCTGACAGATAGCCGACGCGCAAGATCGCGCATTCGCGCGTGACGGGATCGAGGCTGCCCTTGAAAAGGAATGCGGTGCCGAGATCGACGAATGGTTTCAAAATGCCTGGATTGTGCGCCATCATTTTGAAAATATTCAATGGAGCCAATCGCTTAATGAGATTTTGTGCGTTTGGGTCAAGGTCGTCCAAGTCGGCATAATCGATCCGGGCCATACAGTATCCTCCTATGTTTTGTCCGCCACAGTGCGGGCGTGAGCCATAGCTGGCAATGCTTTGCGACTGGAGCTGAGTGATTGCATCTCGGCCCGGCTTGCGGCATAGGAGCAGGACTGGACGGGTGTAGCTCAGTTGGTAGAGCATCGGTCTCCAAAACCGAGGGCCGGGGGTTCGAGTCCCTCCGCCCGTGCCAGTTTTCGTTTTACTATTTTGTCAGTCATTCTGCGGGCTTGGCTCCGCCTCCATTGTTGGGAGGCGTGAATAACCACCGACAGTAACGATGAATTATTCTCTCTTGTGCAATGTTCGGAGTTGGCTTTGAGCGCAGCTTTAGGATCATGAAATGGCAGGGTTTGCGTCCGCGTTGACCGGACTGGCGCAACAAATCTGGAACAATGATTCCGTTCGAGTGGGTGTCGGAGTAGCAGTGCTCGCCTTGTTGCTTGCCACGGAGATGCTGCCTGGTCAGTGGACGTCGAACGAGGTCAATGTCTACTATTTGTCCTACCGCTGGGCGAATCCGGAAGCCTTCGGACCCTACCACTCAATCTTCGATGATACATATGCCCGCACACTAGGCTATCTCATCATGGGTTCAGCGATTGAACTGCTTGGCTTTGAGCGTGCTGAGACCGTCTTGAGCCTTGCTCAATGGGGCGTCTCGGCGGCTGCGTTTTACTGGATGATTAGGGCGTTGAAGCTTGGCTTAACCGAAGGCGTCATTGGGCTTGCGACCATGTTGCTGCTCAATCAAAGTCTGTTTGGCGGAGAATGGATTTTTGGTGGCGTCGAAACAAAAACGATGGCGTACATCTTCCTTTTTCTCGCGCTGGGAATGGTTGCGCTTCATCGGACCATGGTCGCAATGGTATTGTGTGCGGTGGCTGTTTACCTCCACTTCCTGGTGGGCGGTTTTTGGGGTGCCGCTTTGCTTGTTTTGATTGCCCTGAGAGCCGGATCCATCCAACAGGCGATTTCACCCGGGTTTGTGTTTGCCGGTCTTGTGGCGCCGCTCGCGATTGTTATTGCGTGGGAAAGACTGAATTCGAATGCGATCGATGCGAACGCTTTGGGTGTCAGCGTGAACTGGATTTATTCTGAGTTTAGAGCCCCGCATCATACCGCGCCATTCGCCGACCTCGACGGGGCCTTTCTCGCATTCTGGCTTCCGGGATGGTTGATGCATATAGGCTTTGCCGTGGCAGCGCTTCTGATGGCGCGGGCATCGGATAAGTCTGACAAGCCGATCTATATCTGGCTTTTGGGATTGAATCTCTACGCTGTGCTTGCGCTCGGTTTCGCTTATCTCGATCGAAACACTCACCTATTTGCCGCGTTCTACATCTTTCGACCGAGCGCCCTCATCCTGCTTTTGTCGCTCTTGTACGCGGCCAAATACGTCACTTTCCATTCCAGAAATGATCGGTTTGCACGCGTCGGCCTTGCGATGGCCGTTGGGATTACAGTGCTTTTTATTCCACGCCTTGTTGACTCGGTTCACAATGCAACCTTCGGCAGGGTTTCCTTGGCAGAAACGCTCAGCGGGCGGCAGAAAGACATGGTTTCTTGGATCAAAGAGAACACTTCCGATGACGCTGTTGTTCTGATCGCGCCAAGCCCGCGCGTAGGGGATGAAGGGGACGCCTATCTCCCTTGGGTCGGTATGGAGATACTTCTGCAGCGACCAACTTTGGTGAACTACAAATTCGTTCCGACCTCCAAAACAGACGTGCTGCGGTGGTACGAGCTTCTAAATTGGCGTCGGCTATTGCTGTCTGGGGATTGCACGGCATTTGAAGGCGCACGGCTGAATTATGTTGTCACGAGAACGCAAAACAGTGCAGATGCACTCCAGGCGTGCGGACGCACTGTTTGGGGGCATTCTGACTTTGCCATCGTCGAGATTGACCAGGCAAAATTGAGTCATTGATTGGGTCGAATTTAACAGCAAAAACGTGGCGTCTAAATTGTACGTATTTGTTCGGTTCGAAAAGGCTCATCGTCGACCACACAAAGTGCACAAAGGGCTGTTGACGTCCGCGTCTGATTCCCGTATTGCCCACCACTTCGACGTCAGGCCGTGCCTCTGAGGCAAACGCTGGCATCCGAAACGACAAAACAGCTTCTATCGCGGCTCGGCGCGCTCCTTTGCATGCGCCTGGGTCGCAATGCAATTGGATTGGACATCGAAAGATGGAAAAACAAAACATCAGGATCAGGCTGAAAGCCTTTGATCACCGTGCGTTGGACCTGTCCGCGCGCGAGATCGTTTCGACTGCTAAGCGAACCGGCGCGGAAGTGCGAGGGCCGATCCCTCTGCCGACCCGCATCGAGCGATTCACGGTAAACCGCTCGCCACACATTGATAAAAAGTCCCGTGAACAATTTGAGATCCGCACCCATAAGCGCATTCTCGATATCGTAGACCCCACCCCACAAACCGTAGATGCTTTGATGAAGCTGGACTTGTCCGCTGGCGTCGGCATCGAAATCAAACTTGAGGGAGCGCGCTAATGGCCCTTCCGGCTCAACGGTCTGGTGTGGTCGCCCGGAAGCTGGGCATGACTCGCATCTTTACAGAACAGGGTCGCCACGTGCCGGTTACGGTTCTGGCATTGGATGGCTGCCAGGTCGTCGGACTGCGCACAGAAGATACGCGCGATGTTACGACGAAAAAGGGCGGCACCGTGTCCCGCACAGATGGCTACACCGCCGTCATCATGGGGGCGGGCGACAAGAAAGCAAAGCGCACCGCGAAGGCTCAGCGCGAACAGTTCGCCAAAGCCGGCGTCGCGCCAAAAGCGAAAATCGCAGAATTTCGGATTAAAGCGGATTCGGTGCTTCCGGGTGTTGGTTCCGAGGTCCAGGCAGATCACTTCGTCGCGGGTCAAAAAGTCGATGTCGCAGGCATTTCTGTCGGACGTGGGTTTGCGGGTGCGATGAAGCGCTGGAACTTCGGTGGATTGCGCGCGACCCACGGTGTGTCAATCTCACACCGGTCTCTTGGTTCAACCGGTCAATGCCAAGACCCGGGTAAGGTCTTCAAAGGCAAGAAAATGGCCGGGCATTACGGTACCGATCGCGTGACCGTGCAGAATTTGGAAGTCGTTAGGACCGACGTTGAGCGGGGACTTATCCTCGTTCGGGGCGCGATTCCAGGACATGAGGGCGCCTTCGTCGAAGTGCGTGATGCAGTCAAAAAGGCGCTGCATTCCGACGCGCCAGCTGAGGGGTCTTTCAAGGCGCCCGCGGCAACTGATGCGCCGGCTGACGCCCCACAAATCGAAGGTACCGCCGCCGACAATATTGTATTGGTCGATGGTATTGGCCCGAAGACTGAAGAGGCGCTGAAAGAAAAAGGCCTCGGCACGCTTTCAGGGTTTGTCGCGATGGCGGATGATGAGCGTCAAGCTGTTCTCGAAGAGCTGGGTGTTGCAGATGACGCGGCCACTGAAGACTGGGTCGGTCAGGCAAAAGAAATTCTGGCGGGTGGTCAGCCACGCGCCAAGACAGATCAAGATCTGTTGAAAAAGCTACTGAAAGAGGGTGCTGAATAATGGAACTCTCCGTCAAAACTCTAGCGGGAAAGTCGGCTGGTAAGGCCAATCTCGACGATGCGATTTTCGGCATCGAAGAGATTCGCGGCGATTTGCTTCAGCGCATGGTGCGTTGGCAATTGGCAAAGCGCCAATCCGGCACGCACAAAACACAAAGCCGTGGCGAAGTTTCGGTCACGACGAAAAAATCTATCCGTCAAAAAGGTTCTGGTGGCGCGCGGCATGGTTCGCGAAATGCGCCGATCTTTGTTGGCGGCAGTGTTGCCCACGGTCCCAGGGTTCGCTCGCATGCGCATGGGCTTCCGAAAAAGGTTCGCAGGCTCGCTCTGGCGCACGCACTGTCCTCTAAGGTGAAGGACGAGGCGATCCTTGTGTTGGACAAAGCGGAGATGGCTGAAGCCAAGACCAAAACACTTGCTGAGCAGCTGTCTAAGCTTGGCCTCGAGAATGCGCTTATCATCTCTGGTTCGTTGGATGAGAACTTCGCGCGTGCGGCCCGCAACATCCCAAATATTGATGTCCTGCCGGTTGCGGGGCTGAATGTTTACGACGTCCTGCGCCGGAACACTTTGGTGGTCACCAAAGACGCGCTCGACGGCATCCAAGCCCGTTTCGACGGCGTGAAAGAGGAGGCGTAGACGATGGCGACCGAGATCAAGCCAGACAATTACGACACGCTTTTGTCCCCGATCATCACAGAGAAATCGACGCTGGTGGCGGAGGAAAACAAAGTGATCTTTCGTGTTCCACTTACTGCGACAAAGCCGCAAATTAAAGAAGCGGTGGAGGCTTTGTTCAAAGTTGAGGTTGAGGGCGTAAACACGCTCCGCGTCAAAGGAAAGACCAAGCGGTTCCGTGGTATTCGCGGGCGCCGTTCAGACTTCAAAAAAGCGATCGTGACGTTGAAGGACGGGCAGTCCGTCGACATCACGACGGGCTTGTAAGGAGGGCAAATCATGGCACTTAAGACCTATAATCCTTCCTCGCCCGGTCAGCGCCAATTGGTGCTGGTCGATCGCTCTGAGCTGCATAAGGGCCGTCCGGTCAAGCAGTTGACGGAGGGTTTGACCAAGACGGGTGGCCGTAACAATAAAGGCCGGATGACGGCGCGCCACAAAGGTGGTGCTGCGAAACGGTTGTACCGCAAGGTTGATTTCAAGCGGCAGCGTTGGGACATTCCAGCGACAGTTGAGCGTTTGGAATATGATCCGAACCGCACTGCATTCATTGCGTTGATCAAATATGAGGACGGCGATCTGTCCTACATCCTGGCGCCGCAACGCCTCAGCGTAGGCGATACAGTGATCACGTCGAAAACGGCAGATATCAAGCCGGGTAATGTGTTGCCGCTGAAGAATATTCCGGTTGGAACGATCATCCACAATATCGAAATGAAGCCGCTTAAAGGCGCACAAATGGTGCGTTCCGCTGGGTGTTATGCCCAGCTCGTCGGACGCGATGCGGGTTATGCCCAAATCAAGCTGACGTCTGGTGAGTTGCGTATGGTACCGGACGCCTGTGTTGCGACAATCGGTGCGGTTTCGAACCCAGACAATATGAACCAGGTTTTCTCAAAGGCGGGTCGTAACCGCCATAAAGGTCGTCGCCCACACGTACGTGGTGTCGTGATGAACCCGGTTGATCACCCACATGGTGGCGGTGAGGGCAAATCCTCCGGTGGACGCCATCCGGTCACGCCTTGGGGCAAGAAAACCCGCGGTCCAAAAACCCGCAAAACCAAAGCGTCGGATCGGTTGATCATTCGTCGCCGTAATTCGAAGCGCTAGGAGGCATATCGTCGATGTCACGTTCTGTCTGGAAAGGCCCTTTTGTGGATGGCTACCTGCTCAAAAAAGCAGAAAAAGCCCACGCATCTGAGCGCCGCGAAGTCATTAAAACCTGGTCGCGTCGTTCGACCATTCTGCCGCAATTCGTGGGCCTGAACTTTCAGGTGCACAATGGCAACAAATTCGTACCTGTCCTCGTTTCTGAGGAAATGGTTGGTCACAAATTCGGTGAGTTTGCGCCCACCCGTACTTACTATGGTCACGGCGCCGATAAGAAGGCGAAGCGGAGATAGTTATGGGCCAAGCTAAGAATCCTCCGAAGCAAGCGTCGAACGAGTCACGCGCCGTACTGCGTATGTATCGTCACAGCCCGCAAAAGCTGAACCTTTTGGCGCAACAGATCCGCGGTAAGCCTATTCAAAAGGCGCTGGACGAAATGAAGTTTTCGCGCAAGCGCGCCGCCAAAGATGTCTACAAGACGCTTTGGTCGGCAATGTCGAATGCTGAAAACAATCATGGCCTCGACATTGAAAGTCTTGTGGTCGCCGAAGCACATGTCGGCAAAAACCTTGTGATGAAGCGCATTCGAGCGCGCGCTCGCGGTCGTGCGGCGCGGATCATGAAGCCCTTTTCGCAGCTCACAATTGTGTTGCGCGATTCCTCAACTGAAGCGGAGGCCGCATAATGGGTCAGAAAGTAAATCCTGTCGGCCTACGTCTTGGCATCAATCGGATTTCCGACAGCCGTTGGTATGCCGATTCTGCCGATTTTGGACGCATGCTGCATGAAGATCTCGCGATGCGCAAAGCGATCAAGTCCAAACTTGGTCAGGCGGGTATCTCAAAGATTGTTATTGAGCGTCCACACAAGAAGTGCCTCGTAACGATTCATACCGCTCGTCCTGGTTTGGTGATCGGTAAGAAGGGTGCAGATATTGAATCTCTGCGCGGTCAGCTGTCGAAAATGACGGACGACGAGGTGCGGGTGAATTTGGTTGAGATTCGCAAGCCTGAACTCGACGCGACCTTGGTTGCGGAAGATATTGCGCGCCAGCTTGAGCGACGCGCGTCTTTCCGGCGTGCCATGAAGCGCTCGATTCAGAACACAATGCGCCTCGGTGCACTTGGCGTCAAAATCATGGTGTCTGGTCGTTTGGGCGGTGCTGAAATCGCGCGTACGGAGCAATATGCAGAGGGCTCTGTGCCACTGCACACGCTGCGTGCTGATATCGATTATGGAACGGCGGAAGCGCTTACGACATATGGGATTATTGGGATCAAAGTCTGGATCTACAAAGGCGAGATCATGGAACATGACCCAATGGCACGTGATCGCCGAGCAGAGACGTCTGGTGAGGCTCGCGCCCGCGCCGGCAATCAGCGCGGTCCAGCGTCGGGTCCACAAGGATCGGGAAGTTAAGCCATGCGCCAGCCAAAACGAACAAAATACCGCAAGGCCTTTAAAGGGCGGATCAAAGGCAATGCCAAAGGCGGCTTTAGCGTCGCATTCGGTAGCTTTGGTTTGAAAGCGCTCGAGCCAGAACGTGTAACAGCGCGCCAGATTGAGGCCACGCGTCGGGCGGTGACCCGTGAGATGAAGCGGCAGGGTAAAGTTTGGATCCGTATTTTTCCAGATACGCCGGTTTCTGCAAAGCCGATTGAGGTCCGCATGGGCAAGGGCAAGGGTTCCGTCGACCGCTGGGTCGCTCGGGTGCAACCCGGCCGCATTCTATTTGAGATCGATGGTGTGCCGGACGATGTCGCGCTTGAGGCGCTGCGTCTTGGTGCGGCAAAATTACCAATCCGGACAAAAGTCGTCCGCAGAATTGAGGGGATCTAAGCCATGTCTTCGATTGCAGATTTCCGTTCAAAGACCCCTGATCAGCTGAAAGAGCAATTGCTTCAGTTGAAAAAGGAGCAGTTCAACCTCCGCTTCCAGGTCGCGACCGGCCAGCTGGAAAAAACAGCTCGGATCAAAGCGGTTCGGCGCGACATTGCGCGCGTTAAAACCTTGTTGCGCGAAAGTGCCCGCGCCGAAGCGCAAGGGTAAGGAGACCGATATGCCTAGACGAGTTATGGAAGGGGTCGTTGTCTCGACCAAGCAGGATAAGACGGCCATCGTGCGCGTAGAGCGCCGCTTTCTTCACCCGCTGCTCAAGAAAACGGTCCGCCGTTCGAAGCGCTACCATGCGCATGACGAGAACAATGCGGCGGCCGAAGGCCAGACCGTTATGATCCGCGAATGTCCGCCGCGCTCAAAGTTGAAGCGTTGGGAAGTCGTTAGCGGCGAAGGAGATGCATCATGATCCAAATGCAATCCAATCTCCGGGTCGCAGACAATTCTGGCGCACGCCGAGTTCAGTGCATCAAGGTGCTGGGCGGTGCTGGGCGTCGATACGCGTCGGTGGGCGACATTATTGTTGTCTCGATCAAAGAGGCGATCCCGACCGGCCGCGTGAAAAAAGGTGAAGTTCGGAAGGCTGTCGTCGTTCGCGTCGCAAAGGACATCAATCGTCCTGATGGTTCGACCATTCGGTTCGATACGAATGCGGCCGTTTTGGTCAACAATAACAATGAGCCGATCGGTACGCGTATCTTTGGCCCGGTTCCGCGCGAATTGCGGTCTAAGAGCCACATGAAGATCGTCTCATTGGCGCCGGAGGTGCTGTAGTCATGGCTGCTAAAGTCAAAAAAGGCGACCGGGTCGTCGTGCTGACAGGTCGCAACAAGGGTGCTGAAGGCGAAGTGCTCAAAGTGATGCCGGCGGAACAGCGTTGCGTTGTTCGCGGTGTCAATGTTGTGAAGCGTCACCAGCGCCCGACACAGGCGGATCCACAGGGCGGAATCAAGACTTTTGAAGCGCCGATCCATATTTCTAACGTGGCTCTGATCGACCCGCGGGATGGCAAGCCAACGCGCGTTGGCTTCCAGACTGACGAACATGGCCTCAAAACTCGCTTTGCAAAGCGTTCTGGGGAGACTCTGGATGTCTGATAAATACGTTCCACGCTTGAAGCATCAGTATGACAATCAAATCCGGGCGCAATTGCAGGAGGAGTTCAATTATACGAACCCGATGCAAATCCCCAAATTTGATAAGGTCGTGATCAATATGGGTGTTGGCGAAGCCGTCGCTGACTCCAAGAAGATCAAGAGCGCGCTTGCTGAGATGGAAAAGATTGCGGGTCAAAAGCCTGTGGCAACGAAGGCGCGCAAATCAATTGCCGGCTTCAAGCTGCGGGAAGAGATGTTGATCGGCTGCAAAGTTACACTTCGGCGTGATCGCATGTTTGAGTTCCTCGATCGCTTGACCAATATCGCGCTGCCGCGCGTGAAAGATTTCCGTGGTCTCAACGGCAGGAGCTTTGATGGCAATGGCAATTTCGCCATGGGCCTGAAAGAACAGCTGGTCTTCCCAGAGATCAGTTATGACGAGATCGACGATATTCGCGGTATGGACATCATTGTCTGCACCACAGCCAAAACCAATGAAGAAGCTAAGTCGCTATTGGCGCACACTGGCTTCCCATTCCGGAACTAGCACTGAGGACCGATACATATGGCAAAGAAGAGTGCAGTTGAACGCAACAAGAAGCGCGAGCGTCTGACCGCAAAATATGCGGCCAAACGAACCGAGCTAAAGGAGATCATCATGAATGAAGATCTTCCGCTCGAAGAGCGTTTCAAAGCGCGCCTCAAACTCGCGGAGTTGCCGAGAAACTCTGCGCCGAACCGGGTTGTGAACCGGTGTCAGGTCACAGGGCGTCCTCGCGGCTATTATCGCAAAATGAAGATGTCACGTATCGCGCTACGCGAACTGGGGCTGCAAGGCAAAATCCCAGGTCTCGTAAAGTCGAGCTGGTAGGAGGGAAGAAATGTCGTTTTCAGATCCGCTCGGCGATATGCTCACCCGCATCCGTAACGCGCAAATGCGTGGCATGGATCGGGTCGTCACACCCGCTTCGAAATTGCGTGCGCGCGTCCTGAACGTGCTTCAACAGGAAGGCTACATTCGTGGCTTTGTTGAAGTCGAGAAAGACGGGCATCGCCAAATCGAAATCGAGCTCAAATATTTCGAAGGCACGCCTGTGATTTCAGAAATCCGTCGCGTGTCAAAACCGGGCCGCCGGGTTTATTCTTCGCGCAATGACATCCCCTTGGTACGCAACGGGCTTGGCATTTCGATCCTTTCCACGTCGAAGGGCGTCATGTCAGACAATATGGCGCGTGATGAGAATGTCGGCGGCGAAATTCTCTGTCGAGTGTTCTAGGCGGAAGGTGTATTAGAATGTCACGTATTGGAAAAATGCCAATTGCAGTGCCCGCCGACACGAATGTAACGGTCGACGGTCGTCGGATCGACGTCAAAGGTCCGAAAGGCGCACTCTCGCTTGAACTCTCGGATTTGGTCGCGGCCAATCTTGACGGCCAAGAGCTGACGATCACGCCACGCGAAGATCTCGTTGAAGCCGCAAATGTGCGCATCAAAGAGAATGAAGCGAAGGGTCGGAAAAAGATGACCTTTGCCCAAGCGTTGGATCCGTTAGCGCGGACCCAATGGGGTACGTCTCGCGCTCGCGCGGCAAACCTTGTACAAGGCGCATCGGAAGGGTTTAGCAAATCACTTGAACTCGTCGGCGTTGGCTATCGTGCGCAGATGCAGGGCAATGACTTGAAACTGGCGCTCGGCTTCTCTCACGATGTTATCTATGCTGCGCCTGAAGGCATTGAAATCAAATGTCCAAAGCCGACTGAGATCATCATATCAGGCGTCGACAAGCAAGTCGTCGGCCAAGTCGCTGCAGAAATCCGCAACTATCGCCGTCCCGAGCCATACAAAGGCAAAGGCGTGCGCTATCTCGGCGAATATGTGCGCCGCAAAGAAGGCAAGAAGAAATAGCCATGTTGACAGCACGGGAAAAACAAAAACGCCGCGCTATGCGCACACGCAGCAAGCTCCGCAAGACAGCGGAAGGCATGTTGCGTCTGTCGATTGCACGTTCGAGCAAGAACATCTCCGCGCAAATCATTGATGATGAGCAGGGGGTCACGCTCGCAGCGGCATCAACGCTGGAAAAAGACATCCGCACCGGACTGTCTTCGACGAGCAATGCAGATGCAGCGGCGAAAGTTGGCTCGCTCATTGCAGAGCGCGCGAAAGCTGCTGGTGTCGACACTGTCGTGTTCGATCGCGGCGGATATGTATTTCATGGCCGAGTAAAGGCCCTTGCAGATGCTGCCCGTGAGGGCGGCCTCAAATTCTAGGAGACCAGAGCATGGCTGAAGAAAGAGGCAGGGGGCGTGGACGCCGGGATGATCGTCGCAATCGCGATGATGATCAGGGGTCAGAACTCGTAGACAAGCTGGTTGGCATCAACCGCGTCGCCAAGACTGTTAAAGGCGGTAAGAATTTCGGTTTCGCAGCCCTCGTTGTGGTCGGTGACCAAAAAGGACGCGCCGGTTTCGGTAAGGGTAAAGCCCGTGAGGTGCCT
The DNA here is from genome assembly GCA_038534315.1 of Pseudomonadota bacterium. Taxonomy (GTDB): domain Bacteria; phylum Pseudomonadota; class Alphaproteobacteria; order Caulobacterales; family Hyphomonadaceae; genus Henriciella. The sequence continues at coordinate 39,948 of JBCAWZ010000016.1, read as the reverse complement.
GAAGCGATCCGCAAGGCAACCGAAGAGGCAAAGCGTAACTTGGTCCGCGTGCCATTGCGTGAAGGCCGGACACTTCATCATGATGGCCGCGGTCGCCACGGCGCCGGTAAAGTGGTCCTGCGTGCAGCGCCTCCAGGAACGGGCGTGATTGCAGGTGGCCCAATGCGCGCCGTCATGGAAGTGCTCGGTGTTCAAGACGTGGTTGGAAAGTCAATCGGCTCTTCAAACCCCTACAACATGGTGCGGGCCACATTCGATGCACTCAAAGCTCAGGCGAGCCCACGCTCAGTCGCTGCGAAACGCAGCCTGAAAGTGCAGGACATTGTCGGCCGCCGTACAGATGGCGCTTCGGAAGCCGGCGTTGCCGAGCCCGTCGACGCTTAATCGAAGGATCCATTGTCATGGCAAGTAAGCAAGCTCAGATCACGGTGCGCCAGACGGGTAGTCCAATCCGGCGTGCCCCAAGCCAACGTCAGACCTTGATCGGTCTGGGGCTGAACAAGGTCGGCCGTGAACGGACTTTGGAAGATACACCTGCCATTCGCGGCATGATCAACAAGGTGTCTCACCTTGTCGAAATCGTCGAAGGATAAGAACGATGAAACTGAATGAGCTGTCTCCAGCTGCGGGATCAACGAAGGCACGGACGCGCGTCGGCCGTGGTGTCGGATCCGGCAAAGGTAAGACCGGTGGACGGGGCGTAAAAGGCCAAAAGTCCAGATCTGGTGTCGCCATCAATGGGTTTGAGGGCGGCCAAATGCCGATCTATATGCGCTTGCCAAAGCGCGGTTTCACGTCTCGTGGATCCAAGACCCATGCCTGGCTGAACCTTGGCATCCTCGCAAAAGCGATTGAAGCCGGTAAGATTGATCCCAAGAATGTGACCGAGGAGACATTGGTGTCTTCGGGCGTGATTCGTCGCAAGCGCGATGGTATCCGGCTCCTCGCAAAAGGCGCTGCTCCCAAAAATGTGAACATCACAGTCACCGGGGCCAGTCGTGCGGCGATTGAGGCGATTGAGAAAGCAGGCGGAAGCGTTACGGTCACCGGCGCGACGTCTGAGGAATCGGCTGAGTAAGTCAGCTTTTTCCAGTCAACGTCTTCACAATCGTGCTCGTGCCGCCACATGGGTAGGGTACGTCTTTCCGAGAGGAGTTAACTAGGTGGCGACAGCATCCGAACAACTCGCGCGTAACATGAATTTTGGAACCTTTGCGAAAGCAAAGGACCTTCAAAATCGTATCCTGTTCACGCTGTTTATCCTTGTCCTCTACCGGCTGGGCACATTTATCCCACTTCCGGGGCTCGATTCCGCTGCGTTTTCGCAATTCTTTGAGACCCAGCAGGGCGGCATGTTCGGGAGCATTAACATGTTCTCCGGTGGTGCGATCGAGCGGATGAGCGTGTTTGCTCTGAACGTGATGCCTTATATCACCGCGTCGATCATTATTCAGATGATGACGTCGTCGGTTCCAGCCCTCGAAAAGCTCAAAAAAGAGGGCGAGTCGGGTCGCAAACAGATCAACCAGTATACACGGTATCTGACTCTGGCTTTCGCGATCGTGCAAAGCTTCGGGATTGCTGTTGGCCTATCGAGCTTTGCCTTTGACGACATACCTCGCTGGTTCTTCATTCTTACCGCCGTCACAACATTCACGGGCGGCACAATGTTCCTGATGTGGATGGGTGAACAGATTACCGCCCGCGGTGTCGGGAATGGTATCTCTCTAATTATCTTTGCCGGTATTATCGCAGAGATGCCCCGCGCATTGTTCAACCTGTTCAGCGGATCGAGGGAAGAGGGCGTCAACGTCGTCTTTGTCTTGGGAATCGCGGCGCTGGTAATCGCACTGACGGTATTCATTGTGTTTATTGAGCGATCTCAACGTCGGGTTTTGATCCAGTATCCGAAGCGTCAGCAAGCAGCCAATCAGGCCGCTCAAGGGCAGAGCTCTTTCATGCCTTTGAAGCTCAACACGTCGGGCGTCATTCCCCCTATTTTTGCGATCGCGATCTTGATGCTGCCGATGACGCTGGTCGGATTTTCCGGCACCAGCACTGTCGATCCAAATGCGGTCGCAAACACCACGGGTATTGTCGGCTGGGTTGCTACCAATTTCTCGCCGGGAAGTTGGACCTATATCATCAGCTATGGCGTGCTCGTCGCATTCTTCTGCTTCTTCTACACGTCGATCATGTTCAACCCGGAAGAAACGGCGGACAATCTGCGCAAGTATGGCGGTTTCGTTCCTGGCATCCGCCCTGGTAAGAACACCGCAGCCTACTTCGACTATGTGCTAACACGACTTACGACGATTGGTGCTGTATACCTCGTATTCGTTTGTTTATTGCCCGAGATCTTGAGACGTTATGCTCCCGGTATACCTTTCTACATCGGAGGGACATCTTTGCTGATTGTCGTATCGGTGACGATGGATACAGTGACGCAAATACAGTCGCACTTGATTGCCCATCAGTATGAGGGGCTGATAAAAAAATCGCGGCTGGGAGGCAAACGTAAGAAATGAACTTGATACTATTTGGACCCCCGGCTGCGGGCAAAGGCACGCAGGCGAAGAAGCTTGTTGCTGAACGGGGATACATTCAACTTTCGACAGGCGACATGCTGCGCGCGGCCGTCGCATCTGGAAGCGAACTTGGAAACAAAGTGAAGTCGATCTTGGAATCGGGAGCGCTTGTCTCTGATGAGATCGTTATCGCATTGATTGACGAACAGCTGACCGCGAATGCCGGCGCAGCTGGTTTCATCTTTGATGGCTTTCCGCGGACAGTCGGTCAGGCTGAAGCGCTTGATGAGTTGCTCAAATCGCGCGGCACGGAAGTGCACCGCGTGGTTCGCTTGGTTGTCGATGAGGCGCAGTTGATCGAACGCGTGACGAAGCGGTTCGAAGAGCAAGGGCGTAAGGATGATAATCCCGAAACTTTCTCGACCCGACTTGCCAAATACAATGAAGATACAGCACCACTGATCCCGATATATTCCGGGCGTGGAAAGCTGCGCGAAGTTGACGGCATGGCGGCGATAGATACAGTGTCAGAGGAAATCGCGACGGCGCTGGAATTGGCGCAGTAAACCACTGATTCAGTGGTTGACGTTGCATTGTGCGTGTCTATAACGACGCACTTCATCAAGGGATGAGCCAGTAAGCGCGAGCGTGTTGTCGCGAGCGAACTGCGGCGCACTTTTGGAACATCAGGAGACAGGCCAGTGGCCCGGATAGCAGGCGTCAATATACCGACCAATAAGCGCGTACCTATCGCGCTTCGCTACATTCATGGAATCGGTCCTTCAATGGCCGCGGAGATCTGTGAGAAGATTGGTATTGGCGCCGATCGTCGCGTTGCAGATCTGACCGATGCAGAGATCATTTCGATCCGAGAAGCCATCGATGGTGATTATCAGGTTGAAGGTGATCTGCGTCGCGAAGTTTCGATGAACATCAAACGTCTCATGGACCTTGGCTGCTATCGTGGTCTTCGCCACCGTAAGCGCCTTCCTGTTCGTGGGCAGCGTACGCACACAAATGCCCGTACGCGCAAAGGTCCGGCGAAACCCATCGCTGGCAAGAAGAAATAGGATCACGAAGAGATGGCCCGCCAACCAACCCGCGTCGCGCGTCGTGCACGAAAGAACATTTCATCCGGAATTGTTCACGTCAATTCGAGCTTTAACAATACCATGGTGACTATCTCAGATGCGCAGGGGAACACGATCTCATGGTCGTCATCCGGCACGATGGGATTTAAGGGGTCACGGAAGTCGACTCCATATGCAGCCCAGGTCGCTGCAGAAGACGCTGCAAAAAAAGCCATGGAACATGGTCTACAGACAGTAGAGGTAAACGTTCGTGGTCCAGGGTCAGGTCGCGAGAGCGCTCTCCGTGCGCTACAGGCTGCGGGTCTAACCGTGACCGCCATCCGTGACACCACGCCAATCCCTCATAATGGTTGTCGCCCGCCAAAACGGCGTCGCGTCTAATCTTTATTGAGAGCTGCAATTTGAGGAGCCCGCTTCATGTCCGAAGCTGAAGCCACTGTAAACGATCGCAATTGGAAAGCGCTGATCCGACCGAATCGGCCGATTATCGAACCTGGTCGCGATCCACACCGCATTTCGAAGCTTGTGATTGAGCCGCTTGAGCGCGGATTCGGCACAACGCTCGGAAATGCGCTGCGCCGCATTCTTTTGTCTTCGTTGCAAGGTGCTGCGATTACCGGTGTGCAAATCGACGGCGTGGTGCACGAGTTTTCGTCTATTCCGGGTGTCCGTGAAGACGTTACGTCGATTGTGCTGAACCTCAAGCAGGTTGCCGTAGACATGGTTTCGGAAACCCCGAAACGGATGATCTTGAAGGCATCTGGTAAGGGCGAAGTCAAAGCCGGACAGATTGAAACGCCGAGCGACGTAAAAATCCTAAATCCAGATCACATTATCTGCACATTGGATGGTGATTCCGATCTGCATATGGAATTCACCGTTGCCACGGGAAAAGGCTATGTCCCAGCGACTGAGAACCGTCCCGAAGATGCACCGATTGGTTTCATTCCAGTCGACGCGATTTACTCGCCTGTTCGCCGTGTCGGATACCAAGTTGAAGACACACGTGAAGGCACCGTTCTGGACTATGATAAGCTCACGCTGACGGTCGAAACGGACGGCTCGATCACACCAGAGAATGCCGTCGCTTACGCCGCGCGCATCATGCAGGATCAGTTGCAGCTCTTTATCACGTTCGAAGAGCCAGAAACGGAAAGCACCGGTCAGACCGAAGAAAGCGACCTTGGTTTCAACCCTGTGCTGCTTAAGAAGGTTGATGAACTTGAGCTGTCTGTACGGTCTGCGAACTGCCTCAAGAACGACAACATCGTTTACATTGGCGATTTGATCCAGAAATCCGAAGCTGAGATGCTCCGTACGCCGAATTTCGGTCGCAAGTCTTTGAATGAGATCAAGGAAGTGCTGGCCGGTATGGGGCTCCATCTTGGTATGGATGTTCCCGATTGGCCGCCGGAAGATATCGAAGCGCTCGCCAAGAAATACGACGACCACCTTTAAGATTGCGCGACGAGCGCCCAGGAGACGGAAATGCGTCACGGCATTGCACATCGGAAGCTGAACCGCACAGCGTCACACCGCAAAGCGATGTTTGCGAATATGGCTGCATCACTGATAGAGCACGAGCAAATCGTGACGACGTTGCCAAAAGCGAAAGAGTTGAAGCCCTTTATGGACAAGCTCGTTACGCTGGCAAAAAAGGGTGATCTTCACTCTCGCCGGATTGCGATTGCCCGTATCCGCGACAAAGCTGCGGTTGAGAAATTGTTCGCGACATTTGGAGATCGTTACAAGGATCGTTCCGGTGGTTACACGCGCGTCCTTAAAGCTGGTTTCCGCTATGGCGACAACGCACCGCGCGCGGTGATCGAAATGGTTGATCGCGACGAAGATGCGAAAGGCGCCAAGGATCGCGCGCGTCATGAAGCCGAAATGGAAGCGCTGCAAGAGTAGCGGCTTTCAGTATTGCTAAAGATAGAGCCGGTTGCCCCTGGGTGACCGGCTTTTCTCATTCCGCCAGCTGTGTAGAACTGGTGGCATATCGGCACCAAAGCCGCGAGGAGGACGTTATGAAAACAGCCATCACCGAAATGTTTGGTATTCAACACCCCATCATCCAGGGCGGCATGCACTATGTCGGCTTCGCCGAAATGGCTGCCGCCGTGTCCAATGCGGGCGGCCTGGGGATCATCACCGCGCTGACGCAGAAAACGCCAGAAGATCTCGCCAATGAGATCGCGCGTTGCAAGGACATGACGGACAAACCGTTCGGCGTGAACATCACCTTCTTGCCGAGCCTGACACCGCCTGATTATCCGGCCATCGTAAAGACGGTCATTGATGGCGGCGTGAAAATCGTTGAAACCGCAGGACGCAACCCGGCTCAAGTCATGCCTGCTCTGAAGGATGCCGGTGTCAAAGTTATCCACAAATGCACCTCAGTACGGCACTCTTTGAAAGCGCAGAACATTGGCTGCGATGCGGTTTCTGTCGACGGTTTTGAATGCGGTGGGCATCCTGGCGAAGATGATGTTCCGAACATGATCCTGCTGCCACGCGCGGCCGATGAATTGGAAATTCCCTTCGTTGCGTCGGGGGGGCAGGCCGATGGTCGCTCGCTTGCAGCGTCGCTGGCGATGGGCGCCGACGGCATCAATATGGGGACACGCTTCATCGCGACCAAAGAAGCGCCGGTGCATGAGAATGTGAAGCAGGCCCTGGTCGCAGCGTCTGAATTGGACACACGCCTTGTCATGCGGTCTCTTCGCAATACGGAGCGGGTTTTGACCAATGATGCGGTGGAGCGCTTGCTCGAAAAAGAAAAAGCTCTCGGCGACAATCTGAAGTTCGAAGATATCGTCGAAGAGGTGGCGGGCGTGTATCCAAAAATCATGATGAACGGCGAAATGGACGCCGGCGCTTGGTCATGTGGAATGGTGGCCGGTTTGATTTATGACATCCCGACCTGCAAAGAGCTGGTGGATCGTATCGTGAGCGAAGCCGAAGTGATCATCAACGAACGTCTGGCTGGCTTTGTTGGTGGCAAAGTTCCCGCCTAGGCCAAATGCCGCAAACCAGCTAATTCAAATAGCCTGTTCCATTGGAGCAGGCTATATCTTCCATACTGAAATTCGATTTTGTCTATCGAGTATCGTCTCTATCTCAAAGGGTGAGAAGACGGCTTGAGAGGCAACAAAATGACTCCACAAACCATTGTCCACCGGAAGCCAGAGAACATCCGGGATCGTATTGCGCTTGGGCTGGTCAAGGCGATGCGGATCATTCCAGATGCGTTTTTCCGCAAGCGCTATGGCCACCGAGCGGTCGTCCTTGAGACCATCGCCGCCGTGCCAGGTATGGTTGGTGGCTTGTTGCAACACCTCAAGGCTCTACGTCATATTCGGGATGATCAGGGCTGGATCCGCGAACTGCTCGATGAGGCCGACAATGAGCGCATGCATTTGATGACCTTTGTTCAGGTCGCCAAGCCGAGTGTTTTGGAACGTGGCATTATCATGATCGCGCAGGCGATTTTCTATAATGTGTACTTCTTTATGTATCTGTTGTTTCCGAGGACCGCCCATCGTTTCGTCGCTTATCTCGAAGAAGAAGCGGTGATCAGCTACAGCCAGTATCTGGTCGAAATTGATGACGGCCGCACACCGAACCCACCGGCGCCAGATTTGGCCATCGAATATTGGAATCTTGGCGCCGATGCGACTCTTCGCGATGTGGTCATCGCGGTTCGTGCAGACGAAGCCCGGCATCGGGATACCAATCACACCTTTGCGGACGAACTAACCCATCCAAATCGTCCCAAGGAAACGCTAGCGGACGTTACGGCTCCTCCTTCACCTCAATTTGAGGAACCGGCGCGTAGAGCTTCCTAAGATCATCAGGCTCACCGATGATGGCCAGTAGGTCGGTCGATATGAGAACTTCGTGTGGATTAGCAATGATCAGTTCATCGCCGCGTTCGATCATGACGATCAAGCAGGACTCCGGGATTTCGATCTCCTCGATCGGTTTTCCGACTTGTTCCCGGATCATTGGTAGTGACATGACGGGCGCATGCACAAAGTGATCATCGCGGACGAGGATTTCGTTGAGCTGTTGCTCATCCTTAGCTTGCAGCCAACGATCTAAGAAACCATCGCTTTGCGCGACTTCCGCCAAATGGCCGACAATTCGCAAATCCAAGCCGGCCGGTTGCGGCGGTGTGAGTAGGAACATCAACGTGTGGTTGGAGGCGGCGCCAGAAACCTGGTTGGCGGCAGACGCGCTGAACCGGAACACGAACAGAGCGGGATCCCGTAGCGCTGAGTTGGACCGATACATAATAGCCAGTCCTGGCCCTAATGCCTGAAAAGTCGGCGTGTGGTCGGTCCAGATTGCAGCGATCTCATCGCCGGTTAAGCCGAACCGGTCTTCGCCGCGTCGTGCCATCTCATCGATCAAGTCGATGAAGCGAAAATTTCCATGATCGAGGTCCGCCATGACGGATCTCGCGACCACACTTTCATAGGCGAGATGATCGGATTGTGTGCGATCATGAATGATCGACATAAGCTCATGCTCAATGCCTTCATAGCGCTGACGGCCAAGTCGTTCATGCACATGGAAAATGGCGCCTCGGCGCAGCAGATCTTCGGGCGCATAGAATTGATACCAGAGGATGCAGCCAATCACGACCATGCCGGTGAAGCCGATCGAGAGAATGCCCATTTCTATGATCAGCCAAAACGCAATCAAGACACCGGCCACTGGCGTCCACGGATAGAGTGGGACTTTGAAACCGGGTTTATAGCTATCAATTCTGGACTCGCGCATGACAATAAGCGCGAGTGAAATCAATCCGAAAAGAAGTAGCTGAAACGCGCTGGCAAGTTTTGCCACAGACGCGACGTCAAAGATCAGCAAAACCAAAATCATGGCCGCAGACGTCACCATGATAGCGAGCCCTGGCGTGTTGAAGCGACCGATTTGTCCAAGTTGTGCGGGCAGCAACCTGTCCTTTGCCATGGCATACGGGTAGCGTGATGCCGACATAATCCCGGCATTGCCGGTCGATGCGAACGCAGCGATCGCCGAAATCACAATCATCATAACGGCAAGGTCGCCGGGGATCCAATCCAGCACGACTCGCGCGCCGTCAGCAACAGGCGTGAGGCTCGCAAACAAGACGTCCGGTTCGAGCGCAGCGACGAGGATGTATGTTCCCAATGTGTAGATGGCTGTGGCCGTCAAAAGAGACAAAACCATGCCGAGGGGTATATTGCGATCTGGATTCTCGACTTCTTCCGCCACACTGGCCACTTTTGTGAGGCCGGCATAGGATACGAAGACAAGGCCGATGGTCGAAATGAAACCAACAAATCCGGACGCGAATAAGGCGCCATAGCTGTCGTTTGGATTTGCGATACCGTCGCTCTCGATACTGGCGAGCCCGAGTAAAACGAAGACCGATAAAATCGCCACCAACAAGAAGACGAGAATTCGTTGCAGCCAAGTGGTCTCTTTCGCGCCAACCAGGTTGATCGCGCCGAAAGCACAGGTCAGCACGATCGCTGTTAGAGTGATTGGCAGATCGAGATAGATTCCCAGATACGCGCCCATTCCGACAAGTGCGAAAGCACTTTTGAACACAACGGCGACCCATGAGCCAAGTCCGCCAATCGTGCCCATCATCGGGCCCATGCTGCGGTCGAGGAAGAAATACGTCCCACCCGATTTCGGCATGGCTGTGCTGAGTTCGCCCATACACAGCATGGCGGGGAGGATCAGGAAACCAGCACACAAATAGGCGAGATACACGGAACCGCCGGTGTAAGAGGCCGCAATACCTGGTAGCAGGAACAACCCGGAAGAAAACATCGCGCCGGTGGCCATTGCGTAGACATCAATCAGTTTTAGCGATTTTTGCAGTTTCGGTTTGGCAGGATCCTGCTCTACCATACGAGACCCTCTCTAAACGCTGCGCTTTCAGACGCCACTGACGAATGCTCAAATAGCCCGACTTTACCTGGAGACAATAAGGCGACAGGGTTAACGGCTACAATACAAAGGGTTTCATTAGTGTTTCTGAGCCTTGGAGGGAGACGTTATGCCTAAATGGCTGAGTGCGGGCCGAACCGCTGTTGTTACAGGTGGTGCAAGCGGGATTGGACTCGCCGCCGCCGAACGGTTCCTTGCCAACGGGATGAGGGTTGTATTGGCAGATCGCGACGCCGCTGCGCTCGCATCGGCGAAAGTGGAGCTCACCAAAACCGGGGCATCGTCTTCGGATATCCTCGTCCAAACCTGCGACGTGAGTAACGCCCAAGATCTTGAGGAATTAAGGGTTGCGGCCGTCGACAGGTTCGGCACCGTTCATTGTCTCATGAACAATGCTGGCATTGCCAATCGAGGCGCGCAGCCTTGGGAAGACGTGGACGCGATGAAAGCGCTGGTCGAGGTCAATCTCTGGGGCATTGTCAATGGGTGTGCCGCCTTCATTCCATCTATGCTCAAACATGGCGAACCAGCCGCAGTGATCAATACGGGTTCGAAGCAGGGCATTACGCGACCGCCGGGAAATATCGCGTACAATATCTCAAAGGCCGGTGTGCTCGCCTATACCGAGTCGCTCGCGCATGCGTTTCGAGAGTTGGAAGACTGCCAGCTCAGTGCCCATCTTCTCGTGCCGGGTTTTGTTTACTCCGGCATGGTGTCGCGGTTTTTGCCCGAGAAACCGCCCGGCGCGGCGACGCCTGAAGAGACTGTTGATTTCATGCTTGGCGCATTGGGGCAGGGTGATTTTTACATCCTCTGTCCGGACAATGAGACGACCCGCACCATGGACGAAAAGCGTATTCTCTGGGCCGCTGAAGACATGATCCAAAACCGACCCGCTTTGTCACGCTGGCATCCAGACTATGCCGGCGCCTTCAACGATTTCATGGTGGATTAAGCGCCCACCCTAGTACGGATGCAGTTGTACAGGCACATCAACGATCCCACGAATGAAATTGTTGGAGGAGCGTTCGACCTCACCAACCACTTCGACCGTATGGAACCGTTTGAGAATTTCTTCCCACAGGATCTGCAATTGTAGCTCGGCCAAGCGGTTTCCCATGCAGCGGTGCACGCCAAAGCCGAAAGAGACATGGCGCCTGGCATTTGGTCGATCAATGATGAGCCGATCGGGATCTTCAAAAACAGACTCATCGCGATTGCCAGACAAGTACCACATGATCACTTTGTCGCCTTCGCGTATGGTTTCCCCGCCAAGCTTGACGTCTTTCAGGGCCGTGCGGCGCATATGAATCACCGGTGTCTGCCAGCGGATCATCTCGGCAACCATGTTGGGAATGAGTGACGGATTGTCGTGAAGCTTCCGATACTCATCAGGGTACTGGTTTAGCCCAACAATCCCGCCGCTGATGCTGTTGCGCGTTGTATCGTTTCCGCCAACGATTAGGAGCAAGATCGTACCAAGCATGGTGATGGGATCTTTGTTGAGGTCTTTCGTTGCCTCACTGTGCGCCAGCATCGAGATCAGGTCTGCAGATGGGGCCTGTTCCGCGCGCTCATTCCATAGCTCGAAAAAGGTCATAGCGCACTCAATCAAGCCATTGCGTCTGGCTTCCATATCCGTGGCTTCGCCGGTAACGCCAGGCACCGCGGTTGCTAAGTCAGACCAACGGATGAGATCTCGCCGGCGCTCATAGGGAAAATCGAACAGCGTGGCGAGCATTCTCGCTGTGAGTTCGATCGAGACGCGATCAACCCAATTAAAGGTCTCACCAACGGGCAAATGATCGAGAATATCCGCCGCGCGCTCTCGAATGAGGGGTTCGAAGTTTTTCAAATTCTGTGGCGCGACAGAGGGCGAGACGGCTTTCCTGTGATGTTTGTGTTGCGGTTCGTCCATCGTGATGAAGGATTTGCTGCGCATAATGTTTTGGCTGTTGTCGTCTCCCTCGCCGGGCGGATCGACGATGGCGATCCCTTTGGCCTCTGAGGAAAAGGCCTGATGGTTGGTATCAACCGCCATAACCGCTTCATGAGACGATACTGACCAAAAGGCGCCATTTGGACTGTCGGCCAAAAAGTGGACCGGCGCTTCACGCCTCAGTCTCGCAAATGCGTGGTGCCAAGTATCGTTCTTGAACAGATGAGGCTGCGAGACGTCCAATTGGTCTAAGGGGATCTGCTCGACATCGGCCTCGGTCGACAAAGTGTTCGTATCGGTAACGGTCATGAGTTCGGTCCTCCCGAGTCCTGATTGTGTCGCCGATAGGCAGTATGTACAAGCACGGATTGGGTGGTCGGGAAGAGGCGGATCGCCACGGGACGGAGCGAACCCAGGCTAGAGTGCTAGGCGTTCAAATCCGATCGGGCGTCCATTTTCCAGACGAAGCTGAAAAACATCCGGATTTGCCATGCCAAGCCAACCATCATAGCCAAACGATGGATCAAGTCGGTTTAAGACACTCGCGATCAGGTTTCCGTGCGACGCAATGGCGGGGCGTGTACAGCCGTGTTGGGCAACGATCTGAAGCGCGGCAAGGGCTCGGGACGCTGTTTCCTCAACGCTTTCGCCGCCTTCCAGCTTGTAGGCGCGATCCTCGAACGAGCGCTGAATGTGAACCCTCCAGTCTGATCGTGGCGTCACAGACAAAACCCGTTCTCGCAAACCGTCGAGCAGACTGAGCGGAAGGCCCGACATCGCTGCAAAAGGCTCCAGTGTCGCGACGGCTCGGCGGTATGGGCTAGCGAAAAGCCCGTCGACACGTTGAGACTGAAGCCAGTCTGATAAACGTTCAGCTTGTTGCTCACCATCAGAAGACAGCGCCGCGTCTGGCGCTTGGCCGGTTGATGCGGCGTGTCGTATCAATAGCAATTTTTCTGTTTTCATCCGTATCTGATACCCGTCACGGAACCGAGACCCGAGCAGAATTTCCCGAATTTTTGGTAACTGATTTCGCACCTGACCTATGTCGCCGTGCGTGTTACCAAAAAAGTTGAGTCGTATGCGGACGAATATCGCTGCGATCTAGGGAGGCACATGAAACACACTATTCTCGCCTGTGCGGCGACTTTGGCGATCGCCGCTTGCGGTCAAACGGAGCTTGAGACAGAAACTGTTGCTGCTGACGTATCGGCGGACCTCAAGCTCTATGTGATGAGTTGCGGGGAGTTGGATGGCGATATCTCACCGTTTGGAAGCGAAGGCGAGTATGACGGCATGAGCGGCGAACTCGCGGTCATGTGTTATCTCATCCGCCACCCGGAGGGTGACTTGGTCTGGGACGCTGGTTTGCCAGACGCGGTTAACGCATTCACCGACGGTGTGCCCGTTGAGGGCACCGGCTCGCGCATGTCGGTTCCGGTCACAATGGCCAGTCAGCTTCGGGAGATTGGTGTGTCTGCGGAAGATATCGAGTATTTTTCCGCCTCACATTCGCATTTCGACCATGTCGGCAACGCACCTCTTTTGTCCGGTTCAACTTTTTTGGTTCACGAAGACGAATATGACTTCATGTATGGATTGGGTGTTGAGATGGGATTGGTCACCGCAGATTTGGTAGAGCCGCTGCGTGAGTCCGATACGATCAAATTCCGGGAAGAGTATGATGTTTTCGGCGATGGCCGCGTCGTCATTGTGCCAACACCTGGCCACACGCCCGGGCATAGCGTTCTTTTCGTCGATCTTGAGAATGCTGGACCAACCTATCTGAGTGGCGACCTTTATCATTTTGCTCGCTCGCGTGAGGAAACGATTGTGCCGGCGTTTAACTTCTCGAAGCCACAAACTCTCGAGACCATCGCGACATTCGAGGCCCGAATGGCCGAAGAGGGTGCGCGGCTCATTATTCAACATGCTCCGGAAGAACTGGCCGCTTTGCCAGTACCGCCAGCCTATTTGGACTGATCACTGGCAATATGGTCAGCGTTTTACCGAAGAGACGATCGTGATTTCGGTCAATTCTTGATCTATGTGCGCCGCGACCGGGCGAGACACGGGACAGCGGCGTGCTTGTTCAAAAGCCGCTTGCGCTTCGCTTTGCTGGTTCGTCAGCAACGCTAGCTGCGCCTTTGCGAGATAGAAACCGGTATAAGTGCCCGCGCCCTTGATTTCGCTCGCGGCATCTAAAGTGTCTCTCGCACGCGATAGATCGCCATTGTGCATCAAGCAGACTGAGAGGCTGATCTTCACCGACAGCGAAGGGATTTGATCGACCAGCATTTCGTACAGGTTTTGAAGGGAAGACCAGTCTGTTTCTGACCAGTTCGACGCACCAGCATGGACGGCAGCTATTCCAGCTTCGACATGGTAGCGCGTCAGCGCCGGCGCGCGTTGCGCGTGTTCCAGGTGCTTCATGGCAAGCTCAATGGTGTCTCGTTCCCATAGGGTGCGATCTTGTTCCTCAAGCGTGAGCAGCTCGCCCGAGTCGTTCAGCCGTGCGGGAAAGCGGGCCAGTTGAAACAGCATGAGACTGTGCAAAGCATGGTGCCCCGACGCCTCGCCATGGGTCTTCGTCAACAGCGCATTCGAGAGCCGCAATGCTTCATGGCACAGGTCGATCAGAAGCAACGCGCTTCCGCGTCTTGGCGCGTAGCCCCAGGCAAACATCAGATAGATGATTTTTAGCAGCCTTGGCAGTCGTTCTTTGAGCGCAAACCGGGTTGGGTATTTGGCCAGTTCGCCTGGCTGGACTTGAAGCTTTCGTTTCGCTCGGGCGAGACGTTGGGACAAGGCGTCTTCCTTCATGAAGAAAAGAGCCGCGGTCTCCGACGCAGTGAATCCACAGACGGTTTTGAGCGCCAGATAAAGTTGGTCTTGTGGGGCAATCGCCGGATCGCAGCACAGCACCATCAGGTCGAGCTCCGGGTCGCTAAGCGAGGGTGTTATAATGGTGTCGTCGCCGACTGTCGGATCCCAATTGTCTTCGAGACCCAGTTCCCGCGATGTCCGGCGCAGGCGATCAATCGCCTTATTCCCCGCGACTCGGCGCAGCCATGCTTTTGGGTTCTCTGGAACGCCCTTATAGGGCCACGTCGCGAGCGCCTTGAGGATAGCATCCTGAGCAACGTCCTCGGCAAGATCCAAGTGCTTGGGGCCAAGTCGTGAAACGAGGCTGGAAACCAGCCAGCCTCGTTCCCGTCGAACAATGTCGTCCAGCAGCTTAAGTGTATCTGCGGGTTGGCTCATTCGTCGTCTGCCGACGCATCCGTCTGACGAATGTGGATGGTTTCATTGTGTTTCATGTGTGGGTGCGACCGAGCGATTTCGACCGCTTCATCATAGTCAGCAGCGTTGATCACCATGTACCCGCCGAGAATTTCCGCGACCTCTGCAAACGGACCGTCGTGAACCTCGATTGTGCCCGATGCATTGGTGACAATTTTGCCACCTTCGTCGAGTAGCTTTTCGCCGCCTTCGAACTTGCCCTCGGCGCTCATTTTCTCGACCCAGCCGATATAGTCCTTCATCAGCTCCATGAACTCCGGTTCGCCGATATTTGTGTAACGGTCGGGCGCATGCGGCAGCATCAATACGAATTTTGGCATTAGAATTCCTCCTTCCAGAGGTCTCGAGTAACGATCCTGCGCAATTGCTGGACCTGTCAACAAGACGAATAGAAAGGGGCGAAACTGACAGACGGCTCAGAAAAAAATCAAGTGAGGGCTGCGGCTTCGGAAATTGTTGAAGCGATTTCCGCTTCACTCATGGATTTGTCGACCGTCGAGATGATCTCTCCTGAGGACAAATCAATAAGATACATCCGACCCGTTTTGACCTTATCGGAAAATTCAGCACGCATCGTTGCAGCGACACCCAGCGTCTCGGCATCAGCAAAGAATGCGTTTGTGTCACGATCGCTGAAGTCGAGCCGAGCAAACGCAACGCCGTCAAATGTGTTTGCTGACTGCACTGCAGCAACCTTCGGGTCGAGTGCTTTGCAGCTGCCACACCAAGACGCATAGCTTAGTACCGCAACAATTCTCGTATCTGCGGCAGGTGCCGTCACAGCGATGCGTTCTTCTTGGGGGTTTTGAGCTTGACCGCAGGCGGTGATAAGGGCGGCGGCGGTGGCTGCAATGATGAACCGCATTTCGAGACTCCTAAATTGGAAAGCCGTCTTTACCACGGTTTAGATGACGGTGATCTCAATTTCCCGTTATGACGGTTTCGCTTCCTCGCTGCCACGCCGTGCAAGGGCATCGGCAGTCTCGTTGCCCGGATCACCCGCATGGCCTTTGACCCAAAACCAATCGATGTCATGCCGTTGCGCTGCATCGTCCAATGCCTGCCAGAGATCGGCATTTTTGACGGGCTTCTTTGCCGCAGTGCGCCAGCCATTGCGCTTCCAGCCATGAATCCATTTTGTCAGACCATCTTTGACATAGGTGCTGTCAGTGTGGAGACGCACTTTGCTGGGACGCTTTAGCGCGTTGAGCGCTTCAATGGCGGCGCGCAGCTCCATCCGATTGTTTGTTGTGTCTGGATCGCCGCCATAGATTTCTTTTCGATGTTTCCCTTTGACGATAAGGGCACCCCAGCCGCCCGGGCCTGGATTACCGCTACACGCGCCATCAGTCCAAATGTCGATTGGGTTCGCTGTGCTCATATTCCTCAAGTGCAACGCTTCGGCGAGCCTGACAATGCGAGAAAGTGCGGTTCCCCGGCGCGAGGACTGGATTGATTTCGCGCGGGCGATTATGCCTCGCGAATGACCAAAGATCCGACGGCTGCGATCTGTCTCATTGGGGATGAGCTTTTATCGGGCAGGACCCGAGACATCAACACACAGACCATCGCTAAGTTTCTTGCGCAGTATGGTATCCCAGTTCGCGAGGTTCGTATTGTTCCAGACGATCAGGGTCGCATCGTCGAGGCGGTTAACACACTTCGCGCGCGCGAAACCTACGTCTTCACGACGGGCGGCATTGGGCCAACGCATGATGACATCACCGCGGACGCGATCGCTGCCGCGCTGGAAACCGGAATTGGGGAACACCCAGAAGCCGTGAAGATATTGGAACAACGGTATGCGGACGTCGATACCGAATTTACCGCGGCGCGTCGGCGGATGGCAAGAATCCCCAACGGGGCGACGCTTATCGACAATCCAGTCTCCGGTGCTCCAGGCTTCCAGATTGAGAATGTATTCACGCTCGCAGGTGTGCCTAAGATTGTAGAGGGCATGCTTCAGGACATTGGGCATCGATTGACGACAGGGCGGCGAGTCCTTGCCGTGACCGTTCAAGCCGCGAACCTACGCGAAGGCGATTTAGCAGAACGATTGGCCACAATCGCGACCGAATATGATGATGTAAATATCGGCTCATATCCGTGGTTTCGAACCATTACGGATCATGGCGTCGCGCTCGTTGCGCAAGGCCGGGACCAAGCCCGCCTGAATGAAATCGCTGTTTTGCTCGAGGATCTTGTCCGTGAGCAAGGAGGGGTGCCCAATCGCATTGAAGGTGCCGAAGGCAATGCGTCGTAATGAATGTGCCGCAAAGCGCGCAACAGAAGAGGAAACACTGAATGTCAGATGATATTGTACGCGTAGAGCGCGACGGACCGGTCGCGATCGTGACTATGAATAGACCCGATGCGCTCAATGCGCTCAGCCGAGCGCTTCGCTCCACTCTGGTTTCGACGTTTCGCGAACTCGCTGAAGATGAGTCAATCCGGGCCGCGGTCCTGACCGGATCAGGGCGCGCGTTCACGGCCGGCGTTGACTTAAAGGAAGCGGGACAAACCGGTTTTGCTTTGGGCGCAGATGGCGGCGACATTGATCTAGCGGAAGGTTTGGCCGCATATCCGTGGCCGATTATCGGCGCGATTAATGGATTTGCGATCACGGGCGGCTTTGAACTCGCATTGATGTGCGATGTCCTGCTCGCGTCGGAGAACGCGAAATTCGCAGACACGCATGCGCGTGTTGGTATCATGCCGGGCTGGGGCCTGTCGCAGAAGCTTTCTCGATTGATTGGCATTAGCCGCGCGAAAGAGCTCTCCTTCACGGGCAACTTCCTGGATGCCGAAACCGCCGCAGATTGGGGGTTGGTGAACCGAGTCTACGCTGCAGACGAGCTGATGCCTGCTGCAATCAAGATGGCGCACGATATGGCGAGTTGCGATCCCGTTCTGTTGAAGGGCTACAAGAAAGTCATTGATGACGGCTTTGCTGCATCTTTTGGAGACGCGCTCGAATTAGAGGTCAAGCGTTCTGCCGCTCATGCGAGGTCGGTCACGCCAGAAAGCGTTGAAGCGGCTCGCCAGCAAGTAACCAGCCGGGGACGAAACCTGAACACATAAGCCTTTCTGTTAACTTAGATCTCTGTTGAGTTTTGTTTTTGTTGATGAAATTTAATTTTACTGACGCCGGTATGTTGCAAATGAGTCGCGTATTGGTAAAAAAGGCGCGCTCGTTTCCAGATTTATGCGGCCAACGCTCGCAGCGGTCCGGTAAACAGCTTAGGAAGTTGTGGAAGCGCGAATCGGTCGGCACAAGAAACGACTTTTCGCACTCGGAACAAATGTGCCGTTTGGCGTTGGTGTCAGGGCGGTGTAACAAAAGGGGAAGAGGATGAGAAAGACTCTATTATGTGCCTCTGCAGGTATAGCGATTGCCACGTCCGGCTTCGTCGCACATGCAGATGGCTGGTATACCCGAGCTGATATCGGTGCCGTCTTTGACGGAACTGTCGAGCACGAAGCGATCACGGCAAACGATTTCAATCTGTCTGGCGATACAACCCCGGACGGCCCGTTTAATTTTCAAGGTGGTTTAGGCTACGCATTTGAAGACGGGTTTCGTTTGGATACCACACTTGGGTATCGCGATGGCGACCTGGATGTCACGCGCGCGACAGCCGGTGATGTGTCCGGATCAGGCGTTACATCCGCACCAGACGGCGAACTTCAGATCTGGGACCTGATGTTGAATGGCTACTATGATTTCAATGCGGGTAGCCCGCTGCAGCCATACATCGGTGCCGGCATAGGTCTCGCAAATGCAGATATCACAGCCTACAATGTGGTGGATGGTGCAGGGATCCCGAATAACGGCTTTTCCGATTCTGACACCGCATTTGCTGTTCAAGGCCTTTTGGGCATCGGCTATGCGATCACTGAGCAAATCACGTTAGATTTGGGCTACAAATATTTCGGTACGACTGATTTTGAGTTTGAGGGCACCGCTTTCGGCACTCAGTCGGATTACGAAACGAATTATGAAGACCACACGGCGACGCTTGGTGTGCGTTGGTCATTTGGTGCGCCGGCGGCTCCAGCACCGCCACCGCCACCGCCACCACCACCACCGCCTCCGCCTCCACCACCGCCTCCACCACCGCCTCCGCCGCCACCACCGGTTCAGCAGCAGCTTGAGGAAGTGGCTCCTTGTTCGAATGAGAACCAGGAATTCGTGGTTTACTTTGAGTGGGATAGTTCCGATTTGACCAGCCAGGCGGCTGCTGTGATCGATCAGGCCATTGCGAACATCAATGCGCGCGAAGATTGCGCCGCGGGTAGTGTCTCAATTGTTGGTCACACAGACTCTTCGGGCGCATCGGCCTATAACCAAAGGCTGTCAGCACGTCGTGCTGACATTGTGAAGACGGCATTGATGGATCGCGGTCTGTCAGAAGGTCTGATCAATACAGATGGTCGCGGCGAGAACGAACTTGCTGTGAGCACACGTGATGGTGTGCGCGAGCCGCTTAACCGCCGCTCGGAAGTTGTGATCATCGTCGAGTAAATCGTCGTTACGAACGACAACTTAGAAAAGCCCGGTCAACGAGACCGGGCTTTTTTTGTTTCATTTCGACCAGGCTTGTAGCTTTGCGATGTCTTCGCCCGACTCTTGGACGAAGTGGCCGGCGTCTGAAATCCGCATTGGGTCGGGGCAATTCTTGATCGTTTCCTTGAGCGCCAACATCTGCGTCTCACCAAGAACAGGGTCTTGCATGCCAATCGCCATGAAGGTTTCCCCCGACCAGCTTTCTGACCACCATGTCGCGGCCCGTTTCGCGGTGTCCACGCCGGGCATATCGGGTGCCGTCATGACCAGTTCTGGGAACTGGCGAACGCCCGCTTTGTATGATGCGTCCGGGTAGGGCGCCGCATAAGCCGCCGCGTCCGCGTCTGACAAATTGGAGACAGCCCGCTGCATGAGGGAGGCAATGTCCAAGTCTGGTTGGCTGCGGTTAAACGCGCGCCAATTGTCGAAACCCTCGCCTGGAGATTCGCCAACCGGTATGGCTGTGTTCATGACCAGGAGGCGGTCGAAGCGTTCAGGCATGTCCATCGGAAGGGTCAATCCAAGAATGCCCCCCCAATCCTGACAGACAAGCGTGATGTTTCGCAGATCAAGATGTGCAATAAAGGCCAGCATCATGTTGCGATGGAAGTCAAAACTATAGACTGACTGATCAACTGGTTTGTCTGATTTACCGAACCCCAGCCAATCAGGACAAATCACACGTCCGCCGGCAGCATCAAAGACCGGAATCATTTTGCGATACAAGAAAGACCATGTTGGTTGGCCATGAAGACATAGGAAGACGGGGGCATCCGAGCCCGGTTTTGTATCAATATAGTGGACACGCAATCCGGTATATCCATCGAGCTTATCCACATAGTGCGCGGGATAATCGAAGCCGGGTAGATTTTCGAAATTGGCGTCGGGCGTTCTGAGCGCGTTTATCGACATGTACGTTTCCTCTTCATCGTCGTTGACAAGTTTTGTAGCGCGAACCTCGACATGCAGGCAAAAAAAAGCCGCGTTTTGCAACGCGGCTGGGGAAGAGTGAGATGAATAATTTGCTTAGGATTTTGCGACTTCGTTACACTCTGCGAGATCTTCGTCTGACAGTGCGCCATTCTCGCTCTTAAACTCGGCGAGCGTTCCAACTTCTTTCGCAACTTGTTTGCAGGTGCGAACAGTCGCGGATTTACGCTTCAGTTCAGCTTCGCATGTTGCGTCTGCACAAACCCAAATCGATTTGGCTGCGATGAACTCTTCTGTTTCAGTCATTGGCGTTGCGAGCGTTGCCGTAAAAGCTGTTCCGGCCATAGCGGTGCCTGCGAAGCCAAATGCTGCACATGCAGCAATCATAGTGCGGATCATGGGAGAAAACCTTTTCAATCGTTTTGCGCGTATCGTGCTGAGGCCATTTTTGGCTCTCTTTGTCCGAACATATAACTCCTGAATGATAAGTCAATTATTCAGCGTACATTTTTTTGCTGGGAGATGATTTCGTATATTCGACGTGCTTGACCCAACGACCTGGATTGAAGGGCGCCAGATGCAACGTATCCTAATTCCAAGGAGCTTGGAGGAGCGTCATGGACTTTTCGATACCGCAAGATGTTGCAGATTATTTGCTTGAATTGGATGCCTTCATCGAGGCGGAAATCAAACCGCTCGAGCAGAAGGACGATAATATCCGTTTCTTCGACCACAGACGTGAGTGGGCGCGGACGGATTTCGAGAATGGCGGACTGCCGCGTCCGGAGTGGGAGGACTTGCTCAGACAAGCGCGTCATATCGCCGACAAAGCGGGTCACTTCCGATTTGCATTACCAAAGGAGTATGGCGGGCAAGACGGTTCCAATCTCGCCATGGCCATCATTCGGGAGCATTTGGCGAAGAAAGGCCTTGGGCTCCACAATGATCTGCAAAACGAGCACTCGATCGTCGCCAACTTTCCACAAATATTGATGCTGCGGGACTTTGCCCGTCCGGAGCAGAAGCACCTCATTCAGGACGCATTGGATGGAAAGTTCCGCGCGACGTTTGGCTTAACCGAACCCGATCACGGTTCCGACGCCACGCATATGGAAACGCGGGCGGTTAAGCAGGAGCGCGATGGCCAGGCCGGTTGGCTCATCAATGGTGAAAAAATGTGGACGACGGGCATGCATGTGGCGTCGCACATGATGTGTTTTTGTCGAACGAGCGGCGACGACGGTGCGGCGCGCGGAATCACATGTCTGCTGGTGCCGGCGGACGATCCAGGTGTGAAAATCGAAGAGTATCTTTGGACGTTCAATATGCCGACCGACCACCCCCGGGTCTCATTGACGAATGTTTGGGTGCCGGAAGAAGCGGTTTTCGGTCCACCGGAGGGAGGGCTGGCATTGGCGCAACATTTTGTGCACGAGAACAGAATTCGCCAAGCGGCGAGTTCCTGCGGCGCCGCGATATATTGCATCAATGAAAGCGTTGACTATTCGCGTGCCCGTAAGCCGTTCGGCAAACCGCTCGCCGTCAACCAGGCGATTCAGTTTCCGCTGGTCGAGTTGGCATCTGAAGCCGAAATGCTGCGCTTATTGATTTTCAAGACGGCTTGGGAAATGGATCAAATGACCAAGCCGGAAGTGGCTGTTCGGCTCTCTGACAAAGTGTCGATGTGCAACTACCGCGCAAACCGGCTTTGTTGCGATGCTTCCGATCGCGCGATGCAAGTGCATGGCGGTATCGGATACTCGCGGCACAAACCGTTCGAGCATATTTATCGCCATCACCGACGTTACCGAATCACAGAGGGCTCTGAAGAAATTCAAATGCGGAAAGTCGCAGGACATTTGTTCGGCTTTATGGGTGAGAATAAGCGTTAGCTTTTGCGGGCGGGCGGCTACGTGCCTAGCAAGTGACCGAGCACCGCTCAAAGTCCGAGCTGATCGGGCGCTAAATCCGGCCTGAACGGGTTTGGTTGTAGCACTGACTTGCCTGATACCGGAATTCGACCTAACTCACGACTCAACAAAACTTGTCCCGGGAGAGTTCGATCTCCGATCGACGCCGAAGGCGCAACCGCCCCGGAAACGCTCAGGCCCACGGACCGGGACAAGTGCAACACGCTGGAAAGAGGCAGACCTTTTAGGTGGTTGCCTCGCCGAAGGAGCAAGCGAAACACGTGTTTCGCGGAATCTCTCAGGCGCCAAGACAGCGGGGGCGCGGTCTTCACGTTTTTACAAGCGTGGGATTCGCCCGAGCAAAGGCGCCAGAATGACGATCAGTGCAGATACAGAGAAGCTGCTGACGACGCCGTTGCATGCTTTGCATTTGAAAAGCGGAGCTCGAATGGTGCCGTTTGCTGGCTACGACATGCCGGTACAGTTCGAAGGTGTGAAGGCAGAACATCTTTGGACGCGTCAACACGCAGGCTTGTTCGATGTGAGCCATATGGGACCTTGCTTTTTGACACTGCGAGACACGACGCTGACCGGCGATGCAGCCCATCATGCGATCGCGTCAGAGATCGAAAAGCTCGTCCCGAGTAACATTGCCGGCCTCAAACCGGGGCAGGCAAGGTTGACGGTCCTGCTGAATTCAGCTGGTGGCATACTCGATGATTTGATCATCACGCGTCCGGAAGTCGAGGAATTGCAGGGCACGCTCTACATCGTCGTCAATGGGGCGATGAAACACGACGACTGGCGCCTTTTTAAAGACGTGCTGAGCGAGACAACGCACCTCACCCGTGCCGATGATCGTGCCTTGATTGCACTACAAGGCCCGCAAGCTGTGGATGTCTTGAAGGATTTCTTCCCGGGGTGTGAAGATCTAACATTTATGCAGTCCCGGCGGATGTATTGGAATGAGGTTCGATGCGGTGTTTCTCGGCTGGGTTATACCGGCGAAGACGGATTTGAGATTCTCATTTTCGCAGACGCGGCAGCCCAGTTCGCGCAATCGTTGTTAGAGGACGAGCGCGTCAAGCCAATTGGGCTTGGTGCCCGCGATAGCCTTCGCCTCGAAGCGGGGCTCTGTCTTTATGGGCATGATCTCAATCCGGATATCGATCCAGTGACAGCAGATCTGGCTTGGGTGATTCAAAAAAATCGTCGGGAAAAAGCAGACTTTCCCGGTGCGAGTATAATCCTCAAAAAACTGTCTTCGGGACCGGAACGGAAACGGGTAGGCATTCAACCACTTGAGCGTGCGCCCGCCCGAGAGGGGACCATTATCACCCTTGGCGACACGGCGATTGGTGAAATCACATCGGGTGGCTTCGGTCCCAGCGTCGAGCGCCCCGTCGCGATGGGTTATGTTGATCTGGATCATGCCGAGCCCGGCACGCAAGTCGAACTGTTGCAGCGCGGCAAAACGCGCGCTGCTGAAATTACCAAACTTCCTTTTGTCCCACCCAATTACAAACGCTGAGAGGCTTCATGACGATCTACTATACCAAAGAGCACGAGTGGGTTTCCGTTGACGGAAAAACAGCGACGATTGGGATCACCGCTTATGCCGCGGAGCAACTTGGAGACGTTGTGTTTGTCGACTTGCCTGAGCAGGGGACAGACTTTGACCAAGATAGCGATATGGCCGTGGTCGAGAGTGTGAAGGCAGCATCCGACGTCTACGCACCTGTGACCGGCACTGTGGTTGAGAGCAATGCTGGATTGGAAGAAGCGCCGGAGCGCGTCAATGAAGACCCAGAAGGTGACGGCTGGTTTGTGCGGTTGACTGTAACAGAGCCTGGCCAGCTCGACGGCTTGATGGATGCAGACGCTTACAAGGCGTTTCTAGACTCACTTTGATCGGAACAATTTAGGAAAACGAATATGCGCTATTTGCCCCTTTCGGATGCCGATCGAAAGTCGATGTTGTCGACGATTGGTGCCAATTCTGTAGAAGACTTTTTCGCTGATGTCCCCGAAACAGCGCGCGTGGAAGGCGTCATCGCAGACCTGCCGCCGTTTCAAAGTGAGTTGGCGGTCGAGCGACATCTGAAGACACTCGCGGCACGCAATACGAATGCCGAGGACATCCCATTCTTTGTCGGAGGTGGCGCGTATCGCCACCATATTCCAGCCTCTGTGGACATGATCATTCAGCGCTCGGAATTCCTGACAACCTACACACCCTATCAGCCGGAAATCGCTCAGGGGACGCTTCAAACCTTGTTTGAATTCCAAACGCAAGTTGCCGAACTGACAGGAATGGCTGTCGCGAATGCGAGTATGTATGACGGGTCGACAGGGTGTGCTGAAGCCGCACTCATGGCGTGTCGAGCGACTCGCCGCTCGAAAGTCATTTGCTCAGGCGGCTTGCATCCCCATTACGCTGCATCGACGCGGTTGCTGTGTGAGGCGCAGGGGATCGAAGTGATACAACTGCCGCCGGCGATTGATGATGAGGTGGCGCTCAAGGACTTTGTCGACAACCAAACCGCCTGCTTAATTGCGCAGTCACCGAATGTGTTTGGGACGATTACGGATCTCACCGAAGTGTCAGAGGCCGCGCACGCGCACAAAGCCTTGATGGTCAGCGTGTTCACGGAGGCAGTATCGCTTGGGTTGATTAAGCCGCCTGGGGAAATGGGCGCTGATATTGCTGTCGGAGAAGGACAGTCCATCGGCAATGCGCTTAGCTTTGGTGGACCCTATGTCGGCCTATTTGCGTGTACCGAGAAGCTAACACGGCAAATGCCAGGCCGATTATGTGGGGAGACGGTCGATGCGAATGGAGAGCGAGGCTTTGTGTTGACCCTGTCGACTCGTGAGCAGCATATTCGCCGGGACAAAGCCACATCCAATATCTGCACGAATTCCGGTCTCTGCACTTTGGCGTTTTCGTCACATATGAGTTTGCTTGGCACGGCGGGCTTACAACGCCTTGCTCTGCTCAACCACGAAGCCGCGTGTGATCTGGCCGATGAGCTGGAAGCCCTGTCTGGCGTAGAAGTGCTTACTCCGGGCTTCTTCAATGAATTCGCCTATCGGACATCGAAGCCGGCAGAAGATGTGCTCAGCGGTTTGTTGGAGCGCGGCATTATGGGCGGTATTCGTGCCAGCCGTTTCTTCCCTGGACCAGAGTTCAGAAATGTCATCCTGACAACAGCAACAGAATGCAACACCGCGGAAGACATTCGCGCCTACGCAGCCGCACTTGAGGAGGTCATTCAATGACGATGCACGCAATTGGAAGACCCACACGACAGGCAAGTTCAATGACAGATACAAGTGCGACGTCGTCCGGTTCGCGCGGATTGCTTCAGGATGAAGGTTTGATTTTCGAAGTTGGGTCCCCGGACCGAACCGGCGTCGATCTTCCGGAACCGAAACTGCGGAGCCGCAGGCTACGTGGCATGGAACGGACATTGTCTCCGAGTTTGCCCGGTTTGTCTGAACCTCAAGCCGTGCGCCACTATGTGCGTCTGAGCCAGAGAAACTACGCCATCGATCTCGGGGTGTTCCCACTCGGGTCTTGCACCATGAAACACAATCCGCGCCTGAATGAGAAATTGGCGCGCTTGCCCGGGTTTGCCAGCCTTCATCCCATGCAACCTCAAGCGACGGTCCAGGGCGCTCTGGCGCTTATGGACGAATTGGCGGGCTGGCTGAAAACGCTGACCGGAATGCCGGCTGTTGCGATGAGCCCGAAAGCGGGCGCACATGGTGAGTTGTGCGGCATGTTGGCGATCCGCCGCGCTTTGGAAGCACGCGGCGAGCTTAATCAGCGGCGTTGCGTACTGGTTCCAGAATCCGCCCATGGCACAAATCCGGCGACCGCGATCCAATGCGGGTTCAAGGTTGAAGAGATTCCCGCGAATGAGATTGGTCGCGTGGATATGGACGATCTCCGAAACCGTCTCGACGGTCGTGACGATATTGCCGGCATCATGCTGACCAATCCGAACACATGCGGCTTGTTTGAAACCGACATTATCGAGATTGCGAAGCTGATCCACGCTGCCGGCGGTTACTTCTATTGTGACGGTGCGAATTTCAATGCGATTGTCGGACGTGTTCGACCGGGCGATCTCGGGATCGACGCGATGCACATCAACCTACACAAGACGTTCTCGACGCCACATGGTGGTGGTGGCCCCGGGTCTGGCCCCACTGTGCTATCGGAAGCGTTGGCGCCTTTCGCGCCGGTTCCGCGCGTCGAGAAGGACGGCGAGACCTATCACCTGGTCGAGGAAGAGCAGGGTGCGAGCGACCAGGCCTTTGGCAGAATGACCGCTTTTCATGGCCAATTTGGGATGTTCGTACGGGCCTTGTCCTATATGCTGAGCCATGGCGCTGACGGCTTAAAACAAGTGAGCGAAGATGCGGTCCTCAATGCGAATTATGTTCAAGCGCGGCTGAGCGACGTGATGACCCCCGCCTTTGAGGGATACTGCATGCACGAAGCTCTGTTCTCGGATAAGTTCGTCGCGCCTGGCATCGGCACGATCGATATCGCGAAAGCGATTATTGACGAGGGTTACCACCCAATGACGATGTATTTCCCGCTTGTTGTCTCTGGGGCCATGCTGATTGAACCGACTGAGACGGAAAGCAAAGCCGAGCTCGACCGGTTTTGTGATGCATTGCTCCAGATTGCGGAACGTGCGGCGCAGGGAGACGAGACTCTGAAGCTTTGTCCGCAACACGCGCCGCTGCGGCGACTTGATGAAACGCTGGCGGCGCGAAAGCCGCAGCTCAGATGGCGTCCCATTCCTGAAACTGCGATTGCTGCCGAATAACATTTTTTGAGAGAAATCAGTTATTGGCACGTTAGTTGAGAGGCGTGTCCTTTTGCTGACACATTGCACCAATTTGATCAGGAGTGACTAGACGGATGGGGCGCTAAACCCATATCTTGAAACAATGGCCGACGGATCGCACAATATGAATGATAGGAACGTGGAGAAAGCGGTTCCGGGCGCGTCTTACACTGCTATCGGTTCCGGTGTTAGAACGGTTGTGCGGCAGACATTTGCGCTGATCGGGCTGGCACTCATCGTTATTGCGATCCCGCTTGGACTCATCACCCCTTTCCTACCCATCGGTCTACCCATAGCAATTGTTGGGGTGGTACTGCTCGGACGTAACTCATTGTGGGGAAAACGATGGATGGAGAGCGTGATTGCCCGCCATCCTCGGATCGAACGCCTCGCGCCGAATTGGTTGATGGTGGCCGTCTTTGGGCGGGAGAAGCGAACACACAAAAACAGTAACGATTTGCGCTAGGATAGTTTCGCTTTCACTTCTGCAAGCGCGGTATCAAAAGATTTTGATTGATGGCCGCCTTCGCTCAATAGACCACGAACAGCATTTGTTGCCGCATCTGCGGCCGCGCGTTTGACGTCTGTCATTGCTTCTTGTTCGGCACGCGCAATCCTTTGTTCAGCCTGCGCCTCGCGGCGCGCAACTTTCGCCTCTAAGTCCGATCGAGCTTCCGCCATAAGTGCGTCTGCGTCCGCCTTGGCGCGCCGAACGATCTCGTCAGCAGCTTGATCAGCCTCTTTGGCTTTTTGCTCTGCTTCTGCCATCAGCCGAGTTGCTTCCTCGCGAAGCTGCTTTGCTTCGTCTATCTGATCGCGGATGTCCTGAGCGCGTTTATCCAAAGCACTGAAGATCAAGTTGAAACCACCGAGGCGCCAAACGATGAACAAAAACACCACGAGCGCCGCAAACGCGGCATTTGTAGTTGGATCCGCGTACCACGCTAATTTGGAATCTCCGGCAGCAAATGCCGCGGGCGACAAAAGTACGCCCGTTGCGGAGAAGGTGGCGATTCTCATTTCGAACCTCCAGCGAGGGCGCTGCCCACCGCCTTTTTAACGTCTGATGTTGAGGCCGACCCATCGAATTTCTCGATTAACGCCTCTGCAGCATCGGTCGCAATCGCTTCGACATTGTTTAGAATCTCGGCACGGCGTGCCGCGATTTGCGCCTCCGCTGCTTCAAGCTTCTTGTCGAGTTCAGCATCGGCTTTAGCGGTCTCCGCCCGAAGCTCCGAATCGATTTTTGAACGCGCTTTTGCCGCTGTGTCACGCGCTTCTGCTCGTGCTTCAGCAATTGAAGATTCGACCGCTTTTTGTGCGTCGATCGCTTGGTCGTTCAATCTTGCGGCCTCATCCAAATTATCCGCTATTGTATTTTGCCGCTTCTCCAACACTCCACCGAGTTTTGGGAGAACGAAGCGTGACAACACAAAGTACAACGCGCCGAACAGGACTGTTAACCAAAAAATCTGCGAAGGAAAATGCCACGGGTCGAAAGGTGGGAACACAGATTCCACACCTTTCGCTGTTTCTGCAGCAAGGAAAATCGCGATCATGTCACGCGCCTTTCGTCCGGGACCAACACTTCGTAAGCTTCAAAAGATGTCTTATCAGACCACGAAGAGGATCAGAATCGCAACGAGGAACGATAGGATGCCCAGGGCTTCCGAAAGTGCCATACCGATGAACAAGTTACCCGTTTGCTGAGGCGCCGCCGATGGATTTCGCATGGCCGCATCGAGGAATGATCCGAAGATATTGCCCACACCGATAGCAGCACCGATCATGCCGAGTGTTGCCAAGCCTGCACCAACGTATTTAAGTCCAAGTGTAATATCGCCTTCCATGAAATTCTCCTTTGGGAAGTCAGATGTTTCAATTTGCGCCCTCGTGAAGCGGTTTCGGAAGGGTGCGTCAAGTTTTGTCTTTAGCTCAATTGTGGCCGAGTGATCGAATTAGTGTGACGGGTGGAGCGCGTCGTTCAAATAGACGCATGTGAGGATGGCAAATACATAAGCCTGTAAACCTGCAACCAGGAATTCGAGAGCGTTGAGCGCGATACCCATCCCAAAGGCCAGCGGCGCGACGACAAAGCCGATGCCGCCTGCTGTAATGCCTGTAATTGCGAAACCAGCGAATAGTTTCAGCAAGATGTGACCTGCAAGCATGTTCGCGAACAGACGCAGCGATAATGTCAAGGGTCGAGCGATAAAGGAAATCACTTCAATCGGGATCAGGATCGCGTAGACAACGACCTTGCCGAGTAAGGGCATGTCTCCGAGTGATGGGGCAAAAAGCCCAAAAAACTTCAGGCCGTTCTTCCAAAGACCGTAGATTATGACGATAGCGATTACGAGAAGCGACAATAATCCGGTGACGACAATGTGGCTGGTTGTTGTGAACGCGTAAGGCGACATGCCGATTAGGTTCGCAAACAAGATGAAAAAGAAGAGCGTGAACACGAAAGGAAAGAAGCGGAGCCCTTCTTCGCCTGCGGTGCTTCTGATCATGCTCGCGACAAAGCCATATCCAATCTCACCAATGGATTGGATACGATTGGGAATGAGCTCTCCACGCGAAGCAGCATAACCGAACAAAGCGATGATCAGAACGACGCCGAGGGACATGAACCCCGCCGCATTTGTGAAAGACACGTCGTATCCAAATAGAGGGGGGAGTTCGAGCCATTTCTGGACTTCGAACTGCTTCATCGGATCGGCGACGTTGTGAAGGAAGAAGTTCATACCCGTTCTTACTCGTTCGGCCCTGGATCAGGTTCGGCGCTGCTATTGGCCGGATTGGTGGCCTTCGTCAACTCTTTGTAGGCGCGTATAACACCGAGAGTTCCCGCCGCAAGACCAAACCCCATCATGATTAGCAAACCCCAAGGCTTGGTGTTGAAGACATTATCAATCAAAAGTCCGATCATGATGCCAACAAATACGCTGGCGCCGAATTCCGCTCCATACCTCAGAGCTAGCGCGCCGGCTGATCCTGCGCTGTCGTCGGGAGTTTTTGATGGTTTCGGATTCCGCATTTCATAAGCAGATCGTGCATCGGAAATGCGATCGCTAAGAGGCGTTTTATCAAGTTCGGGCATTGCGTCGCACCCTACGGATTTATTCGGCGGCGACCAGCGCTTCTGCAGCATTCAAGTCGACTGAAACAAGCTTCGATACCCCTTGTTCCCTCATTGTAACACCGAACAGTCTATCCATACGACTCATCGTAACCGGATTATGAGTGATGACGACAAATCGTGTATTCGTGCGTTGCCGCATTTCTTTCAACAGTCGACAGAACCGATCCACGTTCGCATCATCCAGCGGTGCATCTACTTCATCTAGCACGCAAATTGGCGCTGGTCGGGAAAGAAAGACCGCAAAAATCAACGCCGCGGCCGTTAGGGCCTGCTCTCCGCCGGACATCAGTGAGAGTGTGCCGAGGCGTTTTCCGGGTGGTTGCGCGAAGATCTCGAGTCCAGCGTCGAGTGGATCTTCTGCGTCAACAAGACGCAACTCCGCCTCTCCGCCTCGAAACAATGTCTTGAACAGGGACTTGAAGTGTCCATTGACCGCCTCAAAGGCTTCGACAAGCCTCTGTCGCGCCTCTGAGTTCAGCTCTGCAATTCCTTGGCGCAATTTGTCGATTGCTTCCGATAAATCGGCTTGCTCGAGTTCCTGGGTGTTGAGGCGTTCTTCGAGCGCGACCGCTTCAGACTCGGCCTCCATATTCACACCACCAAGGCGTTCACGCTCGAACCGAATTTCCGTGATGCGGCTTTCCGCGTCCTGCAGAGTCATACCTCTTAGGGTATCTGGTTCTATATTCCGGGCGCTTATCTGCAGCAGGCCATGAGGCGCACTCTGGAACTGAGCCGTGCTACGTTCTGTCAAATCTGCGATCAACCGATCCGAGGAGTCGCGGATTGCTTTCTGCTCCGCAAACCGTTCGCGTGCATTCATCGCGGCAGAGTTAGCGTTGCGCAAAGACCGCTCGGCGTCTCGAACCTGTTTTTCCATCTCGGCAAGCGCGTCTGTTGCTGTCCGCCTCTCCTTCTCTGCCGTTTCCAATTTGGTCATAATCGCTGCGTGACGCAGTTCTAAATCTGCGGGCTGCCGTTCGGCAGTCTCTACGGCTTTTTGGCGAGCTTCAAATTGGGTTTCGAGCCCTTTAAGTCTGTCCGATGTCTTTTGGACAAGACGGGTCCAGCGGTCCAAATCCTCTTCCACGGCTTTTCGTCGCGCAAGTGCCTGCGCTCGATTTCGGGTCAGGTCCGCCAGTTCTCCGCGCGCTTCTGTTTCCGCTGCGCGCGCACGTTGCAATTCGATTTGCGCAACCTCCGCTGCGGTTTCCAGCTCCTGGTTGGAGCTCGCGTCATGATGCTGGGTCGCGTCTCGAATCATGACGTCTAGCTGCTCGGTATCTGCCTCCAGGTGTTGGATCTGTTTCGTGTGGGTTTCGATACGCGACGAGAGCGATTCTTGATCCGCTCGCAGTTTAGCAAGCAAATTGGCCGATCGAAGCGCTCGTTCAGAGGCCCGATTCAACTCCGCCTGTTCGCCCTTAAGACCGACTTCTGCATCCGAAGCTGCCTGCTCGGCGTGGTTGAATGCTGTTTTTGCTACCTCAAACTCAATCTCAAGCGTGCTCAACCGTTTCTGATTAACCTCGAGCCGTGTCTGCTGTTCCAGCCGTTCTGCTGCTGAGCTTGGAGCATCAGGTGTTTTTGTAAATCCATCCCACCGCCAAAGATGACCTTCTTGCGAAACAAGCCGTTGTCCGGGGCGTAGCAAAGACGCCAATTCTGCGCCATGCTGCGGGAGACAAACGCCGCACTGAGTTAGGCGCGCTTCAAGCACAGCCGGCGCTTCCACGAATTTGGACAGTTGATCACAACCGATCGGAAGCAACTGATCTGGCGCTCCCGCGCCCGCCCAGTATAACTCCGCTGAAGGGTCGGAAGACGCAGCGAGGTCGTCACCAATCACTGCGCCAACCGCCTTCTCGTATCCGACGGCGATTTTCATTTGGCTCATCACTGGTTGAGCGCGGCCGAGGTCTGCTTTGCGGAGCAGCCTTTCTAGTCCCGCTGTCTCCGACTGGATCGCACTCATTTCATCTCGAAGTGACTCAAAAGGACCTTTTAAACTCGCCCGCGCAGAGCGACGCGCTTCTAGATTTTCCTCAGCACTAGCAAAGGTTTGCCGCGCTTTTTCCAGCCCTATACGGGCATCTGTTTCATCCGCAAGAGCAGCGAGAAATCGTTCGTCCGATTGGTGTTCTTGAAGCCCCTTGAGCTCTTCGGTATAACGATCCAATTCAGAATTGAGTTGCGCCCGCCTTTGTTGAAGTGAACTAAGCTGGGCTCCGGCGGCTTTTCGCCTGGCAAGGTCATTCGCCAGGTGTTGAGCAGAGGTATCCGCTGCGGACTGTGCAGTCGCCAATACTTGCCGTGCAGATGACAATTTGTCTTCTGCGAGTCGCGCCAATTCTGTATTTTCATTATCTTCGAAAGAAGGGAGCACCGCCAGCCTGCTCTTGGTTTCAATCAATTGCGTCTCCGCATCGACCTTCTGCTCTTTCTGATTGGATATTTCATCACTCAGTCGAGCGCTGTCGTCGCGCAAATTTGCCAGTCTTTCGAGAGCGCCTTCTCGTTCAGTTTCAACACGTGCTAGCTCGATCCGCATTTGCCCGACCTTGGCGGAAGCCGTGCTTTCTTCAGATTTGAGCGGAGCAGTCTGCTCAGACAGTTTTAGCTGCTGTGTTTCAAGCACCGCTGCCTGTCGCGTGCTTGATTGAACATCATGCTCTGCAGCCCGAAGCGCGAGTGAGGCAGCTTCGAACGCTTCTCGGGCCGCATCCCATTTCAGATGTAGAAGAAAGGCCTCAACAGCTTGGAGTTCTTGACTGAGCGATCGGTACTTACTTGCTTTGCGTGCCTGGCGTTTCAAGCTTTCGAGCTGTCGTTCAATCTCTGCAGTTAAGTCCGAGAGGCTGGTTAGATTTAGTTCAGCGGCTTTTAGCTTTAATTCGGCCTCGTGACGTCGTGCGCTCAGGCCGGAGACGCCTGCCGCCTCTTCCAAAATCCGCCTTCTATTCTGGGGTTTAGAGGCGATCAGCTCGTTAATTTGGCCTTGGCGGACGAGCGACGGAGAATTTGCACCTGTCGAGGCATCCGCAAAAACCAGCTGCACATCCTTCGCGCGAACCGTACGGCCATTCAGCTTGTAAGTTGAGCCCGCACCGCGTTTCAAACGGCGGATAATCTCCAAACTATCCGACTGATTAAACTCCGCCGGCGCCTGCCGGGCCGCATTGTCCAGCACCAGCGTGACCTCGGCGAGCTCGCGTGCCGGACGCCCCGCCGCGCCATTAAAGATCAAATCATCCATCTCACCGCCGCGCATCGCCCGCGCAGAGGTCGCCCCCATCGCCCAACGCAGCGCTTCCAGCAAGTTCGACTTGCCGCAGCCATTCGGACCCACAATGCCGGTCAGCCCAGGCTCAATCGGCACCGTCTCCGGATCAACAAAGGATTTGAAGCCAGCAATGCGCAGCTCTGTGATGTGCATTTGGGCTCCTTTAAAGGCTTACTCACTCGACCCCGTGTCAGCTGATTCAGCCGTTTCACCAAGACCTTCTGCCGCGTCAAGCGCAGCGCCAGTACCTTCAATTTCGGCGAGCGCTTCATCCAAC
The DNA here is from genome assembly GCA_038534315.1 of Pseudomonadota bacterium. Classification (GTDB taxonomy): domain Bacteria; phylum Pseudomonadota; class Alphaproteobacteria; order Caulobacterales; family Hyphomonadaceae; genus Henriciella. The sequence goes on along the minus strand of JBCAWZ010000016.1, from coordinate 6,155 downwards.
ACAACCCGCATCCCGTCGGCGACCCGCCAGTTCGATCCGGGCAATCTCACACCATTCATGAACACAGTTGGGGTCGAATTCACGCCTTGTGCCTCGCCGCGCCCGACCGCCGTTGCGATGTTGCGACGGTGCGCTTCATCCGCCAGGCAGGCATCAAACGCCGCCTCATCGGCAAGCCCCTGATTGAGCCCAATCTGCACCAAGGCGTCGCGCACAGCGCCGCCATTGCGGACCAGAGCCAAGATCGCGGACTGGCGATCGAACAGCTCATCAATGACCTCAAAATACTGATCGGCACCGCGGCACCGCGCCATCACAAATCCGGCCAGGCTGACATTCACCGGCGCGGTCGGAAATTCACGAAACACCAAACGCACTTTGCCAGTCTCAATATACTCCTCTTCGAGCATCGGCATGACATCATTGTGGAATTGCCAGCACGCACCACAAGTCCAGGACGCATACTCGACCAGCGTGATCGGCGCGTCGGGATCGCCCAGCACCATGTCCTGGCCGATCTCAGCGGCGACCTCATCATCCTGGCTGATTTGCTCAGCCGGTTCGTCGCCGCCTGAGCCACATGCGGCCAGAGACGCAACCATAAGAGCGGACAAGAGCGACCGGCGATTGATACCAAACATGACAGTTAAACCTTCTGTTAATCAGACTGGCGGGGGAGGGTTTCCAATAGGTTAACGAGGATAGAGCCCGCCTAATCCTCCGGATGGGTTAGCATAGCAACACCAAGGGCGACAATTGCGGCGCGGAGCTTGGCATTCTCAATATTCGCGCACTGATTGCGCAGCTCTTGGTATTCCTCTGGAGTCAGATCCGCGCGTGTCGGGTCTCCAGTCCGCGCCACCCGGGTCCGGCCCGGGGATCCAGGCAGAGCCCCCTGGGTAAGCTTTATCCGAACAATGTCGCCGCCCGCCGCAACCGAGACGCGCTGGCGGATCATTTCGCTTTGATGTTGAACCAATCCGGCCCCCGCCGGCACGACGCGCAGCGTCAGTTGCCGCCCGCCCGGCGCGCGGCCAATCTTCTCCGGATAGCAAAGCCGGCTCAATTGATCGCCGACAATATCGGACCATTGGGTTTGCAGCCGGGTCAGCCCCGCCGCCTTTTCGGGCAGGGCTTTGCGCGTAATTTTCTTGCTCAGCCGCCCCAGCGTTGGCGGACCCGGCGCCACCGGCTTGGTCTTGGCATAGCGCAGCCGCACGCGCGCTTGCGCTTCAGCAATAGGATCAAGATTGGACCGTTCAACCATAACAGCAAGTGTGACCGTGTGCGCCGAAAAAGGGAAGGGCCCTACACCGAGATGTGAACAGAGAAGCGCCCAATGGGGCGGGGCATGGCATGAGACGCCCAAGACGGGGGCATTTGCAGCTCCCTGCGCCCATGCGCCCATGCCCCCAAGTCCTCATGCCCCCATGCGCAGGACTCAGACCTCCCACGGGATCAGATCGAAAAACTCTGTGCGGTTATTTGTTTTGGGAAAGGGCGTGGCTGGAACCGGCACATCCAAAAACGCACACAGTGGTTCCCACCCCTCTCGCGCTTCATAGATCAAAAGCTGGTCCGCGGGGATCGCCGCTTGCACCGCGCGATTGTGCGCCTCAAACGCCTGTGCGAGCTGCGCCTCATCCATGCCGTCATAAAACCCGGTTTGTTCGATAATGGCGACGCACATATCGAGCCAGGGCTGCGCTTGCTCCGGCGCAGCAGACCGTTTGCTCAGGACTTTGTAGATGGTTTGAGAAAAGCTGCTGACCCAGCTTTCAGCCGACCGCGTCGTGAGCACAAATTTGGCCGTCGGATAGGCGACCTGAAGCTCGCGAAAGAAGCGCGCCGTCGGCCAATCCACGGCGCTCTGATACCCCTCATAAACGACCGGCCAGTCTGCCTCGCCGATTGCCGCCGCTTGCCAGAGCGGAACCTGTTGTGCCTGGTTTTCGATCACTTCATCCATGTGATGGCACGGTCCAAGACCGAGCTGGTTCAAGGCCAGACGCAGCGAATTTGTACCCGTTCTGCCAACACCGGCGCCAATCACATGCATTGCCCACACTCCCTTTGCTTTCGCCAAGCTATAGAGAGCCGCGGGCGCTCTGGCTATGGCCGTGCCCGGACAGGACCGGGTGCAGACTTGGGCAGGACACGTGTCGGCGTGGTGTTTGCGTGCGGCGAACGGCGCGGAAGAGGGTGCTCAGTGTTTGTGTTAGAAATTACGAGAGGGGACGTGAGCCGTCCGACAGAAACTCCCTAATAACAGACATAAGCGTTAGGGGTGCCTGATTTAACTAAACGGGTGTCCAGAACGAGAGAACTTACTGAGCACGGTTCCCCGCAATCGAGCGTTTTTCACAGGGATTGAAAGGGTACTGTCAAAGGAACCCCAATCGATACTTGGAGCACCGATTTTCGATGACGGCGGTCGAGCAAAAACCGATTAAAATCAGAGCCCGTAGAACTCGTACGACCCGCACAAATACAATATTGGGTTTTCCTTTGACACTTCCCCTTTGTTGCCGATTTTTCGGCTGCAATCGGACTGCAAAAAGGCTCCTAAAAAAACCTTGAAGATCATAAGTGCGATCGTCAAAATTCGCATAAAATTTTGCCCCCAGCAGAGACGTTTTCGTCAGACCTTCCTTTTAATGCGATGAATTATCGGACGGTCAGGTTCGTCCAAGTGTGATGGGGATGACTATGGAAACGAACGCGTTATTCCGAAGTCTGTTTTTCAGTTCCATTCTGTTTGTCTCAGCATGTTCAGGCGGGGAAGGTGAAAACGTGACGCAAGCATTGCCTGGCGGATCTTCTGGGTCAGGTGGCGGCACGAGCCAGACAGCGCCCGCGCCTACTGCGAAAGAGGCGTCGCGCTTTCTCACGCAGGCTAGTTTCGGCACCACAGATGCCAGTATTCGATCGCTGCAAGAGAAAGGCTACGAAACCTGGATTCAGGAAGAATACTCCAAACCGATTGTTTCTCACCTCGACCGCGTCCTCTCGCGGTACGCGCCTGGGGTCGATGGATACGACAACATTAACGGCCTCCACTTTGATAGTTTTTGGGAATCTGCTGTTTTCGGCGACGACCAACTCCGTCAGCGCGCCGTCTTCGCGCTGTCGCAGATTATGGTCATCTCGGCCGAACCGCGGGCGATCGGCAAACTCGCGCCGCAGTCAGTTCCAGATTATATGGATATTTTGCAGGAACATGCGTTCGGCAATTACCGAGACCTGCTCGAAGCTGTGACCTATTCATATGCGATGGGCCGATACCTGACTTATTTCAGAAACGAAAAAGCCAACCCAGAAACCGGCCGTATGCCGGATGAGAATTACGCTCGTGAAATCATGCAATTGTTCACGGTAGGCACCGTCGAATTACAGAAAAATGGCGAACCCAGGCTGGGCGGTGGCGGTGAACTCATAGAACTCTACGACAATGAAGACATCACTGGATTGGCTAAGGTATTCACGGGGCTAAGTTGGCAAGGCAGCCGGTTTCAAGTTTTAGCCTCGGCTGAGGACGGCTATAAGACCAAGCCTTTGAAGATGTATGATGACTTCCATTCGATGGAAGAAAAATCATTCCTCGGCACGACAATTCTCGCCGGCACGGGCGGAGAGGAGAGCATTCGGCTCGCATTGGATGTTTTGTTCAATCACGACAATACGCCGCCATTTATTTCTAAGCAGCTGATCCAGCGATTTGTCACAGCCAATCCATCTCCCGAATATGTTGAACGCGTCGCAGGCGTATTTGAGACTGGTTCATTTACAGGGCCGGGTGGAACCGCTTTTGGAAGCGGACAGCGCGGAGACTTACAAGCCATTTGGGCAGCGATCTTGCTGGACGTGGAAGCCCGTGATGTGAGCCGCGCAAATGATCCAGCTTTCGGAAAAATTAGAGAGCCGGTCATTCGGTTTGCGCACTGGGCCCGAAATCTTGTCCCAATCGAAAACGCTCCGCGCAGCAATTCTTCCATGCGAAACGCAGACCAGACAGGCAATCTCAGCCAGCAGGCGTTTCACTCGCCATCTGTATTCAACTTTTATCGACCCGGCTACGTAGCGTCGGGATATCCGAGCGCGGCGCAAAATCTCGTCAATCCAGAGATGCAAATCACGTTTGAATCATCAATGGTGGGTTATTTTGATCTGATGTACGATCAAATTGAAAGAACGTCTCGTACCGATGGTTACAACCCTGACTATTCAGGCCTTACCGGTATGGCTCATGATCCCGACCAGTTGATCAATCACTTCGACCGCCTTTTGACCAATGGCGTTTTACAGGACGATACGCGGTCTCGCATCAAAGCAGCCATCGAGACGACCCCGCTGGAAATTGGATCGGAAAATGAGCCGCAAAGTCGCTCCGAACGCGTAAAAACCGCTTTGCTTTGGTTCATCGCCTCTCCCGAATTTATGGTGCAAAAATGACGAAGACAGTTCTTATTCCGTCTCGCCGCAAATTTCTTCTCGGCACAGGTGCGAGCCTCGCGGCAATGTCTACCATGCGTGGTGGATTGCTGAATATGACCGCGCATGCGGCTGATGTATCGGGCTACAAAGCTTTGGTCTGTGTCAATTTCAATGGCGGACTTGACTGCCACGACACGATTCTGCCGGTCGATAGTGCATCATACGCGTCCTATGCGCAGGTTCGACACTCTTTGCTGAACAATTATAATGGGGCGCCGTTCGGGAATGATCGACTAAGAGACGCGCTGCTCCCCTTGGATCTCGAAAACAATGCGGAGTTTGGCGGTCGCGCCTTTGCGATGGCAAGCTCGATGGCACCGCTGCATAATCTGGTTCAGCAGGGACAGGCCGCAATCGTCGGGAATGTTGGACCTCTAATTCGCCCGATGAACCGGACTCAATATCAGAACAAGACCGCTCCGCGTCCCCCAAAACTCTTTTCTCACAATGATCAAACCTCCGTTTGGATGACTGCTGAACCAGAAGGTGCACGCCTCGGGTGGGGAGGGCTTATCGCCGACTATCCGATCCGCGCAGGTGCTAATGCGAACGAGTCATTCACCTCGATTTCTCTTGCAGGGGGTGGTCCCTTTTTGGTCGGGGAGCGTAGCCGAAAGTTCCAGGTTTCACCAAAGGGCGTTCAGCAAATTGACGCCGTCACTCGGCGAAAACTCTTCGGGTCGAAAGATTTGACATCCATATTCGAACAGCATTTGCGCGCAGCAGGGGGGCGGCAGGCAGGATATTACGAACAGGACCTATACGAGGCTGTAGAGAGCTCTATCGACAAGGGAGCAGATTTATCGACTGTGCTTGAGGACTCAGTTGCACTCTCGACAACCTTCCCAAACTCTTCGCTTGGGCAGCAGCTCGAAATGGTCGCGCGGATTATCGCCGTGCGCGGCGCGACAGGGGTCAGACGTCAAATCTTTTATACAAATAAGTCGCGCTTCGACTCGCATTCCGATCAAGCGGCAACGATGCAGGAAAAACAGCTTGATATCGCTGAGTCGATCGCGGCATTCCATGCCGCAATGATTGAGCTCGGAGAGAGTGAGAATGTCACGCTGTTCACGACGTCTGAGTTTGGTCGGACTCTTGCGGTAAATGGCGACGGCACAGATCACGGCTGGGGCAGCCATCACTTTGTTGTCGGCGGCGCCGTCGATGGAAAAAAAGTATTTGGAACGATCCCCCCATCCGAGCTCGGACATGATTGGGACTCTGGGCGCGGCCGGCTCATTCCAACAGTATCTGTTGAGCAATACGCCGCGACGCTGGGTCAATGGTTCGGATTAACATTGAGTGAATTGAGTGAAGCGCTACCTGGGCTCGCGAACTCCGAGCAGAAAACCTTGGGTTTCTTATAACAGCCACAAGTCGGCGCTGAGAAACCGGTGCAGAACGACTTAAGTGTCGTGTCTAACGTCTGCTTTTGCTCGCAAAGCCAACATCCGAAACCGCCCGCCGAAGGGTAATCAACGCGCTTAAGCAGCGCGGATCGCTGGTCGATATCGTCTCTCCTGCGGGGGCAGTGAGGTCTAAAAGCGAGCTTGGCGCAATTGTTAATAAAGCCGTGGTGTCGCAACGGTGTCACGAGAGGCTGCAATGGATGAGACCATGCCTTGTAATTTGACGAGAGAGACCATGACATTAATGGA